>JBBSEF010000006.1:0-80785 GCA_038240015.1 Burkholderiales bacterium
CCATGCAGGAGATCTACGCGAACGTGGCCAAGGTGATGGTCGATGCGCGCGCCGGCGGCAACCTGTTGATGCTGCCGCTCGACAAGTTGCTGCAACAGACCGCGCAGGACGCGAATGCGCGTGCCGCAAGTCAGTCGTCGATTCCGGCGTCGTCCGCGGCTGCAACGCCTTCGACTTCCACCGCCGTGCCGACGACCGAAGTGGAGCCGCGTTCGCGCGAAGGGCTTCGCAACCGCGACCGGGACGTCAGATGATCAATCGTCTCGTCGTGATCGTGCTCGGCGTGTTGATCGCGCTGATGATCCTGTCGTCGACGTTCTACGTCGTCGATCAGCGCAGGTACGCCATCCTGTTCGCGTTCGGAGAAATCAAGGACGTGATCCGCGAACCCGGATTGCACTTCAAGTTGCCGCCGCCGTTCCAGAACGTGATCTATCTGGACAAGCGCATCCTCACCATCGATTCGCCCGAGGCCGAGCGCTTCATCACGGCCGAGAAGCGCAACATCCTGGTGGATACGTATGTGAAGTGGAAAATCGTCGAGCCGCGCCAGTACTACATCAGCATCGGCGCCGAGCAGGATCGCGCGGTCACGCGCATGGGCCAGATCATCAAGGCCGCATTGAACGAAGAGATCACCAAGAGGACCACGCATGAGGTGGTGTCGGGCGAGCGCGAGAAGGTGATGTCGGCGATCAAGGGCAAGGTGGCCGACGAGGCCAAGCAGATCGGCGTCGAGATCGTCGACGTGCGCTTGAAGCGCGTCGATCTGCTGCCCGAGATCAGCGAGTCGATCTATCGGCGCATGGAAGCCGAGCGCCATCGCGTGGCTAACGAATTGCGCTCGACCGGATCGGCCGAGTCGGAAAAGATTCGCGCGGATGCCGATCGCCAGCGCGAAGTGATCATCGCCGAGGCCTATCGCGATGCGGAGAAGACCAAGGGTGAAGGCGACGCGCGCGCATCCGCGGTCTATGCGCAAGCGTTCGGTTCCAACCCGGAGTTCTATGCGTTTTATCGAAGCCTGGACGCGTATCGCAAGAGTTTTAGAGGCAAGGGCGATGTGTTCGTCGTCGACCCGTCCACCGACTTCTTCAAGTTCATGAAGAATCCCGACGGCTCGGCGTCCGCGCCGGTGCGCAAACGCTGATCGCCGGACGCCTGAGGTCCACATGGGCGCGTCATTCGTCATCGCATTCGGCCTGGTGTTGATTCTCGAAGGCATCGTGCCGCTGGTGTTCCCGGCGATGTGGAAGGAAACCTTTCGACGCATCACCGGGCTCGAAGACGGCCAACTGCGTTTCATCGGATTGATGGCGGTCGTGGCTGGCACCGCGGTGCTGTTCGCGATGCACGCGTTCTGAGACGGCGAGTCATCGCCGCGCCGCGATCGTCGTCCTCCCGCGTCGTCCTCCGCCTCGTCTTCCTTTCGTCTTCACATCAACATGCCCGCCTGGTCGCTGCCTGAAGCGATAGCCGACATCCTGCCCGCCGAAGCCCGGCGCATCGAGGCCTTGCGCCGCGCGTTGCTCGACCTGTTTCGCGGCTATGGCTACGAGCTCGTCATGCCGCCGATGCTCGAGTACGTCGAGTCGCTCTTGTCAGGTACCGGCCGCGATCTCGACCTACAGATGTTCAAGCTGGTCGATCAGATGTCGGGCCGCACGATGGGGCTGCGCGCCGACATCACGCCGCAGGTCGCCCGCATCGACGCGCATCTGCTCAATCGTTCCGGTGTGACACGGTTGTGCTACGCGGGCAGCGTGCTCTACACGCGACCGCGCTCGTTGACCGGTACGCGCGAGCCTTTCGTGGTCGGTGCGGAGTTGTATGGACACGCCGGCATCGAAGCCGATCTCGAAATTCAGGAACTGTTGCTGGCGACCTTGTCGGCCGCGGGTGTCATACGACCTCGCCTGGACCTCGGTCACGCGGAGATTCTTCGCGCGATTCTGGAGGCCGATCCGCGCGGCTTCATGATCGCCGAGCGTGTCTATCCGCTGCTGCAATCGAAAGCGCGCGACGGATTCGCAGCGCTCGAAGGCGAGCTGGCGACGCCCACGTGCAAGGCGCTCGTCGACTTGAGCACGCTTTACGGCGGCGTCGAAGTGCTCACACGGGCGCGCCAGATCCTGCCGCGCCTGCCTCGCATCGGGGCCGCGCTCGACGTGCTCGAGCGTCTCGCGGCGGCGCTAGCACCCGAACGCGTGTCGATCGACCTCGCCGACTTGCGCGGCTATCACTATCACAGCGGTACGATGTTCGCGGCCTACTGCGAAGGCTTGCCCAACAGCATCGCGCAGGGCGGACGCTACGACGAAGTCGGTCTCGCCTTCGGTCGCGCGCGACCGGCCACCGGCTTTTCGCTCGATCTTCGCGAGTTGGCGCGCGTTGCCGCGATCGATGACGTGCCGAGCGCGATCGTCGCGCCGTGTGGCGACGATGCCGCGCTAAAGGCCGCGATCGCCAAGCTGCGCAGCGAAGGCGAGGTCGTCGTGCAACTGCTCTCGCCGCAGGCGGCCGCGTCAGATCAGCATGCGGCGACAACTTCGCGTCATCGCACGCTGGTATCGCGCGACGGCGCGTGGATCGTCGTACCGAATCCCGACGTCAACCTCCGCTAATCCACCACCTCTCTTCAACACGGTTCACATCATGAGCAAGAACGTCGTCGTCATCGGCACCCAATGGGGCGATGAAGGCAAAGGCAAGGTGGTCGACTGGCTGACCGATCATGCGCGCGCTGTGGTGCGCTTCCAGGGCGGACACAACGCGGGTCACACGCTGATCGTCGGCGGCAGGAAGACCGTGCTGCGGCTCATCCCGTCGGGGATCATGCGGCGTGAGACCGCGTGCTTCATCGGCAACGGCGTGGTGCTCTCGCCCGAGGCCTTGCTCAATGAGATCGACGAGCTCGAGTCCGCGGGCATAGGCGTCGCGTCGCGCCTGAAGATCAGCGAAGCTTGTCCGCTGATTCTTTCGTATCACGTTGCGATCGATCAGGCGCGCGAGATCAAGGGCGGCGTCCACAAGATCGGCACGACCGGTCGCGGCATCGGTCCCGCTTACGAGGACAAGGCCGCGCGTCGCGCGATTCGGCTGCAGGATTTGTTCACGCCCGATCGCTTTCGCGAGCGTCTCGACGAAGTGCTCGACTATCACAACTTCGTGCTCAAGCATTATCTGGGCGCCAACGAAATCGTCGCCGATGAAGTGTTCGATGCCGCGATGGCGCTTGCGCCGCGCGTCAGGAAAATGGTTGCCGACGTCCCGCGCGAACTCGCGCGACTGCAAGCCGAGGGCTGCAACCTGCTGTTCGAAGGTGCGCAGGGCACCTTGCTCGACGTCGATCACGGCACCTATCCGTTCGTCACGTCGAGCAACTGCGTCGCGGGCGCCGCATCGGCGGGCGCAGGTGTGGGTCCGCAGTGCTTGCACTACGTGCTCGGCATCACCAAGGCGTACACCACGCGCGTCGGCTCGGGTCCGTTCCCGACCGAGCTCTTCGACGACGTTGGAAGGCATCTCGCCGAGAAGGGCAAGGAGTTCGGCTCGGTGACGGGTCGTGCGCGTCGCTGCGGATGGTTCGACGCGGCCGCGCTGAAGCGATCGATCCAGATCAACGGCGTGTCGGGACTGTGCATAACCAAGCTCGATGTGCTCGACGGCGTCGAGGCGATCAAGCTCGGCGTCGGCTATCGCATGAACTCCGAGGTGATGGACCTGCTGCCGTTCGGCGCCTCCAATATCGATGGCCTCGAGCCGATCTACGAGGAGTTGCCGGGTTGGTCCGAAAGCACGTTCGGCGTGCGCGAGCTCGATCGGTTGCCGACCAACGCGCGACGTTATCTCGATCGATTGTCGGAGGTCTGCGGCGCACCCATCGACATGATCTCGACCGGCCCCGATCGCGACGAGACGATCGTTCTTCGACATCCTTTCGAGTGAGTGCGCGACGATGAGCGTTCCCGCATCGACCGACTCCGATCTCTGGCTTGGCTACGACGACTACTATCGAATGATCGAACGCCTGTGCCTTGCGATTCACGAGTCGCACTGGAAGTTCGATCAGATCCTGTGCCTCGCGCGCGGCGGACTGCGCGTCGGCGATGTGGTGTCGCGCATCTTCGATCTGCCGCTCGCGATACTCTCGACCAGTTCGTATCGCGAGGACGGCGGCACCAAGCAGGGCGAGCTCGACATCGCGCAATACATCACGATGAGCCGCGGCACCTTCGGCGGCCGCGTGCTGCTGGTCGACGACCTGGTCGATTCGGGCATGACGCTCGAGAAGGTCGGTCAGCATTTGAAGCGGCGCTTTCCCGAAGTGACCGAAGTGAGGAGCGCGGTGATCTGGTGGAAAGGATCATCGAAGGTCGAGCCCGACTACTACGCTGAGCATCTGCCGAACAATCCCTGGATTCATCAGCCCTTCGAGGAATACGACAGCTTGAGGCCACAGCAGTTGGAGGCGTGGATCAGGAGGGGGTTGCGATAGGAGGGGATGGCCTCATGTCTAGCTTGTCATGCCGACTGCGCAGCGACGAGCAACTTCATTTGTCGCTCGCCCCTGGGCAAACCTGGAATGAAAAAAGGTTCGCGCCGCGAACCTTTATGATGGTGCCCAGGAAGGGACTCGAACCCCCACACCTTGCGGCGCATGGACCTGAACCATGTGCGTCTACCAATTCCGCCACCTGGGCCCGATAAAGAAAATGACGGTGTCCAACGTGCAACGCGCATTCGCTCTAGCGAGCCGCGCAGTTTAAAGAGAAAGAGTAATTTGTCAATCGAAAAACCGGTTCGCCGCACGCGTGCGCGAACCACAGCGGCGCTGTTGAGCGCTGCGACCCCCAATCAAACAGAAGCCGTTCCGTCAGCAATGCCGACGAAGCCTTTCGTGGCCACGAACATCGATGGCTCCGACCAGGGCGGTCGCTTCGACTATCCCGTTCCGAGCCGCGAGGCCATCCTCGCCGAACTGCGTTCGGCCAACATGCCTCTGATGCCGGCCGAGCTGGCGTCGCGGCTGGGCGTGACAACCGATGAGATGTCCGGCTTCGAGCGGCGCCTGGCCGCGATGGAGCGCGACGGTCAACTGATGCCCAATCGCAAGGGGGTTCTGCTGCTCGCCAACAAGCTCGACTTCATCGCGGGCCGCGTCGTCGGTCATCGCGACGGATACGGCTTCCTGATTCGCGACGACCGGGACGGCCCCGACATCTGGCTCGCGCCGAAAGAGATGCTCAAGGTCCTGCATGGCGACCGTGTGCTCGCGAGGTTGACCGGCACCGACTATCGCGGCAAGCCCGAGGGCACGATCGTCGAAGTCACCGAGCGCCGTACCAAGCGGCTGGTCGGACGCCTGCTCTCCGAGCGCGGCGTGTTCGTCGTCGTCCCCGAAGACCAGCGCATCAAGCACGACATCCTGATTCCGCCGGGCGAAATGAAGAAGGCGCAGCCGGGGCAAGTGGTCACGGTCGAGATCGTCGAGCAACCGTCGCGCTACTCGCAACCGATCGGTCGCATCGACGAGGTGTTGGGCGAGATCGACGACCCCGGCATGGAGATCGAGATCGCCGTACGCAAGTTCGACGTGCCGCATATCTTCTCGCCGGCTGCTGCGACCGAGGCGGCCGCCTTGCCCGACTCCGTGCAGGCACGCGATCGGGTTGGCCGCGTCGATCTCACCGACGTGCCGCTCGTCACGATCGACGGCGAAGACGCGCGCGACTTCGATGACGCCGTATATTGCGAGCCGCTCGACGGCAAGAAGAAAGGCTGGCGCCTGCTGGTCGCGATCGCCGATGTCAGCCATTACGTTGCGCCCGGCACCGCGCTCGATCGCGATGCGTTCGAGCGCAGCACGTCGGTGTATTTCCCGCGCCGCGTGATCCCGATGCTGCCGGAAAAAATTTCCAACGGCTTGTGCTCGTTGAACCCGCACGTCGATCGACTCGCAGTCGTGTGCGACATGACGGTCGGAGCCGATGGCGAAGTCACCGGCTATCAGTTCTACAACGCGGTGATCCACTCGGCAGCGCGACTGACCTACAACGAAGTGTGGGCCGTACTCTCGGCGCCCGAAGGCCCGACGGCGCAGGCGCGACGCGACGTGGTGCCGCAGCTTCAACATCTGTACGCGGTCTATCACGCGTTCGCCGCGTCGCGCGCCGCGCGCGGCGCGATCGACTTCGACACCACCGAGACCTACATCGTCGCCGATGGAGAAGGCAAGATCGAAGAGATCCTGCCGCGCACGCGCAACGACGCGCACAAGCTGATCGAGGAATGCATGCTGTCGGCCAACGTGTGCGCCGCCGATCTGATGACAAGGAAGAAGCACGAAGGCCTGTATCGTGTGCACGACGGTCCCACGATCGAGAAGCTCGCCAATCTGCGCGCATTCCTGAAGACGCTTGCGCTGTCGCTCGCGGGCGGTGACGATCCGCACGGCAGCGACTATGCGGCGCTCGCCGCGCGCATCAAGAATCGACCCGATGCGGACCTGCTGCAGACGATGCTGCTGCGTTCGATGCAGCAGGCGATTTATTCGCCCGACAATGGCGGCCACTTTGGTCTTGCGTATCCGGCCTATGCGCACTTCACGTCGCCGATTCGCCGCTATCCCGACCTGCTGGTTCATCGCGTCCTCAAATCGTTGATGGAGGGCAAGACCTACGTGCCGCAGTTGCCCGATCGCGATCGAGGCGACGACGACGGTGACGACGAGCCGCTGCCACGTCGTGCCGCACCCAACGTCGGCAAAGACCAACACGTTCGCGTGGACGTCGCCGATGCCAGCGATCGTCAACACATCCACGGCGTGTGGGAGCAGTTCGGCCTGCAATGCTCGGCCAACGAACGCCGCGCCGACGAAGCGAGCCGCGATGTGCTCGCATGGCTCAAGTGCTACTTCATGCGCGAGAAGGTCGGCGAGCAATTCCGCGGCACCGTGACGGGGGTCGCGCCGTTCGGCATCTTCGTGACGCTCGACGGCCTCTTCGTCGAAGGTCTCGTGCACGTCTCCGAACTGGGCACCGATTACTTCCAGTTCAACGAAGCGATGCATGAATTACGCGGCGAACGCACCGGTCAGCGTTTCCGCCTGACCGATTCGGTGTCGGTGCAGGTTTCGCGAGTCGATCTCGAGGCGCGCAAGATCGAGTTCAGATTGGTTCGCGGCAGCAGCTATCAGGAATTGATGCGCGGCGTGTTGCCGGGCGATGCGAATGTCGCCCACCCGGGTGCGCGCAAGGGTGCGCAGCGCACCGCAGGCAAGCGCGCCGCGAAGCCGCGCGATCACGACAAACGTGAACGCGCAACCGAGTCGCAGCAGGGCGAGACGGGTCATATCAAGGCCGCGGGTTCGCAGCACGCGCGCGCGGCTCGCAAGGCCGCGGTCAAGGTCCTGGCGGCCAAGAGCGGCCGGCAGCAGAAGCGTTGAGATGGCGCGGTCGCGCGCATTGTTCGGCTTTCACTCAGTCTCCGCGCGCCTGCGTCACGATGCGACGAGCGTGCGCGAGTTGTACGTCGATGCCCAGCGCCGCGACGCGCGCATGAAGAGCCTGATCGCGCGCGCTGACGAGGCGGGCGTCAAGGCGATCGTCGTCGATACGCATCGGCTCGACGGGTTGTGCGGACGCGCGCCGCATCAGGGGGTGGTCGCGCTGGCCGACGAGATCAGGCTTGCGGTCAGCCTCGACGATCTGCTCGATGCCCTCGCCCCCAAACAAGTCCCATTGCTGCTGATTCTCGACGGCATCACCGACCCGCACAATCTCGGCGCGTGTCTTCGCGTCGCCGATGGCGCGGGTGTGCATGCCGTGGTCGCGCCGAAGGACAGAGCCGCAGGGCTCAACGCGACGGCCGCGAAGGTCGCAAGCGGCGCGGCCGAGACCGTGCCCTACATCACCGTCACGAATCTCGCGCGCACGCTGCGCGAATTGAAGGAGCGCGACATCCGCATCGTCGGCACGAGCGACGATGCCGAGGCGTCGCTCTACGACATCGATCTCAGCGGACCGACGGCGTGGGTGCTCGGCGCCGAAGGAGAAGGCATGCGGCGCCTCACGCGTGAGACCTGCGACCAACTCGTGCACATTCCGATGGCGGGCGCGGTCGAAAGCCTCAACGTGTCGGTAGCAAGCGGCGTGTGTCTTTACGAGACGGTGCGGCAGCGTGCGATGAAACACGGAACGAAGCGATGAAGCGGGGGCGGACGATGTATCGATGGACTACAAAGTTGACGCGTGTATTCGTCGTTGTACTCGCGTTCGCAGCGTGCGTGCCTGGGGTCGCACGCGATACGCCGTCGTATAACCGCGTCGCGCCGAGTCCCGACGGCACTGGCGTCGTCTACATGGGCCGCGAGACCGCGGGCGTGATGGGTCACGAGGGCGCGGCGTGGCTCGAGCGCGATGAACGTGCGGTCGAAGAGCGGCCCGACCTGTTGCTTCGCGCCCTTGCGCTCAAGCCCGGCATGACGGTTGCGGACATCGGCGCGGGCACCGGCTACTACAGTTGGCGCATGGGCGAACGCGTCGGTCCATCGGGCCGCGTGCTCGCGGTCGACGTGCAGCCGGAGATGCTGGCGCTGCTCGATCGCGAGATGAAGAAGCACGATGCGCGCAACGTCATGGGCATCCTCGGGACGACCATTGATCCGCGCCTGCCCGCGGGCGCGGTGGATCTGGTGCTGATGGTCGACGTCTATCACGAGTTCGATCACCCGCGCGAAATGCTCGACGCGATCGTGCGTTCGTTGAAGCCCGATGGCCGCGTGGCGTTCGTCGAATATCGCGCGGAGGATGCATCGGTGCCGATCAAGCCGCATCACAAGATGAGCGAGGCGCAGGTGAAGAAGGAAGCGGCGGCCTCGGGGCTGGTCTGGAAGGAAACGATTGCGACACTGCCGTGGCAGCACATCGTGGTCTTCGGCAAGGCGCGATGAAGGACTGCCCCGCGCTCGCACGGCGAACGTCGTGCGCGCCTTGAACAATCACGATCTGATGGACGCGGTCGCTCGCGCGCGCGACCTCGTGGCCAATTCGTCTCGCATCGTCGTCTTCACCGGCGCGGGCGTGTCGACAGAGAGCGGCTCCCACCTTTCGCGATGCCTTGACGGGCCTGTGGGAATCGCGCGACTCGCGAACGAGCACGGCGCATGCGTTGTCACGCAGAACGTCGACGGCCTGCATGCGCGCTCGGGAGCCGCGGATGTGATCGAACTTCACGGCAACATCGTGCGTGAGAAGTGCTTCGATGGCTGCGGATGGATGGGCGACGCCGACGTGCTCGAAGCCACGGACCCCGCGTGCCGCCGCACTGCCCGGCATGCGGCGCTTATGCGCGCCCCGACGTCGTATGGTTCGGCGAAGAGCTTCCTGCGTCGGCGTGGGCGCGCGCCGAGGAGGCGCGTGCGACGTGCGACCTCTGTCTTGTCATAGGAGGCGACGAAGCCCTCGGCATGCGGGAGTCTTGCCGTGTAGCACACGAGATGGTCGAACGAATGACGATCGAACTGATCGATCTCCTGCGGTCGTCGATCGACGACATAGCTCTGAAAATCTCGCGCGCGGTCACGTTGAGTTCGCCCGATCGGAGTGGTTTGCATCGGTCGGATCGGTCGTATCAGAACGACCCGGCATCCCCCGGAAACACGATCGGCGATTCGCTGCCGTCGGCCGCAACCGATGACACGCCGAAAGCCCAGTCGTCGATGACGATGTTCTTCAACACGAGACGTGGCGGCGATGCTCCGTCCGCGCGCAGCTCACGATGGTGTTGCCATTGGGCTGCGGTCGTGTCGCGCCACCACACGCGATAACCGATCGCGCCCGCGACCGGCTGCCAGGCGATGGTCGTGTCGTGCTTGACCGCGCCTTCCGCCCTGACGCCGGTCGGTGGCGCCGGCGCTGCGGCCATGTTCGCAAGCCCCAACGCATTCAGGCGCGTGACCTGTGCGAGATAGTCGAAGTCCACGCCATCGATGGTGTCGCCGTAACGCACTCCGTTCTCGACACGCACGTCCTGATGCTGCCTATCGTAATGCTCGTGCGCCTCGGTCACGCGCACCGCCGGGTAGCCCGCTTCGAGGACCGGCACCTGGTCGCCGCCGCGTCCGAAGCGATCGGTGCGATACACCATCTTCACCTTGAAGTGGTCGAGATCGCGCTCGGCGATGCGCGCGAGATAGCGCGCGACGTTGCGCGACGGCGAGTCGATCTCGCCGCCCTGATAGCGGCGCGTGTTGGCCTGCTGCTGGGTTTCGGTTGCCTTGGTCCCTTCCGAGAAAACACGCACGCTGGTGTTGTCATGCACGCCGTCTTCTCCAGTGCTGTTGCCGATGATGTCGTTGTTCAGATCGGCTTCGATCTTCCATCCGTTCGCCGTGGCGTAGTCGGCCAATACCTTGCCGCCGTACAAGCCCTGCTCTTCACCCGACAGAGCCGCGTAGACGATGGTCGCGCGGAACCTGTATTTCGACAGCACGCGCGCCGACTCGATGGCGGCGGCGACGCCCGAGGCATCGTCGTTGGCGCCGGGTGCGTCCGAAGTCGCGTTCATGATGTCGGTGACTCGCGAGTCGAGGTGGCCCGCGATCAGCACCACGCGGTCGGGGTCGCTCGTGCCGCGCTGAATCGCGACGATGTCCATCACCTCCGTCGGCTGCGACAAGCGCGCGCCGGTGAAGGTCTGCGAAGGCGTCACGAGGGTGAGGCAACCGCCGCACTCGGTGGAGATCGAAGCGAAGCGCGATGCGACCCAACGTCTTGCCGCGCCGATGCCGCGCGTGTCGGATACCGTTTCCGACGCGGTATGCCGGGTGCCGAACGACACGAGCTTCGCGATCGTTGCGTGTAGCTCGACCGGGTCGATCCGAGCCACGATCTCTTGCGATCGACCCGAATCGAATGAGGGCAGAGGTGTGCGTGACGGCTGGTTCTGCGCTTGCGCTGCGCACGCCACGGCAGATGCGCAAGAGGTGATGCAGATACTGCGGAAGAGGCGGCGCATGAAGAGAGCTCGCGAATCAGTGAGGTCGATGATTATCGTACCGGCGCGCGATCGACGCTCGCGCTCCGCTTCCTGATCGACCTGCGTTAGACATCAACACCATCGATCCGGCCGACGGATCCGCTGAAGTCGCGCAGGTAGTCGTGGGTTCGATCGGGCGCCTGTTTCTGCGCCTAGGCCGGCGCCGCATGACCTTCGCGAATCGCGGTACAATCCGCGCCTTTCGCAAATCACGGTGTGGCCCATCCAGCCGCAACCGCCAGTCAAGGAGTCCGGATATGGCATTCGCCACCATCAACAAGACCGAGATCGTCACCGCGCATGCACGTGCGCTGAACGACACCGGTTCCCCCGAAGTTCAGGTCGCGCTGCTGACTGCGCGCATCAACGAACTCACGCCGCATTTCAAGGAACACGTCAAGGATCACCACTCGCGCCGCGGTCTGCTGCGCATGGTGAGCCGTCGTCGCAAGCTGCTCGATTATCTGAAAGGCAAGGATGCCGATCGTTATCGGGCGCTGATCGAGAAGCTGGGTCTGCGCAAGTAGTCAGCACAAACAATCGACCGACCCACCCTGGTCGCATCGTCACCGGTTTAAACGAGAGAGCCTGCGTCAGTCGCTGTCGCGGGCCTTTTGCGTTTCATTGTCAAGACGCGGCATGTCGTCCTACAGAGGAATATCCATGTTCAACAAAGTGTCCAAGAGCTTTCAGTACGGCCAGCATCAGGTCACGCTCGAGACCGGCGAGATCGCTCGCCAGGCCGGCGGCGCCGTCCTCGTATCGGTCGACGATACGGTCGTGCTCGCCACCGTGGTGGCATCCAAGACCGCCAAGCAGGGTCAGGACTTTTTTCCGCTGACCGTCGATTACGTCGAGAAGACCTATGCCGCAGGCAAGATCCCCGGCGGTTTCTTCAAGCGCGAAGGCAGGCCCGGCGAGAAGGAAACGCTGACCAGCCGCCTGATCGATCGACCGATCCGTCCGCTCTTTCCCGAGGGCTTCTACAACGAAGTGCAGGTCATCATTCATGTGCTTTCGGTCAATCCCGAAATCGACCCGGACATCCCGGCGTTGATCGGCGCGTCGGCTGCGCTGGCGATCTCAGGCATCCCGTTCGCAGGCCCGATCGGCGCCGCGCGCGTGGGCTACATGAACGGTCAATACGTGTTGAACCCGAGCAAGACCGAGCTCGAGACGTCGAAACTGAACCTGGTCGTCGCCGGCACCGAAGCGGCGGTGCTGATGGTCGAGTCCGAAGCCGATCAACTGCCCGAAGACGTGATGCTGGGCGCCGTGGTGTTCGGCCACAACGAAATGCAGAAGGCGATCGACGCGATCCACGAACTCGTGAAGGACGCCGGCAAGCCTGAATGGGACTGGCATGCGCCAGCGAAGAACGAGGCGCTGACCAACCGCGTCAAGCATTTCGCCGAAGTCGATCTGCGCGCGGCCTATCAGATGCGCTCGAAGCAGGATCGCACCGCGCAGTTGAAGCGCATCACCGCGTCGGTGATGAGCAAGCTCGCCGAAGAAGCGACCAGCATCGGCGGCGAAGTTCCCGAAGCCGTCGAAGTCGGCAACATTCTCTATGACCTTGAGTCGAAGATCGTTCGCAGCCAGATCCTCGACGGCGAGCCGCGCATCGACGGGCGCGATACGCGCACCGTGCGCCCGATCGAAATTCGCACCAGCGTTCTGCCGCGCACCCACGGCTCGGCGCTGTTCACGCGCGGCGAGACGCAGGCGCTGGTGATCGCGACGCTAGGCACGGGCCGCGACGAGCAACGCATCGATGCGTTGATGGGCGAATACACCGATCGCTTCATGCTCCACTACAACATGCCGCCGTTCGCTACCGGCGAGACCGGCCGCGTTGGCACGCCCAAGCGCCGCGAGATCGGCCACGGACGTCTGGCCAAGCGGGCGTTGCTCGCGTGCCTGCCGCCGAAGGAGGAGTTCAGCTATTCGATCCGGCTCGTGTCCGAGATCACCGAGTCGAACGGCTCGTCGTCGATGGCGTCGGTGTGCGGCGGTTGCCTCGCGTTGATGGATGCGGGCGTGCCGATGAAGGCGCATGTCGCGGGCATCGCGATGGGCCTCATCAAGGAAGGCAACAAGTTCGCGGTGCTGACCGACATCCTCGGTGACGAGGACCATCTGGGCGACATGGACTTCAAGGTCGCGGGCACAACGACCGGCATCACCGCGCTGCAGATGGACATTAAGATCCAGGGCATTACCAAAGAGATCATGCAGGTCGCGCTAGCGCAGGCGCAGGAAGCGCGCATGCATATCCTGGCGAAGATGCAGGAAGCGTTGCCGCACACCAAGACCGAGCTCTCCGACTTCGCGCCGCGCCTGATCACGATCAAGATCAATCCCGAGAAGATTCGCGACGTGATCGGCAAGGGCGGCGCGACCATTCGCGCGCTGACCGAAGAGACCAAGACGCAGATCGACATCAACGACGACGGCATCGTGACGATCGCATCGGTCGATGCGGCTGCGGGCCAATTGGCGAAGAAGCGCATCGAAGATCTGACGGCCGAAGTCGAAGTCGGCACGATCTACGAAGGCACGGTGTTGAAGCTGCTCGACTTCGGCGCGATCGTTCAGGTGCTGCCGGGAAAGGACGGCCTCTTGCACATCAGCCAGATCGCCAACGAGCGCGTGAATGCAGTCGCCGACTATCTGAAGGAAGGCCAGGTCGTGAAGGTCAAGGTCCTCGAGGCCGATGACAAGGGACGCTTGCGCTTGTCGATGAAGGCCGTCGGTGGAGATGCACCCGCGCCGCAACGCGCGCCGGCCGAAGAGCATCCGGCCTGAAAACCCGGCCTGAGAGAAGTGGCCCCGCAAATCCGAAGACCGATGAAAGTGGAACGGCTGCTCCAATGGGCGAGGTCGCGTTCCAACGAGTGGGGCCACGTCTGCCGTCGAGGCGGCAACGAGCGGAAACGACCTACCTACTTCAATCGATCCATGACCTTTCGGGCCTGTTCTCTAAGGCTGGGATCCGGATCGTCTTTCATGATCTTTTCCACATTGGCGCTGATGCCTTTTGGATGGGTCACCTCAAGCGTTCGCAATCCCCATTTGCGAACTCCGGGATCTGCGTCTTGCAGAAAGGTGGCTGCGAGGGAGGTGGTGATGTTTGTCAGGTTCTTCGCCGAAGCCGCCGCAGCGACGCGCACCACCGGGTCCGGATGCTGAGCAGCGATCGTCAGGATTTGAACGGACTCGTCTGCTTTAATCGAACCTGTCAGAAATGCGGCCTTGGCTGCGAGTCCGAGACTATGGCCCTGAATGAGTTGTCGGAGATGGGGAAGGGCTTCCGGACCGAGGTGCGCCGCCTGCGCGTAGTCGGGTTCCTCCCGATCAAGTTGCTTCACCACATCTTGCAAAGTGACTGGCATACGTTTCTCCTTAGGACGGCCGCGTCCTATTGCTGCTTCTCAATGTATCGATCTCACTCTGGACGATGACTGGCGTTCCGACGATGTTGCTCGTGCTACATCCGGTCATCAGCCGACCCGTGTTGGGCGTACTGCAGCAGTTGGGCATTGTATTCGGGCAATTGGTATTTTCCCCCGAGACATGTCGTAGCCCCATGACATGCCCGATCTCGTGAGCAAGAGTCCAGACGGAAGCGCCCTTGGTCACGGCGACACCAAAGACATCGTCGGGGTGAGAGGCGCAGCCATTCAGGGGTGGGATTGTCGTACGGACGAAGTGGGCCACGACATCAAATTCTCCAACATTGTCGCGGTTGTTGAAGAGTGCAACCTGCTCAAAGGTCACCTGCCCGGAAGGGCAGTTGGGGACGACATCCAAATCGTTGAAGGCGACAAAGAAACTTGGGCGGTCAAAGTTTTCGAGACTCCCAACCACCACGCCGATTCCTGCGACGCCGTAGAGATCCTGCATGCTGGTCAGCATGGTACCGATAGCGACGTCCGGGTTGGTCCAGACTTTGAGGTGCAAGCGGATACTGAAATCAGGGTTCAGACGGAAGACAGGTCCGATAATGCGACCGGAGACATCCGCACCGAAAGCGGGGCCACCTTGGGTGGTGACGATGATGGTGTTGCCGACGGTGACGACAAACCGGTCTTCCGGATTGAAGGCCATCCTGGACCCGGTGAACTTGAACGGCGGGCCGATGTTGCGACCCGCGATGTCATGACCGAAGACGTCGCCGTTCTGGGTGCACACGATCAGGGTATGGTGTCCTGACAGCCTGCTGGCGATGGTGACGACGAAGCGGTCACCCGCGTTGAACGCCGCTTTCGAGCCGGTGAACTTGAAGCCGGGTCCAATGTTGCGACCCGACACTTCATGACCGAAGACGTCGCCGTTCTGGGTGCACACGATCAGGGTCTTACCGGCAGTCGTGACGAAGCGATCCACTGCGTTGAACGCGACTTTGGCTCCGGTGAACTGGAACGCAGGGCCGATGTTGCGGCTCGACACGTCATGACCGAAGACGGTTCCGTCCTTAGTGGTGACGATCAGGGTGTTGCCCATGGTCACCACAAAGCGATCTACCGCATTGAACGCCGCTTTGGCTCCAGTGAACTTGAAGGCCTGATCGGCTGTGTGGCCCGTGATGTCGTGACCAAACGTGTCGCCGGTGCGAGTGGTGACGATCAGGGTGTTGCCGATGGAAACGACAAACCGATCTTGTGGGTTGAACGCAATTCTGTTGGACATCGTCGCTCCTTCCAGTTCGCTCGTTGACGCCCGATATCATTGAGACAAGGACTGGGCGTACGCTGTAGGACTTCCGCTGCGAGAGACGTTGTTAAGCGGCTCTTGCTTGTAGCGCACGCCAGTATTCTTGGCAACAACTCATGGGCCAAAGGCGTCAAGCGGTACTTCAACACAATCGCGAGTGCGTAGAGAATCGGGGGCGTTCAAGTTGGTGCTGCGAGACCATTGTCGAAAGCGCACTCATATAATCACGCAGCCTTCCAAGCGACCCTTCCCTCACTGCCAATGCCCCCGATGAAAGCAATCGAAATCAAGCAACCCGGCGGTCCCGAAGTGCTCGTCCTTTGCGAGCGTGCGAGACCCGTACCGAAGCCCGGCGAAGTGTTGATCCACGTGCGCGCCGCCGGCGTCAATCGCCCCGACGTTCTTCAGCGCACCGGCAACTACCCGGTGCCGCCCGGCGCGTCGGATCTTCCCGGCCTCGAGGTCGCGGGCACCATTGCCGCAGTCGCGGACGGCGAGACCCTCAGCCATTTGCACATGACGATCGGCGACGAAGTCTGCGCGCTGGTGCAGGGCGGTGGCTACGCGGAGTTCTGCACGGCCCCGGTCGCGCAGTGCCTGCCGATTCCGCACAAGCTCTCGATGGTCGAAGCGGCGTCGCTGCCCGAGACCTTCTTCACCGTATGGAGCAACGTCTTCGAGCGCGCTCATCTCGGACGCGATGGCGCGGGCCGCGTCGAGACGCTGCTCGTACAAGGCGGCTCGAGCGGCATCGGCGTGACCGCGATTCAATTGGCTACCGCGTTCGGGCATCGCGTGTTCGCGACCGCGGGATCGGACGACAAGGCGCGCGCGTGTGAAGCGCTGGGCGCCGAGCGCGGCATCAACTATCGAAACGAAGACTTCGTCGAAGTCGTCAAGGGCCTGACCCAGGGCCGCGGCGTCGATGTGATCCTCGACATGGTCGGCGGCGCCTACGTGCCGCGCGAGTTACTGGCGTTGGCCGACGATGGCCGCATCGCGTTGATCGCGTTGCTGGGCGGCGCCAAGGCCGAGGTCGATCTGGGACAGCTCCTGCGACGTCGATTGACGATTTCGGGTTCGACCTTGCGTCCGCGCGATGCGGCGTTCAAGGGCCGCATCGCCCACAACCTGCGCGAACACGTGTGGCCGCTGTTCGAATCGGGCGCGATCAAGCCGGTGGTGTTCAAGACATTCCCCCTCTCTCACGCCGCGGATGCGCATCGCTTGATGGAGAGCAGCGCCCATGTGGGGAAGATCGTGCTGGAGGTTTGACGTCGCCCCGGCGAAGGCCGGGGTCCAACTTGCTTGTGTGCGATGAAACCTGGGTCCCGGCCTTCGCCGTTTGACCCGCCTCGTTCGAAGTGCGTACAATCCCACGGTTTCGCATTTCGGTTTCAGAACGGATTTTGTCGTATGCAGCAGCGTCGCAAATTGGTCGTTGGAAACTGGAAGATGAACGGCGGTCTCGAGGCCAACGCTGCGCTTCTTTCGTCGATGGTTTCTGCGTTGCGCGATAGCGTATTCGCCTGCGACGTAGCGGTCTGCGTCCCGTTTCCTTATTTGGCGCAAGCGCGAAAAGAATTGGACGGTTCGAAGATCGCATTCGGTTCGCAGGACGTGAGCGAATTCGAGAGCGGCGCATACACGGGCGAAGTCTCGGCATCGATGCTTCGGGAATTTGATTGTCGCTATGCGATCGTCGGACATTCGGAACGGCGCACCTGGTTCGGCGACAGCAATGAAAGAGTTGCGGCCAAGGCCGAGCGGGCGATCGCAACGGGGTTGACCCCGATTGTCTGTACCGGCGAGACGCTTGCAGAACGCGAGCAGGGCAAAGCGATGGCGATCGTGGCCATGCAGTTGGATGCGGTGCTCGAACGCATCGGCGCCGAAGGACTTGCACAAGGCGTCGTCGCCTACGAGCCGGTGTGGGCGATCGGTACCGGCAAGACCGCGAGTCCCGAGGAAGCGCAAGCGATGCATGCGGCGATCCGTGCGCACATTGCGAAGCGCGACCGCGGTATCGCGTCGCAGTTGGTCATACTTTATGGCGGCAGCGTCAAGGCTTCGAACGCAGCGGCTTTGTTCGAAAGTGCAGACATCGATGGTGGGTTGATCGGCGGCGCGTCGCTGATCGCAAAAGATTTTGTGGGGATCGTGGACGCTGCCGGTGCTGCGGCGACGGTGGCCGCGTGAGCCGGTGATGAACTGGAATGCAAGCACATGGAAATTCTGAGCAAGATCGTTTATGTGGTGATGCTGCTTTCGGCCATCGGTGTCGTCGTGCTGGTCCTGCTTCAGCACGGCAAGGGCGCCGACATGGGGACCGGCTTCGGCGCCGGCGCGTCGGGCAGCCTGTTCGGCGCGACCGGCTCGGCCAACTTCCTCAGTCGCACCACTGCGGTTCTCGCGGCGGTGTTCTTCATCAGCACGCTGGCGCTCGCGTACTTCGCGACCAATCGGCCGAGGGCGGGCGGAAGCGTGATGCAGAACTTGCCTGCGCAGACCGCTCCTGCGGCGCCGACCGACCCAGCGTCGAAGGCTGCTCCCTCGGCAAATCAGCCGGCGCAGCCGACGCCCGCCATGCCCGCTCCGGCAAAGGACGCGAACAAGCCGGCGGAGATTCCGAAGTAAGTTGGTTACGAGCGTTCCTCGCGTTCGTGATCGGGCGCAAGGAATGAGACAATTCGTTTTCGGCGACCCGCCTGTGTTCGATGCGGTTTGCCTCACACGCCGACGTGGTGAAATTGGTAGACACGCTATCTTGAGGGGGTAGTGGCGAAAGCTGTGCGAGTTCGAGTCTCGCCGTCGGCACCACAGTTTATTTGACCGTTGTGATCGGATCGTCTTGCGCGCATGCCTTGCGCACGAATCGCAACGAGTCGATCGAGGCAGGACCTGTCAGGATCGTCCCGTGTTGCTCGAAAATTATTTTCCGGTCCTTCTCTTCATCCTCGTCGGCTCGGGCGTCGGTCTCGCGGCTGTGACGCTGGGCAACTTCCTGGCGCCCAACAATCCGGACAGCGAGAAGCTGTCGCCGTACGAATGCGGCTTCGAGGCATTCGAGGACGCGCGCATGAAGTTCGACGTGCGCTACTACCTGGTCGCGATCCTCTTCATCCTGTTCGATCTCGAGACCGCGTTCTTCTTTCCCTGGGCGGTCGCGCTGCGCGATCTCGGCCTCTATGGTTATCTGACAATGGTGGTGTTCGTCATCGAATTTCTCGTCGGGTTCTGGTACATCTGGAAGAAGGGCGCGCTCGATTGGGAATGAGCACGGGCCAAACCATTCAGCTATGAGCATCGAAGGCAAACTATCCGAAGGCTTCGTCACGACGAAGCTCGACAACGTCATCAACTGGGTGCGTACCGGTTCGATGTGGCCGATGACGTTCGGCCTCGCGTGCTGTGCGGTCGAGATGATGCATGCGGGCGCGGCGCGCTACGACCTCGATCGCTTCGGTGTGGTGTTTCGCCCGAGCCCTCGGCAATCCGACGTGATGATCGTCGCGGGCACGCTATGCAACAAGATGGCGCCGGCGCTGCGCAAGGTCTACGACCAGATGACCGAGCCGCGTTGGGTGATCTCGATGGGCTCGTGCGCCAACGGCGGCGGCTACTACCACTACTCATATTCGGTGGTGCGCGGCTGCGACCGGATCGTGCCTGTGGATGTGTATGTACCGGGTTGCCCGCCGACAGCCGAGGCGCTGATGTACGGCATTTTGCAGTTGATGAACAAGATCAAGCGCGAGAGCACGATCGCGCGCTCGTGACAACCACGAATCCCGTATGAGCACGCGTCTCGAAACGCTGGAAGCCAACCTGCGCGCCACGCTCGGCGACTCGATTGTGAGTCTCGTCATGGCGCGGGGTGAGCTGACGCTCGTCGTCGATGCAAAAAATTATCTCGGTGTCGCGACGACGCTGCGCGACCACGCCGATCTCCAATTCGAACAATTGCTCGATGTGTGCGGAGTCGATTATCAAACCCATGGCGAAGGCGCGTGGACGGGCTTGCGCTTCGCTGCCGTGTCGCACCTGCTGTCGATGACGCACAACTGGCGCCTGCGCCTGCGCACCTTTGCGATCGACGACGACTTCCCGGTTCTCGCATCGCTGACCGGCGTGTGGTCGTCGGCCAACTGGTACGAGCGCGAAGCTTTCGATCTCTACGGCATCGTGTTCGAAGGTCACAACGATCTGCGCCGCATCCTCACCGACTACGGCTTCGTCGGGCATCCGTTTCGCAAGGACTTCCCGATCTCGGGCAACGTCGAAATGCGCTACGACCCTGAGCAGAAGCGCGTGATCTATCAGCCGGTGACGATCGAACCGAGGGAGATCGTGCCGCGCGTGATTCGCGAAGAAGGCTACGGCGCCGCTCAATACGGCAGGCCGACCGCGCATGGCTGAGATCAAGAACTACACGCTGAACTTCGGACCGCAGCATCCCGCGGCGCACGGGGTCTTGCGCCTCGTACTGGAACTCGACGGCGAGGTGGTTCAGCGCGCCGACCCGCATATCGGCCTCCTGCACCGCGCGACCGAGAAGCTCGCCGAGACCCGTACCTACATCCAGTCCGTTCCCTATATGGACCGGCTCGACTACGTGTCGATGATGTGCAACGAGCACGGCTATGTGCTCGCGATCGAGAAGCTGCTCGACATCGAGGTGCCGCTGCGCGCGCAATACATCCGCGTGCTGTTCGACGAACTCACGCGCCTGTTGAATCACCTGATGTGGCTGGGCGCGCACGCGCTCGACGTGGGCGCGATGGCGGTCTTCCTCTACGCGTTTCGCGAGCGCGAAGACCTGATGGATATGTACGAGGCGGTGTCGGGCGCGCGCATGCACGCGGCCTACTACCGGCCCGGCGGCGTCTATCGCGATCTGCCCGATACGATGCCGCAGTACCGCACGTCGAAGTGGAGAAACGAGCGCGCCATCAAGGGCATGAACGAGAACCGCCAGGGGTCGCTGCTCGACTTCATCGAAGACTTCAGCATCCGCTTCCCGCGTCATGTCGACGAGTACGAAACGCTGCTCACCGACAACCGCATCTGGAAGCAGCGGCTGGTCGGCATCGGCGTCGTCTCGCCCGAGCGTGCGAAGGCACTCGGCTTCACCGGCGCGATGCTGCGCGGCTCGGGCATCGAATGGGACCTGCGCAAGAAGCAGCCCTACGAAGTCTATGACCTGCTCGACTTCGACATTCCGGTGGGCGTCAACGGCGACTGCTACGACCGTTATCTGGTAAGAGTTGAAGAGATGCGCCAGTCGAATCGCATCATCCAGCAATGCATCGCATGGCTGCGCAACAACCCCGGCCCGACGATGATCGACGACCACAAGATCGCGCCGCCGTCGCGGGTCGACATGAAGACCAACATGGAAGAGCTGATCCATCACTTCAAGCTCTTCACCGAAGGCATGCATGTGCCGCCGGGCGAAGCCTATGCGGCGATCGAACATCCCAAAGGCGAGTTCGGCATCTATTTGATTTCCGACGGCGCCAACAAACCTTATCGCCTGAAGATCCGCGCGCCGGGCTTCCCGCACCTGCATGCGTTGGACGAGATGGCGCGCGGCCACATGATCGCCGACGTGGTGACGATCATCGGCACGCAGGACATCGTGTTCGGAGAGATCGATCGATGAAAATATTCAACGCGTTCATCGCGGCGGTCGCCGTAGTCATCGCGTTCGCGATTGCGTTCGCAATGTTCCCCGCGTTCGCGCAGGACAATCCGAAACCCGGCGACGATTTCATCAAGCTGATCGACGCGAAGCAATACGCCGAGAGCTGGGAGATCGCGTCCGATTACTTCAAGCAATCGGTCTCGCGCGCCGAGTGGGCGACGCAGGTGAAGCAAGTACGCGATTCGCTCGGCAACGTCGTGGTCCGCAATATGAAAAATTCCGAAGTGCAGAAGAATCCACCGGGCGCACCCGCTGGCGACTATCTCCTGCTGACCTTCGAGACGAAGTTCGCCGATAGCGAGCCAGCGCGCACCGAAACGCTAGTGCTGATCAAGGGCGCTGATGCCCGCTGGCGCACGGTTGGTTATTTCATTCGTTGAATTGCACACCATGAACGCCGTCATCGAACAACAACGTCCGCTTTGGCTCGAAGAGGTGAGCACGCGTTGGCGCGAACTGCTCGATCACAAGGCCATCTGACGTGACCGATCGCACCACCGAATCTTCATCGCGTCTTCTCACCGACGACGCCTATCGCCGCATCGACCGCGAGCTGTCGAAGTTTCCGCCCGAAGGCAAGCAGTCGGCGGTGATGGCGGCGCTCGGCATTGCGCAAGACGAGAAGGGCTGGCTGTCGGTCGAGGTGATGACCGACGTAGCCGACTATCTCGGCTTGCCCGCGATCGCTGTGCAGGAAGTGGCGACGTTCTACAACATGTACAACATCAGGCCCGTGGGTCGCCACAAGATCACGGTGTGCACCAACCTGCCGTGCGCGTTGTCGGGCGGTGCGCATGCGGCGGATCATCTCAAGCACAAACTCGGGATCGATTTTCGTGAGACCACCGCTGACGGCAACTTCACGCTGCAGGAAGGCGAGTGCCTGGGCGCGTGCGGCGACGCGCCGGTGATGTTGCTCGACAACAAGACGATGCTCAGTTGGATGAGCGACGAGAAGATCGACGTGCTGCTTTCCGAACTGTCGGCACGTTGAGCGCAATGAACGCATCCGCCATGAGCGCATCGCAATGAACACTTCGATCCACGACCGCCACATCGCGCCGCAGATCATGGCGGATTTGAACGGCGACAACTGGCGCATCGCCGACTACGAGGCGCGCGACGGCTACCAGGCCTTGCGCAAGATCATCGACGAGAAGATCACGCCCGAGCAGGTGGTCGCCACCGTCAAGTCGTCAGCGTTGCGCGGTCGCGGCGGCGCGGGCTTTCCGACCGGCTTGAAGTGGAGCTTCATGCCGCGCCAATTCCCAGGACAGAAATATCTGGTGTGCAACTCGGACGAAGGCGAGCCCGGCACGTTCAAGGACCGCGACATCCTGCGCTACAACCCGCACAGCCTGATCGAAGGGATGATCATCGGCGCGTATGCGATGGGCATCACGGTCGGCTACAACTACATTCACGGCGAGATCTGGGCCGAGTACGAACGCTTCGAAGAGGCGCTCGACGAAGCGCGCGCCGCGGGCTATCTGGGCGACAAGATACTCGGCTCGGACTTCTCGTTCCAGTTGCATGGCTTCCACGGTTACGGCGCTTATATCTGCGGCGAAGAGACCGCACTGCTCGAATCGCTCGAAGGCAAGAAGGGCAACCCGCGCTTCAAGCCGCCGTTCCCCGCGAGCTTCGGGCTCTATGGCAAGCCGACCACGATCAACAACACCGAGACCTTCGCGGCCGTGCCGTGGATCATCCGCAACGGCGCCGACGCGTTCCTTAAAGTCGGTCGGCCCAACAACGGCGGCACCAAGATCTTCTCGGTCGCGGGCGATGTCGAGTGGCCCGGCAACTACGAGATCCCACTCGGCACTTCGTTCGCGAAGCTGCTCGAACTCGCGGGCGGCATGCGCGGCGGCAAGAAGTTGAAGATGGTGATCCCCGGCGGCTCATCGGCGCCGGTCGTTCCGGGTGACCAGATGATGCAGACCGACATGGACTACGACTCGATCGCGAAGGCGGGTTCCATGCTGGGCTCGGGTGCGGTGATCGTGATGGACGAGACGCGCTGCGCGGTCGCGTCCTTGCAGCGCCTCGCGTATTTCTATTTCGAGGAATCGTGCGGGCAGTGCACGCCGTGCCGCGAAGGGACCGGCTGGATGTATCGCGTGATCCATCGCATCGAGCACGGCGAAGGGCGAATGGAAGACCTCGACCTGCTGCTTTCGGTCGCCGACAACATCCAGGGCCGCACCATCTGTGCGCTCGGCGACGCGGCCGCGATGCCGGTGCGCGCGTTCGTCAAGAACTATCGCGACGAGTTCGAGTATCACATCAAGAACAAGCGGTGCCTCGTCGGTCCGGGCGCGCATCAGCACGCTGCGCATGCGACGCCGCTAGAGCGCGCACACGAGCACGAGCACGCGCACGAGCAAAACGCGGCCGCTGAAGTCGAGCGCCATCCCGCCTCCATCGATTCCTGATCGCCATGATTCAACTCGAAATCGACGGCAAGCCAGTGGAGGTCAAGGAGGGCAGCATGGTGATGGACGCTGCCAACCAGCTCGGCATCTACGTCCCGCACTTTTGCTATCACAAGAAGCTGACGATTGCGGCCAACTGCCGCATGTGCCTGGTCGACATCGAGAAGGCGCCCAAGCCCATGCCCGCATGCGCGACGCCGGTGACGGCCGGCATGATCGTGCGCACCGCGTCCGACAAGGCGATCAAGGCGCAGAAGGGCGTGATGGAGTTTCTGTTGATCAACCACCCGCTCGACTGCCCGATCTGCGACCAGGGCGGCGAGTGCCTGTTGCAGGATCTCGCGGTGGGCTACGGCGGCTCCAACTCGCGCTACAACGAAGAGAAGCGGGTCGTCTTTCACAAGGACGTGGGACCGCTGATCTCGATGGAAGAGATGACGCGTTGCATCCACTGCACGCGCTGCGTGCGCTTCGGTCAGGAGATCGCGGGCGTGATGGAGTTCGGCATGCTCGGTCGCGGCGAACACGCCGAGATCACGACCTTCGTCGGCAAGACCGTGGACTCGGAACTGTCGGGCAACATGATCGACATCTGCCCGGTCGGCGCGCTCACGTCGAAGCCGTTCCGCTATACCGCACGCACGTGGGAGTTATCGCGTCGCAAGTCGGTGAGCCCGCACGACGGTCTCGGTTCGAACCTGATCGTGCAGGTCAAGAATCATCGCGTGATGCGCGTCGTTCCGCTCGAGAACGAGGCCATCAACGAATGCTGGCTGTCGGACAAGGATCGCTTTTCGTACGAAGCGTTGAACGTTCCTGATCGTTTGACGAAGCCGATGCTGCGCGAGGGGACGAACGCGGGCGCGGTATGGCGTGAAGTCGATTGGCCCGAAGCGCTGGAGTTCGTCGCAGCCGGCTTGAAGCGCGTCGTCGACGCGGAGGGGTCATCGCAAATCGGCGCGCTCGCATCGCCGCACTCGACACTCGAAGAATTGCATCTGCTGCAAAAGCTGATGCGCGGTCTCGGCTCGGACAATATCGACACGCGTCTGCGTCAGAGCGACTTCAGCGCGAACGCGGTCGCGCCGTGGTTGGGCATGTCGATCGCACAGTTCGCCGAACTCGATCGCGTATTGGTGATCGGCTCGTTCCTTCGCAAGGACCAGCCGCTGCTCGCGCAACGCCTGCGCCAGGCCACCAAGCGTGGCGCGTTGTTGTCGGTGTTGCATGCGGTCGATGACGACCTGTTGATGCCGGTCGCGAACAAGTTGATTGCGCCGCCGTCGCAGTGGGTCGACGTGCTCGGTTCGATCGCGTCGCCCGACGCTGCAGGGTCGGCGGCGTCGTCATCGGCAAGCGATGTCGCGCGCGCGATCGCGAAGAGCTTCACGTCGGGTTCATCGAAGGCGATCCTGCTCGGCAACGCGGTGGTCCAGCATCCGCAGTTCGCGCAGATCGCAGCAGTCGCGCAGGCACTTGCCGTAGCGACGGGTTCGAAGCTCGGCTTTCTCACCGAAGCCGCGAACAGCGTCGGCGCGCACATCGCGCGGGCTTATCCGATTCAGGGCGGCATGAACGCGGCCGCGATGCTCGACCAACCGCGGCGCGCGTATGTGTTGCTCAACATAGAGCCCGAGCTCGACGTTGCAAATCCCGTCGCCGCTCGCGCGGCATTGCAAAGCGCCGAGCTCGTCGTCGCGATGACAACGTTCAAGAGCGCAGTCGATCAACACGCGAACGTGATGTTGCCGATCGCGCCATTCACCGAAACCTCGGGCACGTTCGTCAACACCGAAGGCCGCGCGCAGAGTTTCAACGGCACCGTCAAGCCGCTCGGCGAAGCGCGGCCCGCATGGAAAGTGTTGCGCGTACTCGGCAACCTGCTCGGCCTCGAAGGCTTCGATTACGAAAGCTCGGAAGCCGTCCGCACCGAAGTGACCGGCGGTGCGACCGATCTGTCCGCGCGCTGCGGCGCGCTCGACGTGCAAGTGTCGGGCGAATCGGCGGCGTCGCTCGCGCTCGCGCCTGGCAGCCTCGAGCCAGGCGATCTCGAACCAGGCGAACTCGAACGCGTGGCCGACGTGCCGATCTATTTCGCGGACGCGCTGGTGCGACGCTCGTCGCCGTTGCAGGAAACGAACGATGCCGCAGAGCCGACCGCGCGCATCAATAGCCGCGCGCTAGCCTCGTTGTCTCTGGTGTCGGGCGACCGAGTGAGCGTCGTGATGGACGATGGCGAAGCAGTCGTCGCATGCAAGCGCGACGAAACGGTAGCCGACGGTTGCGTGCGCCTCGCGACCGCGCATGCATCGACCGCCGGTCTGCCTTCGCTCTTCGGCGCCGTCACGATCACGAAGCTTGCGAGCGCCGATACGAATGCGGGGGCTTCAGTCGACGCGGCTGCTTCCGTCGTGGGGCAGGCATGATCGACTGGATCACGCTCAATGGGCAGTCGACGTTCGGCGCGGTGTGGCCGCTCGTCTGGAACGTCGTCAAGGTGATCGCCGTGGTCCTGCCGCTGATCATCTGCGTCGCTTACCTGACGCTTTGGGAGCGCAAGGTGATCGGCTGGATGCATGTGCGTATCGGTCCGAACCGCGTCGGACCTCTGGGGCTTTTGCAACCTTTTGCAGACGTGCTGAAGCTGCTGCTCAAAGAGATCATCGTTCCGTCCAGCGCGAGCAAGGGACTTTTCCTGATCGCGCCGATGATGGCGATCATGCCGGCGATCGCGGCGTGGGCCGTGATTCCCTTCGGACCCGACGCGGCCGTGGGCAACGTCAACGCGGGCCTGCTCTACATCATGGCGATCACGTCGCTCGAGGTGTACGGCATCATCATCGCAGGCTGGGCATCGAACTCGAAGTACGCGTTTCTCGGCGCGATGCGTGCGTCGGCTCAGATGGTCTCGTACGAGATTGCGATGGGCTTCGCGCTGGTCGTCGTGCTGATGGTCACGGGCAGCATGAACCTGACCGATATCGTCGCAAGTCAATCGCGCGGCACGTTCGCTTCCTGGGGCGTGGACTTCCTGTCGTGGAACTGGCTGCCTCTGTTGCCCATCATGCTCGTGTACTTCGTCTCGGGCGTGGCCGAGACCAATCGCCATCCGTTCGACGTCGTCGAAGGCGAGTCCGAAATCGTCGCGGGTCACATGGTCGAGTATTCGGGCATGGGCTTCGCGATGTTCTTCCTCGCCGAGTACATGAACATGATCCTGATCTCGGCCTTGGCCTCGATCATGTTCCTCGGGGGCTGGTCCGCGCCGATCTCGTTCTCGCTCGTCGGCATGGAGACGCCGCAATGGATCGTCGACTCGATGGCGTTCTGGAACTGGGTGTGGTTGTTCGGCAAGACCGTGTTCATGGTCACGTTCTTCATCTGGTTTCGCGCGACCTTTCCGCGCTATCGCTACGACCAGATCATGCGGCTCGGCTGGAAGGTCTTCATCCCGCTGACGATCGCATGGCTGATGTTTGTCGGGCTGTGGATGCAGACGCCGTGGAATATTTGGAAGTGATTCGCGAAGTACACATGCAAATGAATCCGGAAACCGCGCGATGACCGCCATCAAGGACTTCCTTTCCAGCCTGATGCTGAGCGAATTGCTCAAAGGCATGGCCCTCACGGGGCGCTATATGTTCGCGCGCAAGATCACCGTGCAATTTCCCGAAGAGAAGACGCCGAAGTCGCCGCGTTTTCGAGGCCTGCACGCGTTGCGTCGCTATCCCAATGGTGAAGAGCGTTGCATCGCCTGCAAGTTGTGCGAAGCGGTGTGTCCTGCGCTCGCGATCACGATCGAGTCCGAGGTCCGCGCCGACGGCACGCGCCGCACGACGCGCTACGACATCGATCTGGTCAAGTGCATCTTCTGCGGCTTTTGCGAAGAGAGCTGTCCGGTCGATTCGATCGTCGAGACCGACATACTCGAATACCACGGAGAGAAGCGAGGCGACCTGCACTACACGAAAGAGATGTTGCTCGCGGTGGGCGACCGCTACGAAAAAGAAATCGCTGCCGCGCGTGAAGCGGACGCTCCTTATCGTTGAGCCTTATGGCTGACCGATCTTCAACACGCTAGCGATCGACGACTAGATGGACTTCAAGGCTCTGCTCTTCTACCTCTTCGCGTTCGTCGCCGTTTACGCGGGGCTGCGCGTCGTGACGGCAAAGAACCCGGTGCACGCCGCGTTGCATCTGGTGCTCGCGTTCTTCACGACGGCCGCGATCTGGATGCTGCTCAAGGCCGAGTTCCTCGCGATCGCGCTGGTACTGGTCTATGTCGGCGCGGTGATGGTGCTGTTCCTGTTCGTCGTGATGATGGTCGACATCAACTTCGACAAACTGCGCGAAGGCTTCTGGACCAACCTGCCGCTCGCCGCGGGCGTGGGCGTGGTGATTGTGCTCGAGATGGCCTTCGTGTTGCTCAAGACCTTCATTCTTCCCGAGAGCGCTGCGAACACCCTGGTCATTCCGCCGGGCAGCAGCAACACGCGTGAACTCGGGCGGTTGATCTATACCGACTATGTCTATGCGTTCGAGGTCGCGGCGGTGGTGCTGCTGGTCGCGATCGTCGCGGCGGTTGCGTTGACCCTACGCACGCGCAAAGACACGAAGGGGCAGGACCCCAACAAGCAGATCGCCGTGAAGGCCGCGGACCGCATGCGGATCGTGACGATGGCTTCGGAGAAGCGAGAGTGAAGTGCTGAGCCTCGCCCACTATCTCGTGTTCGGCGCGATCCTGTTTGCGATCAGCGTCATCGGCATTTTTCTGAATCGTCGCAACATCATCGTGCTGTTGATGGCGATCGAGTTGATGCTGCTCGCGGTCAACACCAACTTCATCGCGTTCTCGAACTACCTCGGCGACTACGGCGGCCAGGTGTTCGTGTTCTTCATCCTGACGGTGGCTGCGGCAGAGTCGGCGATCGGCCTCGCGATCCTGGTGCTGTTGTTCCGCAACCTCGACACCATCAACGTCGAAGACCTCGACAAGCTGCAAGGCTGATGCGATGAACGCGACATCAATAACCATGTCCCCCACGATGCTCGCGATCGTTCCGCTCGCGCCTCTTGCGGGCGCCATCATCGCCGGGCTCTTCGGTCAGGCGATCGGCCGCGCGAACTCGCATCGCGTGGCGATACTCGGCGTTGCGATTTCGTTCGTGCTTTCGGTATTGGTCTTGATCGACGTGATGCACGGTGCGCGCTTCGATCAGGCCCTCTACATCTGGGCGCAGGTCGGCGACATCAAGTTCGAGATCGGTTTCCTGATCGACTCGCTGACCGCGTTGATGATGGTGGTCGTGAGCTTCGTCTCGCTGATGGTGCACATCTACACGATCGGCTACATGGCCGACGACCCCGGCTATCAGCGCTTCTTCTCGTACATCTCGCTGTTCACGTTCTCGATGCTGATGCTGGTCATGGCCAACAACATGCTCCAGCTCTTCTTCGGATGGGAAGCGGTGGGGCTGATGTCGTACCTGCTGATCGGATTCTGGTACACGCGGCCGACCGCGATCTACGCGAACCTGAAGGCCTTTCTCGTCAACCGAGTCGGCGATTTCGGATTCATTCTCGGCATCGGACTCTTGCTCGCGTACGCGGGCTCGATGCATTACGCCGACGTGTTCGCGAAAGGCGAAGAACTCGCGAAGCTCACGCTACCGGGCACGAGCTGGATGCTGATCACGGTCGCGTGCATCTGTCTGTTCATCGGCGCGATGGGCAAGTCGGCGCAGTTCCCGCTGCATGTCTGGCTGCCTGATTCGATGGAGGGTCCCACACCGATCTCCGCGCTGATCCACGCGGCAACGATGGTGACGGCCGGCATCTTCATGGTCGCGCGCTTCTCGCCGCTGTTCGAGTTGTCGGACACGGCGTTGTCGTTCGTGTTGATCGTCGGCGCGATCACCGCGCTCTTCATGGGCTTTCTCGGCGTCATCCAGAACGACATCAAGAGAGTCGTCGCTTATTCGACGCTCTCGCAACTCGGCTACATGACGGTCGCGCTCGGCGCGTCCGCATATTCGGGCGCGATCTTCCACTTGATGACGCACGCCTTCTTCAAGGCGCTGCTGTTTCTCGCGGCGGGATCGGTCATCCTCGGCATGCATCACGATCAAGATATCCGCAACATGGGCGGCGTGAAGAAGTACATGCCGATCACGTGGATCACGTCGCTGATCGGCTCGCTTGCGTTGATCGGCACACCGTTTTTCTCGGGCTTCTACTCGAAGGACTCGATCATCGAGGCGGTCGGTGAATCGCACATCGCGGGGTCTGGCTTCGCGTATTTCGCGGTCACGATCAGCGTGTTCGTGACGGCGCTGTATTCGTTTCGCATGTTCTTTCTCGTCTTCCACGGGAAGGAGCGGTTCGGGCAGGCGCGCGCGCATACGCACGATCAGGCGCGCGATCATGCGCACGACGCCTCGGCGAAGCTGGACGTGCACGAAGCGAGCGCGAGCCACGACGAGGACGCACATGAAGAGCATCACGGCCTTGCACCGGGAGAGAAGCCGCACGAGACGTCGTGGGTCATCACGCTGCCGCTGATCCTGCTTGCGATCCCGTCGGTCGTGATCGGCTTCTTCACCATCGGCCCGCTGCTCTATGGCGACTTCTTCAAGGGCGCGATTGTCATCGGCGAGAACCATCACGCGATGGAAAAGCTCGCCGAAGAATTCCACGGCGCGTTTCTGATGGGCTTGCATGCATTCGTCAGCGCGCCGTTCTGGCTCGCGTTGGCCGGCGTCGTCGTCGCGTGGTACCTGTACCTCGTCCATCCCGCGCTGCCCGCGAAGATTCAGGCGCGCACCGGCTGGCTCTATCGGCTGCTCGACAACAAGTACTACGCGGACCGCTTCAACGAGATCGTGTTCGCTGCGGGCGCGCGCCGTTTGGGCCGAGGCCTGTGGAGACGCGGCGACCAATCGTTCATCGATGGCGTCGTCGTCAACGGCAGCGCGCGTTTGGTCGGCTGGTTCGCGTCCGTGGTGCGCACCGCGCAGACCGGCTATATCTATCACTACGCGTTCGCCATGATCATCGGCGTGCTCGTATTGATGTCCTGGTTCGTGCTGCGGCAGCCGGCGCATTGATCGAGAAAGTTCCATGAGCGCGACGCCGCGTACATCGCTGGAATGCGCGCGAGTTGTGTGAGAGCGCGGCCGAAAATAACAAGATGCATTCATCCATTCCCTACCTCAGCCTGTCGATCTGGATCCCGATCGTCTCCGGCCTCGTGCTGCTCGCGATCGGCCGCGACGATCGCGCGCGCATGGTGAGATGGTTCGCTCTCGCCGCAGCGATCGTCGGCTTTCTCGTCACGATCCCGCTCTACACCGGCTTCGATACCGGCACGGCCGCGATGCAATTCGTCGAGCAGGCGCCGTGGATCGAACGCTTCGCAGTCAACTACGCGCTCGGCATCGACGGCATCGCGCTGTGGTTCGTGCTGCTGACGGCCTTCATCACCGTCGTCACCGTCATCTCTGCGTGGGAAGTGATCGAAGAGAACGTCGCCGGCTACATGGCGTCGTTCCTGATCCTGTCGGGCCTCATGATCGGCGTGTTCTGCGCAACCGATGGATTGCTCTTCTACATCTTCTTCGAGTCGACGCTGATCCCGATGTATCTCATCATCGGCATCTGGGGCGGCGCCAATCGCGTCTATGCGTCGATCAAGTTCTTCCTCTACACCTTCCTCGGTTCGCTTCTGACGCTGGTCGCGATCATCTACCTCTGGTACAAGTCCGGCGGAAGTTTCGAGATCGCGACCTGGCACAAGCTGCCGCTGCCTATCGAAGCGCAGACGCTGATCTTCATCGCGTTCTTCATGGCGTTCGCGGTCAAGGTGCCGATGTGGCCGGTGCATACCTGGCTGCCCGACGCGCACGTCGAGGCGCCGACCGGCGGCTCCGTGGTATTGGCCGCGATCCTGCTCAAGCTCGGGGCTTACGGCTTCGTGCGCTTCTCACTGCCGATCGCGCCCGACGCGAGCCACCAGTTGTCGGGCTTCGTGATCGCGCTGTCGCTGGTCGCGGTGATCTACATCGGCTTCGTCGCGCTGGTGCAGACCGACATGAAGAAGCTGGTCGCGTATACGTCGATCGCGCACATGGGTTTCGTCACGCTCGGTTTCTTCATCTTCAGCGAACTCGGCATGGAAGGCGCGATCGCGCAGATGATCTCGCACGGCTTCGTGTCCGGCGCGATGTTCCTGTGCATCGGCGTGCTCTACGATCGGGTGCACTCGCGATTGATCGCCGACTACGGCGGCGTGGTCAACACGATGCCGAAGTTCGCCGCCTTCTTCATGCTGTTCTCGATGGCCAATTGCGGGCTGCCGGCGACTTCGGGCTTCGTCGGCGAGTTCATGGTGATCCTCGCGGCCGTGCGCTTCAATTTCTGGATCGGCTTGCTCGCAGCCGTGGCCTTGATCCTCGGCGCGGCCTATTCGCTTTGGATGTACAAGCGCGTCGCCTTCGGTGCGGTTGCGAACGACAAGGTCGCCGCGTTGAAGGACATCGGCGCGCGCGAGTTCCTGATGCTGGGGTTGCTCGCGGCTGCGACGCTCTACATGGGCATCGTGCCCAAGCCCTTCACCGACGTGATGCACGCCTCGGTCGTGAACCTGTTGGCGCACGTCGCGCAGACCAAGCTGTGATCCAAGCCCAACCCCTCACGTCATGAACCCCGTCGTCTTCCCCAACATCGATCTCATCCCCGCGTACCCGGAGATATTTCTTCTGATCGCCGCATCCGCGGTGTTGCTGGTCGACATGTTCATGTCCGACGCACGCCGTCTCGTCACCTATTGGCTGAGCATCGCGACGCTCACGGTCTGCGCGATCCTGAGCGCGCTCTACCTGATCGACGGCAGCACCTGGTACACCTTCGGCAACATGTTCGTCGGCGATCCGATGGCGAACCTGCTCAAGCTCGCAACCTCGATCGCGGTGATCATCACGCTGATCTACTCGCACGACTACATGGTCGATCGCGGCATCGTGTCGGGCGAGCGCGGCGGCGAATTCTATCCGCTGGTGCTGTTCTCGGTGCTCGGCCAGTTCGTGATGATCTCGGCCAACAATTTTCTGTCGGTGTATCTCGGCCTCGAATTGATGTCGCTGTCGTTCTATGCCTTGGTCGCGCTGCGTCGCGATCACACCGCTTCGACCGAAGCATCGATGAAGTATTTCATCCTCGGCGCGCTGTCGTCGGGCTTTCTGCTGTACGGCATGTCGATGCTCTACGGCGCGACCGGCACGCTCGATCTGACGATGCTCTCGAAACAGCTCGATGCCGGCATCGCCAATCGAACCATCCTGGTGTTCGGCCTGGTGTTCATCGTCGCGGGTCTCGCTTTCAAGCTGGGTGCGGTGCCGTTCCACATGTGGATTCCCGACGTCTATCAGGGCGCGCCGTCGGCGGTGACGCTGGTGGTGGGCGGGGCGCCCAAGCTCGCGGCCTTCGCGATCGTGTTGCGCCTGCTCGTCGAAGGGATGATCGCGCTCGCGTTCGATTGGCAGCAGATGCTGATCATCCTCGCGGTGCTGTCGCTCGGGCTCGGCAACATCGCGGCGATCGCGCAGACCAGCGTCAAGCGAATGCTCGGCTACTCGACGATCTCGCACATGGGCTTCCTGTTGCTCGGCATGCTCGCGGGCATCATCAACGGCAATGCCTACTCGGCGGCGAGCGCATACAGCTCGGCGCTGTTCTACGCCGTCATTTACGCGTTGACGACGTGCGCGGCGTTTGGCGTCCTGCTCGCGATGTCCAGGAATGGCTACGAGGCCGATCACATCGACGACTTCAAGGGCCTGCATCGCCGCAACCCGTGGGCCGCGCTGGTGATGCTGATCACGATGTTCTCGTTGGCCGGCGTGCCGCCGACGGTGGGCTTCTATGCGAAGTTCTCGGTGCTCGCGGCGGCGTTCGCGACCGGCGCGGTATGGCTGGTGGTGTTCGCTGTGATGATGTCGCTGGTCGGCGCGTATTACTACTTGCGCATCGTCAAGCTGATGTACTTCGACGCGCCGGTGGCCGAAGCGGCGATCGCAGGCGCAGGCAGCGGTCGCATCGATGCGCGCATCGTGCTGGTCGTCAACGGCGTTGCGTTGCTGGTCCTCGGCATCCTCCCCGATGGACTGATGCAGGCCTGCGTGAGCGCGATGGCGCGCACGCTCGCGAGCTGACGCGCCGTGCACGCGCGGTCGATGCGCAATCGATGAGCCCGCGATCGCCATGAGCGACGACAGCCATCTCGCCGCGCATCTCGCGGAGATCACGCTCAAGTCCGAACGCGTGTTCGACGGCGTGTTCCTGCACGCCAATCGCGACACGGTGCGCCTGCCAGACGGCAAGGAGACCGCGCGCGAATACATCCTGCATCCGGGCGCGGTGATGATGATTCCGCTGACGGGCGACGGGCAGGTCGTGATGGAGCGGCAATGGCGGCATCCGCTGTCGCGCGCCTTCATCGAATTTCCCGCAGGCAAGATCGACGCGGGAGAGCCGCCGCTTGCGACCTGCGTGCGCGAGTTGCGCGAAGAGACCGGCTACAGTGCCGAGCGCTTCACGTTGCTCGCAACGATCAACAACGCGATTTCGTATTCGAACGAGCACATCGACATCTATCTCGCCGAAGGTTTGACCGCGGGCGAACGCAAGCTCGACGACGGCGAGTTTCTCGATGTGTTCACGGTGCCTGCGCCGCAAGTGCTGGCCTGGGTTCGCGACGGCACGATCACCGACGTGAAGACCATCATCGGCGCGTTCTGGTTGGAGAAGATCTTGAGCGGGGCGTGGCCGCGTCGTAACTAGAGGATGCCGCGTTCCGCATACGGCTCCGATCTCTCGACTCGGCCGAAGCCGAAGCGCGACACGTCGAGAGTGAGAAAGCGTCCATGCACGATCAGTTCGGTCAGGGCCAGGCCCGCGGCCGGGGCGTGCATCATGCCGTGACCGGAGAAGCCGGCGATCACGTAGAAATTGTCCAGGCGTCCGGACCAGTTGCCGATGATCGGATTGCCGTCGAGCTCGCATTGTTCGTACAGGCCCGACCACGTGCAATGGCATCTCGCCGATTCGAGGGGCGGAAAGCGGTGCGCCAGGGCAGGCCAGACCACGCGTTCGAAATAGCCGTGGTCGACGTCGAAGTTGAAGCCGCGCGGCTCGTTGCCGTCCACCAGGCCGCCGGAGAATCCTCTGCCTTCCGAACGGAAGGCAAGGCGGTTGAGGTCCTTCACGTAAGGGAGCGGCTCGATCGGATTGCCGCACGTGAAGTAGTGCTCGAAGCGGCGCAATGGCGATACCGGTAGCGGCATTCCCACCATCGCACTCACTCGCCCAGCCCATGCACCGGCGGCATTGACGAAACGATCGGCGGTCATGCGGGCGCCGCTTGCGAGGCTCGCCAGTCGTACCGCCCCGTCAGCCGTTTCCAACGACACGACGCGATCCTTGACGAAGCTGACGCCTAGCGATTGCGCCTTGCGCCGAAAGCCCTGCAGCAATCCGTTCGGATCGCACCAGCCATCGCGCCTGGAGTGAACGCCGCCGCCGAGGTCGTCGACTCGCATCGACGGAAACCTTGCACGCAGTTCTGTCGGGCACAGCAATTCCACATCGCATCCATGTGCACGTTGCGTTTCGAAGTTCGCTTCGAGCCTTGCCATTTCCGCTGGCGGCACGATGGAAAGGTAGCCACCCTCCACCCAGTCCACGGGAGCTGGACGGTCATCGACCGTCATCGTCTGCGCGAAGCGGCGGATGAAAGCGATGCTCCACTTCGACATCTCGATGTTCTCGGGACAGGAAAACAGCACGCGAGCGCCTCCGGAGGCGCGCAAGGTCGAACAGAATTCGTAGGTCGGATCGGGTTCGACCACGCAAATGTCGGCGCTCGGCGCCTCCCGTTTCAGGAAGTAGGCGGTGCTGCAACCCATGATGCCGCCGCCGATGATGACGATGTCGAATTGTCGAGGCGAAAGTGCGGACACGACGGACCTCAGGATCCCGGCCACGCCGTCAACAATAGATGCGTCGGCAAATAAATCATCGACGGAAAAGCGACCATCGCGAACGCCAGATGCGCGAGCGGGTGCCGATGCGTCTGCCGCTTGCCCCCGAACCCGAACGTCCAGTTGATGTTCTCTTTCGGATCGGTGAAGAAAAAGCAGATCAGCAAGACGGCCCAGCACAACAACGTCATGCCGATCAACGCGTGCTGCGCGTAGCCGAGCCGCGCGACGGTCCACAACAACAGCAGCGGCAACCAGAGATGAAACAGCGACAGCGCGCGCAGCCAGCGCGGCTTCGTCGCATCGAACATGTAATCCGAAAGTCCGATGATGCGTCTGCCGCTGACGAGCTGCCATACGAAACTGACGATCCACAACCCGTCGGCAATCAACACCGCGAGCGCCATCATGCTCGCCAGCAACGAGCTCTCCAGCCACAGGGCCGGTACCGACACGATCAACGCGATGTCGGAGAACCACAGAAAGTTGGCCCAGCCCCAGGTCCTCGCATAGACGACGACCAGCACCGCGACGAAAGCGGTGTCGGCGAGCTTGAGCCAAAGAGGCAGCATAGGACGCCATTCAATCAGAAAGTTTCTGCTTGCGGCACCCGCGGCTCGCGTGTTGAGGTTCCCTTCGTCTGAATCGGTTCGACATCCGCATTTTTTTCTGAAACTGCCAGCGCTTCGCCTACGTACCCATGAACGCAGCCCGCATACCGCAGCTTGGCGGATGACGGATCCGGACACACACGTCCGACAAAAAATCGGCAGCGAGGAGACAACGTCATGCCGCCCATTTTGCGTTCGCGCCCGGCGCGCGAAGAATTGCGCTTGAACCGCCGCGAACAGTCGCGTCTGCTCGGCTCGATCCAGTCGTTGATGGCCGTGGAGCGCGCCGAGCAATTCGAGGCGTGGACCACCGGCCCGCTGCAAGACCTGTTGCCACACGGCATGATGATTTGCGGTCTCGCCGAAATCCATCCGCAAAGCATCTTGATCCAGAAGGTCATCACGCACGATTGGCCGCTTGCGTACTTCGACGCGCTGAAGAAACCCGAGGGTGGCTTCTACAGTCCGATCATGGCGCGCTGGAACGAGGACCAGGCCCCGCAGCTCTACGAGCCAGAAGGCGACCGCGGCATCACGCACAAGTTGTGGCTCGACACGTTTCACGATTTCGGCCTGCGCAACATCGCCGCGCATGGCGTTCACGACGTCGCCGGTTCCGTCACCAGCTATTTCAATTTCTCCAGCATTCCGCTGCGCTTGTCCGCGCGTACCGCCGGGCTGCTCGAGCTGCTCACGCCGCACATGCATCTCGCGCTCACGCGCGCGCTGTCCGACGTGCGGCCGTTTGCGGGCGGTCACCACGCGCCGCCGATCTGCCTGACGGTGCGCGAGCGCGACGTGCTGCACTGGATGGTCGAAGGCAAGACCAACTGGGAGATCGCGCATATCTCCAGCCGCAGCGAGCACACCGTCAAGCATCAGGTGGAGCGCTTGTTGGTCAAGCTCGGATCGTCGAATCGGGCGCAGGCGGTTGCGAAGGCGCTCGGTCTGGGGATCGTCAAATAAGGCGATGTCTTATGGGTCGACCGACCCATATCGACAAGCGGTAGCCGCTGATAAGGTCGCAAAACAAGACGCGGACACGAATGATCGAGCGTGCGCGGCCAGACGGATTCAGAGGAGAGATCGATGACCGATACGAGATTGCTTGAGCTGCCTGAGGAAGCATCCATCGAGGAAGGCCTACAGTCGCCCGGTCGGCGAAGGCTGCTGGCGTATGCCGTTTCGGCGCCGGTCATGACGATTGCGGTCGGGTTCGGCGTCAACGTCGCCGTGCCGTCCACCGCTCACGCGCTGCCGCTTCCGCTGACCCCGCCCGATACGGTCGACTACTACGACATCGGCGACTCGATCGTCCAGACTTCCTTGCCGACGATGCCGTTGGTGAAGCTGTCGATCGGCACCGATGGCAGAGCAACGTTGGATCTGCCGCGTCTTGAATCGGGTCAGGGGATCGCGACCGCGGTGGGGATGATGGTGGCCGAGGAGTTGGATCTTCTTCTCAGCCAGGTCGACGTGACCGCGGCCGATGCTCGGCCCGAACTCGTCTTCAATCAGATCACGGGTGGCTCGTCGGCGGTCCGCTGCTTCGCGGCTGCGATGCCCCTGATCGCAGCGACCGCGCGGGCACGCCTGATGGCTGCAGCAGCGATTTACCTGGGCGTATCGCCCACGTCACTGACGGTCACCGCAGGCGTCGTCTTCGCGGCCGACGGCCGCTCGGTGCCTTACGGCGAGATCACCGCGCTGGCCGGCACGTTGCCGCTGCCGACGGGTGTCACGCCCAAGCCTTCCTCGCAATACAAGGTGGTCGGCAAGCCGGCCAACCGGCTCGATGCGCGCGACGTCGTCACGGGCAAGAAGAAGTTCACGATGGATCAGCCAGTCCCGAACGCGATGCCGACTGTGCTGCGCATGCCCACGCAAATCCGCGGCACGGTGGTGAAAGTCAACAATCAGGCTGCGGTCCAGGCGATGCCTGGAGTGATCGCCGTCGTCGTGATTCCGGGCGGCGGCACGATCGTCCCCAATCCGCCCGGCGTCGCCGTGATGGCCGAGACCTTTGGCCAGGCCTGGACGGCCGGCAATGCGCTCGACGTCACGTGGGGCGACGGTCCTCTGAAGGGCCAGAGCAACGACACGATCCTCGCGACCTGCAAGGCCGCTATCGCTCCATTGGCGCTGCCGCCTTTGGGAGCTCTGACCATCGACGGCGATTTCACCTTCGCTCCTGCGTCGCATGCGCCGCTTGAAGTCGAGTGCGCGATCGCCGATGTGCGTCCCGATCGCGCGGAGATCTGGGCCGGACTCCAGACCCCGATCGTCTGCCAGCAAGCCATCGCTGCCGATCTGGGCCTGCCGCAAGACAAGGTGACGGTGCACGTAATTCCCTCGGGCGGTTCGTTCGGCCGAAGACTATTCTGGGATCCGGTACAAGTTGCCGCACAAGTCTCCAAGGCGACAGGTCGCATCTGCAAGCTGATGTATCTGCGCTCGAACGACCTGCGCCACACGCGCATGCGTCCGCCGCAATATCACAAAGTGCGTGCAACGCTGCTGCTCGGTCAGGTGATCGCGTACGAGCAACGCGTCGGCGCAGTGCGTCTCGATGCGCGGCATGGCTATGGCGAGATGTTCACCGCCGCCGCCGGCGCCGCGCCCCCCGGCGTTCAGCAATCGATCGGCAACCTCGCGTACGAAGAGGCGTTCTTCAAGACGATGGTGGCGTCGCCGTATAACTTCGGGATCGGCACCAAGGTATTGACGCCCGTGGCTCTCGACATGAACACCGTGTCGTACCGGTCGGTGCATATTCAGCCCGCGCGCAGTGTCGAAGAGATCATGGTCGACGAGATCGCGAAAAAGCTCAACAAGGATCCGGTTGCGTTCCGCCTCGAGTATCTGCGGCTGCCGCGTGCCCGTGCGGTGCTTCAGGCCGCTGCATCGGCAGGCAACTGGGGCAAGGCCATGCCAGCGAAGACCGCGCAGGGATGCGCCGTCCATCAGGAGTCGCGCTCGTTCATTGCAACGGTCGTGGAGCTCGACTGCACGGTGCCGACCGCTCCGAGGGTCACGCGGGCGACGATCGCCATCGACGTCGGCAGCCCGATCAATCCGCGAGGCGTCGAAGCCCAGGTCGAAGGCGCTCTTGCCGAAGCGATCTCGCTGGTTCTATTCGCGGGCTTGCATGTCCAGGATGGTTTGCCGCTCGAGGGCAGTTACTCGCAATACCACTTTGCTCGTCAGAAGAGTTATCCGATCGACGTGAAGGTCATCGTCATGCCGGCCAATGGCGAAGCGATCGGTGGATTGGGCGAAGTCGGACTCTCGTCGGCAAGCGGTGCGATCGCCAACGCCTACGCTAGAGCGACCGGGATCAAGCCACGCAATTTCCCGCTGATCTTCCCGATCGACTTCACGCCAGCCCCGCCCGGCGCGTTTCCGCAGCCCGTGGTCATTCCCATCGTGCCTTGAGGAGCCAACATGCCCACACAATCATTCAACATCAACGGCAATGCGGTCAGCGTCGAGGCGCCGGACGACATGGCGCTGCTCTGGGTGCTGCGCGACAAGCTCGGCATCAACGGACCCAAGTACGGTTGCGGCATCAATGTCTGCAAGGCGTGTACTTGCCTCGTGAACGGCAAGGCAGTGACGACCTGCTCGACCCGCGTGGTCGATGTCAAGGGCCTGAACGTCACGACCATTGAAGGGCTCGCCGTCGGCGATACCTTGCACCCCGTGCAGCAGGCCTGGCTGGACAACGACGTTGCCCAATGCGGTTTCTGCCAGCCCGGCCAAATCATGGCGGCGGTGGACTTGCTCACGCGAACCAAAACGCCCACCGATGCCGACATCGATGCGATCCAGAACGTGTGTCGCTGCGGCACGTACAAACGGATTCGGGTCGCCATCAAGGCGGCTGCGGCAAAACTTTAGTCGCTATTCCTCGAACGCATTTTCGGAGTGGCCAAAATGATTGCAATCGGGCATTGAGCCCGATCGCAATCAGACCTGCTACGCGTGCCGATCCCCGCTACGCGGGGCCCCTCGGCAGGCGCTTCGTAGGTCTACATGTTGGAGTAGTTCGGCCCACCCCCACCTTCGGGCGTGACCCACACGATGTTCTGAGTCGGGTCCTTGATGTCGCAAGTCTTGCAGTGGACGCAGTTCTGCGCGTTGATCTGCAGGCGCTCACCGCCGCCTTCGGCCGCGACGAATTCATAGACAGCTGCGGGGCAATAGCGGCTTTCGGGTCCCGCGTACTTCGCGAGATTGATGTTCACCGGTACCGATGCATCCTTGAGCGTCAAATGGGCCGGCTGGTTCTCAGCATGATTGGTGTTCGAGACGAATACCGATGAGAGCCGATCGAAAGTCAGCTTGCCATCGGGTTTGGGATACGCGATCGGCTTGCACTCGGACGCGGGCTTGAGCGTCTCATGGTCCGCGTGATGATGATGCAACGTCCACGGGACATTGCCGCCGAGCACCTTCTGCTCGAATCCCACCATCAGCGTGCCGAGGTACAAGCCCTTCGACATCCACTGCTTGAAGTTGCGCGTCTTCTGCAGCTCTTCATGAAGCCATGATTCGCGATACGCGGACGGATACGCGGTGAGTTCGTCGTGCTTGCGTCCCGCGGTCACGGCGTGGAATGCCGCATCGGCCGCGAGCATGCCGCTCTTGATCGCCGCGTGGCTGCCCTTGATGCGAGCCGCGTTGAGAAAGCCCGCATCGCATCCGATCAATGCACCGCCGGGAAAGACCAGCTTGGGCAGCGAAACCGGACCGCCCGCCGTGATCGCGCGCGCGCCGTACGAGATGCGCTTGCCGCCTTCGAAGAACGTGCGGATCGCGGGGTGGGTCTTGTAGCGTTGAAACTCTTCGTAGGGCGAGAGATAAGGATTGCTGTAGCCGAGCCCGACCACGAAGCCGACCGCGACCTGATGGTTGTCGAGGTGATAGAGGAACGAGCCGCCGTAGGTCTCGGTATCGAGCGGCCAGCCCGCGGTGTGCACGACGAGACCGGGCTGATGCTTCGCGGGATCGATTTCCCACAACTCCTTGATGCCGATGGCGTAGCTCTGCGGGTCGCTGTCTTTCGCGAGGGCGAACTTCTCGATCAGCAACTTGCCGAGATTGCCGCGCGAGCCTTCGGCGAAGAGCGTGTACTTCGAGTGCAGCTCCATGCCGAGTTGAAAGTCCGCGGTCGGCTCGCCATCTTTGCCGATGCCCATGTCGCCGGTGACGATGCCGCGCACAGCACCCGCGTCGTCATACAGAACTTGCGCTGCCGGAAAGCCGGGGAATATCTCGACGCCGAGCGCCTCGGCCTGTTGACCCAGCCAGCGCACAACGTTGCCGAGGCTGACAATGTAGTTGCCATGATTCTGAAAACACGCCGGAAGCATCCAGTTGGGTGTGTGCGTCGCCTTGGTCTCGGACAAGAACAGGAAGCGGTCTTCAGTCACCGACACGTTGAGCGGCGCGCCCTTGTCCTTCCAGTCGGGAAACAGTTCGATGATTGCGCGCGGATCCATCACCGCGCCCGACAGGATGTGCGCGCCGACCTCGGAGCCTTTTTCGAGCACGCAGACGTTGATCTCCTGGCCCTTCTCCTGCGCGAGTTGCTTCAAGCGGATCGCAGCCGACAGGCCCGCCGGTCCCGCGCCGACGACGACGACGTCGTACTCCATCGCCTCGCGCGGTCCGTATTGTTCGACCAGACGCTGTTCCCGACTTGGATCCATGATTGTTCCTGATAGACTCGGCTTCGCCGTTGGCTTCGCACGGCGGCTATGCAATGCGAACGACGGCGTGACCAACGAATGGCGTGACGAATGATTGCCGTGATTCTGGGTGAGAATCCCCGGTGCCGCAAATACACCGCACATGCGCGACGGTAATTCATCACGTCTCGCCACGATCGAACAGGGACACTACAGATGGGTATCGAAGTCAATCTCGAGGGCAAGATCGCGCTCGTCACCGGCGCGTCGAGCGGATTGGGCGCGCGCTTTGCACGCGTGCTGTCGAAGGCCGGCGCGAAGGTGGTGCTCGCAGCCAGACGCATGGAGCGCCTGAAGGAATTGCGCGCCGAGATCGAAGCCGAAGGCGGCGATACGCACGTGGTCTTTCTCGACGTGACCGATCACGCCAGCATCAAGGCCGCGGTCGCACATGCCGAGACCGAGGCGGGGCCGATCGATATCCTCGTCAACAACTCGGGCGTGGGCCGCACGCAGCGCCTGATCGATGTCGAGCCCGAGGACTACGACTTCATCTTTCGCACCAACACCGAAGGCGCGTTCTTCGTCGCTCAGGAAGTGGCCAAGCGCATGATCGCGCGCGCAAAGGGCAACGAGAAGAACGGTCTGCCCGAGAAGCCGATGCGCATCATCAACATCGCGTCGGTGGCGGGCTTGCGGATCCTGCCGCAGATCGGCGTGTATTGCATGAGCAAGGCCGCGGTCGTACACATGACCAAAGCGATGGCGGTCGAGTGGGGACGCTACGGCATCAACGTCAACGCGATCTGTCCGGGCTATATCCTCACTGAAATCAACGAAGCGAAGTTCAACAGCGAGGCCGGACAACAGTTGATCGAGATGCTGCCGCGCAAGCGCGTTGGCGAGCCATCGGACCTCGATGGCCTGCTGTTGATACTCGCAGCCGATGAATCGCGTTTCATCAACGGCTCGATCATCACGGCCGACGACGGGCACTCGGCGCTCTGACGATTCATCCGCGGAACTCCATGCGCGTCCATCGAAAGATCGTGCCCTTGCGTTGGGGCGACCTCGACGCGATGAATCACTTGAACAACACGCTCTACTTTCGTCTGATGGAAGAAGCGCGCATTTCGTGGTTCCGCGAGAACGACATGATTTTGCGGCCCGATAGCGAAGGGCCGATTCTCGCCTTCGCATCGTGCGACTTCCTGAAGCCGATGAATTATCCCTGCGACGCGCGGGTCACGCAGACGGTGACGCGCGTGGGTCGCTCGAGCATGGATCTGGACGTGAGCATCGAAGGCGACGAAGCCACGCCGATACTCTATGCAACAGGCAAGAACGTGCTGGTGTGGATGGACTACGCGAGCGGGAAATCGGCGCCCTGGCCGGACGGCATGCGAGCGGCGCTCGGTGAACCGTGAATAGCCGATAATCGAATCGCAAGTGCATTGACGCGCATTGATATTTCGCGGTTGTTTGAATCACGACATTCGATAAAGAGGATTTGAATGAACAAGGTTTATCCCTCGGCCGCCGTAGCCCTCGCCGATATCGTCAAGGACGGTCAGACTTTAGCGGTCGGAGGCTTCGGACTGTGCGGAATACCCGAGGCGCTGATCGCGGCGGTGCGTGATTCGGGCGTGAAGAATCTCACGGCGATTTCGAACAATGCCGGCATCGATGGTTTCGGACTCGGTCAATTGCTCACGACGAGACAGGTCACGAAAATGATCGCGTCGTATGTCGGGGAGAACAAGGAATTCGAACGCCAATATCTGGCCGGTGAACTCGAACTCGAATTCACGCCACAGGGCACGCTGGCCGAGAAACTCCGTGCGGGCGGTGCAGGCATCCCGGCGTTCTTCACCAAGACCGGTTATGGGACTCTGGTTGCCGAAGGCAAGGAAATCCGCGAATTCAATGGCGAGAATTACGTGATGGAGAAATCATTGGTCGCCGACATCTCGCTCGTGAAAGCCTGGAAGGCCGACAAGTCGGGCAATCTGATTTATCGCCGCACCGCGCGCAACTTCAATCCGAATGTAGCAACCGCCGGAAAGATCACCGTCGCCGAGGTCGAAGTGCTGGTTGAAACCGGCGAGCTCGATCCGGACGACATTCACACGCCCGGCATCTTCGTGCATCGCATCGTCGTCAATGCGACGCCCGAGAAGCGGATCGAGCAACGCACCACGCGACCTCATTGAAGGATCAACATGGCTTGGGACAGAAATCAAATGGCCGCGCGTGCGGCCAGGGAATTGCGGGACGGCTTTTATGTGAATCTCGGTATCGGATTGCCGACGCTGGTTGCCAATCACGTGCCTGCCGGAATTGAAGTGTGGTTGCAATCGGAGAATGGATTGCTCGGCATCGGCCCGTTTCCAACCGACGGCGAGGTCGATCCCGATCTGATCAATGCGGGTAAGCAGACCGTGACGACCTTGCCCGGCTCTTCTATTTTTTCATCGGCCGATTCATTCGGAATGATACGCGGCGGCAAGATCAATCTCGCCATTCTGGGCGCGATGCAGGTCAGCCAAAGCGGCGACCTCGCGAACTGGATGATTCCCGGCAAGATGGTCAAGGGCATGGGCGGCGCGATGGACCTGGTCGCCGGCGTCAAGCGTGTGATCGTGCTGATGGAACACACGGCCAGAAAAAAGGACGGCGGCGAAGACTTGAAGATCCTGCCTGAATGCACGTTGCCATTGACTGGCGTCGGCGTGGTGAATCTGATCATCACCGATCTGGGCGTCATCGAAGTCGTCCCGGATGGATTGAAAATGCTGGAGCTTGCAGACGGCGTGACGCAAGATGAGGTGGCATCCAAGACGGGCGTGCCGGTCGATTTCTCCGCATTGCACTGAATTGCGCACAGCGTTTGGAATGACAAGCGGATACAAAAAGGGCCGACTTTGCGAGGAGTCGGCCCTTTTCAATGCCTGATTCGAATATCGCGATTCAGCGGAATCGCCTCAGACATCGCGCGAAGCGATGCGCGTTATTTGATTGCGAACTTGGTGCGGTCTTTACCGTCGATCCACTTCGGAGCACGGCCGCGTCCGGTCCAGGTTTCACCGGTTTGCGGATTTTGATATTTCGGCGCGACGGTTCCGCCTGACTTGCGCTTGCGGCGCGCGGAAATACCAAGATCGGACGCCGAAATTCCATAGTCGCTCATCATGCCGCGAATCTGCGCGACGACAGTGGCGACTTCCTTATCGCGCGCCTGATCGGCTTGCTTTTGCAGCTTTTCGATCTGCGACTGCAAATCCTTATATGACGCCATATTCACCTCACATTGTCAGAACCGGGGATTGCATTATATCCCGCATTGCAAAGATGACAATATCCGTCAAATGGAATTGATCGCCCCATGTTTAGCCGGCGCGAATTCAAGTCGCCGGTTCCCTATATCACTGCCAATCTCTCGAGTGCGCGCGCTAATGTTTCTTCTTTCTTTCCGAAGCAGAATCGGATGAGATGCGGGCTAAGGCACGCATCACGCGACGCGCCGGGCGCCGATGCGGGCGCCGATGCGAGCGGTGATTCGTGAAATGCTGAAAGCGGAATGGCGGCAACGCCGATCTCGGACGTGAGCCACCGACAGAAATCCGATGCCGTAAGGTCGTTGCGGACCGCGCTGAAATCGATCGTCTGGAAATAAGTCCCTTCCGACGGAAGCATTTTGAATCGTGTGTTTGCGAGCCCTTCGCGAAAGAAGTCGCGCTTGGCCTGATAAAACGCGGGAAGCCCGAGATACGGGGAAGGATCGTCCAGATATTCGGCAATAGCGACCTGCATCGGCGTATTGACGGTGAAGACATTGAACTGGTGAACCTTGCGGAATTCATCGCTCAGTACGCGAGGCGCAGCGGCATAACCGACTTTCCATCCAGTGACGTGGAATGTCTTTCCGAAACTCGAAACGACGATGCTGCGTTCTGCAAGAGCCGGATAGCGCGATGCGCTTTCATGTCGTTGGCCGTCGAAGACCATGTGTTCGTAGACTTCGTCGGAAATAACGTAAAGCGAGTGTCGCGTGACGATGTCTTCGAGAGCACGCAGATCGGTCTCCCGCATCGTCATCCCGGTGGGATTATGCGGAGAATTGACGAGAATCAATCGGGTCTTTGCATTCACGGCACCGCGGACCTCGTCCCATGGAATCGTGAATCGCGATTCGGATTCGGATTCGGATTCCGTGGATATCTGCGACGGCGCGCGCATCTGGACAATCACCGGCGTGCCGCCCGCGAGAATGATCGACGGCACATAGCTGTCGTACGCCGGCTCGATCACGATCACCTCGTCGCCCGGATGAATCAACGCGAATATCGCGGTCAATAGCGCCTGGGTTGCGCCTGCGGTCACCGTGATTTCGGTTTCGGGATCGTATCGATGTCCGTATATCGACGCGATCTTGTCGGCAATCGCTACCCGCAATCGAGGCCATCCCGCCATCGGCGGATATTGGTTATGTCCCGACCGCATCGCACGCGTGACCGCATCGACGAGCGCCGGGTCGCAATCGAAATCGGGAAATCCCTGGCCGAGGTTGACGGCGTGATGCCGAACCGCCAATGCCGACATGACGGTGAATATCGTGGTACCGACCTGCGGTAGACGGCTGGTGATCATGATGGAAAGTGACGATGCGAGTCGATTATATCGACCACCGATGTTCACTCTGCGATTTGCCGATCGCGTCTTCGGTCGCTATCGTGCCGACTCCATTCAACCATCGATGATTCGAACCCCATGATTCGCATCAGCAGCAACTTTGATTCCGGCGCGATCGAGCTCTCATCGCTTGCCATCGGCGATATCGACGAGAGCATTGAAACCCGCATCGATTTGAATATCCGACGCGACAGCCATCAGGACTTCACGCAGTGGTTTCATTTTCGATTGCAGGGTGCGCGCGATCGGTCATGCGTGATTCGATTTCTCAATGCGGGGCAATGCACGTATGCGTCGGGGTGGGAGGGTTATCGCGCCGTCGCATCGTACGACCGCGAGCAATGGTTTCGCGTACCGACTTCCTATCTCGACGGCGTGATGACGGTCGCGTTCACTCCCGAACGCGACAGCGTCTATCTCGCGTATTTCGAACCTTATGGCTGGGAGCGGCACCTCGCGCTGCTGGGTCGTGCCGAGGCTTCGCCCCGGGTTCGCTTGATCGGTCTCGGGCAGACGATCGAGGGTCGCGACATCGATTGCATCGACATCGCCGAAGGTCCGCACGTCGAAGCGCCTAGCGCGGCCAGGAAGCAGGTCTGGGTGATCGCACGTCAACATCCCGGGGAAACGATGGCCGAATGGTTCGTCGAAGGACTCGCCCTGCGCTTGATCGACGACAGCGATCCGGTCGCTCGCGCAGTACTTGCATTGGCGGACTTTCACATCGTGCCCAACATGAATCCCGACGGGAGCGCGCGCGGCAACCTGCGCACCAGCGCGAGCGGAGCGAATCTGAACCGCGAGTGGCTGGAGCCTTCGATGGAACGCAGCCCGGAAGTCTTTCTGGTGCGCCGGCGCATGGAAGAAACCGGCGTCGATCTCTTCATCGACGCGCATGGCGACGAGGCCTTGCCCTACGTGTTCGTCGCCGGCAGCGAGATGCTCCCTGACTTCACCGAGCGGCAACGCGACGAGCAGGCCGCTTTCATCGCGGCGTTCAAAGCGGCCAGTCCGGACTTTCAGGATCGTTTCGGATACTCGGCCAACAAGTATTCGAGCGATGCCTTGAAGCTCGCATCGAAGTGGGTCGGCCATCGCTTCGGATGCCTGTCGCTCACCCTCGAGATGCCGTTCAAGGACAACGCGGATGCGCCCGATGAACGCGTGGGATGGAATGGCGCGCGCAGCAAGCGCCTGGGGGAAGCGATCCTGTTGCCGATGCTCGCGAATTTGAAGAGGGCTGTTTAAGGTGACTGATGCGTGCTCACTGCTTCGTGAACTGAAACGCGAACGTGAATTGATCGACTCTTCCCGGATACGAGATGCCTTTCTTCATCGCCCAGCTCACGATCTCGTGATGCATGGGAATCACCGGATGGTCCTTCAACGCGAGTGCAGCGATCGCCTTGGCCGATTCTTCGCGTGCCTTGTCGTCGAACAATGTGAAGTCGTGCTCGAGCTGCCTGTCCACTTCGGGATTGCTGTAGCGCCCGAAGTTCCACGCGCCGTAGCCCTTCTTGTCGTCGACGGTGCCGAGATGGTTCTTGATCGTGTTGTCGCCCAGAGTTGAGCCCCACCCCACCAGCGCCATCGTGTATTCGCCGGCGCGCGCATGCGGCAGATAACTGGCCCACGGCTGGGTCTCGACGCGGGTGGCGATGCCGACGCGCGAGAGCAGGGCGGCCACGGTCTCGGCGATGCGCGAGTCGTTGACGTAGCGATTGTTGGGCGCGTGTATCGTCAGCGTGAAGCCATCGGGATAGCCTGCATCGGCAAGCAGCTTCTTCGCACCCGCCGCATCGTAGGGCTCGACCAAAATGGTCGGGTTGTGGCCGAAGATGCCGGGCGACACGAGGTTGGATGCGGGCACAGCAAGGCCTTCCATCACGCGCGAAACGATCGCGTCGCGATTGATCGCCTTCGACACCGCGAGCCGCACGCGCGTGTCCTTGAACGGATTTTTGGGGAGCGGCTTGCCCGCCCTGTCGGTCGCGAAAGGCGTCACGTCGCGGTACTGGTCCATGTGCCAGAAGATCGTGCGCCACGAGGTCTGCTTGTCGATCTTGAAGCGCGCATCGGACGCGAGCTTCGCGACATCGGCTGTCGGCACGTTCTCGATCGCATCGACGTCGCCTGACAGCAGCGCAGCGATGCGCGCGGCGTCGTTGGACAGCATGCGAAACGTGACCTTGTCCCACACGGGCTTGCTTCCCCACCAGCCGTCGTTGCGCACGAGCTCGACGCGATCGCCGCGCTTGAACGACACGAGCTTGTAGGGCCCGGTCCCGATCGCGGCGCGACCCGAATCGAAGTCCGCATTCGCGCCCGCAGCCGCAGTCGCTTTCTTCGAGACGATGAAGATCGAGTTGAGGTCGTATGGCACCAGCACATGAGGCGCCGAGGTCTTGATGCGCACCGTGGCCTTGTCGACGGCGACGACTTCCACGATAGGCCGCACGAAACTCGCGAACGATGCGGGGCTGCCCTGCAAGCTCTTGGGCCGCTCGATCGAGAACACCACGTCGTCGGCGGTCAGGTCGCTGCCGTCGTGAAACTTCACGTTGGGCCGCAGCTTGAACTCCCACGTGAGCGGATCGACGGCGCGCCAACTCGTTGCCAGGCCGGGGATCAATCGGCCGTTGCGATCGGTGAGTGTGAGCGGCTCGAAGATGTGGTTGGCCAGCGAGACGTTGGGTCCCGAATTGTTCCAGTGCGGATCGATGGACGTCACGTCGGACGACAGGCCGATCGTCAGCGGCTCGGCATGCGTGGCTGGTGTGACGATCAACGCGAGCACTGCCGCGCTTGCGCAGAGCAAGCCGCGAAACGAGAGGGATGAAAAGGACATGGCTGTTCTCCAGAGTCAGCGCTTCTCGGCGCCGCCGAGATGATTATCGGGTACACGCAATGCGAAGAAAAAGGCCAGCGTCGAAATCGCCGCGGCGATGAAGAAGATGCGGCGAAACGCGGCGTCGGCTTCGCGTGCGGTCGCGCCCGTGACCACCGGTGCTTCGCGCGCCGACGCTGCCGCGGTTTCGCCGAGACGAGGAAGGGCGGGGCGCGAAGAGTCACCGTGCATCTCCCCACGCATCGATGCGAGCAGGACCGCGGAAAGGACAGCGACGCCGATCGCGCCGCCGAGCGAACGAAAGAACGCCGAGCCCGCGGTCGCAACGCCGAGCTGGTGGCGCGGGACCGCGTTCTGAATGGCAACGAGAGATGAGGGCAACACGACGCCGATCGACAGGCCGACCACCGACATCAACACGCCGGTCATGGTCACATGAGTCGGCGAGACGAACGCGAGACCCGACAGGCCGATCGGAATGCCGGCCGTGCCGATCAACTGCAAAGGCTTGTGGCGGCCCGTCTTGAGCATGACGCGGCCGCCGATGAAGGCGCCCAGCGGGATCATGAAGGTCAGCGGAAGCAGCCGCCACGCCGCGTCGTCGGCGGTCGCACCGGCGACCATCTGAAAGCGCAACGGCGACAACGACGCGAGCGCGACGAGCTGGAAGAAGCAAACGAACACGATGCCGCAGCACGCGGCCACGAGCGGAATGCGAAACAGGTTGAGCGGAATGATCGGCTCTGGTGTGCGCGTCTCGTGGACTACGCAGATGCCCAGAACGATGAAGCCCGCGGCGAAGAGCTCGAGATTGTGGATGTCGTTCCACGCGATGCCCTGGCCGATGCGCGAGATCGGCAGCAGCAGCGCGGTGAGACCGATCACGAGCAAGCCCGCGCCGAGGTAGTCGATGCGTCGCCTCACGCCGGGGATAGCCAGATGCGCGAGCGCGCGACGCGACACCAGAAAGGCCGCCGCGCCGAGCGGCAGGTTGATCCAGAAGATCCATCGCCACGAGAGGTAATGCGTGAAGAGGCCGCCGACCACCGGCCCCGCGACGCTCGCGACCGCGAACACGCCGCTGATGTAACCCTGATAGCGGCCGCGTTCGCGCAGCGGCACCACGTCGGCGATGATGGTCTGCGCGATCGAGATCAGGCCGCCTCCGCCGATCCCTTGCACGACCCGCGCAGCAATCAGTTGCGGCATCGTCTGCGCGAGCGCGCATGCGATCGACGCGATCAGGAACACGATGATCGCGATCGACAGCAGCATGCGGCGTCCGAACAGATCGCCGAGCTTGCCGTAGATCGGCGTGACCACCGTCGCTGCCACCAGATAACCCGACACGACCCACGCGATCAGCGAGAAGCCGGCGAGCTGCTGCGCCATGCGCGGAAGGGCGACAGCGACGATGGTTTGATCGAGCGCGCCGAGAAAGATCGCCAGCATCAGGCCGATGATGATGCTGCGCGTCTGCGCGTGCGAGAGCAGAGGCGGCGATGACGATGGCGATGCCGCCGACGCAGTCGCTGACGTGGACGATACCGCTGCGAGCGTTGCCGAGGAAGAGAGCGTCGCGCGATCGCGCGATGGTGGGCGCGTGTCGGGGGACGGCGCGCTCAATGCAGATGCGCCCGGGGCGCTTCGGTTTCCTCGGGTAGTTCGGCGTGTACGAGGTCTCCCACCGGATCGGCGAACAGCGGCGCGCCGCAGTCGTCGCAGAATTCGAGCGGAAAGCCCTGCTCGAGCGTGACGATGTCGGTCACGCCGTTCTCGCGCAACAGGGCTGAGAGTTGCTCTTCGGGCCCATCGGTCTCGGGTCCTTCCTCGCGGCCGAACAGCGGCCACACGACGCCGTGCACGACGTCGGGATTGTGCGTGAGCGTGAAGCCGACGCGATATTCCTCGGGCCTTTCATTGCCGAAGGCCGCGATCACCGCGCGCAATTGCGACGCCTTCACTTCGAGCGCGCCTTCGAGGAACGCGAGCGCGGCGCGGATCGCATACGGTCGGATCGCGCGGTCCGATTCGCGCGAGGCGACGTGGTAGCCGTCGGGGATCAGCAGATCGAGGACGCAACCCGGCATCAGGCTCGTCACGTTCGGCAGACCTTGATCGCGCCAGCGCTCGAGCGCGTGTTCGCGGCTGAACTCGCGCCGTTCGACGCCGCGCGCCTCCGGGTTCTCTTGCCAGCGGAACAAGGGCTGCTCGGGCCTCGCGATGAAGGCCGCGAGCAGATACCGCGTGTCGGCCAAGAGCGGCGCGGTCTCGGGCATGCGCTTGGCCGCGGCCTTTCGCGTCTCCTGCTCGAGCGCACGCAGCGCGAGCGAACGCGTCAGCGCGCGCACCTCTGAGAAGTCGCGCGGCAATTGATCGATCGAATAGAGATAGGGGGCGAGCGCGACTCGCGTGTCGCTCGCCGCGCAATGCGCGCGCAGTTGAGTCTCGAGCGCGAGAGCCGCGTCGGTCTTGATCGGCCCCGAAGGAACTGAGTAGCGCGACCACGCGAGGATGGGCGCCGCGACCAACAGGGCCTGCCACGGCTCGCCGTCGATCTCGATGGTCGCGGTCTCGCAGCGCGTCTCCGCGATCTCGATCAGCGCATCGAAACCCGCGGGCAGGGTCGCGTCGAGATGATCGAGCGCCGCATCGATCGCCGCGTCGGCGCCGTGGTCGAGCAGGCGCTCGACATCGCGCGCCAGGAATTCATCCCAGTAGTCGTCCTCGATGCGGCTCCCCGACGTCGACAGGCTTTGGGCGAACGACACCAGCCGCTCCGCGTCACGCGACAGGCGGGGGAGAGTGGACTTGGTGCGAGGACGTTTAGAGGCCATGAGGGGGATCGCGTGGGCCGCGATCGGAAGACGCTTGCTGCGGGGGATATGAAGGATAGCAAATTGAGCTGCCGTCGCCGGGAGGACGACGGCAAGAAAGGCGCCGCCTACGCCGCCAGCAACTGCCGCAGCACGAACGGCAGAATGCCGCCGTGCAGGTAGTAGTCCACTTCGATCGGCGTGTCGATGCGCAGCAGCACCGACACTTCTTTCCTGGTTCCGTCCTTGCGACGGATCACGAGCGTCACGTCCATCTGCGGCTTGAGCTCAGCGCCGACCACCACATCGAAAGTTTCATCGCCCCCGATGCCCAGCGATTCGGCCGATTCGCCGCGCTTGAACTGCAGCGGCAACACGCCCATGCCGACCAGGTTCGATCGATGGATGCGCTCGAAGCTGCGCGCGACCACGGCTTTGACGCCGAGCAGTTGCGTGCCCTTCGCCGCCCAGTCTCGCGACGAGCCGGTCCCGTATTCTTCGCCGCCGAAAACCACCGTGGGCGTGCCGGCCGCGACGTACTTCATCGCGGCTTCGTAGATCGACAACTGCTCTCCCGACGGCTGCATCAAGGTCATGCCGCCTTCGACGCGCGAGCCATCGGCCGTCGGCGGAATCATCAGGTTCTTGATGCGCACGTTCGCGAACGTGCCGCGCATCATCACTTCGTGATTGCCCCGTCGCGCGCCATAGCTGTTGAAGTCGACCTTGGTGACCTTGTTGGCGATCAGATAGCGACCCGCGGGCGACGTGTCCTTGATCGAACCGGCCGGTGAAATGTGATCGGTGGTGACCGAGTCGCCGAAGACGCCGAGTGCGCGCGCACCCGACACGCCGAGCTTTCGCGCGACCGGCTTCATAGTGAACGATTCGAAGAACGGCGGCTCGGCGATGTAGGTCGATGCCGGCCAGTCGTACACCTGACCGGATGCCGATGCCACCTTGCTCCACAGGTCGCCCTTGGTCGTCAAAGTCCCGTAGAGCTTGCGGAAAGTCTTGCCGTCCATCGCCGAGCTCAAGAGCTCCTGGACTTCTTCGGTGGTCGGCCAGATGTCGCCGATGTAAACGTCGTTGCCTCGCTTGTCCTTGCCGAGGGCATCGCTCATCAAATCCACGCGCATCGTGCCCGCGATCGCATATGCGACCACCAGCGGCGGCGATGCGAGGAAGTTGGCCTTGATGTTCGGATGAATGCGCGCTTCGAAGTTGCGGTTGCCCGACAGCACGGCCGCGCAGACCAGATCGTTCTTCGCGATCGCTTCGTTGAGCGGCGCCGTCAGGTCGCCCGCGTTGCCGATGCAAGTCGTGCAGCCATAAGCGGTCACGCCGAAGCCGAGCTTCTCGAGATAGGGCAACAGACCTGTCTTCGTCAGGTAGTCGGTGACGACGCGGCTGCCGGGCGCGAGCGAGGTCTTGATGTGCGGCGCGACGGTGAGGCCGCGCTCGACCGCCTTCTTCGCCAGCAGTCCTGCTGCGAGCAGCACGCTCGGGTTCGACGTGTTGGTGCAGCTCGTGATCGCCGCGATCAGGATGTCGCCGTTCTTGACCTTGACGCCGTCGGAGGTCGTGTATTGCTGGTCGAGCTGCGCGCGCGGCTTGTTGTAGCCGTTCTCGCTATTGGGCTTTGAAAACAGCGAGTCGAAGGTCGATGCGACGTTGCCGAGTTCGATGCGATCCTGCGGACGCTTCGGGCCCGCGAGCGACGGCGCGACCGTGCCGAGGTCGAGCTCGAGCGACACCGAATAATCGATCTCGCCTTTCTTCGGAATGCCGAACATCTGCTGTGCCTTGAAGTAGGCCTCGAACGCGGCGATCTCTTCGACCGTGCGTCCGGTACCCGTGAAGTACGCGATGGTCTTGGTATCGACCGGGAAGAAGCCCATCGTCGCGCCGTATTCCGGCGCCATGTTGGCGATGGTGGCGCGATCGGGCAACGACAGCGACGCAGTGCCAGCGCCGAAGAATTCCACGAACTTGCCGACGACCTTCGCGGCCCGAAGCATTTCGGTGAGGGTCAAGACGAGGTCCGTCGCCGTCACTCCCCCCCGCAGCGCGCCGGTGAGATTGACGCCGACCACATCGGGCGTGAGGAAGTACACAGGCTGGCCGAGCATGCCGGCTTCGGCCTCAATGCCGCCGACGCCCCAGCCCACCACGCCGATGCCGTTGATCATCGTCGTGTGGCTGTCGGTGCCGACCAGCGTGTCGGGGTAGTAGAGGTCACCCTCGCGTGTAGCCTTCTTGTGAACACCGCGCGCGAGATATTCGAGATTGACCTGATGCACGATGCCGATGCCGGGGGGCACGACCTTGAACGTGTCGAAGGCCTGCATGCCCCACTTCATGAACTGATAGCGCTCCTTGTTGCGCTGGAACTCGAGCTTCATGTTCAGATCGAGCGCGTTGGGTTCGCGAAAGTGATCGATCTGCACCGAGTGATCGACCACCAGGTCGACGGGCACAAGCGGCTCGATCTTCTTCGGGTTCTGGCCCATCTTGTCGGCGACGTTGCGCATCGCGGCCAGATCGGCGAGCAATGGCACGCCGGTGAAGTCCTGCAGCACGATGCGTGCGACGACGAATGGAATCTCCGCGGTGCGATCGGCGTTCGGCTTCCAGTTCGCGAGTTCGCGCACATGCTCTTCGGACACCTTCTTGCCGTCGCAATTGCGCAGCACCGACTCGAGCACGATGCGGATCGACACCGGCAATCGCGCGATGTCCACGCCGAGCGTCTTGCCGAGCGCGGGCAGCGAATGAAACTGACCGGACTTGCCGCCGATCTTGAACGATTGAAGCGTCTTGAATGCGTTGCGCGGTGTGGTGGGCATGGCTGGCCTTCGATGATGAGAGGGAGCGCTAGTGCGCCTTGGGGACGATGATCTTCAGCCCCTTGAAGTAGTCGCGAAAGAATCCGGCGTCGCGCGTGATCAGTCCGTCGCATTGCATCAGCGCATGCGCACCGACAACGAAGTCGGGCACAGCGCGGCCACGTCGCCCGCCTCGCTGGCGATAGCGGCGTTGCATCTCTCCTGCGCGCACGGCAGATTTCAATTCGACCGGTGAATACGCGATGCCCAAATCCGCGAGCACGTCGAAGATTTCGTCGCTGTTGACGAACGAACTGCACACTTCGGCAATGACGATGTCGCAAGCGACCACCGGGCCGGCCGCGAGCGCAGCCCGCAAAGCGTGGTCCGAGGCTGACGAGTGAGGCTGACCCGACAAGATGTCCATGAGTACAGAGGAGTCGACTGCGATCATCGTTCGACCGTTGCGCGCCGGCCTGTTTCGTCAGAGGTCAACCGGATCGCCGGGCGCGCGCCCACGAATGGCGCGCATCGCTTCGTCGGTATTCTTGAACTCGGGCGCCAGTTTGAATCGTCCGCGAGCCCGCGAAATGGCGTCGTCAACATGCTTCGACAAAACGATGCGCGAACCCTCGAGTTCGACCCGCAATTGCGTGCCCTTCGTGAGCCCGAGGGCGTCGCGTACGCTTTTAGGCAGCGTGATCTGCCCGCGTTCGGCAACGGTCGCTTCCATGACAGTACTCCTCAAAGACATAAAATCACGTACGGTCAATGCATACTAAATTTAGCATACTTTTGGATGCCGCGAAAGTCTTTGTCGCTTTGATTCAATCCAGACTGCAATCGGATGATGGCTGACGCGACAGAACGCACCGGTTGATCGCATCGAGGTCGTGAGCGATGAACATATTTTCGAACCAGGGCTGGTCGATAAAGACTCTTCCCTTCTTCAAGCCTCGCCATCGATCGATTTTGACAAGAGGCGTTGAATCGTTGAATTCCTGAATCGCAAGCAACTCGCCACCAAAGCGGTGATTGAAAATGAAATCAACGTCGTCGAAATACATGAAGACGCGTCGAAGCATTTTCTTGTCCGGCAGAGTCAAGATTCGAAGCACGTCGACCGTTGAGGAATACAGGTCGACATCGCAGGCGATGAAACCAACCGGCGGGTGTTTCTCCAATACAAAACTTGGAACCGAACTTTTGATATGCCCCAGACGAAGCACGGTCCGCTTTGCTAGTCTCTGCTGCAATTGCGGAACGTTCATCTTGTAGTCGCTCACCCGCCACTGATCGGGGTGGTCTCGATAGTCGTCAAGGGGTTCAGGCAACCCTTCTCCTGTATCGAACCCGAAGACGCGGATAGTGACTCCGGTTTCGCGTTCGACCGCTTCCGCGCAGGTCTGGAGCGCGACCAGTCCATTTCCCCCGGCAACGCCGAATTCAAAAACGGACATCTCAGACACGTTTTCACGCAGGGCTTGATCGGCGGCGGCCAGCACTCCCGCAAGATAGTGCGGGCGATCCACGGCTCCGTAGCGGTCGACGGTGCGAATGGACTTTGCGAAACGCCTCACGAAAAAATAGGCGGCCAAGCGAAATGGCGGCTCTTCGAATATTCGTCGCAGTTTGGACATCGCTCGTTCCCCTGATCAGTTCGCACTCTTGAAGCGAACAGGTGCGTACCGATTAACGCATCGATTATTCGATACGGCGATTTGACAGTAGTAAATCAGCGGCTCTTCAGATGACGTAGAGATCAACATATTCATTGACCGGCATCGTTTCGAGCTCCTTCTGATCGAGCGACACGTCGAGGATCGCCTCTTGCTGCTTGACCGGAAAGCGGCGCGCAAGGTTGATCTTGAACTTCGCTTCCAGAAGCGGGATGCCGTCCTTGCGGCGGCGCTTGTGTCCGATCGGATACTCGACTTCGACTTCCTGGAATTTCTTGCCGTCCTTGAACTCGACGGTCAGCGCGTTGGCGATCGAGCGCTTGTCGGGGTCGTGATAATCCTTCGTGAACTGCGGGTCCTCGACGCACACGATCTTGTCGCGCAGCTTGTCGATGCGCGGATCCTTCGCGATCGCATCCTCGTAGTCGCCTGCGGTGAGGCGACCATGGATCAACGGCACGGCCACCATGTATTGGATGCAATGGTCACGATCGGCCGGGTTCGCGAGCGGGCCCTTCTTGTCGATGATGCGGATGCACGCCTCGTGCGTGCGGATCGTGATCTTCGCGATGTCGGCTACGCCCTTGCCCGCCTTCGCGAGTTGGCCGTGCAGCCTCATCGCGGCCTCGACCGCGGTCTGCGAATGGAACTCCGCGGGAAAGCTGATCTTGAATAGTACGTTCTCCATCACGTAGCTGCCGTACTTGCGCTGGAACTCGAAGGGCTTGCCCTTGAACAGCACGTCGTAGAAGCCCCAGGTCGCAGCAGACAACACCGACGGATAACCCATCTCGCCGGTCCTTGCGATCAGCGCGAGGCGCACCGCGCGACTGGTCGCGTCGCCGGCGGCCCAGCTCTTGCGCGAGCCGGTGTTGGGCGAATGGCGATAGGTGCGCAGCGATTGCCCATCGACCCACGCGAGCGACACCGCGTTGACGATCTCGTCGCGCGTCAAGCCGAGCATCTCCGCCACCACCGCGGCCGACGCGACCTTGACCAGCACGACGTGATCGAGGCCGACCTTGTTGAACGAATTCTCGAGCGCGATGCAGCCCTGGATCTCGTGCGCCTTGATCATCGCGGTCAGCACGTCCTTCATCACGAGCGGCTTCCTGCCCTGCGCGATCGCATTGCGGCTCAACCAGTCCGCGGTTGCGAGGATGCCGCCCAGGTTGTCGGACGGATGACCCCATTCGGCCGCGAGCCAGGTGTCGTTGAAGTCGAGCCAGCGAATCATCGCGCCGATGTTGAACGCGGCCTGCACCGGGTCGAGTTGGAATTGCGTGCCCGGAACCTTTGCGCCGTTGGGCACGACCGTGCCCGGCACGATCGGCCCCAACAGCTTGGTGCACGCCGGATATTCGAGCGCCTCGAGTCCGCAGCCGAGCGTGTCGATCAGGCAATTGCGCGCGGTGTCGTAAGCCAGACGGCTGGTGATCTTGAACTTCGATACGTAGTCGACGATGTCGACGAGTACGCGATCGGGCTTGGGGCGGACGTTGGAAATGGGTGCGGACATGGCCGTGGTTTGTGGCGTTGGAATGCATCGAACCGATGAGGGAGGCGACGATGATTGTTCGTGGTCACGCAACGCGCGCCATCGAGCATTACGACCATGAACGAGCGCGGGCAAAAGGATACGCCGTCGCGCGGTGCTTGCGCCAATCACCTCGTCGGGCAAGGCCGCAGCGAGCAGCTGCGTGAGACGGACTTAGATGGCCGCGACTCGAAGTCGCGCGACGACGTCCGTCGCGAACGCATCGCCGCGCGCCTTGGCGAGCGCGGTGCGCAGATCGTGCATCACTTCGAGCAGTTCCTCGGCCGTGTTGCAGCGTTCGATCTTGAGCTGAATGAAATAGCGACGATGCGCGGGCAGAAAATCGCGAACGATTTCGTTCATCGCCGTGTAGAGACGATCGAAGCGCGTCTTCGGGTCGCCCATCTCGCCGTGACTATCGGTCGCCGGCGGTTGCGCGAGCGCAGTCGGTTCAGGCGCGGCCGGTGGGCTCGCGGCTGTAGCCATCGTGGACGCGATGACAGGAGCCTGCGCAGGCGGCGTCGAAGGCGCCTGCGGCACATAGGGTGCTGCAGCGGGCGGCGCAGCGGGCGTGGGTAGCGGAGCCGGCACAGCGAGCGAGGCGGCGGGTGAGGCGGCGTGCGTGCCGGCGATCAAGCCCTGCGAAAGCAGGGTATCGAGCGCTTCGGCCGGAGCCTTCGAGCCCGCGATGAGCCCGCGAAGATCGGCAACGGTGCGCTGGCCGTCGACCATCAACAGGATGGCGCGCATCGGCATCGACAATTTCAGCGCGCGCGTGCGAATCTCTTCGCGGCCCGCTTCGGTCTTCGTGTAGATCTCTGAATCCTGCATCGATTCGTTTCTCGAAAGGCAGCTTGTGATGCGCGGGCCGGTTGGCGGCTAGCGGTCGATTATCGGGGGGAATGCAAGCTCAGCGCCATGCCCGCGAGGACCCTGAGACTCCGGCGCTTGCGTGGATCGAACCTTTGATCAAAGCCCTGATAGGCGACGTCGAGAAACGCCATCAGTGTGCGCTCGTTTGATCTTGCCATTCAATACGCGAAACGGCCTTCGTTGCCGATCGCTGTCAACTCCACGAACTTCGACCCGTTGTGATTCGACGGGCTGAAAGCGACGGTATAGCCGCCGGCATCATAGTTTCGCATCCCATCAAGGGCTTTGAGCAGGCTGTCGCGCGTGAGATTCGGACCGGCGTGGCGGATCGCTTCGACCAGCACCTTGGCGCCAATATATGCTTCGAGCGAAGTGAAGGAGAATTCCTTCTTGCCATAGCGTTTTTCCATGACGGCTTGATATTCCCTCACCACCTGCACCGACACCTTGGCGAAAGGCGGCACGACCTGCGCGACGACCACGCCGCCGCCTTGCGAACCGAGTTCTTTGGCGAGCGCGCTTGCGCCCACGAACGACGTGCTCGCGAACTGGGCGTCCGCTCCCGCTTTTCTGGCTTGCTTGATGAAATTGGCGGTGGCTCCGTAGAGGGTGGTCGCCACGATCACCTCGGGCGATGATTTGACCACGTGATTGACGGCGTCGCCAAGCTCGGTTTGGTTGCGTTTCACCGAGGCGAACGAAACCGGCTTGAGCCCCCGCTTGGCCAGCGCCGCCTCGACGGCATTGAAGTTGTCCTTGCCGACTGCGTCATCGTAGTAAAGGACGGCGAAACTCTTCATTCCGGTGGTGGTGTAGTAATCCACGATCTTGTCGAGTTCGTCTGCGTAGCTCGCACGTATGTTGTAGACGTTCGGGTTCAGCTTGCGCATCGGCTCCGCACCAGTGAAGGGGCCGATGAACGGCACCTTGCGTTTTTCTACGATCGGCATCGCCGGCCCGCTCAGAGTCGCGCTGGCGTAACCGAACAGTGCGAGCACGTCTTTTTCCTCTACCAACGTAACGGCGTTGGCGCCGGAACGTTTGGTATCGTTGGCATCGTCAAGCGAGAGCAGATCAATCTTGCGACCATTGATTCCGCCTTCATGGTTGACCTTTTCGAAATAAGCGAGTGCACCGTCGCGGATATCGATGCCAAAGTCCTTGTTGGTGCCGGTAAGCGGCCCCGAGTGACCGATCAGAATGCTCGTCCTGGTTACTCCCTGCGCACAGGCAAGACCGCCGAATAGCGCAGCGCACGAGATCGCGGCGGTTCCCAACAACACACGCAGGTTTTCAGCATTCAATTTGAATCTCCTACCGGAACAGGTGTTCCGGCCGTTAGTCTCGCTGCGATCCCCCGCGTGGGAGTCGCGCAACAGCAGCGCAATCGTTGACACGCTATCGGCCAGACCATCGAAAACCTGAGTCCACGCGATTACCGTCTCTTGGCCAGCGGCACGAACTTGAGATCCTCGGGTCCGATGTAGTTCGCCGTCGGACGAATGATCTTGCCGTCGATGCGCTGCTCAATGACGTGCGCGGCCCACCCCGAGGTGCGCGAGATCACGAACAGCGGCGTGAACATCGCGGTGGGCACACCCATCATGTGATAGCTGACGGCCGAGAACCAGTCGAGGTTGGGGAACATTTTCTTCACGTCCCACATCACGGTCTCCAGACGTTCGGCGATGGCGAACATGCGCGTGTCCTCGGCTTGCTTCGACAGTTTCTTCGCCACTTCCTTGATGACCTTGTTGCGCGGATCGGAGACCGTGTAGACCGGATGTCCGAAGCCGATGATGACTTCCTTGCTCTCGACGCGCTTCCTGACATCGGCCTCGGCTTCATCGGGCGTGTCGTAGCGCTTCTGGATATCGAAAGCAGCTTCGTTCGCACCGCCGTGCTTGGGCCCACGCAAGGCGCCGATCGCGCCGGTGATTGCCGAATACATGTCGGACCCGGTGCCCGCGATGACGCGCGCGGTGAACGTGGACGCGTTGAATTCGTGTTCGGCGTACAGGATCAGCGAGACATGCATCGCCTTGACCCATTCGTCCGACGGCGGCTTGCCATGCAACAGATGCAGGATGTGTCCGCCGATCGAATCGTCGTCGGTCTCGACCTCGATCCGCTTGCCGTTGAACGCGTAGTGATACCAATAAAGAAGCATCGATCCGAACGACGCCATCAATCGATCCGCAATGTCGCGCGCGCCTTGATGATTGTGGTCGTCCTTCTCGGGCAACACGCAACCGAGCACCGACGCCGCGGTGCGCATCACGTCCATCGGGTGCGACGACGCGGGCAGCCATTCGAGCGCGGCCCTGACATGGGCCGGAATGCCGCGCAGCGCCTGCAACTTCTTCTTGTACGCGACGAGCTCGCTCTGGTTGGGCAGCTTGCCGTGCACCAGCAGATGCGCGATCTCCTCGAACTCGCTGGTGTCGGCGATATCGAGGATGTCGTAGCCGCGATAGTGGAGATCGTTGCCGGTGCGGCCGACCGTGCAAAGCGCGGTGTTGCCCGCCGTGACACCGGACAGCGCTACCGATTTCTTGGGTTTGAAACCGGGCTTGCCCGAGTCGGCGCCGCTGTCAGCCAATGAGTCAGCCATCGATGATCTCCCTGTGCTGGTCTGGTTGCTTAGTCTTTGCGCCTGGCGAACAGTGCGTCGAGTTTTTCTTCGTACTCGTGATAGCCGAGGTGTTCGTAGAGGTCGGCGCGCGTTTGCATCGTGTCCACGACGTTCTTCTGCGTTCCTTCGGCGCGAATCGCTTGATAGACCTTCAGCGCCGCGGCATTCATCGCGCGATACGCGGAGCAGCAATACAGCACGATATCCACATCGACCGTACGCAACTCGTCGGCAGTGAACAGCGGCGTGAAGCCGAACTCGGTGATGTTCGCGAGGATGGGCACCTTCACCGCGTCCTTGAACTTGCGGTACATCGCGAGTTCTGTCATCGCTTCGGGGAAGATCATGTCGGCGCCGGCTTCGACATAAGCGACCGCGCGCTCGATTGCCGCGGCTATGCCTTCGATCGCGAGCGCGTCCGTCCGCGCCATGATCACGAAACCGTCGTCGCGCCGCGCATCGACCGCGGCCTTGACGCGATCGACCATCTCTTCTTTTGCGACCACTTCCTTGCCCGGTCGATGGCCGCAGCGCTTGGTGCCGACCTGGTCTTCCATGTGGACCGCGCCCGCGCCGGCCTTCTCCATCGAACGGATCGTGCGCGCGATGTTGAACGCGCCGCCCCATCCGGTATCGATGTCCACCAGCAGCGGCAGCGACGTCACGTCGGTGATGCGCCTCACGTCGGTGAGCACGTCTTCCATCGTGCTGATACCGAGATCGGGCATGCCGAGCGAGTTGGCCGCGAGACCTCCGCCCGACAGATAGAGCGCCTTGAAGCCGGTGGCTTCGGCCATGCGCGCGGTGTACGCATTGATCGCGCCGATCACCTGCAAGGGCTTCTCGTCGGCGACCGCCTGACGGAAGTTCGAACCGGCCGAAGTCATCGTGATCCTCTGACGATCACGACAACAGATGCTTCACGCCGTCCTGCTCTTCGGTCAGCTCCTTCAGTGTCGCGTTCATCTTCTCGCGACTGAAGGCGTCGATCTCGAGACCCTTGACGATTTCATATTTGCCGTCCTTGGTCACGACCGGAAAACCATAGACGATATCTTTCGGAATGTCGTAGCTGCCGTCCGAAGCGATGCCCATCGTGACCCACTTGCCGTCGCTGCCGATCAGCCAGTCGTGCACGTGATCGATCGCGGCGTTCGCGGCGGACGCGGCCGACGAGAGGCCGCGCGCTTCGATGATCGCCGCGCCGCGCTTGCCTACTGTAGGGATGAACTTGTCGCGATTCCATCCGTCGTCGGCGATAGTGTCCTTCATGCTCTTGCCGGCGACAGTCGCGAAGCGGTAGTCGGGATACATGGTCGGCGAGTGATTGCCCCACACGATCAGCTTCTCGATCTCGCCGACCGCCGTTCCCGTCTTCGTCGCCAGTTGCGACAGCGCGCGGTTGTGATCGAGACGCAGCATCGCGGTAAAGTTTTCGCGCGGAAGATCGGGCGCCGACTTCATCGCGATGTAAGCGTTGGTGTTGGCCGGATTGCCGACCACGAGCACCTTGACGTCGCGACTCGCAACTTCATTCAAGGCCTTGCCTTGCGCCGTGAAAATTTGCGCATTGGCGGAGAGCAGGTCCTTGCGCTCCATGCCCGGCCCGCGCGGACGCGCGCCCACCAGCAAGGCCACGTCGGCGTCCTTGAACGCGACCTTAGGATCGCCCGTTGCAACGATGCCTTGAAGAAGCGGGAACGCGCAGTCCTCGAGCTCCATGATCACGCCGGCCAGCGCCTTTTGCGCCTTCTCGTCCGGGATTTCGAGCAGCTGCAGGATCACCGGTTGGTCGGGGCCGAGCAAGTCGCCGTTGGCGATGCGGAACAACAGCGCGTAGCCGATCTGGCCTGCGGCGCCGGTGACGGCAACGCGCTTGGCAGCTTCTGTCATGAACGATCTCCGGAACAAGTCGGTGAGGGAAGGCCGGCAGACCGCGCCATCGTCCGATGTCGCCGGGCATTGCGGTATGCGGGGAGCCGCGACGAAACGGCTCGATCGCGGGCGCAAAGTTTACGCTCAATCAATCATCCAGAAAAACCCGAAACGCCGCAGGTCGGTTGTCTTATATAAGATAGGAGAGCATTCTTGCCGAATTGCTCCTCCGGAAGAACGCCATGGACGACACGCGAGCGACGCGTCCCGCACGCGCCGCACGAATAGCGCGCGGCTCGCCGACTTTCAGCCCGCTGTATCTGCAGATCAAGTCGCTCGTCATCGAGGGCCTTCAGGCCGGCGAATGGAAACCGGGCGAAGCGATTCCCAGCGAAGGCGATCTCGCGCGCCGTTTCGGTGTGAGCCAGGGAACGGTGAGGAAGGCAATCGACGAGATGGCCGCCGAAAATCTGCTGGATCGGCGGCAGGGCAAAGGCACATTCGTCGCAACTCATCAGGAGCAGCGCGCGCAGTTCCGCTTCCTGCGGCTCGCGCCCGATGTCCAGCGCGACGAAATTGCCGAGAGTCGCATTCTGGAATGCAAGCGCATGCGCGCCCCCGCCGACATTGCGCACAAGCTGCAACTGAGAGCCGGCGACAGCGTGGTGACGATACGCCGCGTGCTCGCCTTCGATCGGGCGCCCACGGTGCTCGACGACATCTGGTTGAACGGCGCGGTGTTTCGCGGTCTCACCGCCGAGCGTCTGGCAGCGCATCGCGGTCCGCTCTATGGGCTGTTCGAGTCGGAGTTCGCGACGCCGATGACGCGTGCCGATGAAAAAATTCATGCGGTCGCGGCAGACGGGGCGTCGGCGCGCGTTCTGAAAATCGCGATCGGAACGCCGTTGCTGTCGGTCGAACGGGTTTCGATGACCTACGGAGACCGTCCGGTGGAGTTGCGGCGCGGGCTCTATGTGACCGCGCATCATCACTATCGCAATGCGCTGGGGTGATGCGCCGTGCCGCCGTGCCGGGGCGGGCTTCGCCGGGGAGACGGATTCAGAGGCCGGCACTGGGGGTCGCGTTTGGTGCCCCGCGCAAAATCGTAGAAAATAGCGCCTTACGCTCTTTGCACGGCTGATCCGAACGATCCCGAATGTTCCCACCGCGAGGCGACGCATGCCCGATCTGACGCGGCCCACAAGGCCGATATATCGCAACATCAACATCGCGCAGATCGCCGGCTACCGTCTTCCCCTCGCCGGCATCATCTCGATCCTTCATCGCATCAGCGGCGCGCTGCTGTTCCTGCTGCTGCCTTACGTTCTCTATCTTTTCGACAAGAGCCTCACGTCGGAGCTGAGCTTCGTCGTTTTCAAATCGATCGCATCGGGCTGGTTCGTCAAGCTCATGATCCTTGCGCTCGTGTGGGCTTACCTGCAGCACTTCTGCGCGGGCATACGCCATCTGTTCATGGATCTGCATATCGGTCTGGAGAAAGAAAGCGGCAAGCAATCGGCGGCTGCGGCAATTGCGGTGGCGCTGATTTTCTGGATCGCAATCGCGCTCAAACTCTTCGGAGCCTTCTGATGGACAGCGGCTCGCCTTCCCTCGCACCTCCTCCTACGCCTTCGGCAAAGGACGGCATCGGATCCAAGCGTCTCGTCGTCGGCGCGCATTACGGCTTCGGCGATTGGCTCGCCCAGCGCATCACCGCGATCGTGATGGCTGCCTATACGGTCGTTCTCCTGGTCGCATTTTTTTCCGCACGCAATTTTTCTTACGACGGTTGGGCCGGTCTTTTCGCGCAACCGTGGATGAAAGTTGCAACGCTGTTGGCATTGGCCGCACTGGTCTACCACGCGTGGGTCGGCATGCGCGACATCTGGATGGATTACGTGAAGCCGACCGCGCTGCGTCTCGCGCTGCAAGTCGGCACGATCGTCTGGCTTGCGGCGTGCGCGGCCTATGCGGTGATGATTCTCTGGAAAGTCTGAAATGACCGACCACCTGAATCAGAACTCCGACGGTGCTGCCTCGCAACTCGCGGTCCGACCCGCGGTCCAGCCCATCGTCGCCAACAAGAGCGGCTTGCCGCGCCGTCGCTTCGACGCGGTGATCGTCGGCGCCGGCGGCTCGGGCATGCGCGCGTCTTTGCAACTGGCTGAAGCGGGTCTGTCGGTCGCGGTGTTGTCGAAGGTCTTCCCGACGCGCTCGCACACGGTGGCGGCGCAAGGCGGCATCGGCGCCGCGCTCGCCAACATGGGCGAAGACAACTGGTACTGGCACATGTTCGATACCGTCAAGGGCTCGGACTATCTGGGCGACCAGGACGCGATCGAGTTCATGTGCCGCGAGGCGGCCAACGTGGTCTATGAACTCGAACACTTCGGCATGCCGTTCGATCGCAATCCCGACGGCACGATCTATCAACGTCCCTTCGGCGGGCACTCGGCCAACTTCGGTGAGAAGTCGGTGGCGCGTTCATGCGCTGCGGCTGATCGCACCGGCCACGCGATGCTGCACACGCTGTATCAACGCAACGTCCGTGCGAAGACGCAGTTCTTCGTCGAGTGGATGGCGCTCGATCTGATCCGCGATGCGGATGGCGATGTGGTCGGCGTGGTCGCGCTCGAAATGGAAACCGGCGAGGCGATGATCCTCGAGGCCAAGACCACGATGTTGGCCACCGGCGGCGCGGGCCGCATCTGGGCCGCATCGACCAACGCCTTCATCAACACCGGCGACGGCTTGGGGATGGCCGCGCGCGCCGGCATTCCGTTGGAAGACATGGAGTTCTGGCAATTCCATCCGACCGGCGTCGCGGGTGCGGGGGTGCTGATCACCGAGGGCGTGCGCGGCGAGGGCGGCATACTGCTCAACTCCAACGGCGAGCGCTTCATGGAACGCTACGCACCGACGCTGAAAGACCTCGCGCCTCGCGATTTCGTGTCGCGCTCGATGGATCAGGAGATCAAGGAAGGTCGCGGCTGCGGTCCGAAGAAGGACTACGTGCTGTTGAAGCTCGATCACCTCGGCGCCGATACCATCATGAAGCGGCTGCCCTCGATCCGCGAGATCGCGATCAAGTTCGCCAACGTCGATCCGATCAAGGAGCCGATTCCGGTCGTGCCGACGATTCACTATCAGATGGGCGGCGTGCCGACCAACATCCACGGACAAGTCGTGGCGCCGCCGAATCGCGAACCTCATGGCGACCCGAACGCCGTCGTCAACGGGCTCTATGCGATCGGCGAATGCGCTTGCGTGTCGGTGCACGGCGCCAATCGCCTGGGCACCAACTCGCTGCTCGATCTGCTGGTGTTCGGTCGTGCGGCGGGCAATCACATCGTCGCATCGAAGTTGAAGGACCGCGCGTGGAAAGCGCTGCCTGCCGATGCGGGCGCAGCGACCAATGCGCGGCTGGCCGCGCTCGACGCGAGGACCGGCGGCGAACGTACGCAGGACGTGGCCGACGCCATTCGCAACGAAATGCAAACCCATTGCGGCGTGTTCCGCACGCAAGCCTTGCTTGCCGAGGGCGTGACCAGGATCATGGCGCTGGCCGAGCGCGCGAAGCAGGTCGCGATCAACGACAAGTCGAAAGTCTTCAACACCGCGCGTATCGAAGCGCTGGAACTCGACAACCTCGTCGAAGTCGCGCGCGCGACCATCGTGTCTGCCGAAGCGCGCAAGGAGTCGCGCGGCGCGCATGCGCGCGAAGATTTCCCCGAGCGCAACGACAGCGAGTGGATGAAGCACACGCTGTTTCATTCGGAAGGCGCGGCGCTGTCGTACAAGCCGGTGCAGATGAAGCCGCTGACGGTCGAAACCTTTCAGCCCAAGAAGCGCACGTTCTGATTCCAGAGGCAACGCATGACCGCCAATAATCCCGCCGAACTCGACGCCGTCCGCGATGCGCCCGCCGGCAGCGCGGAACATCCGACGCGTGTCGTGAAGTTCGAGATCTATCGCTACGACCCCGACAGCGGCAAGCCGCCGATCATGCAGAAGCTCGAGGTCACGCTGCACGACACCGACAAGATGCTGCTCGACGCGATCCTGCGCATCAAGTCCGACGTCGACGATTCGATCTCGATTCGCCGCTCGTGCCGCGAAGGCGTGTGCGGCTCGGACGCGATGAACATCAACGGCAAGAACGGTCTGGCCTGCATCACCAACATGCGCGAGCTCAAGGAGCCGATCGTGTTGAAGCCCTTGCCCGGGCTGCCGGTGATTCGCGACCTGATCGTCGACATGTCGCAGTTCTTCAAGCAATACCACTCGATCAAGCCATACCTCATCAACGACCAGCCACCGCCGGAGAAAGAGCGCTATCAGTCGCCCGCCGAGCGCGAAGAGCTCGACGGTCTCTACGAGTGCATCCTGTGTGCGTGCTGCTCGACCGCGTGCCCGAGCTTCTGGTGGAACCCGGACAAGTTCGTCGGGCCGGCGGGACTGCTGCAGGCGTATCGCTTCATCGCCGACAGCCGCGACGACGCGACCGGCGAGCGTCTCGACAATCTCGAAGATCCTTATCGGCTGTTTCGTTGCCACACCATCATGAATTGCGTCGATGTGTGCCCCAAGGGTCTGAACCCGACGCGCGCGATCGGCAAGATCAAGGAGTTGATGGTGAGACGCGCGGTTTGATGGTTGGCCGGATGGGTCGGATAGAAGCAGCTCATCAGTCCGACCCGTTGCGCCGCGCGCGTTTGCGCTGGCGCGCGCGCCGTGGATTGCTGGAGAACGATCTGGTCCTCACGCGTTTTCTGGATCGCTACGAAGATCGTTTGAGCGATGACGATGTCGGCGCGTTGACGAAGTTGCTCGAGTTGTCGGACAACGATTTGATGGACTTGATACTCGCGCGCAGCGAACTCGCGGGTGAGCTCGACGAGCCATCGATGCATCGCGTGGTCGGGCTGCTGCGCGCTGCTTGATAGGGAAACGAACTACAGACTATTCACGAAGTTCACTGAAGGATTCCAGCATGACCCCCTCCGACAACAAGGCCAGGTTATCCCTCTCGAATGGCGCGAAGGACGTCGACTTGCCGATCTTCAAAGGCACGATCGGCCCCGAGGTCGTCGACATCCGCAAGCTGTACGGGCAGACCGGGATGTTCACGTACGACCCGGGATTTCTTTCGACCGCCGCTTGCAGTTCGAGCATTACCTACATCGACGGGGACAAGGGCGAGCTCCTGTACCGCGGCTATCCGATCGAGCAACTCGCGCAGGGCGGCGATTTTCTCGAGACCTGCTATCTGATCCTGAACGGCGATTTGCCCAACGTCGCGGAGAAGGCGAAGTTTGTCGGCATGGTGACCAATCACACCATGGTCCACGAGCAGATGACGTTCTTCTATCGCGGCTTTCGGCGCGATTCGCATCCGATGGCGGTGCTGGTGGGGACGGTCGGTGCATTGAGCGCGTTCTATCACGACTCGCTCGACATCACCGACGCGCATCATCGCGAGGTCTCGGCGATTCGCCTGATCGCGAAACTACCGACGCTGGTCGCGATGGCGCACAAGTACGTCGCCGGCCAACCGTTCGTCTATCCGCGCAACGATCTTTCGTACAGCGCGAACTTCATGCGCATGATGTTTGCCGTGCCTGCCGAGGAGTACCGGACCAACGATGTGCTGGTGCGCGCGCTCGATCGCATCCTGATCCTGCATGCGGATCACGAACAGAATGCTTCCACTTCGACGGTGCGCCTTGCGGGTTCATCGGGCGCCAATCCGTTCGCGTGTATCGCCGCGGGCATCGCGTGCCTGTGGGGTCCGGCACACGGCGGCGCCAACGAAGCGGCGCTCAACATGTTGAAAGACCTGCAAGCCGACGGCGGTGAAGCCAAGCTCGGCGAGTTCATCAAGAAGGTCAAGGACAAGAACTCGAACGTGAAGCTGATGGGCTTCGGCCATCGCGTCTACAAGAACTACGACCCGCGCGCGAAGCTGATGCGCGAGACCTGCCACGAAGTGCTGGATGAGCTCGGCCTGCACGACGACCCGCTGTTCAAGCTCGCGATGGCGTTGGAGAAGATCGCGCTCGAAGACGACTACTTCGTGTCGCGCAAGCTCTATCCGAATGTTGATTTCTATTCGGGCATCGTGCAAAGCGCGCTCGGCATTCCGACCACGCTGTTCACCGCTATCTTCGCGCTTGCGCGCACGGTGGGTTGGATTGCGCAGTGGAACGAGATGATCTCCGACCCCGAGCAGAAGATCGGCCGTCCGCGCCAGTTGTACATCGGTGCGCCGCGAAGGGATGTGAAGCCGATCGACCAGCGCTGAAGCGCAATCTCAACGCACCGCAACGAAGCGGCGCCCATACACGCAGCGTGAGTTTTGCCGGCTCGACCTGAACAGCGATGGCGTTGATTTTCTCCAGCATCGGGCTTGGCCTCGTCGTGGGACTGATCCTCGCGCTGACCGGCGCAGGCGGCGCGATTCTCGCAGTACCCCTGCTGGTGTTCGGATTGCACCTGACGATGGTTCAGGCGGTACCGTCCGCGTTGTTCGCGGTCACGCTGTCGGCCGCGCTCGGTGCACTGCTGGCACTGCGCAGCGGTTTGTTGCGCTACAAGGCCGCGATGCTGATCGGCGCGGTCGGAGCGCTCTTCTCGCCGCTCGGGTTGTGGACGGCGCATCGCGTACCGAACACGCCGCTCACCATCGTCTTCGCGATCGTGCTCGGTGTGGTTGCGCTGCGCATGTTCGTGCAGGCAAGGCGCGAACTTTCAGGGCGCACTGATGACTCGAAAAGGCCGCCGCCTCCGTGCCTGCTTGACCCGGCGGTCGGTCGATTGCGCTGGACCATCCCTTGCGCCCGAGTGCTTGCCTCGTCCGGCGCGATTGCGGGCTTCCTGTCGGGACTGCTAGGCGTAGGCGGCGGCTTCGTGATCGTTCCCGCATTGCGCCGCTACACCGATCTCGAGATGCCATCGGTGGTGGCGACATCGCTCGCGGTGATGGCGCTCGTGACGGGAGGTGGTGTTGCGAGCGCCGCGCTGACAGGGCATGTCGATTGGAACATCGCGTGGCCGTTTGCAGCCGGCGCCATCGCCGGGATGCTGGGTGGCAGAGCGATCGCGAATCGCATCAAGGGGCCGCGCCTGCAGCAGGGGTTCGCGGTGACGGCGGCCGTAATCGCGATCGTCATGCTGTTCACGACGGTGGTCCCCATCGGCGGCCCACAATGAACGCAAGCTCGTCGCCTTCGCAGTTGGCGGTCCTGGTTCCCGCGATGGCGCTCGCGGTCGGAATCGCATTCGGCGCCATCGGACAGGCGACGCGCTTTTGCACGATGGGTGCGCTCTCCGATCTGTTCACATTCGGCGACGCGACGCGGCTGCGCATGTGGCTTACCGCGATCGCGATCGCGATGCTCGCAACCCAGGCCGCCATCGCGTCGGGATTGTTCGATCTCTCGACAGCGATCTATATCGACCCGCGTGTGCCGTGGGCTTCGATGCTGGTCGGCGGAACGCTGTTCGGCTTCGGCATGGTGCTCGCTTCCGGGTGCGCCAGCAAAGCCTTGATCAGGACCGGCAGCGGCAACATCAAGGCCCTCGTGGTGTTGATCGTGATCGGCATCGTCGCGCTGATGAGCTTGCGCGGCGTGCTCGCCGAAGTGCGCGTCGCTCTGCTGGACCGCTGGAGCATCGACCTCGCAGGCCCGCAGGATTTGCCTTCGTGGCTTGCTCGCGCATGCGGTGGATCGCCCTTTGTGACGCGCATCGGCATCGGTGCTCTGGTCCCACTGGCGCTTCTGATCTACATCGTTCGCGATCGATCGTTCGTGCGATCGAGCGCATTCATGGGCGGACTTTCGATCGGCGCCCTTGTCACGCTCGGCTGGTTCATTACGGCGTATCTCGGCTATCTGCCCGAGCATCCCGATACCCTCGAGCCCGCATGGATCGCAACCAACTCGAGACGACCCGAGTCGCTCAGCTTCGTCGCGCCGCTTGCTTATGCGATCAACTTGCTCACGCTATGGAGCGACCGGAACACCACGGTGACGTTCGGCATCGCCGCCGCGGCGGGAGTGATCGCGGGATCGTTCGTCACCGCGCTGCTGCGCAAGGAATTTCGCTGGGAAACTTTTGCCGGCGTCGAAGACACGGCCAATCATCTGGTGGGCGCGACGCTGATGGGCTTCGGCGGCGTGACCGCACTGGGTTGCACGATCGGGCAGGGCATCAGCGGTCTTTCGACGCTCGCGGCCGGTTCGTTCCTCGCGGTCGCCGGCATTGTCGCGGGCGCGCTGACTGCTCTTCGATATCAGGTGCGGCGGCTCGAGAGCCGTTGATCGTTCTCAGTTCTTGACGTAAGACCATCCCTGGGCTTGCAGCTTGATAACGTCCCGAATACCCGACGATCAGTGCTCGGCTTTTTTGTTCGTATTCGATCTCAGCGACTCTTGCTGCATCAACAAATAGGTTCCATAGGCGTTCAGCCGATTCGCCTCCTTGAACGTGGGATAGGACGCGAAGCGCGACCAATCGGTATTGCGATAGGCCTCGTCGAAGTCGCTCAAATCGCTCGCCGCCGCGCCCATCGTGGCGCGAAGATAGACCAGATAGTCGCGCGTCAACGCAACGTCCTTCTCGGGATCGTTCGAGACGTCGCCGTGTCCCGGCAGCACCACCTTCGAGTGAAGCGGCGCCATCTTGTCGAGCGCGGCGAGCCAAGCACGGCTATCCGCATTGCCGACGTAGGGAATGCGGCCGGTAAAAAAGAGATCGCCGGCGAAGAGCACGCGATCTTCTTCGACGAAAAGCATCAGGTCTTCGGGCGAATGCGCGCCGCCCACGTCGATGATGCGAAAGTGCGTATTGCCCATCGTGAAGCGAATCGGCTTCTCGCCTGAAAACGCGAGCCAGCGATCCGCGGGCACAAGTCGCGTGCGCGCATCCACGTCAGGCGCGAGGTCGTGCCGCCGCTCCTGCAAGCGCAAGAGCGCGAGATCGGACTCGAGGTAGGCCTTTCCTCTTTCGCCGCTCCAGATTTCTGTACCGATCATCTTGAAACTTTGCGCGCCATAGAAATGGTCGGCGTGATAGTGCGAAAGGATCAGGCGGCGTATCGGCTGCTTTGTGACGCGCCGGATCGCTCGGATCATCGCGTCGCCCAGTACCGGAGAGCCGAGCGCGTCGAACGCCACCACGCCATCATCGGTGACGACGAAGCCGGCATTGGCGGTGTAGCCGCGATTGGATGTGCTTGCCGCGCTTGATTCACCGCGAAAGAAATAGACGCGATCGGAGACGCGCTGCGGTGTCAGTTCAAGCGGGACAGGATTTCCGATCTTCAAGAGTGCGAGTTGAATCGCGTCGTCGAGATAAGCGCCGTAGAAATCCGGCAATAGCGTGCCGACGATCGCGGGCACGACCTGGTCGCCGGCCGGATCGAAGAACGCGACCGTCGGCGAAAACTTCGCGCGCGCTTCCTTCGCGAATGCGGCTTCGGTCGTTTGCGAACCGCGGAAGTCGATCAGCGTGCGCGCACCGACGATCGATACCTCGCGCACGACCAGCCGCTCGGCGAGGTCGTGATCGCGCATGAGAGGAGCAAGCTGTTCGCGCCGAACCTGGTCGCAATAAGGACAATCGGGCAACGAAAACAAGACGACGACGAGACGCGCTCGCTGTCCGGATCGCTCCGCATCGGCGCGAAAATTTTTTCCCGGCGGCAGCGAGGCCTGGTTCGCGACCGCGAGCGCAGGACCGCACAGGGAGGCGAGAACTCCCGCAACACCAACCGCGAGAAGTTCGCGCCGATCCATCACGCCATGCCGGGATTGCCGTCGACTCCAACCAGTCGAGGTAGATTGAGCTTGCGCGGCGCGACGACCTTGGCCGCTTTCAGATACGTGCTCATCAGGTCCCAGATCGGGACACCACCGGCCGCCTTCGCGTCTTCCGAAACGGGAGCCCAACCCGCGACCTTGTATGTCTTCGCTGAATCGAGCGGCTTGCCTGCGAGGCGCATGTCGGAGATTCGCTGCCCTGTCACCGCACCCGGTGTGCAGGTGTAGGTCATGCCGCCCACACGCACCATGTCGCCGCCCTGCTGATAATACGGATCGGGATTGAAGAGGTTGTCGCAGACGTCTTCGAGGATGGTCTTGATGTTCTCGCCCGTGAGTTCGTTCAAGGTCGTCATCGGATAGGTGATGGCGGTTTGATCCATCAGCCGCTCCATCGTGATCGGCTCGCCCGGCAGCAGCGATGTGCCCCAGCGAAAGCCCGGCGAGAAAGCGATCTCGGCGCCCTTGACCTCCATCAGGCCGTCGAGGATCAGTTGATCGAACGAGCCGTTGAAATTGCCGCGTCGATAGAGCACGCCCTGATTCACCGCGAGCGTTTCGTCGAGCCTGGCCGCGAAGGGCGCACGAACCTTCGCGATGTGCGTGGCCATCTCCGCGTCTTCGGGAATCAGGTTCGAGAAGATCGGCAGGAGCTTGTAGCGATAGCCCGCGACCTTTCCGCTCCTGGTCTCGAAGTCGAGCACGCCGAGAAACTTGGTGTTGCTGCCGGCATTGGTCACCAGCGTCTGGCCAGTGCGATTGGCAACGACGGTCGGCGCCGGCACACCGTCGTGCGTGTGGCCACCTAGAATCGCGTCGATGCCCGTGACGCGCGAGGCCATCTTGAGGTCGACGTCCATGCCGTTGTGCGACAGCAGCACCACCACCTGCGCGCCTTTCGCACGCACTTCATCGATGGTCTTCTGCATCGCTTCTTCCTGGATGCCGAAGGTCCAGTCGGACACGAAATAGCGCGGGTTCGCGATCGGCGTGTACGGAAACGCCTGCCCGACGATCGCGATAGAGACGCCGTTCTGCTCGCGCATCACGTAGCCGGGAAACACGGCATCGCCGAAGTCGGCAGTCTTGATGTTCTGCGCGATGAATGCGGTACGGCCCTTGAAGTCCTTCTCGATGATTTCCTGAACGCGCGCCGCACCCAACGTGAATTCCCAATGCCCGGTCATCACATCGACATCCAGCAATTTCGACGCATCGACCATGTCCTGGCCGTTGGTCCAGAGCGCTGTGGCCGACCCCTGCCAGGTATCGCCGCCATCGAGCAAGAGCGCACCGGGTCGCTCGGCGCGGACCTTCTTCACGAGAGTCGCGAGATGCGCGAAGCCGCCGACCTTGCCGTATTTCTTCGACGCTTCGACGAAGTTCAGGTACGTGAACGCGTGGGCATCGCGCGTACCCGGCGCAATCCCGAATTTCTTGAGCAAGGCTTCGCCGACCAGATGCGGCGGTTTCCCGACTTGCCCCGCGATCCCGAGATTGACGTCGGGCTCGCGAAAACGGATCGGCGTCAATTGCGCATGGCAGTCGGTCATGTGCATAAAGGTCACGCGTCCCGGCGCGGGCACGGGATCGAGGTCGTATAGCGACGCTATACGCGCGGACGATGGCGCCGCGTTCGAGTCGAGCGCGAAGCCTCCTGCTGTCGCGACCGCGAGCGTCTGCAGGAACTCGCGGCGGCTCATCGACACGTGCGGGCTACCCTGTCGATCCGGTCCTGATCGACCGCACTGCTCATTGATTGACCGGCGACGCGGGATCGAGCAACAGCGCCACCACGTCTTTTATCTGCTGCTCGGTCAACACCTTGTTGTGTCCGAAGCGCGGCATGTTCGAACAGGCGCTGTAAGCCTGCGCGTCATAGACCTTGCCCCACGTGTATTGAACGATCGCGTCGCTGTTGCCGCGCAATTTTCCGTAGCGATAGAGGCTCGGGCCGATGTTGCCGTACGAGATTTCCTTGGGATCGAGTTGATGGCACGCGTAGCAGTTGCCGCCGTTCTCGCTGCCGACCTTGTCGCTGAACTGCATGCCGCGACCGTTCTGCGCAACCACCTCGCCGCGTTTCCAGTCGCCCAGATATTTTCCGTCCGACGGAGGAGCGATCGATTTCATTTCGGTCGCTTCGATCTGCGCTGCCACATCCTTCGGCATGCCTTCGGGATACAGCGAACACATCTTCTGCGCCTGATCCTGATCGAGCATCGCCTCGACCGTGGTGGGACCCTGGGACTTGAAGGAAGACTTCATGACGGCGAGAGTGTCCGCGTTCACGTCCGCGTTCAAGTTCGCCTCGCGACCGGCAAGCTGCGCGCAGCCTGCCACCACGCCTGCGCTCAACATCAAGCAGCCGAAGCCGCGCAGCGCGCTCGTTCTTTTTTTTCGATTCATCGCAGCTCTCCGATCGATCTCCACTAGCGCTTCAACGCAGGCGCATCGAGCGTTCCGCCCTCGGCGTTCTTCGCGAGAAACAAGGCCAGCGCGGTGATCACTTCCGAGTCGTAGATCGGGACCGGAAAGCGCTGTTGCCGGAAGCAGTCGTAGAGCCGATGCTGCATGGTCCGCACTTCACCCTGAGACACGCGATATGCGGGCCACGTGGTGTAGGCCTTCCGCGCTTCGGCGGGAGTCAGCAGGTTCGGTAGGTCCTGGAGCCGAATGCGTTGGCTGTTTCCGGAATGACAGGTTGCGCAGGAAAAGTCGTAGGCGCCGCCGCGATAGAAGAAGACTTTCTTACCGACCGCGTACATGCGTGCTTCTTCCGGATGCGTCGCTTTCACCACCATCTTCATGCCGCGCGATTCGCCGGCGATGTACGACACCAGCGCTTCCATCGGCGATTGATTTTGTCCTTCTCCGAAAGGATTGGCGGTCGCTTCGGCTTGTGAGAGTCCTTGCAGTTTCACCATGCACCAGGCGAGGCGCTGTTCGAGATCCATCACCTTGCTCGCATCCGGAAAGTAGCGCGGCAGTTCTGCATAGGCGCCCTTGACGACACCCGGACCCTTGCCGAGATCGCACGCCGTCAGCGCGACCTTGCCCGGACCACGCGGCGCTTTCCAGAGACCTTCGCCGCGCGCCTCCCACAGCTCGGCGGGATTTCCGTCAGCGAGGAGCTGTCGGTATTTCGCGATATCGTCGACCGCGCTGTTGGCTTGGGCGAAAGCCCATCCCGGTACGACTGCGGCAATGAGCGCAGTGACTGCGGAAGCCACGCTCAGACGATGCCGTGTGCGAGCCGCGCGATATGGAAGCGTAGTGCTCATGATCGTTCCTCAGGGCCGGAGATAAACATAGCCTTCACGTGCCTGCAGACGCGCGACTTCCGCGACGCCTGCCGGCACGATCGTGGCTTCGGGCAATACGCGCGACCGGTCGATTCCGCCCGCGGTCAACGTGTTGCCGCATACCTTGAACTTGACACCCTTTGACACCAGGTCCTCGATGGTCGCGTCGAAGGGATTGCCATTCTTGTCCTTCGCGCCGTCGAGCAAGAAGTCGATGCCGGGGCCGATCCCGACGACCACGATCTTGACGGTCGGATCGGCTTGCAGGTGGTTGCGGATATTGGCCATCGCATGTGCGGCCTGGTCGATTCCTTCGCTGAGGTGATAGACGACCTTGATGGGTTGCTTGTCCGCCGCGTGCGCGGACACACCCAGCGCGATGCCGAATGGCAGCAGCAGTGCGATCAATATGTTTTGAATCCGTCTCATGCTCGTCTCTTTCATGGGGCCGCGGTACCGGCAACGGGATCCGCATCAACGTCACGTGATGGCGCCCTCGTCGGTGCGCGTCTCGCCGCGATTGTCCACCCACGTCACCTGTACCTTGTCGCCCGGCTTGCCGCCGGCGAACTGGAATTGCAGGAAAGGATTCTTGGACACCGCGGTGCCCCATTGCGCCGACAGCACCGTGCGACCGTTGGTCGTCGCGGTCACGGTCTGGATGAACCACGCGGGAATGACCTTGCCCGCCGGGTCTTTGCGCTGCCCGCTTTCCATCTCGTGACCCATCAATACCTTGACGATCGTCTTGTCGCCGCTGGTGCTCGCGCGGATGCGCATCGGATCTGGCATGTCTTTCTCCTGTGTCTGTCGGGTTAGCGATCAGCCGCCGCATCCGCCGAGCGTGACCTTCACTTCCTTCTTCGCGAAGTACAACTTGCCGTCGGCCTTGACGAGCGCATAGACGTCGGTCGACTGGCCGAGCTTGACTCGCGTAGTAACCATCGGGTCGGTACCGTCCGGAATCGCGAAGGCCGCCGCGAGTGTGGTCGGATTCTTGTCGACCAGAATCGCGATCTGCTCGACCTTGGCAATCGTGCTCGATACGCTGACGGGCACGACCGCACCGTTCTCCGCAATATCGGGAGCCGTGAGCGTGATGTCCTTGCTTTCGATGGGCGTGCCGGCGCCCAGCAGCTTCTGCGTATCGGCGACGGTCTTGGTGTCGAACCATGCCTTGTTCCATTCGGCGGCAGCCATCGCACTGCCGGGCTTGAAGAGCCCGGCAGCGAGCGCCAACCCGAGCACGGTCAGCCCGCCGCTCGTGCGCATGAATGTTCTGCGCGAGTTCGTCGTGAGGTCCATCGTTAGATTCTCCATGTATGTCTCCCTGGCTGTTCGATCACGGGGCTATCGCCGATATCCACCGGGCAATCGCCGCCACGTCCGCATCCGCAACATGCGATTGCGGCGGCATAGGGACTGCGCCCCACACGCCCGAGCCTCCGGCCTTGATCTTCGCGATCAGATAGCTTTCGGCGTCGCTCGTGCCCTTGTACTTTTCGGCGATCTCCTTGAATGCGGGACCGACGATCTTGTTGTTGACGGCATGGCACGCCATGCAGCCCGATGAAGCGGCGAGCGCGAGTTGGTCCAACTTCGCGTCGGACTTCGCGGGCGCGGGGCTTGGCGCCGATGCGGGCACGGCCTGGTCCGAAGCAGCGAGGTTGATCGCGCGCGTCTCTCCGAATGCACGGGTCTGGTCTGCGGGGTTGCCATTGGCCCCGCGTGCGGCTGCCGGCAACTCGGACGAGATCTTGTCGGTGACCGGACAGTCCTTCATGCACGCGACGCTCCTGACATCGGGTTTGCCGTGCACATCCCACAGACCGTGATCGCGCGTCATGCCATTGCGATTGGGCAAGCGCGCCTGCGCCTCGGCCATGTTCCTGTCGGACAGCGTGAAATCGTCGGGCAACACATCGGCCATGTTCAGAATGTAGGCCACCACCGCATAGACCTCGTCGGTGCCGAGCGACCTGGGCGCGTTCCACGGCATCGCGCGATGGATGTAGTCCCACAGCGTCGAGACGGTGCTGATCTTCATCATCGTGGTCCGCTGCGGCGCGCTGTTGTTGGTGAGCGCCGCAACTCGCCCGGTCCTGATGTCGTCTTTGGTAGTCCCCCCGATCATGGGCGTGAACACCTCGTTGCTTTCGCCGAAGGTACCGTGACACGACGCGCACTTTCCTTCCCAGATGTCCTGACCGTGCGCGACAGTGCCGGAGCCCCTTGGCAACCCTTGGAAATCGGGTCGCACGTCGATGTCCCATGCGCGAATTTCTGCGGGCGTCGCCGATCGGCCGATGCCTGCGACTGCCGCGGTCCTCGCAGGCGCCGACCGATCGGCAGACCACGCGGCATCGGCAGCGGCGAACGCGCAAGCGGCAAGCACGACGAGTTCAATACGCTTGAACATTGCTCACTTCGCCGGACTCCGCGACCTTCCACGACTGGATCGCGTTGTTGTGATAGATCGAGCGCGTGCCGCGTACCGCGCGCAGTTCGTTGATCTTCGGCTGCACGTAGGCGGTGTCGTCGATCGCGCGCGATTGAAGGATCGCGGGTCCGCCGTTCCAGGTCCAGCCGAGGTTGAAGCGCGTCAGCGCTTTTGGCAGCACGGGATTCTCGAGACGCGCGGTCGTCCAGTTGCGGCCGCCGTCGAACGAGACATCGACGCGCTTAATCCTCCCTCGTCCCGACCAGGCGATGCCGCTGATGTTGTAGAAACCCTTGTCGAGCAGCATCTGGCCACCCGAAGGCGCAGTGATGACCGACTTGGTCTCCTGGATCGATGTGTACTGGCGCAATTGGCCGGTGGGCAGCAGGTCGACGTAGTGAATGGACTCGTCCTTCGTCCCCCACGGTTGATCGCCGACCTTCAGACGTCGCAACCACTTGACCCACGACACGCCCTGAACGCCCGGCACGACCAGGCGCAACGGATAGCCGTTCTCGGGACGTAGCATTTCCCCATTCATGCCGTACGCGACGAACGCATCGTCGAGCGCACGATCGATTGCAATCGTGCGCGTCATGCCCGATCCGTCGGCACCTTCGGCGAGGACGAACTTGCAGTTCTTCCTGTCGAAGCCGCAGTCTTCCAGCAGAACCGCCAGAGGCACGCCGGTGAACTCGCAACACGAGAGCATGCCGTGCGTGTATTGAACCGTCGGCACTGCGACGTTGCCCCACTCCATGCTCGAGTTGGCGCCGCACTCGATGAAGTGGATGCGCGATACCGAAGGCAGACGCATCAGGTCGTCCATCGTGTAGACCTTGGCGTTGCCGACCATGCCGTTGACCATCAGCCGGTGCTTGCTCGGATCGACGTCGATCCAGCCCTGATGGTGGCGCTCGAAATGCAGCCCGTTGGGCGTGATGATTCCGAACAGCCCCTGCAGCGGGGCGAATGCAACCGAGGCTGCGGAAACGCGCGTGAGTCCGGGGCTTTCACGACGCTGGAGGTTATGTTCGTACTTCGAAGGCACGCCGTAACCGTTCGCTGCGACCGGCTTGCCGAGCGTCTTGCCGTATTCCGGCAATTCGAGTATCGCCGGATCGCCCGGGTTGCCTGCATCGGCTGCAAGCGTATCGACCGATGCGCCGGTCGCGAGCGACGCGCCGGCTGCA
>JBBSEF010000007.1:0-78047 GCA_038240015.1 Burkholderiales bacterium
CATCGAGTTGGAAGCCGGCAAGGAGATGGTGATGCCGGGAGACAACGTGACGATCACGGTCAAGCTGATCAACCCGATCGCGATGGAAGAAGGCCTGCGCTTCGCGATTCGCGAAGGTGGCAGGACGGTCGGCGCAGGGGTGGTCGCGAAGATTATTGCGTAAAGAATATTTACTTCGGATTTTTTACTTCGGCGAAGGACCCAGGTTCCTTCGTCATCGTTCTTTAAGGAAACGTCATGCAAAGCCAGAAAATCCGTATTCGCCTGAAGGCCTTCGACTATCGCCTGATCGATCAATCGGCTCTCGAAATCGTCGATACCGCAAAGCGCACCGGCGCCGTGGTCAAGGGGCCGATCCCGTTGCCCACGCGCATCCAGCGCTTCGACGTGCTGCGCTCGCCTCACGTCAACAAGACGTCGCGCGATCAGTTCGAGATCCGCACGCACCAGCGTCTGATGGACATCGTCGACCCGACCGACAAGACGGTCGATGCATTGATGAAACTCGACCTGCCGGCAGGGGTCGATGTGGAAATCAAGCTGCAATGAGTGCAGGAGCGCCGTGATCCGGCTTGAACGGATCGCGAGGAAGCGGTTATACTCGCAGGCTTTTCCGGAATCGTGTTCGTAGCGCCTTTGCGCTGTCGTTGAAACGGGTAGTTGAAACGATCCGGGATCATTGAACTTCGCGCTTGTCGTTTACGACTCGCGCCTTACAGCCCCGGCCAATCGTAGCCGGGAACGGAGCAGAACATGAATCTTGGCCCTAGCTTTGGTCTAGTGGGTCGCAAGGTGGGCATGACGCGCATCTTCACGGATGACGGCGATGCCATTCCGGTCACCGTGCTCGACGTGTCGAACAACCGCGTCACGCAGATCAAGACCGATGAAGCCGACGGCTATGCCGCGGTTCAAGTCACGTTCGGTGCGCGTCGTGCGTCACGCGTCACCAAGGCGGCGGCGGGACACCTCGCCAAGGCCGGCGTCGAAGCCGGCACGATCTTGAGAGAGTTCCGCATCGATGCGTCCAAGCTCGGCGACTTGAAGCCGGGTTCGGTGGTTGCCGTCGAGGCGCTCTTCACCGCGGGCCAGATGGTCGACGTGCAAGGCACGACGATCGGCAAGGGGTATGCGGGCGTCATCAAGCGTCACCATTTCCGCTCGGGTCGTGCATCGCACGGCAACTCGCGTTCGCACAACGTGCCGGGCTCGATCGGCATGGCGCAGGATCCGGGTCGCGTGTTTCCCGGCAAGCGCATGACCGGCCACCTGGGCGATGTCACGCGCACTGCGCAGAATCTGGAAATTGCACGCGTCGATGCGGCTCGCGGCCTCTTGCTCGTCAAGGGCGCGGTGCCCGGTGCAAAGAACGGCAGCGTGATCGTCAAGCCGGCCGTCAAGGCGCCAGTCAAGTCACAAGCGAAGGGGGGCTGAAGATGGAACTCAAGCTCATCGACGCCAAGGGTGAATCGACTTCGAACGTCACGGCGCCCGATACGGTGTTCGGCCGCGACTACAACGAAGCGCTGATCCATCAGCTGGTCACCGCGTACCAGGCGAATGCGCGCAGCGGCAATCGTGCGCAGAAGGGCCGCAGCGATATCGCCAAGAGCACCAAGAAGCCATGGCGCCAGAAAGGCACCGGCCGTGCGCGTGCCGGTATGGCGTCGTCGCCGCTGTGGCGCGGGGGCGGTCGCATCTTCCCGAACCTGCCCGACGAAAATTTCACGCACAAGATCAACAAGAAGATGTATCGCGCCGGCGTGTGTTCGATCCTGTCGCAGCTCGCGCGTGAAGGTCGGCTGTCGGTGGTCGAGAACTTCGTCGTCGATGCACCCAAGACCAAGCTGCTCGCCGACAAGCTCAAGGGTTATGGCGTCGCGGGCGGCAACGTCGCGTCGATCCTCGTGATCACCGACACAGTCGACGAGAACCTGTTGCTCGCGTCGCGCAATCTGCAAGGCGTGCTGATCGTCGAGCCGCGCCACGCCGATCCGGTGTCGCTGGTCCAATACAAGAACGTGATCCTCACGCGGTCCGCGATCGCGAAGATCGAGGAGATGCTCGGATGAAAACTTTCACCACGCCTCGCGGCGTCCATCAAGTCGATCGCCTGTATCAGGTGTTGCTCGCCCCGATCGTTTCCGAGAAGGCCACCTTCATCGCCGACAAGCGCGAGCAGGTGCTGTTCCGTGTCGTCCCCAACGCGACCAAGCCTGAAGTCAAGGCGGCTGTCGAGATGATCTTCAAGGTCCAGGTCGAGTCCGTGCAGATGCTCGTGCAAAAGGGCAAGAAGAAGCGCTCGGGCAAAGTCATGGGTCGCCGCAGCGATGTGAAGAAAGCTTTCGTCAGCCTCGCGCCCGGACAGGAAATCAACTTCTCCGCGGAGGCCAAGTAATCATGGCGCTCGTCAAAGTCAAACCGACATCGCCCGGCCGTCGCGGCCTGGTCAAGGTCGTCAATGCCGATCTGTACAAAGGTCGGCCGCTCGACAGCCTGACCGAGAGCCAATCGAAGTCGGCGGGCCGCAACAACCGGGGCGTCATCACCACGCGTCACCTGGGCGGCGGTCACAAGCAGCAGTACCGGATCATCGATTTCAAGCGCAACGACAAGGACGGCATCGCCGCCAAGGTCGAGCGTCTCGAGTACGACCCGAACCGTACCGCCAACATCGCGCTCTTGTTGTACGCCGACGGCGAGCGTCGCTACATCATCGCCCCCAAGGGCGTGTCGGTGGGTACGCAGTTGATGTCGGGTTCGGAGGCGCCGATCAAGGCGGGGAATGCATTGCCGATCCGCAACATACCGGTCGGTACGACTATTCATTGCATCGAGATGCTGCCCGGCAAGGGCGCGCAGATGGCGCGTTCGGCTGGCGCTTCGGTGATGCTGCTCGCGCGTGAAGGCACGTACGCGCAGGTGCGTCTGCGCTCGGGTGAGATCCGCAAGGTGCATATCGAATGCCGCGCGACCATCGGTGAAGTCGGCAACGAAGAACACAGCCTGCGTCAGATCGGCAAGGCCGGCGCAGTGCGTTGGCGCGGTGTGCGACCGACGGTGCGTGGCGTCGCGATGAATCCGGTCGATCACCCGCACGGCGGCGGCGAAGGCAAGACCGCGGCAGGACGCGATCCTGTCAGCCCGTGGGGTACCAAGACCAAGGGTTTCCGCACCCGACGCAACAAGCGCACGACCAGCATGATCGTGCAGCGGCGGTATCAGAAATGATGCGCAGAAGTAAGGATCGAAGTTAAGGAAATGCGATGACTCGTTCAGCAAAGAAGGGCCCGTTCGTCGACGCGCATCTGGTGCACAAGGTCGACGCCGTCAAGTCGTCGGGCGACAAGCGCCCGATCAAGACCTGGTCGCGCCGCTCGACCGTGATGCCCGACTTCGTCGGCCTCACGATCGCCGTGCACAACGGCCGTCAGCACGTACCGGTCTACATCTCGGAAAACATGGTCGGCCACAAGCTCGGCGAATTCGCATTGACGCGGACCTTCAAGGGTCATGCGGCGGATCGCAAGGCCGTCAAGAAATAAGGAACAACCGCAATGGAAACCAGAGCGTTGTTGCGCGGCGTGCGCATCTCGGCCCAGAAGACCCGTCTGGTCGCGGACCTGATTCGCGGCAAGCCGGTCGATCAGGCGTTGAACGTACTCGCGTTCAGCCCGAAGAAGGCGGCCACGATCATCAAGAAGGTGCTCGAGTCGGCGATCGCCAACGCCGAACACAACGACGGCGCGGACATCGACGAGTTGCGCGTGTCGCTGATCACGGTCGACAAAGGGACGTCTCTCAAGCGGACGTCGGCGCGCGCGAAGGGCCGCGGCAATCAGATCGAAAAGCAGACCTGTCATATCGCGATCACCGTCGCCGACGACACGCCTGCACGCGAAAGACACTGAGGAAGCACGATGGGACAAAAAATAAATCCGACCGGCTTTCGCCTCGCGGTCACGCGCAATTGGAATTCGAAGTGGTATGCCGGCAACGTCAATTTCGCGGGCATGTTGAACGAGGACCTGCGCGTTCGCGCGTTCTTGAAGAAGCGCCTGAAGAACGCGTCGGTCGGCCGCGTCGTGATCGAGCGTCCCGCGAAGAACGCGCGCATCACCATCTACTCGTCGCGTCCCGGTGTCGTGATCGGCAAGAAGGGCGAAGATATCGAGTCGCTCAAGGTCGAACTGCAAAAGCGCATGGGCGTGCCGGTGCATGTGAACATCGAAGAGATCCGCAAGCCGGAGATCGACGCGCAACTGATCGCCGACTCGATCGCGCAGCAGCTCGAGAAGCGCATCATGTTTCGCCGCGCGATGAAGCGCGCGATGCAGAACGCGATGCGTCTCGGCGCGCAAGGCATCAAGATCATGTCGTCGGGACGTCTCAACGGCATCGAGATCGCGCGCACCGAGTGGTATCGCGAAGGCCGCGTGCCGCTCCATACGCTGCGCGCCGACATCGACTACGGATTCGGCGAAGCGCAGACCACCTATGGCGCCATCGGCATCAAGGTGTGGGTCTACAAGGGCGATCGTCTGGCCGCCAACGAGGTGCCCGCTGTCGTTGTTCCCGAAGGCGATCGTGAAGATCGTCGCCCGGGCCGTCGTGCTCCTCCCGGTACGCGTGGCCGTCCGCCGCGCAAGGCTGAAGGCGATGTTGCAGCAGAGGCCGCGAAGCCGGCCGCAGAGGCGTCGCCCTCCGCTGATGCACCGAAGACCCCGGTGGTCAAGCGCGTGCGCAAGGCTGCCGCTCCGAAGGACAGCGCGAAGGACGCCGCTGCCAAAGACGTCGCCAAGGATGCTGCCAAGGATGTCGCGAAAGACGCGGCTGCCAAGGATGGCGTCAAGAAGGCTGGAGAATAATCATGCTGCAACCGGCACGAAGAAAGTATCGCAAGGAACAGAAGGGCCGCAACAAGGGCATCGCCACGCGCGGCGCCTCGGTGTCGTTCGGCGAGTTCGGCCTGAAGGCCGTCGGTCGCGGCCGTCTCACGGCGCGACAGATCGAAGCTGCTCGCCGCGCGATGACCCGCCACATCAAACGCGGCGGTCGCATTTGGATCCGCATTTTTCCCGACAAGCCCATATCCCAAAAGCCCGCCGAAGTGCGGATGGGCAACGGCAAGGGAAGCGTGGAGTATTACGTGGCCGAGATTCAACCCGGCAAGGTGCTCTACGAGATGGACGGTGTCGACGAGACGCTGGCGCGCGAGGCGTTTCGCCTGGCCGCGGCCAAGCTGCCGATCTCGACCACCTTCGTCATTCGCCAGGTCGGCACGTGACGCTGAATGCATAAAAGGACGTTGAGATGAAAGCCACTGAACTGCGCGGCAAGGATGCCGATGCGCTGGGCAAGGAACTGACTGAGCTTTTGAAGGCCCAATTCGGGTTGCGCATGCAGATTGCTACCCAGCAGTTGTCCAACACCAGTCAATTGAAGAAGGTTCGTCGCGACATCGCTCGTGTGCGTACCGTGATGAACGAGAAGCCGGCGCCTGCAAATGCGACGACGAAGAAGGCGGGACAGCAATGAATGATGAATCGGTTGTAATCGAATCTCCTATTGTCGGCATCAGCGGCGACGCGGACGAAGACGAAAAAAGTGCGAGCCTGCAACGCGCGTTGGTGGGCAAGGTCGTGAGCAACAAGATGAACAAGACCGTGACGGTGTTGGTCGAGCGTCGCGTCAAGCATCCGCTCTATGGCAAGTTCATGGTCCGATCGCGCAAGTATCACGCGCACGACGAGACCAATCAGTACAACGAAGGCGACATGGTCGAAATCGCGGAGACGCGTCCCATCTCGCGGACCAAGGCCTGGAGGGTCACGCGCCTCGTGGAAGCAGCTCGCGTCATCTGACCTTTGGTGGTTCGCGTTTCTGTTCTCTGAGTTGACCTTTTTGCATTGACGTTTTAGCGCGCGCTGCTATAATCACTGGTTTTCCGGATCGCACGCATGAGCGGGCCGGCAGTAGCTCGCAGTGCCAGTAATTTTCACGAAGCGCGCGACAACTCAACGTCGCCGGCGACTCAACCCTGACGGGACCAAGACTGACCGCAACGCGCGAGGGGACGTACTCCACCGCAGCGGATCAAGTTGGGACAAGGCAAACATGATTCAGACGGAATCCCGGCTCGAAATAGCCGACAACACGGGTGCGCGCGAAGTCCTGTGCATCAAGGTGCTGGGCGGCTCGAAGCGGCGCTATGCAAGCATCGGCGACATCATCAAGGTCACGGTGAAAGATGCCGCGCCGCGCGGGCGAGTCAAGAAGGGCGAAATCTACAACGCGGTCGTGGTTCGGACCGCCAAGGGCGTTCGCCGCAGCGATGGCTCGCTCGTGAAGTTCGACGGCAACGCAGCCGTGCTGCTGAACAACAAGCTCGAGCCGATCGGCACGCGCATCTTCGGACCGGTCACGCGCGAACTGCGCACCGAGAAATTCATGAAGATCGTTTCGCTCGCACCCGAAGTGCTCTGACGGCGCCGCATTCAGTACACAAGAGACATGGCCATGAACAAGATCAAGAAGGGCGATGAAGTGATCGTCATCGCCGGCAAGGACAAGGGCAAGCGCGGCACCGTGTTGTCGCGCCTCGATGCGACGCATCTGCTGGTCGAAGGCATCAATGTCGTCAAGAAGCATCAGAAGCCCAATCCCATGAAGGGGCTGACCGGCGGAGTCGTCGAGAAGACGATGCCGATCGATCTGTCCAACGTGGCGATCTACAACGGTCAAGGCGCGAAGAAGGGTGTGGGCGGCAAGGCCGACCGCGTCGGCTTCGCCGTGCAGGATGGCAAGAAGGTTCGCGTGTTCCGCTCGAGCGGCACCGCCCTCGAGGCTTGAAGGAATTCGATATGACGCGTCTGCAGCAGCACTACAAGGAAAAGATCGTCGGTGACCTGACGACCAAGTTCGGCTACAAGTCGGTGATGCAGGTTCCCCGCATCACCAAGATCACGCTGAACATGGGTGTTGGTGAGGCCGTGGCCGATAAGAAGGTGATCGAGCACGCCGTCGGCGACATGACCAAGATCGCCGGTCAAAAGCCCGTCATCACCAAGGCCAAGAAGCCGATCGCCGGCTTCAAGATTCGCGAGGGCTATCCGATCGGTTGCATGGTCACCTTGCGCGGCGCGCGCATGTACGAGTTCCTCGATCGCTTCGTGACCGTTGCCTTGCCGCGTGTTCGTGATTTCCGCGGCATCTCGGGTCGTGCGTTCGACGGTCGCGGCAACTACAACGTCGGCGTCAAGGAACAGATCATTTTTCCAGAGATCGAGTACGACAAGATCGACACGCTACGCGGGATGAACGTGAGCATCACGACGACCGCGAAGAACGACGAAGAAGCCAAGGCGCTTCTTTCCGCATTCAAGTTTCCGTTCAAGAACTGAGGTCAATGTGGCGAAACTGTCGCTGATCAATCGCGAGAAGAAGCGCGCGATGCTGGTCAAGAAATACGCGGGCAAGCGCGCCGAGCTGAAGGCGGCGATCGCCGACGAGAGCAAGTCGGATGAAGATCGTTATGAGGCGCGTTTGAAGTTGCAGCAACTGCCGCGCAACGCCAACCCGACGCGCCAGCGCAATCGATGCGCCATCACCGGCCGTCCTCGCGGCACGTACCGAAAATTCGGCCTGGGTCGCACTAAGGTGCGCGAGACCGCGATGCGCGGCGAGATTCCCGGCCTCACGAAGGCGAGTTGGTAAAAGCGTCGAAGGTAAGACGCGTCTTGGTTATCTGCAAGACCCCGGCGCATTGTCAGGATTGGTTCGACGTTCGCACGGTGATTGCCCCGCAGTGATTGCCCAAAAGGCAACAGGAGAGATTCAACATGAGCATGAGTGACCCCATCGCCGACATGCTGACGCGCATTCGCAATGCGCAGCGCGTCGAAAAGCTCGAGGTCGTGATGCCGTCTTCCAAGGTGAAGGTGGCGATTGCCGATGTGCTGAAGGACGAAGGCTACATCGAGGGCTATTCGGTCAGCGAAGCAGGCAACAAGGCCGAGTTGACCGTGGGCCTCAAGTATTACGCCGGCCGTCCCGTGATCGAACGTCTCGAGCGCGTATCGCGTCCGGGTCTTCGCATCTACAAGGCCAGCGATGCGATCCCTCACGTCATGAACGGTCTGGGCGTTGCGATCGTTTCGACGTCGCGCGGCATGATGACCGACCGCAAGGCGCGCTCGACGGGCATGGGCGGCGAAGTCATCTGCTACGTCGCTTGATGGCGGCCATCGGTCACGCAAGTTAAACGCGAATAGAAAAGAATCAGGAGAAAGCGCGATGTCTCGTGTCGCAAAAAATCCCATCGTCGTGCCCAAGGGCGCGGTGATCGACATCTCGGCCGATGCCATCGGTGTCAAGGGACCGCTCGGCACGTTGACGCAGCGTGCGCATCCGCTCGTCAAGGTCGTCGAGAACGACGGTCAGGTCACGTTCGAAGCGCTGGGCGATAGCCGCGAAGCCAATGCGATGTCGGGCACGATGCGCGCGCTGGTTGCGAACATGGTCAACGGCGTGACCAAGGGCTTCGAGAAGAAGCTGGCGCTGGTCGGTGTGGGTTATCGCGCGCAGGCGCAGGGCGACAAGCTCAATCTTTCGCTCGGTTTTTCGCATCCGATCGTGCATCAGATGCCCGCGGGCGTGAAGTGCGAAACACCGACGCAGACCGAGATCGTCATCAAGGGCGCGAGTCGTCAGCAGGTCGGTCAGGTGGCCGCCGAAGTGCGCGCCTATCGCAGCCCGGAGCCTTACAAGGGCAAGGGCGTGCGCTATCTCGGCGAGAAAGTAATCATCAAGGAAACGAAGAAGAAGTAACGAAGAAGAAACAAGAGCGGTCGTCGACACGATCGAACACGGATCAGCACAGAAAGACAGTGGCCATGGACAAGAAAGCATCGCGGATGCGGCGGGCGCGGCAGACCCGCCTCAAGATCGCCGAACTGGGGATCACGCGCCTCGCCGTGCATCGGACCAACCTGCACATTTACGCCAGCATCATTTCGGGTGACGGCACGAAGGTGATTGCCACCGCATCGACGGTCGAGGCCGAGGTGCGCAAGGAACTCGCCGACAAGTCGGGCAAGGGCGCGGGCAACGGTGGAAACGCGAGCGCGGCCGCCGCGGTGGGCAAACGTGTTGCAGAGAAGGCCAAGGCGGCCGGCGTCGAAACGGTGGCGTTCGATCGCGCGGGCTTTCGCTATCACGGCCGCGTCAAGGCTCTCGCCGACGCGGCGCGCGAAGCGGGCCTCAAGTTCTGAGTCCACACCCGCATAAAGAATTAAAGGAAACGACATGGCACGAATTCAGGCAAAGACTCCGATCGGCGAAGAACGCGACGACGGCATGCGCGAGAAGATGATCGCGGTCAATCGCGTGACCAAGGTCGTCAAGGGCGGACGCATTCTCGGCTTCGCGGCGCTGACGGTGGTCGGCGACGGCGACGGGCGCATCGGCATGGGCAAGGGCAAGGCGCGTGAAGTGCCGGTCGCCGTGCAGAAGGCGATGGAAGAAGCGCGCCGCAAGATGTTCAAGGTGCAGTTGAAAGGCAATACGTTGCAGCACACGGTGGTTGGCAAGCACGGCGCCTCGACGGTGTTGATGACACCCGCGAAAGACGGAACCGGCGTGATCGCGGGCGGCCCGATGCGAGCGATCTTCGAAGCGATCGGCGTGACCAACGTCGTTGCCAAGAGCCTCGGCTCGACCAACCCCTACAACCTCGTTCGCGCCACGTTGAACGGCCTGCAGACCATGACGACACCGGCCGAGATCGCGGCCAAGCGCGGCAAATCGGTCGAAGAGATCACGGCTTGACGCTGAGGAACATGAACATGGCAACCGAACAAAAGAAGCAAGCGAAGGCCAAGCAGGACAAGACCGCGGCGAAGACGGTGCGGGTGACACTCGTTAAGAGCATCAACGGCACGCGCGAATCGCATCGTGCGACGGTGCGCGGGCTCGGTCTGCGCCGGATGAACAGCACCAGCACGCTCGAAGACACGCCTGCGGTGCGCGGCATGATCAACAAGGTTTCGTATCTCGTGAAGGTGGCTTGACGCGCGTCGATTGCGACCGACAAGCCTTGAAGAGATCCAATACGCGAAAGCTGCACATGAAACTGAACACCATCAAGCCCGCAGAGGGCTCCAAGCACGCCAAGCGCCGCGTCGGTCGTGGCATCGGGTCGGGCCTGGGCAAGACGGCCGGCCGCGGACACAAGGGCCAGAAGTCACGTGCGGGCGGCTTTCATAAAGTCGGCTTCGAAGGCGGACAGATGCCGCTGCAGCGTCGCTTGCCCAAGCGCGGGTTCAGGTCGACGACTGCGCGCTTCGTGGCTGAGGTACGCCTGTCGGATCTCGAGAAGTTGCCGGTCGAGCAGATCGATCTGCTCGCGTTGAAGCAGGCTGGACTCGTCACCGATCTCCAGCGCTCGGCAAAGGTCATCTTGTCCGGTGAGCTGACGCGCAAGGTCGCGTTGAGCGGCGTTGCGGCGACCAAGGGTGCGAAGGCGGCGATCGAAGCGGCAGGCGGCAGCGTCGCCGACATCGTGATCGTGCCGGTCGAGCGGAAGCTGAAGTCGAAAGAAGCGCGTGCTGCTGCGGCGACTGCGGCTGCGTAAGCCTCGCGCGCAACCCACGCACACGCAACTGAATCAAGGATAGAAGCCCGTGGCCACCAGCCCCGCATTGAACAAAGGCGTCGCAGGAAAGAGCGGAAAGTACGGAGACCTCAAGCGTCGCCTGACCTTCTTGCTATTCGCCTTGGTCGTGTATCGGGTCGGCGCGCACATCCCCGTGCCCGGCATCGATCCGAACGAGCTGACCAAGCTGTTCCAGGGTCAGCAGGGCGGCATCCTCGGCATGTTCAACATGTTCTCGGGTGGCGCGCTGTCGCGCTTCACGGTTTTCGCGCTGGGGATCATGCCGTACATCTCGGCGTCGATCATCATGCAGTTGTTGACAGTGGTTTCGCCGCAGTTGGAAGCCATCAAGAAAGAAGGCGAGTCCGGCCGTCGCAAAATCACGCAGTACACGCGCTACGGCACGCTGCTGCTGGGAACGTTTCAGGCGCTCGGCATTTCGGTTGCGCTCGAGTCGCAGCCGGGCCTCGTACTCGATCCGGGTTTCCTGTTCCGCATCACGACGGTTGTTTGTTTGATGACCGGCACCATGTTCCTGATGTGGCTGGGCGAGCAGATCACCGAACGCGGCATCGGCAACGGCATCTCGATCATCATCTTCGCGGGCATCGCGGCGGGTCTCCCGCGCGCACTCGCCAGTCTGTTCGAGTTAGTCAACACCGGTGCGATGAGCATCCCGACGGTGATCATCATCGGCCTCGTCGCAGTGCTCGTCACCGCGTTCGTGGTGTTCGTCGAGCGGGGGCAGCGAAAGATCCTGGTCAATTACGCGAAGCGACAGGTCGGCAACAAGGTCTACGGCGGCCAAAGTTCGCACCTGCCGCTGAAGCTCAACATGTCGGGCGTGATTCCGCCGATCTTCGCGTCGTCGATCATCCTGTTGCCGGCCACGATCACGAGCTGGTTCAGCTCGGGCGAGAGCATGCGCTGGTTGAAGGACGTGGCCGCCGCGCTGTCGCCGGGTCAGCCGGTGTACGTTTTGTTGTACGCGGCCGCGATCATCTTCTTCTGCTTCTTCTACACCGCGCTGGTGTTCAACAGCAAGGAGACCGCCGACAACCTGAAGAAGAGCGGCGCGTTCGTGCCGGGCATTCGTCCGGGCGACCAGACCGCGCGCTACATCGACAAGATCCTGATGCGCCTGACCCTGGCCGGCGCGTTCTACATCACGGCGGTGTGTCTGTTGCCCGAATTTCTGGTGCTGTGGAAGAACGTGCCGTTCTACTTCGGCGGCACGTCGTTGTTGATCATCGTGGTCGTGACGATGGACTTCATGTCGCAGGTCCAGGCGTACATCATGACCCACCAGTACGAGTCGCTGTTGAAGAAGGCGAATTTCAAGGGCGGCTTGCCGGCGCGCTAGGCGAGCAGGCTCCATATCACAAGGAATACATGTCGAAGGACGATGTCATCCAGATGCAGGGCGAGATTCTCGAGAATCTACCCAACGCGACGTTTCGCGTGAAGCTGGAGAACGGTCACGTGGTGCTGGGACACATTTCAGGAAAGATGCGGTTGCATTACATCCGCATCCTGCCCGGCGACAAGGTCACGGTCGAAGTCTCGCCGTACGATTTGTCGAGAGCCCGCATCACGTTCCGCGCGAAGTAGATAGAAGACGAAACAAGGCGGGATCAAAGCAGCAACAACGGAAGTCGAGGATCACATGAAAGTACTCGCATCGGTCAAGCGGCTGTGCCGCAACTGCAAGATCATCAAGCGCAACGGCGTGGTGCGCGTGATCTGCGTCGACCCGCGCCACAAGCAGCGTCAAGGCTGAATCCAGCACGCGCAGCAGTCATCAAAGATAGATAGGAACGAGCATGGCCCGTATCGCCGGCATCAACATCCCGAATCACCAGCACACCGACATTGGCTTGACCGCGATCTTCGGAGTCGGTCGTCCCCGCGCCCGCTTCATCTGCGAAGCCGCCAAGGTGCCCCCGACCAAGAAGGTCAAGGACCTCGACGACGCCGAGATGGAACGCCTGCGCGACCAGGTCGGCAAGTTCATGGTCGAAGGCGATCTGCGTCGCGACGTGTCGATGAACATCAAGCGGTTGATGGACCTGGGCTGCTATCGCGGCCTGCGGCATCGCCGCGGCCTGCCGGTTCGCGGTCAGCGCACGCGCACCAATGCACGCACGCGCAAGGGTCCGAAGAAGGCCGCCGCCTCGTTGAAGAAATAATGGGTTGAAGTCGACAGCATGCGACTTCACTGAAAAGATCGATAAGGAAACAGAATGGCAAAAGCACCCAACGCCTCGGCATCGCAGCGAGTCCGCAAGAAAGTTCGCAAGAACGTCTCGGACGGCATCGCGCATATCCACGCGTCATTCAACAACACCATCATCACGATCACCGATCGTCAGGGCAACGTGTTGTCGTGGGCGTCGTCGGGTGGTGCGGGCTTCAAGGGGTCGCGCAAGTCGACACCGTTCGCAGCGCAGGTCGCGTCCGAAACCGCAGGCCGCGCCGCTCAGGAACAAGGCATCAAGAACGTCGAGGTGCAGATCAAGGGCCCGGGCCCGGGTCGCGAATCTTCGGTGCGTGCGTTGAATGCGCTGGGCATCAAGATCGTCAGCATCACCGACGTGACGCCGGTGCCGCACAACGGGTGCAGGCCACCGAAACGCAGAAGGATGTAAACCCCCGGACGAGCATCGCACTCGTCCTCTTGCCTGGCGCCCTTCGGGTACAAAGAACAGGCTAACCGTCTCTCATCGGGACGTATCGAAAGGAAGACCAAGTGGCACGTTATATCGGACCCAAATGCAAGCTCTCGCGTCGCGAGGGAACCGACCTGTTCCTTAAGAGCGCGCGCCGCTCGCTCGAGTCGAAGTGCAAGCTCGACAGCAAGCCGGGCCAGCATGGCCGCACGTCGGGCATGCGTACCTCGGACTTCGGCAAACAGTTGCGCGAGAAGCAGAAGGTCAAGCGCATGTACGGTGTACTCGAGCGTCAGTTCCGCCGTTACTTCGCCGAAGCCGACCGTCGCAAAGGCAACACCGGCGAGAACCTGCTCGGCCTGCTCGAGTCGCGCCTCGACAATGTCGTCTATCGCATGGGCTTCGGCTCGACTCGCGCCGAAGCGCGCCAGTTGGTCAGCCACAAGTCGATCGCATTGAATGGCACCACCGCGAACATCGCGTCGATGCAAGTCAAGCCCGGCGACGTGGTCACGGTTCGTGACAAGGCGAAAAAGCAGACCCGAATCCTTGAAGCGCTGTCGCTTTCAGAACAGGGAAACGTCCCCAGTTGGGTCTCGGTCGATTCGACCAAGATGGAAGGCACGTTCAAGCAAATGCCCGAGCGCAGCGAAATCGCGGCCGACATCAATGAGTCGTTGATCGTCGAGTTGTATTCACGATAAAGAGCACTCTTTCCCGAGACCGAACAGCGTTCGGTCTCGTACACCGGCCTGTTGAAAGCCGCGCTGCGGTCCGGATTCATCATGGCATCACGAGCAGTCTTATCGGCTTAACGCGCCGAGGACATTGCAAAGGAATAAATATGGCAAGCAACGCATTTTTGAAGCCCCGTCAGATCGAGGTCGAGGCCGCCGGTCCGAACGCTGCGAAAGTCACGATGGAACCCTTCGAGCGCGGCTACGGCCACACGCTCGGCAACGCGCTGCGACGCATCCTGCTGTCGTCGATGAACGGCTATGCGCCGACCGAAGTGTCGATCTCGGGTGTCGTGCATGAGTACTCGACGCTCGACGGCGTGCAGGAAGACGTCGTCGACATTCTGCTGAACCTGAAGGGCGTGGTCTTCAAGCTGCACAACCGTGACGACGTCGTGGTGACACTGAGGAAAGAGGGCGAAGGTCCGGTCACGGCCGCCGACCTCGAGCTGTCGCACGAAGTCGAGGTGATCAATCCCGAGCACGTCATCGCCAATCTTTCGCAAGGCGGCAAGCTCGACATGCAGATCAAGATCGAGAAGGGCCGCGGCTACATGCCTGGCAACCTGCGCGCGTTCGCTGAAGATCACAGCAAGACCATTGGCCGCATCGTGCTCGATGCGTCGTACAGCCCGGTGCGGCGTGTCAGCTACACGGTCGAGTCGGCGCGCGTCGAACAACGCACCGACCTCGACAAGTTGGTGATGAGCATCGAGACCAACGGCGTCATCTCGCCCGAAGAAGCGATCCGCCAATCGGCGCGCATCCTGGTCGATCAGTTGAGCGTGTTCGCATCGCTCGAAGGCACCGAGTCGTCTGCAGAAGCGCCGTCGCGCACGCCGCAGGTCGATCCGATCCTGTTGCGTCCGGTGGACGATCTCGAACTCACGGTGCGTTCCGCCAATTGCCTCAAGGCCGAGAACATCTATTACATCGGCGACTTGATCCAGCGCACCGAGAACGAATTGCTGAAGACGCCGAACCTGGGCCGCAAGTCACTCAACGAGATCAAGGAAGTGCTGGCCTCGCGCGGGCTCACGCTCGGCATGAAGATAGAGAACTGGCCGCCTGTCGGACTCGAGAAGGCATAAAGAAATGGATGTCGTCGGTTTCGTCGTAAGACGAAACCGACGGTCAGTACTTGGGCCGTGGCCCAACTAACCGAACCGCGCCGGCTCCAGTGGCGATCGAAGAAGTCGGTCTCATAGATTCTTGAAAGGAAGTCGCCATGCGTCACCGTCACGGATTGCGGAAACTCAACCGCACCTCGAGCCACCGATTGGCCATGTTTCGCAACATGACCAACTCGCTGCTCAAGTACGAAGTCATCAAGACCACGCTGCCGAAGGCAAAGGAATTGCGTCGCGTCGTCGAGCCCATCCTTACGCTGGGTAAGGACCCGACGCTTGCCAACAAGCGCCTCGCGTTCAATCGCCTGCGCGACCGCGAGATGGTCGTCAAGCTATTCGAAGAACTCGGTCCACGCTACAAGACGCGCAACGGCGGCTATCTACGCATCCTCAAGTTCGGCTTTCGGGTCGGCGACAACGCGCCGATGGCGTATGTCGAATTGATGGATAGACCCGAGCCGACGGAAGTGCCCGAAGCGGCTTCGTGATGTTCCGCGTGGCATAGAGAGAGCCGCGCTGTCGGCTCGCTACGCGCAGGGCACGAGACCGACGATGGAGGCCACGCCATCTCCCGATGATGGTGTCGTCATTGCCGGAGCGATCCCCGCGGCGCTTCCCGCAGTGATCGAAATTCGCGGACTGCGCAAGTCGTTCAATGGCAACGACGTCGTCAAGGATCTCGACCTGACGATCGCGCGGGGAGAATGCTTCGCACTGCTCGGCCCGAACGGCGCAGGCAAGACCACCACGCTGCGTCTTTGCCTGGGTCTCACTGCGCCCGATGCCGGCACGATCACGCTGGGCGGGCTGCCGGTTCCGCTCAAGGGCCGCGAGGCGCGCATCCGTGTCGGCGTGGTGCCGCAGATGGACAATCTGGATCCGGATTTCACTGCCGCAGAAAACCTGCTCGTGTACGGGCGCTACTTCGGCCTGTGCGACGCGACCATCAACGCGCGCATTCCATCGCTGCTCGAGTTCGCGAGCCTTGCCGGAAAGCGCAATGCGCGCATCGGCGAATTATCCGGCGGCATGAAACGGCGCCTCACGTTGGCGCGCTCGCTGGTCAACGACCCCGATGTGATTTTCATGGACGAGCCCACCACCGGGCTCGATCCGCAAGCGCGGCACTTGATCTGGGATCGTTTGAAGATGCTGCGCGCCGACGGAAAGACCATCGTGCTGACGACGCACTTCATGGACGAGGCCGAGCGTCTCGCCGATCGCCTCGCCGTGATAGACGAGGGCAGCAAGATTGCCGAAGGCACACCGCGCGAACTGATTGCGGCCCACATCGAGGCCAGCGTGATCGAGGTCCATGGCGACGGAATCAAGGCTTGGGCCGAAGCCAGCGGACGCGAGTTGTCGGGACGGCTCGAAGTGAGCGGCGAGACGGCCTTCTGCTACACCGACTCGCCGCAAACGCTGCTCGACCATCTCGCGCATCAAACGCATCTGCGTTACCTGCATCGCCCCGCGAATCTCGAGGATGTGTTCCTGAAGTTGACGGGTCGCGAGATGCGCGATTGATGGCGCTGCCATGACCGCAGCTCATTTGCAAATCATCAATACAATGACCCGATGAATGCCGCGATGACTGCTGCCGTTTCCCACCTTTCCGTCAGCACCAACGCTTTCCCCGACCTCAGCCTGCGGTGGGTGCCGATCTGGCGACGCAACTATCTGGTCTGGAAGCGCATGTTCGCGCAGAGCGTGTTCGGCAATATCGCCGAACCTCTGATCACTCTGTTCGCCTTCGGCTATGGACTCGGCAGCCTGCTGGCACCGATCGAAGGCGTGCGCTACATCGTGTTTCTCGCGTCGGGTTCTATCTGCATGAACGCGTTCAACGCCGCCACGTTCGAATCGCTCTACTCCGCGTTCACGCGCATGCATGTGCAGAAAAGTTGGGAGGCGATGATGAATGCGCCGCTGTCGCTCGACGATGTACTCGCGGCCGAGCTGATCTGGGCTGCGACCAAGAGCGTCTTCACCGGAGTCGCGATCCTGCTCGTGATCTTCGCGCTCGAGCTGTCGCGCGAGTGGTCGATGCTGCTGGTCTTACCGTTGCTGTTCGTGATCGGGCTGACCGCGGCCGCACTCGGACTCGTCGTCAATGCGTTCGCAAAGAACTACGATTTCTTCACCTACTACTTCACGATCGTCGTCACGCCGATGTGGTTTCTGTCGGGCGTGTTCTTTCCGTTCACGCAACTGCCGCCGTGGGTTCAGGCTTTCGCGCAGTGGCTGCCGTTGTCGGCTGCGGTAGACCTGGTGCGTCCGCTGATCCTCGGGCGCGTTCCGGACCAGCCGCTTTTCGATCTTGCGATCCTGCTCGCGTATTGCGTGGGAGGCTTCTGGCTCGCGGTCGTCTTGACGCGACGGCGCTTGCTGAGTTGATTGAACGCCGTCTCACGTAATGAAGCGCCGCGAGCCGCGACCAATCATGAACAACGAAGCGATACCCGACGCAATATTCGTCTATACGACCGTAGCCGATCACGATGCGGCGAACCGACTGGCCGAACTGCTGGTCGAAACCCGCGTGGCTGCTTGTGTGCACATGATTCCCGGCATCGTGTCGGTCTATCGATGGCAGGGCAAGGTGCGGCGCGACGACGAAGTGCAACTCGTGATCAAGTCCGACGCGGGTCGCTTCGATGCCATTGAGACCTTGCTGCGAGAGAATCATCCCTATGAGCTGCCGGAAATCGTTGCGGTGCGCGTCGATCGCGGTTCACGGCAGTACCTGAACTGGATCGCGAGTGAAGTGTCGACCAGCGCGCGCGAAGAGATCAATCGATGAATACGATGTGTAGAAGCAGATTTTTCGTCATGCGCGTCGTCACGCGTGCGTTGCTCGCGCTCGCAGTCATCACGGCCATGTGCTGGGGAGTGACAGCGCGCGCGGCCTTCCTCGAGCCCGAGCAGGCGTTTCCGTTCAGCGCACGAGTGATTGACGCGAAGACCATCGAAGTCAAGTACGGCATCGCCGACGGCTACTACCTCTATCGCGAACGCTTCAAGTTCGCGCTCGATCCCGCGACCTCGGGAGGCGCGACGCTCGGCGAACCGGCGTTGCCCAAAGGCGAGATCAAGTTCGACGAGACCTTCGGGAAGAACGTCGAACACTACCGACACGAGGTCGCAGTCCGAATTCCTGTACAGAACGCGACCGGCCCGGTGACCTTGCTGTCGACCTCGCAAGGTTGTGCCGACGCGGGGCTCTGCTATCCGCCGCAGCAAGCGCGCGCGACGTTGATCTTGACCGCCGCGGCGGGCGGCCCATCGAATTCGGCTGCGGGTACGCGCGCCGATGCGACGGCGTCTCCCGCGTTGACGAGTGCGGCATCGACCGCTGCATCGACGCCGACCCCTGGTGCGACCTCATCCGCCCTCGACGATTCATCGCGCATCGCGCGCACGTTGAAGAGCGGCAACCTCGGGTGGATCGCGTTGCTCTTCGTCGGTCTCGGATTGTTGCTCGCGTTCACGCCGTGCGTGTTGCCGATGCTGCCGATCCTGTCATCGATCATCGTCGGGCAATCGACCGCGCACTCCAATGGCGAGACGACACGCAGCATGGGATTTTTGCTCGCGCTCGCATACTCACTCGGTCTCGCGCTGGTGTACACCTTGCTCGGCATCGCCGCCGGCCTCGCCGGTGAAGGACTGGCTGCGATGTTGCAAACGCCGTTGGTGCTCGGCACGTTTGCGCTGCTATTGGTGGTGTTGTCGTTGTCGATGTTCGGCTTCTACGAGTTGCAGGTCCCGGCGAGCTTGCAAGCGAAGCTCGCGCAATGGTCGGGGCGCGTCACGACGGTAGGCGATGGCGCGCGCGAGCATGGATCGCAGCGCGTGGGCGTCGGTCGCCTCGCGGGTGTGTTCGCGATGGGCGCGATCTCCGCATTGATCGTCGGCCCCTGCGTCGCCGCGCCGCTGGCAGGCGCGCTGCTTTACATTTCGCAGACTCGCGACGTGGTGATAGGCGGCATCGCGCTGTTCTCGCTCTCGGTCGGCATGAGCGTACCGCTGCTGTTGATCGGGCTCTCGGCCGGCTCGCTGTTGCCGCGCGCTGGTGTGTGGATGGAAACGGTCAAGCAGTTCTTCGGCGTGCTGCTGCTCGCGGACGCGCTGTGGATGGTCACGCCCATCGTGCCGTCGTGGTTGGTCATGCTCGGATGGGCCGTACTCGCAATCGTCAGCGCGATGTATCTGCGCGTGTTCGATGCGCTGGCTCCCGATGCGCGCGGCGTTCTGCGTCTGGGCAAGGGACTCGGCGCGCTGCTGCTGCTCGCGGGGGCGGTCGAGTTTGTCGGTCTCGCGACCGGAGGCCGCGACGTTCTGCAACCGCTCGCTCATCTCGCGCGCACCTCGGTGGGCAACAACGAAGGGACGACCGCGGCCGCAGGGCCGCGCTTCGAAATCGTCAAGACTTCCGCCGACCTCGACCGCCGGATCGCATCGGCCGGGCGGCCCGTGATGCTCGACTTCTATGCCGACTGGTGCGTGTCGTGCAAGGAGATGGAGCGCTACACCTATACCGATGCCCGCGTCGCGTCACGCATGCAGGGCTTCCTGTTGCTCAAGGCCGACGTGACGGCGAACGATGGCGACGATCGCGAGTTGCTCAAGCGTTTTCATCTCTTCGGGCCGCCCGGCATCGTGTTCTTCGATCGCGACGGCAAGATGGTGAGCGATTCCACGGTGATCGGATTTCAGGACGCCGACCGATTTCTGCAGAGTCTCGTGAGCGTCGGCGACACACAAACGCTTGCGCCTGCGATCGGTCCTGCGCTCGGGCCTCAAGCGGCCGTTCGTTGAGCGCGGCCCGCATCATCGCGGCACACAGAGCACGCTGGATCGCGTTCGAGCGCAATGGTTTGCCACGTGCTTGCGCGCGCATCGAAAAGCAGCAGCCGTCCCGATAGCGAAGGCAATCCGATGACGAGCTTGGCCGCTTCTGCGGCCTGAAGCGCGCCGACGATCCCGGTCAATGGCGCGAACACGCCCATCGTCGAACACTGCACTTCTTCGACGTCGCCGCTTTCGGGGAACAGGCAGGCATAACAAGGAGAACGCGACGGAGAACCCGACGCGAACGAAGCGCGCTCGTGTCGCAAGTCGAAGCTCGCGATTTGCCCATCGAAGCGAATCGCCGCGCCCGACACCAACGGTTTGCACGCGGCGACACATGCGCGATTGATCGCGTGGCGCGTGGCGAAGTTGTCGCTGCAATCGAGTACCACGTCGGCCTCGTCGACGAGCGCGAACAGGCGTTCGCCCGCGATGCGCTCTTGCACGGCGCGCACCTCGACCTCGGGGTTGAGCCGCTGCAACGCCTTCTTGCCCGACGCGACTTTGGCTGTGCCCACATCGGGGGTGCCATGCAGGATCTGGCGTTGCAGGTTGGTGAGATCGACCGCATCGTCATCGACCAAGGTCAGTGTGCCGATTCCGCTGGCGGCCAGATAGATCGCGGCCGGCGAGCCGAGTCCGCCTGCGCCGATCACGAGCGCATGTGCGCTTCGCAACTTCTCCTGGCCCTCGATGCCGATGTCGTCGAGCAGGATGTGGCGCGAATAGCGAAGCAGTTGTCGGTCGTTCATCGTATTCGCGCGCCGCTTCAATCGTTCAAACTCGATCGCCCAAATAAAAAAGCCGCTGACCGAATCTGCGATCAGCGGCCTTGCATGAACAACGTTCAGGGCTTCTTGATGGGCGTCGGCTCGACGATCTTCTGCGGCGTCTTCAATGCGTCCTTGAGCTGGGATTCTTTCTGTTCGCCGGTTTCCATCTTGTCGCGCGACACCGCGGCCGTCATGTTCTTGGTCTCGACCGGCTCACCCCGAAGCAGGTGCAGCGCCTGCTGCATCTGGTAGTCGTCCTTGGAGCCGAACTCGATCGGCTTCTTCAGCGCGGCGGCACGACGTTCGTCTTCGGCCTTGCGTTCTTCGGGCGACAACGCATCCCTGCGCGCCGCCTCGTTGGCCGCGATGATGGTGGTCGTGTCGGTATTGTTGTTCAGATGACGGTCGAGGTCTGCCTCGCGCGGAAACGCAAAGATGTTGCCCTGGGCCGTATCGTCCACCATGTAGTCGGGAATGATGCCGGTCGCCTGAATCGAACGGCCGCTGGGCGTGTAATAGCGCGAGATGGTCAGCTTGATGCCGGTCTTGCGATCGGGCGGCAGCGGCAGGATGGTCTGCACCGAACCCTTGCCGAAGGTGGTTGTCCCGAGGACCTTGGCGCGCTTGTAGTCCTGCAATGCGCCCGCGACGATCTCGGACGCCGAAGCCGAACCACCGTTGACCAGCACCACCATCGGTACGTCGTGCACAGCCTGCGGCACATCGCGCAACAGGTCCGCGCCGCCGCGTTGATACTCGTCGCGCGTGGCGAAGAATTTTCCTTGCGCTTCCTGGATCTGCCCCTTGGTGGACACGACCAGGCTGTCCTTGGGAATGAAGGCCGCCGACACCCCGATCGCACCGGGCAAGACGCCGCCCGGGTTGTTGCGCAGGTCGAGTACCAGACCCTTGAGAGGCCCCGACTTGTAGAGCTCCTCCAGCTTCTTGGCAAGATCGGCCACCGTCGGATCCTGGAACTGCGAGACGCGCACATAACCGTATCCCGGCTCGACGATCTTCGCGCGCACGCTCTGGACCTTGATCTCCTCGCGAACCAGCGGGACGACGATCGGCGTTGGGACGTCCTTGCGCGCCAATGTCAGCGTGACCTTGGTGCCCGGTTCGCCGCGCAGCTTCGAGACGGCCTCGTTGAGCTTCAATCCCTTCACGTTCTTGTCGTCGATCTTGACGATCAGGTCGCCGGTCTTGACGCCCGCGCGAAATGCGGGCGTGCCTTCGATCGGCGAGATCACCTTGATGTAGCCCGCGCCGTCGTCGGTACCGTCTTCGCGGCCGACTTCGATGCCCAGACCTCCGAAACGTCCCACGGTGGCCTCGCGCAATTCCTTGAAAGCCTTTTCGTCGAGGTAGGCCGAATGCGGGTCGAGGCCCGACACCATGCCGTTGATGGCTTCGGTGATCAGCTTCTTGTCGTCGACCGGCTCGACATAACTCGTCTTGATTGCACCGAATACGTCGGTGAACTGACGGATCTCGTCGATCGGCAATGGCAAACGCGCGTCCGATGCGCGTTGCGCGGTTGCCGTAATGCCGAGCGACAGCAACACGCCGGCCAGCACGCCGGTGGAAATCAGGCCGATGTTCTTCAAGGATTTGCGCATGGAATTCTTCTCGAGTGACGACTTGACAATCAAACTATCTGGTGCGCCCGCAGGCTGAGCAACGATGCCGCTCTACATGAGTCGAGCGATGTGCAAAAACATGACATCGATCGTGCACATCGTGATCGGTGTGGATTCATTGGGATTGTTGGATTCAAACATGCAGCAATCGTGCCGACCATCGGAATTGTTGTGACAGGTACGCGTCGCCGCACTGAAAGATACGAGGGCGGCCGCCTACAGGATTCAGCGCGCCCCGACCCATCCCATCGGATCGAACGGCTTGCCGCGAAAACGGAGTTCAAAGTATAGACCGGTCTGGTCGTCGCCACTGCTGTTGCCCGATACCGATACGACATCGCCGGCGTTGACGGTATCGCCCGCGCGTTTCTTCAGCGTTTCGTTGTTGCCGTAGATCGACAGGTACTGGTCGCCATGATCGACGATCAAGAGGTTGCCGAAGCCGCGCAGATAGTCGGCGAACACCACGCGGCCCGCGGACACGGCACGCACTTCGGCGCCTGCGTCGGTCCTGATGAACACACCCTTCCACGACGCGCCGCCTTCTCCACGCGGCGCGCCGAAGCGCGCGACCAGGGAGCCGCGCACCGGCAGGCGGAGCCGCCCGCGCTGCCGCGCAAAGTCTCCGGTTGCGCTCGATGCCTCCGGCACGGAGTCGCGTGCGACATCCGGTCCCGCATCGCCGCGCGAGGACGGAGAGACTGGTTCGGGCGAGCGCGGCGCCGATCCATGCCAGTCATTCTTTCTGCGCGCAGCTGCCGTGCTTTGTTGATCTGCTCGACGCCTGCTTGCCTCGCGCTGCGCAAGCTCTTGCGCCGCTCGTCTGTCGATCTCTCGCTGCAGTTGCACGACAACGCGCGACAAGCGTTGCTCATCGCTTTGCAGAGCACTCGCGGATTTGCGTTGCTCCGCGATCTTTTGCGAGAGCGCGGCCAGCGCGCTTCGTTGCGTGCTCTGATCCGCGACCAGGGACTCGCGCGCCGCCTTCTGCGCCTCGGCTTGCTGCGCGAGCGCCCGGTTCTGTGCGTCGGCGCGCTGTTTTTGTTCTTGCAGTTGCGACACGTGACCGCGCAGCGCGACGATCCGCTCGACCTCGGCGCGCGCGATATAGCCGAGATAGGCGTCGTCGAGCATCACGCCGTTGGGGTCGCGTCCGGTCCAGTAGAGTTGAAAGGGATTCCGATCGCGGTTGGCCGCGAGGGCGGTCACGGTGCGTGCGAGCTCCGCTTGTCGCTCGACGCGCTCGCTCTCTTTCAGCAATCGCTGCTGGTCGAGATCCACGATGCGCACCTGCAGACCGCGACGCTGTGCCGCGAGTTGCTCGAGCCGTTGGTCGACAGTGGCAAGAGCGTGTTCGGCGCGGGCGAGCGCGGCAGCGGTCCCCGCGCGCGATCTCTCTCCGGCGGCGATTTCTTTCTTCAGCGTCGCGATGCGTTCGACCAGTCGCGCGCGCTCCGCGGTCTGCCGCGAATGCGCCTGTTGCGGATCTTCGGCTTTCGCCGAGGCCTTGGCGACGTTCCTGGTTGCCGCGAACGACGATCCCATGAGCAATGCAGAGACCGTGAGCGCAGGTGCGAGCGCGAGCATGAGCGCACGTGCCCCCTTGACCGCGCGCCCGCGGTTCCATGCGATCACGCCGCGGTCTTCGCCTTGCCTTGCGCCGCGACGGCCGTCATCGCCTTCTCGATCGCGGCTGCATCGCCCAGATAGCGGCTGCCGAGGGGCTTGAGATCTCGATCGAGCTCATAGACCAGCGGGCGGCCCGTGGGGACGTTGAGGCCGACGATATCGTCGTCGCCGATGCCGTCCAGATGCTTGATCAATGCGCGCAGCGAATTGCCGTGTGCGGTCACGAGCACGCGACGGCCCGATCGAATCGCAGGGGCGATGCTGTCGTTCCACAACGGCAGCACACGCGCAACCGTGTCCTTCAGGCACTCGGTCAATGGAATTTCGCGCCGCGCGAGATGCGCGTAGCGCGGGTCCGAGAAACTCGTTCGCGGGTCGTCGGGTGAAAGCGGATTGGGCGGCGTGTCGTAACTGCGACGCCAGATCTGTACCTGCTCCTCGCCATACTTCGACGCGGTCTCGGCCTTGTCGAGTCCTTGCAGCGCGCCGTAGTGCCGCTCGTTCAATCGCCACGACGGTGTGATGGGAATCCACATGCGATCCATTTCGTCGAGAGCGATCCAGAGCGTGCGAATGGCGCGCTTGAGCAGCGATGTGAAGGCCAGATCGAAATCGTAGCCGTCGGCCCTGAGAAGGCGGCCTGCTTCGCGCGCTTCTTCACGTCCCTGCTCGGTCAGGTCCACATCGGTCCAGCCGGTGAAGCGGTTTTCGCGATTCCAGGTCGATTCACCGTGGCGCAGAAGGACGAGTGTGTGCATGAGTATGGATATTTAATCGTGGTCAATCGGCCCATAACACGGGGTCCGCGATATTTTATAATGCGCGACCGAACCGTCCGGCTATCTCCCGCTCGCGGTCGTCGCTCGAGCTTCAATTTCGAAGCTCGAGAAGATCATTCTGTGACCGCCTTGTGAAATTCATCTTCGACAACCTTTATCTCATCGTCATCGCGCTGGCCAGCGGCGGCATGCTGCTGTGGCCGCTGGTCAAGCGCGGCGGCGGCAGTGCATCGGTGAGCCCACTGCAAGCCACGCAGCTCATCAATCATCGCAATGCAATCGTGATCGACGTTCGTGACGAGCAGGTATTCGCCGCCGGGTCGGTCACCGGTGCGCGCAACATTCCTTTGGCCAGGCTCGAGGAGCGCATCGCCGAACTGACGCGTTTCAAGGCGCGACCCGCGATCGTGGTTTGCGAAAGCGGGCAGCAATCGGCCCGCGCTTTGACGACGCTCAAAGCACAGGGTTTCGAAGAGACACATTCGCTCGCAGGTGGCTTGTCTGCGTGGAAGCAGGCTGGCTTGCCGCTCGTGCAGGCTCTTCGCGACAGCGGTCGATCAGCGCAAAGGGAAATCGGAAAAAATAATGCAAAGAGCGGGGCAAGGAGCGGCGCAAAGAGCGACGCGCGCGCTTACGACAAGGCCCGGGCCGCAGCGAAAGCGGCGACCCGTGCTGCCGCTCCCGATGCGGCGACACTGAACGGACGTGCAGTGCTCGAAGAGGCGGACGCGAGAGTCGGCGCCATGAGACTCGATCCGGTGGCCGACGCCGCGAACGAGTCATCCGCGCCAGATCGCGCCAAAGAAGTGTCATGACGGCGGACACGAATGCGCGTGTCCGCATGTACAGCACGGCAGTCTGTCCGTTCTGCGTGATGGCCGAACGATTGCTGCGCTCGAAGGGCGTGGCCGAAATCGAGAAGGTCCGCATCGACCTCGACCCGGCTGCGCGCCAAGACATGATGCAGCGGACCGGGCGCCGTACCGTTCCGCAGATCTACATCGGCGAGCGCCACGTCGGCGGTTACGACGAACTGGCCGCACTCGATCGCGCAGGCCAGTTGCTCCCGCTGCTTTCTCCCGCATCATCCTAGGGCCGTATCGTTCTCACGCAGTTTTCTGATCGGCGCCCGACTTTCCCGCAAGCTCGCTTGCACCTCGCAAGAATAGAAACTCACACCGAATCTTGAACATCATCATGGCCGACGAAACCACACCAGCACAACCGATCTTCAACGTGCAGCGCATCTACCTGAAGGACGCCTCGCTCGAAATTCCCAATGCACCGCGCATCTTCCTCGAGACCGATCCACCCAATGTCGAAGTGCAACTCGACGTGACGAACGCGCCGGTGGTCGATGCGATACACGAAGTCACCGTGACCGTAACGGTGACGACGCGCGTGAAGGATCAGGTCGCGTTCCTGATCGAGGCGAAGCAAGGCGGCATCTTCGAGATTCGCGACGTGCCCGCCGATCAGATGGAGCCGCTGCTCGGCATCGTCTGCCCGAACATCATCTATCCTTATCTGCGCGCCAACCTCGCCGACCTGATCACGCGCACCGGCTTTCCGCCGATTCATCTAGCCGAGATCAACTTCGAGGCGTACTTCGCGCAGCGCAAGCAAGCGTCGGCCAAGAACGATCAGCAGAGCCTCGTGAACACCTCGGGCGTGCCGCTCCAGTGACGCGCATGTTGAACCGCTTGAATTCATCGTTCCCTTTTTCATCGTTCCCCACTCATCGTGACCTGCCGACCGTGACCTCATGACTGCGCGACAAACCCGACACTATCGAACGGCGCGTGCCGCGTTGTCGTTCGCGTGGGCTGCCGCAGCGACATCGGCCTGGTGCGCTCCGTATCAGGCGATCGGCAACGACCCGGCGATTTTCTACGACGCGCCGACGCTGCGCGGCTCGAGGACGTTCGTCGCACCGCGCGGCATGCCGGTCGAAGTCATCGTCACACAGGGCGAGTGGGTTCGCGTGCGCGACTCGGCGGGCGGACTTGCGTGGGTCGAAAAGAAAGCGCTGGTCGACAAGCGCACCGTCGTCGTCGTCGCCAAGACGGGAGCTGCCGACGTCCGCGCGAGCGCCGACGACAGTGCGCCGGTCGTGTTCCGCGCGCAGGCGGGCGTGCTGCTCGATCTCGTCTCCGCGCCCGCGTCAGGCTGGGTTTCGGTGCGCCATCGCGACGGACAGGGCGGTTTCGTCAAAGTGGGCGACGTGTGGGGCGAATAGCCCCAAGCGGGTCCTTGCGGGATGCATGCATGCGGCCGCGTGTCGCGCTGAGCGCGCTCGGCGAGGACTGACGTGCGCATCTCGATTCTCGGGGCGGGCGCCTGGGGTACCGCGCTCGCGCTGATCGCGGCCAAGCGCCACGAGGTGACGCTTCATGCGCGCGATGCCGCGCTTGCCGCGTCGTTGATGCAGTCGCACGAGAACGCGCGTTATTTGCCGGGCTTTGCACTGCCTTCGACGATCGTGGTCACGAGCGATCTCGAAGCCGCTGCGCGCGACGCCGAACTGATCATCATCGCGACGCCGGTCGCGGGCTTGCGCAGCACCGGCCGGGCGTTGGCGGCCATGAGTCCGCGCCAGATCGTCTACGTCTGCAAGGGCCTCGAAGAAAAGACCGACCTCTTGCCGCATCAAGTGATCGCCGAAGTCCTGCCCGGCGTCCCTGCGGCGGTGCTGTCGGGTCCGAGCTTTGCGACCGAAGTGGCCGCGGGACTGCCGGTCGCGTTGACCGCGGCGTCGGCCGACGAGGTTCTCGCAGAGCGCATCGTGCACACGCTGCACGGCGGCGCGGTGCGTGTCTATCGATCATCCGACGTCATCGGCGTCGAAGTCGGCGGCGCGGTCAAGAACGTGATGGCGATCGCCGCCGGAATTTGCGACGGGCTCGAACTCGGCGCCAACGCGCGCGCGGCGCTGATCACGCGTGGTCTATCGGAAATGATGCGCTTCGGCACCGCGCAGGGCGGTTTGCCCGACACCTTGATGGGGCTCACCGGCATGGGCGACCTGATCCTCACCTGCACGGGCGGCCTGTCGCGCAATCGTCGCGTGGGTCTCGCACTCGGCCACGGCAAGACGCTGGCTGCGGCGCTTGCTTCGCTCGGACATGTGGCCGAAGGAGTGCCCTGCGCGCGTGTCGTCAAGTCGAGCGCCGAGCGGCTTGGCGTCGACATGCCGATCACGGTGTCGGTGTCGGCGATCCTGTTCGATGGCCTCGCACCGCGTGAGGCGCTTGCGCATCTGCTCGCGCGCGCGCCTCGGCCCGAGCACTGAGCGGTAGCTGGCGCAGCAAATGCTTCTTCAGCGCCCGCCGATAAATCCGATCTGCCTCCACGCCTCGAAGACCACGACCGCGACCGCGTTCGAGAGATTGAGGCTGCGCTGATCCGGCCGCATCGGCAGCCGCAGGCGGTGGTCGGCGTCGAAGCTCTCGCGAATGTCGTTCGAGAGCCCGCGCGTTTCGCACCCGAATACGAACCAGTCGCCGGCAACGAAGGAAACGTCGTGCGGCACGACGCCGCCGTGGGTCGTCAGCGCGAACATGCGCTTGCGGTCGGGACGTTGGCTGTCGAGAAACGCCGGCCAGTCGCGATGCACGACCAGCGACGCGTACTCGTGATAGTCGAGGCCTGCACGCCGCATGCGCGCATCGTCGAGCGGAAAGCCGAGCGGCTCGATCAGATGCAGCGCCGCGCCGGTGTTCGCGCAAAGGCGAATCACGTTGCCGGTGTTGGGCGGGATCTCGGGTTCGACGAGGACGACGTTGAACATGGGCTGCAAGAGCGATCGAGCTGGAGTGAGCTCAAGGCGTACGCGCGACGACCAGATTGACGACGCGCGCAACGCCTGCCCGCTTCAGGGTCGCGGCCATCTCGTCGAGCGTCGAACCGGTGGTCATCACATCGTCCACCACGCCCACCGTCAAGCCCTCGAGCAGGGATCGTCGCGAGTCGATCACCGCAAACGCGCCGCGAATGTTTTTTCGTCTGGCATCGAACGGCAACGCGGTTTGCGGTGGAGTGTCGCGGGTCCGCAGCACGCTGGTCGTGTCGAGTCGCTTCTCGATGCGCCTGGCAAGCGGACGCGCGATCTCGGTCGATTGATTGAAGCCGCGTGTCGCCATGCGGTCGCGCGACAGCGGAACGGGGATCAGCACGTCGATGTCCATGGGATGCGCGGCCATGCGTTCGTGGAGCAAGCTTGCCAAGAGCGGTGCGTAAGCGAGGCGCGCCCCATATTTGAGACCGCGAACGAGAACATCGAACGGTGCTTCGTAGGCTGCGGCGGCAACGCTGGCGTCGAAGGCCGGCGCGCGTTTCACGCAGCGTCCGCACAGACGCGGCGCGTCGCTTGCGGCCAGAGTGATCGCGCAGCGGGGACACGCGACGGCGACATGACACAGGGTCTCGCCACGACAGGGTTCACACAGGTCTTGCCCCGGCGCATCGCACAGCACGCACGCGCGCGGAAAGATCGAGTCGAGGGCCGATGCCCTCCAACGTGCGAATCCCCGGAGCACGCGGGCGTCGATGCGAGGCGATGCGGAGATCATGCCGAGTGCGATGGGGTCTGGGTGTGGATGACGCGGACGCTGCCCAATGACGCGGTCGAGTGTAGCAAGCGCGGCGCCCGTCCTCATCGTTCGATCGGGCGAGCATTCGCTTGCGTTACCTATACTCTGCCGTGCCCTTCCCCGACGTGACGCCAGTCCATGCCCGACCGATCCGAGCGTCTGCCTATCGATGAAGCGCAGGTGCGTCGCCTGTTCGCGCGCTCGCGCGTCCTCGATGCCGACGATTTTCTGCAGCGCGAAGTCGCCCGGCGCATGGTCGAGCGCCTCGCGACCATACGCATCGAAGCGACGCGCGTGCTCGACATCGGATGCGGAACCGGCAGCGATCTCGCGATGCTGCGCGAGCGCTTCGCGAAGGCAACGACCTGTGCGATCGACGCGTCCTGGCCGAGACTCGTGCGCGCCCGCGATCGCGCCGAGGCCGGCGGTCTCGCGCGACTGTTTCGTCGTCGTGGCAGCGAACCCCCGCTCGTACAAACCGATTTCGCGTCCCTGCCTTTCGCCGCGCAAAGCTTCGACTGCCTGTGGTCCAACCTCGCGCTGCACTGGAGCGCCGAGCCACACCGCGTGTTGCTCGAGTGGAGCCGCGTGGCGAAGGTCGGCGGTCTGGTCGCGTTCTCGGCCTTCGGGCCGGACACGCTGCGCGAAGTGGTCGCCGCGGGCGTCGAGGTCGACGGCAAGCGGCACGTCATGCCGTTCACCGACATGCACGATTACGGCGACATGCTGGTCGCCGCGGGCTTCACGACACCCGTGGTCGACATGGAGCGCGTGACGCTGACCTATTCGGATGCGACCAGTCTGTGGCGCGACGTGCGCGCGCTCGGCGGCAATGCGGCCCTCGGTCGAGCGCGCGGGCTGCGTGGACGAAGCTTCAAGGCTCGGCTCGACCAGGCGCTTGCCCGCGGCCGCGATCGCGACGGTCGCTATGCGCTGAGTTTCGAACTCGTCTTTGCACACGCATGGAAGGGGGCGCCGCAAATCACCCGAAGCGGCGAAACGATCGTGCGATTCGAGCGACGACCGTGATCGAACGCGCGACCGCATCTGGCGAACCCGGGCCGCCTTGCTTGCTGGGGACCCGCCGAATCTCTATAATCGGCCCGCGCAAAAATGCGGCGGTGTGCTTGTGAAGGTCGGGACGTCTGGCAGGAGTTCGGAGCAGTCATTCGGGACAATGGTTCGGGTCAACGAGGCGGACACGGCATCCGGTAAGCAGCGCGTCTGGATGCTCAGCCGCAATTGCGCCCTGACGCCGCGTCAAGTCGGTGCTTTCTATCTGTCGCTGGTTGTGATTTCCGTCGTGATCGCGACGGTCTTCCTCATCCACGGCGCGTGGATGGTGCTTCCCTTTTCGTTGATCGAGATGCTCGCCGTGGGCGCTGCGCTTCTGGTTTACGCGCGTCACGCGGTCGATTGCGAGCGCGTCTCGCTCGGGTCGGATGCGCTGACGATCGAAGCGATCGATGGCAATGCGCGCAGCTTGATTCGCGTCGATCCGCAGGCCGCGCGCGTGGTGGTCGAGTCGAGGGCGCGCGGCGCGCAGGATGTGGTATTTGTGGTGGTTCGCAGTGAGCGCATCGCCGTCGGGCGTTTTGTTGGTGAGCGTGAACGCAGGCGCTTCGCGCGCGAGTTGCGGCTTGCGCTGCGTTCCCGGGATGCAGCGCTTTCATCGGCACGGTGAAGCGAGGGCATTCATCGGCGGTTGATCGGAGAATCGAGCACATGATCCATTTCGTCAGAGCCTTCCTGCACAAGCGGGCCAACGCCGCGGCATTGGCTTTTGCGGCAGGAGCGGGGCTGATCGCGTGCCTGCTCGCGAACGCGGCGTGGGCGGTCGGCGATGCGCCCGGCGGACCGAAGGTCAATCAGCTCAACCTGCCGGTCGGCGTCACCAAGATTGCGTCGGACATCTACGATCTGCACACGCTGATGATGCTGATCTGTCTGGTGATCTTCTGCCTGGTGTTCGGCGTGATGTTCATCGCCATCTTCAAGCACAGGAAGTCGCTCGGACATCAGGCCGAGACCTGGCACGAGAACACCACCGTCGAAATCATCTGGACCGTCATTCCTTTCATCATCGTCATCCTGATGGTATTGCCGGCGACCAAGCTGATCGTCGAGATGAAGGACACGACCAACGCCGACCTGACGATCAAGGCGACCGGATATCAATGGCGTTGGGGATACGACTATCTGAGCGGTGAAGGCGAAGGCATCGGCTTCATCTCGAACCTCGCCACGCCGCGCGCGATGTCGGGCTTTCCGTCGGAGGGCATCACCGGCAAGCCCGCGGGCGACACCTATCTGCTCGACGTCGATAACCCGTTGGTCGTTCCGGTCAACAAGAAAGTGCGCGTGATTACTACCGCCAACGACGTGATCCACGCCTTCGCGGTTCCACAGTTCGGCATCAAGCAGGATGCGGTTCCCGGCTTCGTGCGCGATACCTGGTTCAAGGCCGAGAAGATCGGGACTTATCGGGGGCAGTGCCAGGAGCTCTGCGGCGCCGAGCACGCCTATATGCCGATCGTCGTCAATGTCGTGTCCGCCGCCGATTACACGCAGTGGGTCGAGGGCAGGAAGAAAGAGATGGCGGCCCACCAGGACGATCCGACCAAGACGTACACGGTTGCCGAACTGACCGCGCGCGGCGAGAAGGTCTTCACCGCCAACTGCGCGGTGTGCCATCAGGCGGCGGGCACCGGCAGCACGGCGCTCGGTGCGCCCGCGCTGGTCGGCGACGCGAAGGTCCTCGGTCCGGAAGATGAACAGATCGCGGTGCTCCTGCACGGACAGAACAACGGCAAGATGCCGGCGTGGAATCAGTTGTCGGACGTCGAGATCGCGTCGGTCATCAGTTACACGCGCAATGGCTGGACCAATGCAGGCAAGGGCAAGGACCCGGTCGTCCAGCCGTCGGACATCACCGTGGCGCGCAAGAAATAGCCAGTGAACATTGCGTCTCGAATTCGCATTCGACCAGACGTCTGGAGAGTCTCATGAGCAGCACCGCGATCGACCCCATCCATGATCATCACGCACAAGGCGACGATCATGCGCACGACCATGCGCACGGCCGTCCCAAGGGTTGGCGTCGATGGCTGATGGCGACCAACCACAAGGACATCGGGACGCTCTACCTGTTCTTCTCGTTCACGATGCTGATGGAAGGCGGCGTGCTCGCGCTGTTGCTGCGCGCCGAGCTGTTCCAGCCGGGCTTGCAGATCGTCGATCCCGAACTGTTCAACCAGTTCACGACGATGCACGGCTTGATCATGGTGTTCGGCGCGATCATGCCGGCGTTCGTCGGCTTCGCGAACTGGCAGGTGCCGTTGATGGTGGGCGCTCCCGACATGGCGTTCGCGCGCCTGAACAACTTCAGCTTCTGGTTGTTGCCGCCCGCGGCGATCATGCTGACGCTATCGTTCTTCGTTCCCGGCGGCGCAACTGCCGCGGGCTGGACGCTCTATGCGCCGCTGTCGGTGCAGATGGGTCCGGGCATGGACCTGGCGATCTTCTCGCTGCACATCATGGGCGCGTCGTCGATCATGGGGTCGATCAACATCATCGTGACGATACTCAACATGCGCGCGCCCGGCATGACGTTGATGAAGATGCCGATGTTCGTGTGGACCTGGCTGATCACGGCCTACCTTCTGATCGCCGTGATGCCGGTGCTCGCGGGCGCGATCACGATGGTGCTGACTGACCGTCACTTCGGCACGTCGTTCTTCAACGCGGCCGGCGGCGGCGACCCGGTGATGTACCAGCACATCTTCTGGTTCTTCGGGCACCCCGAGGTCTACATCATGATCCTGCCCGCGTTCGGGATCATCTCGCAGGTGATCCCGGCCTTCGCGCGCAAACCCTTATTCGGCTACGCGTCGATGGTGTATGCGACGTCGTCGATCGCGATTCTCTCGTTCATGGTGTGGGCGCATCACATGTTCACCACCGGCATGCCGGTGACCGGCCAGTTGTTCTTCATGTACGCAACCATGCTGATCGCCGTGCCCACGGGCGTGAAGGTGTTCAACTGGATCGCGACGATGTGGAAGGGCTCGATGACGTTCGAGACGCCGATGCTGTTCGCGATCGGCTTCCTGTTCGTCTTCACCATGGGCGGCTTCACGGGCCTGATCCTCGCGATCACGCCGATCGACATCCAGTTGCAGGACACGTATTACGTGGTCGCGCATTTTCACTACGTGCTGGTCGCCGGTTCGCTGTTTGCGATCTTCGCGGGCTTCTACTACTGGTCGCCGAAGTGGACCGGACACATGTACAACGAGACGCGCGGCAAGATTCATTTCTGGAGCACGCTGATCTCGTTCAACGTCACGTTCTTCCCGATGCACTTCCTCGGGCTCGCCGGCATGCCGCGACGTTATGCCGACTATCCGATGCAGTTCGCGGACTTTCACCAGCTCGCGACGATCGGTGCATTCTGGTTCGGTCTGACGCAGGTTTTCTTCTTCGTCGCGATCGTGCTTCCCTGCATACGCGGCGGGGCGAAGGCTGCGGACAAGCCGTGGGAAGGCGCCGAGGGTCTCGAGTGGACGGTGCCCAGTCCCGCGCCGTTCCACACGTTCGAAACACCGCCGCACGTTCGTTGATCGGCGCAGGATCGTGAGCGACGAACGCCGAACCGATGGGCGCGCCGATGAGTACGCAGACGAGAGCGCGCGCAAGCAAGCGCGCACACAAGCAACGCGCGCGCGCAATCGTCGAACGGCTCTCGTCCTCGCGACCATCGCGCTGGCGTTTTTCGTGGGCATCATCGTCAAGTACACGTTGCTGAGGCATTGACTCCATCAAGATGAGCGACTCGCCATTCGAAGCCTTGCGGCGTCGCCTCAATCTCGCGATGTTCGGCAAGCTCGTGATCGTCACCGCGATCATGTTCGGCTTCGGCTACGCGCTCGTTCCCCTCTACAAGAAGATCTGCGAGATCACGGGCGTCAATCAACTCACGCAGACCGATACGGGCGCGGCGGCTTTTGCAAAGAGCACGCAGGTCGATCTGTCGCGTACCGTCACCATCGAGTTCGACGGCAATGCGCGCGGGCCGTGGCGCTTCAAGCCCGTGCAGAGTTCGATGCAAGTGCATCCCGGCGAGCTTGCGACGATCACCTACGAGATCGCGAACCAGCAGGACCGCGCGATGCAGGCGCAAGCGATTCCGAGCTACATCCCGACCGCCGCGACCCAATACTTTCGCAAGCTCGAATGCTTCTGCTTCAAGCAACAGACCCTTCTGCCGCACGAGGCAAAGCAATTCCCGGTCGTCTTCGTGATCGATCCGAAGCTGCCGAAGAATGTGGACACGATCACGTTGTCGTACACCTTCTTCGAGATTGCCGGCGCTGTGGCGGCCGATGGGCCGAGCGTCAAGACGAACGTCAGGGCCGCCGGGGGCTGAGATGAACGAGCCAGATGGGCAGGAGGCGCGGCAAGAGGAGCGTGGGCGGCAACGGAGTCACGCGACGTTCCGGCAAACGGCGAGTGCGGTGTTCTGGTCGTTCTTCGGCGTGCGCAAGAAGAGCGACCATGAACGCGACGCCGCGGGGCTCAACCCGGTGCATGTGGTCGTCGCGGGATTGATCGGCGCGCTGATATTCATCTTGATTCTCATATTGATCGTCAAGAGCGTCGTAAAATAACGCGCTTTCAAAAACGCGCTTTCAAAATTCTGTGCGGAGAAATCGATGAGCGGTCCAGCCGTGGCGAATGCCGCCACACAAGTTCCCAGCGATTCGCATCACAGTGGGCCGACGCGCTACTTCGTCCCGAACCCATCGTATTGGCCGTTGCTGACCGGAACCGCGATGCTGTTCACCATGGTCGGCGCAGCGGGCTGGGTCAACGCGCAACCGTGGGGGCCCTACGTCAATCTTGCCGGCATCCTGGGCGTGCTAGTGATCCTCTATCGCTGGTTCGGCGATGCGATCGGCGAATCGGAGGGCGCCAAGTACAACCGTAGCGTAGACGGGTCGTTCCGCTGGAGCATGAGCTGGTTCATCTTCTCCGAAGTGATGTTCTTCGGAGCGTTCTTCGGTGCGCTGTTCTATGCGCGCGTGATTTCGATGCCCGAGCTCTCGTCGCTCGACGCGCGTGTGCTGTGGCCCGACTTTGCAGGCAAGTGGCCCAGCATCGGACCGGCGGGATCGATCGAGTCGTTCACGCCGATGACGCCGTTCTGGATTCCGACGATCAACACGGCGCTGCTGTTGTCGTCGGGCGTGACGATCACGATCGCGCACCACGCGCTGCGTCACGGAGCGCGCGCGAAGACAGCACTCTGGCTGTTCCTCACGATCGCTCTCGGCGTGACGTTCCTCGGTTTTCAGATTTACGAATACGGCCATGCATATTCGGAACTCAACCTCAAGCTGACATCGGGCATCTACGGATCGACCTTCTTCATGCTGACCGGCTTTCACGGCTTCCATGTCACGATGGGTGCGTTGATGTTGTCGGTGGTGTTGTATCGCGTGATTCGCGGCGATTTCAAACCCGACAGCCACTTCGGCTTCGAAGGCGCGGCGTGGTATTGGCACTTCGTCGACGTGGTATGGCTTGGACTTTACGTCGTCGTCTATTGGCTTTGAGGCGGAAGGACGAAAAGCAAAACGCCGCGAATAGCGGCGTTTTTGTTTGTCGAACGATTCGGTTGTGTCGAGGTCTTTTCGAAGTGATCGCGCTAACGAATGCCGGTCGGCGCGATCCATCCGATTTTGTAGGCAAGCAGGATCAACAGAAACAGTGCGATCGAAAAGCCGACACGCATGGCGAGAGCCGTCACCGTGCGATCGCTCTTGCCTTGGTCTTTCATCATGAAGACCAATGCGGACGCGAGGCTTCCGATGATCAGGATGAATGCAACGATGACGACGTAACGCATGGTGCGATTATTTCACACGCGATCGGCGATCGAGCGCGTTGCACGAAGACGGGAGCGCTTTGAAGATTGCACGACGTGTCGGGTTCGCATTGATCGCGGGAGCACTGGCGATATCCGGAACGACCGCACTCGGCTTCTGGCAATTGCGGCGTGCTGCCGGCAAGGAAGTTCTTCAAGGCGAGATCGAGCGATCCGCACGTGCAACGCCCGCGGTGCCCGACACCGCGGCGCTTTCGCGTCCCGACACGCTGCTTCACCAACACCTTCGGTTGCGCGGCCGCTGGCTTTTAGACCACGTGGTCTATCTCGACAACCGGCCGCAGGCGGGACGCGCCGGCTTCTACGTGCTGATGGCTTTGCATATCGAGGAACCGACGCCGATAGACGTGATCGTCAATCGTGGGTGGCTGCCTCGCGACGCCAACGACCGCACCCGGATTGCACCCTACCGTACGCCGAGCGACGTGGTCACGATCAGCGGCGTGTCGCTCGCCGAAGAACCGCGTCTGCTCGAGCTTGCAGCAGAACCCGATCGAAGGCTCGGAGGCATCTGGCAGAATTTCGACTTCGATGACTACGCACGCGTGAGTGGCCACCAGACTTTGCGACTCGTCGTCCGGCAGGACGCGACGGCTGCATCGAAGCCGGCATCGATGGCCGCAACCGCGGTCGGCGACGCGACCGAAGTCGCGGACGGCCTCGATCGCCAATGGCCGGATCGCGGCGGCGTCCTGCAGGCCCAGATCGATCGCCACCACGGCTATGCATTTCAATGGTTCGCCCTCGCGGCAACGCTGATGGCGTTGCTGATCTATTCATTCATCCGACTTCCGAAGCATGCTCGCAAACACCCAAGCTGACGCGGCACGCCGCCGTGGTCGATGGAAGCTCTATGCGGTCGTCGCGATTTGCGCGGCGCCGGTGATCGCGTCATACCTCGTCTATTACTACGTGCGGCCTGAAGCGCGCAGCAACTACGGCACGTTGATTGAGCCGCAGCGCCCCATGCCGGCGCTGCATCTGCAGACCCTCGATGGTCGTGGAGTCGACGGCGCGTCGCTGCGGGGAAAATGGCTGATGGTGATGATTGCGGGCGGCGGCTGTCCTCGCGCCTGTGAAGAGCGGCTCTATCATTTGCGTCAGGTGCGCTTGACGACCGGCAAGGAGCGCGATCGCGTGGTGCGGGTGTGGTTGATTCCAGACGATGCGCCACTATCGACGATGCTGATTCGCGCGTACGACGGTACCGCGATGCTGCGCGCCGATCCGAACGAAATCGCAGCTTGGCTCAGTGAAAATTCCGGCGCATCGAAGCTCGGCGAGCGCTCAGGCAACATCGCGGACCGTATCTCAGACCACATCTACCTGGTCGATCCGCTCGGCAATCTGATGATGCGATTTCCGATCGATGCCGATCCCAACCAGACCAGGCGAGACCTTGCCAAGTTGTTGAGGGCGTCGCGCGTCGGATAACCATGAACGCATTCGATCTGCTGCTGCTGGCGTTCAAGGGCATCGCCATCGCATCGTTGCCGCTTGCGCTGATCTGGATTGCGCGCTCGCCTCGCGATGATGGAGATCGTCTGCGGCGACTCGCATGGGCCACGGCCTTTTTCACTTTCGATCTGATCGTGTTCGGCGGCTTCACGCGCCTGACCGACTCGGGGCTCGGTTGTCCGGACTGGCCTGGCTGTTATGCGAAGGCCAACCCGTTCATGGCCGCTAGCGACATTCGCGCGGCCGAGGCCGCGATGCCGACCGGCCCCGTGACGATGGACAAGGCCTGGATCGAGATGATCCATCGCTATCTCGCGATGGCGGTTGGTGTGCTGATCATCGCAATGCTGGTGGCAAGCATCGTGCGTGTCGTACGGGCGCGCCGTGATGCGAAAGCGGATGCGGCGGCGATGCGCCCCGCGTTTCCGGCGTTCGCAGCGTGGATGCTCGCGCTCGTGATCTTGCAGGGAGCGTTCGGCGCATGGACCGTCACCCAGAGACTGCAGCCCATCTTCGTCACCACGCATCTGCTGCTCGGGCTCGCGCTGCTAGGAATGTTGGTGTGGCATGCGCTGTGTTTCGAACGCGTCGAGCGTGGGTGGGCACATGCGAAGACGACTGCGTCCACGAGCATGAGGGGTATCCGCGTGCTCGCACTGATCGGCGCGGCGGTCCTCGCCATGCAGATCGCGCTCGGCGGATGGGTCAGTGCGAACTACGCCGTGCTTGCCTGCGTCGATTTCCTTACGTGTCAGGGTGTGTGGTTTCCTAAAATGGATGTTGCCGACGGATTTCACCCGTGGCGCGAACTCGGCAAGACGGCGGAAGGCGGGTATCTGTCGGCCGAGGCCCTGACCGCGATTCACTGGGCTCATCGCAGCTTCGCGTGGATGGTTTTCATCGTGCTCGGTGCGCTGGTCTGGCAAGCGAGACGCATGACCGCTCTGATGCGGCCGGCTCTGGTGCTGGCCGCGCTGCTCGCATCGCAGTTCGCAACCGGTCTCGTCAACGTCGTGTTCGCATGGCCGCTCGTGGCCGCGGTTTTGCATAACGCGGGCGCTGCGGGTCTCGTCGTCTGTCTGGTCGTGATAAATTATCGCCTCTCGGTACTGTCGCGGCTCGATCAAGGCGCGGCTGCCCAAGTTCACCTGCGCGCCAAGGCGCGTGACCCACTGATCGAACGGACCGCGATTTAGTTCGCGCGATCATTCCTTCGACCATCGATCGATCCCGGACATGCAACGCGCTTTACAGGCCCCGATTGCCCGCAAGCTCGCGTGTTACTACGCGCTGACCAAACCAAGAGTCACGCAACTTGCGGTGTTCTGCGCGGTGATCGGCATGTTCCTCGCCGTGCCGGGCTTGCCTCCGCTCGACAAGTTGCTTGCGGCAACCATCGGTATCTGGCTGCTCGCGGGCGCGGCCTTCGCGGTCAATTGCCTCGTCGAGCGCGAACTCGACGCGCGCATGGCGCGCACTGCCCGACGCGCGTCTGCATCGGGCGCGTTGTCCGCATTTGAAATATTGCTCGGGTCGGGTCTGCTCGGTGGGGTGGGCATGCTGGTGCTCTTGAAGTTCGTCAACCCGTTGACGATGTGGCTGACCTTCGCGACCTTCGTCGGCTATGCGGTGGTCTACACGATGCTGCTCAAACCGATGACACCGCAGAACATCGTGATCGGCGGCGCGTCGGGCGCGATGCCTCCGGCGCTGGGCTGGGCGGCGATGGCCGATCAAGTGCCCGCGCAAGCGTGGGTGCTGGTGCTGATCATTTTCGTATGGACGCCGCCGCACTTCTGGGCGCTCGCGCTCTATCGAACCGAGGACTTCCGCAAGTCGGGGCTGCCGATGTTGCCGATCACGCATGGTTCGCGGTACACGCGGCTTCACATCCTGCTCTATACCGTTGCGCTCGTCGGGACGACGTTGTTGCCCTTCGCATTGCGCATGAGCGGGTGGCCATACCTCGTCGCGGCAATGGCGCTTGGCGCACAATTTGTGCGGCTGTCGTGGTCGATCTGGCGCTCGCCGTCGGATGAGCAAGCCAATCGGCTGGCACGTCGCACCTTCCGTTACTCGATCGTCTACTTGTCGTTGCTGTTCGCGGCGCTGCTGGTCGATCATTACCTGATCGGGTGAGCGCGTGATGCATCGAGAACACCATTGCGCTCGCCCCTGATCCCGCGCGTGCGAAAGGCGCTCGTCTTCGTTTCTATGGTCTCGGCGCTCGCAGGCTGCGGCCCCGGCAAGCCGCAATTCGAAGGCGTCGATATCACCGGCGCCAATTACGCCCACGATTTTCATCTGATCGATGCAAGCGGCGCCACGCGCAGCCTCGCTGACTATCGCGGCAAAGAGGTCGTGATGTTCTTCGGGTACACGCAGTGTCCCGACGTGTGTCCGACAACGATGGCCGATCTGAAGGCCGTCATGCAGATGCTCGGCCCCGACGCGGACCGCGTGCAGGTGCTGTTCGTCACGCTCGATCCCGAGCGAGACAAGCCTGCGCTGCTTGCGCAATACGTCCCCGCCTTCGATCCGCGCTTCGTCGGTCTTTACGCGGACGACGCCACCACGGCGCGGACCGCAAAAGAATTCAAGGTGTTCTATCAGCGCGTGCCGGGACCCACGCCGACCTCATACACGTTCGATCACACGGCGGGGACGTATGTGTTCGACACCGGTGGACGAATCCGCCTCTTCCTGCGTCAGGGTCAGAGCGCCAGCTCGATCGCCCACGATCTCAAGCAACTGCTCTCATAAGAGACGTGGGAGTCGGGCTGCGGTTGCGACGGCGCCGCTCTCGAGTCGTGCCGTCAACGGCTCACAACCGCACGCTCGAATAAAATAACGGGTTTCCCCAAAATTGTGAGCCACTCATGGCGCTTCGCTGCGGCATCGTCGGCCTGCCCAACGTGGGCAAATCGACCCTCTTCAACGCACTGACCAAGGCCGGCATCGCCGCCGAGAACTATCCGTTCTGCACGATCGAGCCGAACACCGGTGTGGTCGAGGTGCCCGACCCGCGCCTGGCCGAACTCGCCGCGATCGTCAGGCCTGAGCGGGTCATGCCCGCGATCGTGGAGTTCGTCGATATCGCCGGGCTGGTTGCGGGAGCCTCGAAGGGCGAGGGTTTGGGTAACCAGTTCCTTGCCCACATCCGCGAGACCGATGCAATCGTCAACGTGGTTCGGTGCTTCGAGGATCCGAACGTCATTCACGTCGCGGGCAAGGTCGATCCGGTGGCCGACATCGAGGTTATCCAGACCGAGTTGGCGCTCGCTGACTTGGCGACAGTTGAAAAGGCCTTCCATCGCGCGACCAAGCAGGCCAGAGGCGGTGACAAGGAGTCTGCCAAACTCGTTGTTCTGCTTGCGAAGGTCGAACCCCACCTCAATCAAGCGAGGCCCGTCCGAGCGCTCGATCTGACTGCCGAGGAGCAGGCGCTGATCAAGCCCCTTTGCCTGATCACGGCCAAACCCGCCATGTTCGTCGCCAATGTCGCCGACCATGGCTTCGTCGACAACCCACTCCTCGATCAACTGATGAACTTTGCAACGGCGCAGGGCTCGCCGGTGATCGCAATCTGCGCCGCGCTCGAAGCCGAGATCGGCGACCTGTCCGACGAAGATAAGACCGTCTTTCTCGAAGACATGGGCATGACCGAGCCGGGACTGGACCGCCTCATCCATGCGGGCTACTCGTTATTGGGCTTGCAGACCTATTTCACCGCAGGCGTTAAGGAAGTCAGGGCGTGGACCGTGCGCGTCGGGGCCACAGCCCCGCAGGCGGCGGGTGTGATCCACACCGACTTCGAGCGGGGCTTCATCCGCGCGGAAGTGATTGCCTACGCTGATTTCGTAGCGCTCAGCGGAGAAGCTGGCGCGAAGGAGAAGGGAAAAATGCGGCTCGAGGGCAAGGAGTACATGGTCCGCAATGGGGACGTGATGCATTTTCGGTTCAACGTTTGACCTTGCGGCTCACCGCAAGCTGTCTGAACGTCGCAACGTAAAAAGAAACTCAAGTTCTGATCTGGCCTGCCGATGAAGCGTCTGCGGGATAATTTGAAGGTAAGACCGGGTTAATTCGGTGAAAAACCTAGAAGGTATGAGTAAAAAACCCACCGCGGGGGCGGTGGGCTAAGCCAAAAAAACACTTAAATAAAACAAATCAAATTTTCTCAAACACCATTGACGTCAATGCCGCCGCCTACTTCAGCGAGGGTAGCGTCATCGATAACAACCACTTGAGCTTCAACGATTTGCGCAAACATAGGTCAATTCCTTAAAAAAAAAACATCCACGATTAATAGTATCTAACTCATACACCTACACCAACATCGGGATTAACGAGATTAAAGCTGGCAGGCTGTGGTCCGCGTTGCTCCCCTTTCGGCTGGCAGAAGCAATTTCTGCCAGCTACATCCAAATAATGTCAAAGATTGACAGCGTTGGACAGAGGTTTACTAAACGCGAAAAATTATGGTGACAGTCGATTTGCCATTAGGCAGCTCCGAAGCGGCGGACTTTAACCGCTCGCACCCGGCGCTTCAACGCGCCACGCCGCACGCTGAGCGCGCTGAAACGGCAAAACCAATCGAAGAAATGTCGGCTAGGCTGGAATCGCTCATTTGTAATGAAAGCCCGCGTTTAGCGGAGGAAGTGGATTTCTGCGCCAGATTTATGCTTGATGATTTGGCAATGATGGCTTCCACCAGCCACGCGGACTTATTGCTTAAGTCCTGTTTCTATCTCTTCAAAGTAGGACACACGCAAAAGGGCATTGCGCTCGGCCATAAAATCGCTGAAAGTGCAAATTCTACAAATCAGGTTCACGCGTTAAGGAAAATCTATAATATTCTTGGTGCACAATACGCGGACATGGCTGACTATCCGGCTTCAATGCAATGCCTGCAAACCGCGCTTCAGTGGGCCGCTAAAATTGGTGATCCGGTAATTGAGGCCGCGTGTTTATCTAATGTTGTGGCGGTCATGCAAGAAATGGGACATTATCGCCAAGCGATTTCGATGGCGCGGACGGTTCTCTCAATAAACGAAACTTCTGACGTAGCACGAGGGCTGAAATTACAGTGCTCATCGAATGGGCTATTTGCGGCACACCGCATTGGGGATAGCGAGGCGGCAATGCAGTTCCTGCGCGAAGGGGAAGAGCATCTCTCGTTCGCTTTGGAGCCAATAGGGCGCGCATTTTTCGAGAAGAATAGGGCGCTTTATCTTATCGACATCGGAAGTGTTGATCTTGCAGTAGTACTTATCGAGAAGTCTGTTGAGGCTATTAGCAATATAGATAGTCCCCGGCTCAAGATTTTGTTGGGCATTTCCGTTTCATTGTGCGAATGGGCCAAAGAAAAGAAGACGACTGCTAGGCAGCGCCTTATGGAGATGTATTCGGAAAGCAAGAAGTCTCGGCTCTATCACAATTTTGTGCTGCAAGCTCTCGTCAAGGTATATAGCGACGCTTCGACGGCAGAAGAAGCCGCAGAAGGGTTGGCGTACGCGCGCGAGCTCGTTGAGTACACAACTAGTGTGAAGCGCGCCAAGTTCTATCGGCAGTTAGTTGTCAAAAAGATGGTTGGGAAGGATTCAACACTCAAAGATCAAATTCAAGCGAAATTGGATCCGTTTGCTGCTGTTCGAGATTGGCTTAATGCCACAAACATCGAAGGCTCAAATAGCAGTATCGTGGAACGCCGAGAGCTTGCAACTCATGAGGAACTTGTAGCTATTCACGAAGATATGGCGAAGCTACGCGCGGCTAGTCTGCGCCGTGAGATTCGCACCGACGCCGTGGATACCGCCGAGAACTGGGCGATTGCGGCTGAATTGTTCGACGATGAAACGGGAAGGCACTGTTACCGCGTTGGCCACCTCGCCGGCATGCTCGCGCGCGAGATCGGGATGAACGACACGTTCTGCGTTCAGGTCGAGCATGCAGCGCGATTGCATGACATCGGCAAGATCGCCGTTAATGAAGTCATTCTCTTGAAGCCCGGTCCGCTGGATGCGTCGGAGATGGCGGCGATGCGGCTTCATACGGAAGTCGGGGCGCAGATGTTGGCGGGCTCTGACGATCCGACACTCAAAATGGCAGCCGAAATTGCGCGGCATCATCATGAATGGTGGGACGGGGGTGGTTATCCGAAACGTCTCATCGGCAGAGAGATTCCACTATCGGCGCGGATTTGCGCATTTGCTGATGTATACGACGCGCTGACGCATGTGCGCGCTTATAAAGTGGCATGGACACATGAACGCGCGCTTGAGGAATTTCATCGTCTGCGCAGCATTCAATTTGATCCCGATTTGTTCGATCCATTTCTCAATGTTCTTGAGCGCTACCTTATGGATCTGGACGCCAATGCGATTCCGGGCTTCGCGGATATGGATTCGAACGCCTTGATTTCGTCACGGAGAAAGTTAATGGAGACCATTGCAGCTGGAAACAAATAAATTGCCGAAGCGGCAATAAGTCAATCCGCATTCTCGCCTCAAATAAGCCTATTACGGCATCGCGTCAAATACTTGGCGCGTGGGAGATGCGGCGTGCAGTTCGCCCCTGCGAATCTTTTCAGAAAATGGAGCGACGTTGTCGCGAGTATGCTGACTAGTGGCTGATTTGTTGCCAAGTCAATTTGTTTCCTTGTGCCCGATAATTACAACTGGATCGAGGCGAATGACCTTCAGATTGCCTTCCGCATCGAAATTTTCGCGGTGTGCAGTGACTTCGATCCGATCGAGTCGAATGATCTCGTGGCCGCGAGAAGCGCCGACTGCGTCGAATGTCAACGTCGCGGCAGCTGCAGCCGCGATTCCAAAGATCATTGCGCGTAGATTGATATTCATATTCATCTCCCTGATGGGTGCTGGCACCGCGTGCCTTGAGATGAACTTTAGATGCGTGCATTCGTGAACGATAGGTGAAAGCGACCAACTGAGCGTATCGAGGATTGAAATGCAGAAAATCGATCTCGACCGTTCCTGACAAGATGCTCATCGCGCAACGCAAGCGTCAATTCGGGGGTCCGAATGTGCTTCAGAAGCCAGACTCGAAGTGGACATCAACCCGCGTCGGCACCCTCGATCAAGTGCTGAAGTGCGTGATATTTGGCCATCAATTCGGTGTCGCTTTCGCGCCACAGTGGGTCGAGCGGAATGCACTCGACGGGGCAAACGACCTGGCATTGGGGCTTGTCGAAGTGGCCGACACACTCCGTGCACTTGCGCGGATCGATCTCGTAGATCTCGGGCCCCATGGAAATTGCGCCGTTCGGGCACTCGGGCTCGCACACGTCGCAGTTGATGCACTGGTCGGTGATCATCAGGGCCATCGAACGTCTCCAAGAGCGGATTTGGTGGCGGGAAGCCCTATTCTGGCGACCGCATGACCTTTTCCTTTAGCCATCGCTCGACTGAAGGGAAGGTGAACTTCGAAACATCGCCCCCCAGCAAGGCGATTTCGCGGACGATGGTTCCAGAGATAAACATGTACTGGTCAGATGGTGTGAGGAAGACCGTTTCGACCGAGGGCATTTGATAGCGGTTCATCCCTGCCATTTGAAATTCGAATTCAAAGTCGGAAACCGCTCGCAGTCCGCGGATGATGACGCTGGCGTCGTACTCCCGAACAAAGTCCTTCAGCAGTCCTGAAAAACCGGCGACGACCACGTTGTCATAGTGGGAAAGTACCTCGCGCGCGATGTCGACCCGCTCCTCGAGCGTGAAGAAAGGGCGCTTGTTGCGAGAGTCCGCGACGCCGACGACCAGTTTCTGGCAAAGCTTTGAGGCTCGCCTGACAAGGTCTTCGTGCCCGCGCGTCAGTGGGTCAAATGTTCCCGGGTATACGCCGACAAGCATGAGAGCTCCTTAGCATTCTTTGTTGTTGCGTCGCAGCAGATGATAGAACACGTCTCCTGCCTTCTCTGCCCGGAGGAGATGGAGTCCATAGCTGGTCACCTCCGCCGTATCGAGTCGCGCTTCGGATTCAGCGTATATAACGCTCGAGGAATTGCATAGACCGCCCATTACAGGCAAGACCTTGGCAAGCCAGCCTTGATCGAAGGGCGGATCGAGAAAAATGATGTCGAAACGGGCGTCTTTCTCGGCGTATTGTTGTGCGAAATGCAGCGCGTCGCCGCTGCGGATATGGACTTGATGCGCATTGAGTTTGTCGGTCACGATGCGAAGGGCATCGAGCGCGGCAGGGTCTCTTTCGACCAGAATGACCGGATCAACTCCGCGCGACGCGGCTTCAAAGCCGAGCGCCCCAGTGCCGGCGAAGAGATCGATGGCCGAACATCCTTCAAGAGAACCGCCGAACAAGTGAGTCAGCCAATTGAAAACGGTCTCGCGAACGCGGTCGGGCGTAGGGCGCAAACCGGGACTGTCGACCACGAGCAGTGGTGTGCGCTTCCAACGTCCGCCGCCGATTCGGACGACGCCGCTCGACCGGGCAATATTTCGCAGCCGGTTGTCGTTGGTTGGAGGGCGTGAGGTCATTGATACCTGAGGCATCGGGAGGGCAATGGTAAGCTCCATTTTGCAGCCCGGTAAACATGGTGACCGATTGCCGGATGCGCACACAGTGCGTGGTCTCTGCCGCGCGGTGCCGGATCCCTGATACGACCTCGGCCGCGAATCTCGCGGGCCAACCCATGCTCAAGTTCTGGAAAAACGCCGACTCTGCGGAGGATTCCGCGCCGGCGGAAACTTCTTCTTTTCCGGACAGCATCCACGTCGAAGAACTTGGCCGCACGACATCAGCGGCATCCGCGTCCGAATCCAAGGCATCGTGGGTTCAGCGACTAAAAAGCGGACTATCCAAAACCGGCTCGAGTATCACGGGTCTATTCGTCAACAGCAAGATCGACGAAACGCTTTTCGAGGAGCTCGAGTCGGCGTTGCTGCTGGCCGACGCCGGGGTCGACGCGACCTACTACCTGATTCACCGTTTGCGCGAACGAGCTCGGAAGGAAAACATTCAGGAACCGTATCATTTGAAGGAGGCTCTTTCGGCACTGCTTGTCGGCCTGTTGCGGCCGCTGGAAAAGCCCTTGGTCATAGCGCGCGATTCGACCGCGCCGAGTGCTCCGATCGTGATGATGATGGTCGGCGTGAACGGAGCCGGCAAGACGACGTCGATTGGCAAACTCGCCAAATTTCTTCAGGGCCAGGGGCGTAGCGTCATGCTCGCTGCAGGCGACACCTTTCGCGCGGCGGCGCGGGAGCAGCTCGTCGTCTGGGGCGAACGAAATGGCATTGCGGTGATTGCCCAGCAATCGGGCGATCCTGCGGCTGTCGTGTTTGATGCCGTGACTTCGGCTGCAGCGCGCGGCGTCGATGTATTGATTGCTGACACCGCCGGCCGACTGCCCACGCAGTTGCACCTGATGGACGAACTGAAAAAGATCAAGCGCGTGATCGGCAAGGCGCCCGCCTTGGCCGGGTATGACGCGCCGCGTGAAATCCTCTTGATCATAGACGGCAACACGGGTCAGAACGCGATCGCGCAGGTAAAGGCGTTCGATGAGGCAGTCGGTTTGACGGGCCTGATCGTGACCAAGCTCGACGGGACAGCCAAGGGCGGCGTACTTGCGGCAATCGCGTTGATCCGAAAGGACGAGCCGCCAATTCCGGTGTATTTCATCGGCGTGGGAGAACGTCTCGACGATCTGCAGCCGTTTGTTGCGGCTCAATTTGTCGCAGCACTCTTGGGCGATTGAGCAAGATATTGATTGCGATGCTCAGCCGATTTTTGCGTTCAAGCGACGCGCATGATGGGCGAGCAAGGAGGGGAGAGCGGTAACCGCTTTTTCAGCCTCCCGCGTCTTGCCTCCTTCTTTGAGTGACAAGAGCAAGCGGGTGACAACTCCCTGCTGCGGCAGGCTGACGCCAAAATACAAAAGTCGATCGCGATGAAATATCGCAAGGGTCGGAAAATCCTCCACATCGATATCACCGGCCAAAGCGGCATCGTCCTCGACATCGAGCCAGACGAACGCGACGTCCGCGTGATTCGCCGCGAGCGCGGCGAATTCTTCGCGAAACTGCTTGCATACGTCGCACCAGGCCGCGCACAGACTTACAACGAGAAACTCCCGCTGATTGAGCTCGGATGCCAATAGCGTCGAATCGCGGATCGAGGTTGTTAGTAAACGCGTAGTCATCCAAGACAAGGTTCGGGCGCTCGCTCACGTGCGAACAAGGTAGGCCATTGCAACCTGCCCGATTCTACCGCCTCATAACAACGGTCCTCCCCGAAAGCTAGCGTCGCCAGTACAGCGGAAAGCGGCCTGGTGAATGAACAACCAGCGGCGCTTCGAAAATGACGCTGGCCGACGAGCAAGGAGGACCCTCCGCGGTAATCACGGTCCTGCCACGCGCACTCAGCGTGTGAGTCGATCCTTCATTGAGAAAGACATCGTCGAGCTCGTCTTCTTCAGTGACCCAGATACGTCCCCGCAAAACATGCAAAGACGTCCCCTTGCTGTCGGCAATGGCAAGCGGGATGCCGGTCAAGAGACTGATTGGAAGGTGATCGAGAGTGAAGTGCATGGTGCATTCTCCGAATTGCGTTTTGATTGCCAATCATGTTCTCGAGATAGGTGGATCGCAAACCATTTGTTGTGTAGGAAAAGATTAGAAAAACTAACCTATAATGGATTTCGGATGCCCCCTTGATGATAAAACTTCCTCCTCTAAATGCGGTACGCGCTTTCGAGTCCGCTGCGCGCCTGGGGGGAATGCGTCAGGCGGCAGAAGAACTATTCGTGACTCCGGGCGCGATCAGCCAGCAGATTCGCTCGCTCGAGGAGCATTTCGGCGTACCGCTGTTCGAGCGGATTGCGCGCGCCATTCACCTTACGGTGGCAGGTCAGGAGTTTTATTCCGCAGTGACGCGGAATTTGCGCGGCATCGCTCAAGCTGCCGATCGATTGAGGCCGGGAGAACAACAAATCGCGCTTACTGTGGCGCCGGATTTTGCGTCGAGATGGCTCATGCCGCGGCTCGGCGCATTTACTGCCCTCTATCCAAAGGTCGAGGTGCGCGTCGATGCCTCATTCGCCGTTGCTGACTTTGAACGCGATCATTTCGATCTCGGAATTCGCACCTCACTTCATCCCCCTGCCCATCTCCAGTCGAAGCTCTTGCTGCCGCAGCGCGTCCGACCCTATTGCAGCCGCCCTTACTTCGACAATTTGTTCAGAAAGCGGGTCAAGGCGGACGCATGGGCACACGCACGGCTGCTGCATGAAAATCACCCCTTTGATCTCTGGACACAATGGCTCAGCATGCGCGGATTGGCAGAGTCCAACGCTGAAACGGGTCTTTACTTCAGCCATGGGCAATTGGCGATCCTGGCTGCAATCGACGGTGAGGGTGCGACATTGCAACCTGCTGAATACGTCGATCGAGAAGTAGCCAGCGGCGCCCTGGTCGCTGCCGACCGCGCCATTTACGAAAGTGGCCTCGGCTACTATCTCGTTTGGCCACGCAGACCCCTCAGAGCTCCCGCCGAAAAATTCAAGGAATGGATACTTGGATTCGTGAACGCGGTCCCGCCAAACAAGCATGCAACGGCTTGATCCATCTCTCGGCACTTCCGAGGCGACCGCCGAGGTCGTCCGCGCCGCCGATCACCCATCGTCGTCGGTGCGAACGGCTGCAACAATTTTTTCCGCACAGCTCTCGGTGGTTTTTCTCGCGATCTTCGTGACAGGGTTGACTACCTCTATCGCGCTCTTGACGTGGAATGTCTGGCAGACGACGCCGAGCGTGTTGAACCAGATGGTCAGCGCAACCAAAATCGTGGTATTCATGGATCCGACGAGTACGCGGCGGGACGCCGAAGCCATCGTCACCCGATTGCAAACGCTGCCGGGCGTCAAAAGCGCTCGCCTGCGTCCGAAAGAAGAGCTGTTGTCGGGAATGGATGCAGCTTTGCGGAATGCTCTTCGACTATCCGGCGACATCAGTTTGCCGGACGCGTGGGAGTTGTCGCTTCACGCCAGCGGGGGTCCCAATGACGCGGGACTGGGTTCGCTGGCCTCTACTGCTGAGCAAGTGCAACGGGCTGCCATGGAAATACCAGGCGTGGAATCAGTTCGATTTGACCGCCTGTGGCTTGCCGACCTAGACCGCTGGATCAAGGCGTTGCGAGATGCGTCGAAGATTCTATCGGTGAGCTTTTTCGTCGCGATATTTATTCTGATGTTTGTCCCGTTCTTTCTCGCGACCCGTGTATTGAGAAATCACGCGATGGTCGGCACGTCGTACATAACGGGCTCCAACATCAAAGTGTTCGTTTACATTGGCTTGTTTTTGGGTGGACTGGGTGCAATTGCGACCCTCCTGATGTACGCAAGCGCCGCAGTAATGCTGCGCGGATTTGTTACGCATACCCTTGGCGGGATGCAAACTTGGCTGGGCGCTGCCGGTCAATCGAAAGCCGAAGATGCGAGCACCGTTATCGTGTTGATGCTCGCTAGCGCCTTGACCGCTTCGCTGCTCGCGGGGCGCAACAAATAGGCGTCGCAGCGGTCGCCGATAGGATTCATAAATTTACAAGCTGATTTCCGTGAAGACGAACTATCGGTGGGTCTACGAGTCGAATTGGCACTCGATGCGCGAGAGTGCTAAAATGCGTCGTGACGAAAGGAAATCAGATGACTGATTTGGCAATGACGAAAGACTGGGGGTTTGAGCGTCCCGCAAACGGTGGCGCTGCTCGACTCATGCTCGCAGTGGCGAATCCCGGTGCGATGGGTACGATCGACTCTTATATTCAAGCGGTGAACAAGCTTCCGATGCTTTCGGCGGAAGAAGAACATGAATACGCGGTACGTCTTCGCGATAACGAAGATCTGGAGGCTGCGCGTCGCCTGGTGCTTTCACATTTGCGTTTGGTTGTGTCGATCGCGCGGGGCTACCTCGGCTATGGGCTGCCGCATAGCGACCTCATCCAGGAAGGCAATATCGGTTTGATGAAAGCGGTCAAGCGCTTCGATCCGACACGCGGCGTTCGACTCGTGTCGTTTGCGATGCATTGGGTCAGGGCTGAAATGCACGAGTACATCCTGAAGAATTGGAGACTCGTCAAGGTCGCGACCACGAAGGCGCAGCGCAAATTGTTCTTCAACCTGCGCTCGCACAAGTCCGGTATTCAGACGTTCACGCCCGCCGAGGTCGACGCATTGGCGAAAAAATTGAACGTCAAGCGCGAAGAAGTGATTGAGATGGAGACGCGCCTTTCAGGTGGCGACATCGCGCTCGAGGGCCAGGTCGATGACGGCGAAGAGTCGTTTGCACCGATCGCCTATCTCAAGGACGAGAACAACGAGCCCACGCGCGTGCTGGAGGCGAAGCGTCGCGATCGCATGCATACCGCCGGTATTGCCGCGGCGCTCGACAAGCTCGATCCACGGAGCCGTCGCATCGTAGAAGCGCGCTGGCTCGCAGAGGATGCCGATGGGGCCGTCGGCAGCGCAACGCTTCATGATCTTGCCGACGAATTCGGTGTGTCTGCCGAGCGCATACGGCAAATCGAAGTGGCAGCTATGAAGAAAATGAAAACTGCACTGGCGGCATTCCAATAACGCCTGCGAGCGGCGGTGCTCGACCAGCCCTCGTGCGAGCGAGGGATTTTTTTATGTGCCGCGTAGTACAACGGCGTGCTCGCCTGCGTAGAGTGACGCAATCGACTCGCGCTCGCGTATCACGTGGACGTCGTCGCCATCAACGAGCAATTCGATTGCTCTTGGCCTTGTGTTGTAGTTCGACGCCATCGTCATCGCATAGGCGCCTGCGGACAGGAACGCTACAAGATCTCCCTCAGCGAGTTTGAGTTTGCGGGCGCGGGCGAGCCAATCGCCGGATTCGCAGATCGGACCGACCAGGTCCCATACCGCTTCGGGCGCGTCCGATGTCTCGACAATCGGCACGACCTCATGCCACGCGTCATAGAGCGCGGGACGAATCAAATCATTCATCGCCGCATCGACGATTGCAAAATTTTTCGTTGCGCCCGGTTTCAACACCTCGACGGCGGTCATGAGTATCCCTGCCTTGCCGACCAGCGACCGGCCCGGCTCGAACATCAGCGCGATGGACTTGCCGCTGTGCCGGGCTTCGCGCCATGCGTTGATACGGGTGAATACGCGAGCGAGATAGTCGGCGGGCGCCGGTGGCATTGCGCCTGCCGATTCATTTCCGTAGCGGATGCCGAGCCCGCCGCCCAGATCGATATGTTCGATTTTGATTCCGTCTTCATCGAGCAGGTCGACGAGTTCGATCAGACGGTCGAGTGCCGCAAGCAGCGGCGCGTCGTCGAGCAGTTGCGAGCCGATGTGGCAATCGATACCGATCACCTCGAGATGCGGCAAGCGCATCGCTTCACGATAGGCCGCGCGCGCGTCGCGATGGGCGATCCCGAATTTGTTCTCGGCGAGACCGGTCGAGATATAGGGATGGGTCCTGGCGTCGACATCGGGATTCACGCGCAGCGAAATGCGCGCGACGCATCCGGCTTCACCGGCGATCGCGGAGAGACGACGCAGCTCTGAGAGGGACTCGACGTTGAAGCAGTGAATTTCCGCAGCCAAGGCCGCGCGAATTTCCGCACTCGATTTACCGACGCCCGAAAAAATGACCTTGCCGGGATCAGCGCCTGCCGCGATCACGCGCGCCAGCTCGCCGCCCGAAACGATATCGAAGCCGGCGCCGAGGGACGCGAACAGATTCAGGATGGCGAGATTCGAATTGACCTTGACCGCGTAACACACCAGCGCGCCGCCGCGCGTGGCATACGCCGCAGCGCTGTGCGCGTACGCGGCATATGCATCGAGCAACGCGGCCTTCGAATACACATACGCAGGCGTGCCGAAGCGCTCGGCAAGCGCGTCGAGCGCAACACGCTCGACATGCAACCGACCGCCGCGATATTCAAAATGCGGCGCGATATCCGGCGGCATTTTCATTTACGCTTGTCGGGATTGTCTTTGTCGGGCAGGTACAGCGGTCCACGCTGACCACAACCCGCAACGCCCACGGCAACCACGGCGACGAGCATCGCTACAATGCCCAGACGCAAAATCCGATTCGGCACAATGTGGTTCGGCGTCATCGGGCGCGACATTATGTTGTTGATTTCAAAAACGGGTCGGAGTCTAGCATGGGCAATCACGAGCACCGCATGACGTTTGCCGATCGCGTCGACGCGTGTTTATCTTCCTTTGAAACTTCGATCGATCGTCTATCCGACGAGTTCGATATCGATGTATTGCGCGCGGGCAATGTATTGACGTTGGCATTCGACAACCAGCATCGCATCATCGTCAACAGCCAGGAAGCGGCGAAGGAAATCTGGGTCGCAGCACGCTCGGGCGGCTTTCATTTTCGCTGGGATGACGCGACGAACCAATGGAACGACACACGCTCAGGCGATGACCTGCGCGATGCATTGGCGCGGCTGATCGAAATCGAGACTGGCGTTGCCCCCAAGCTTCAACTCTAGAGAAATCGCATCGAGAACATCAAGCACCGAAGGGCTTGTCGCGCGGGTCCTGGTAAACCGGACGCTCGGGACGAGGAGCGACCGGCAGCAGCGGCGGCTCTTCACTGCTCGGTGTCACATGAATCGGTGGGCCATTGGGTAAGGTCGATGGCGTCCCTTCAGACGATGCGGGCGCGGGATCCTCGAGACCCAACGACGGAACGCCCTGTCCCGGTTGATTCTCGACGTAAAAAACCTCGCCGTTCACGGTGACGATGCCGGGAGGAACGAGCCGCTCTTTCTCGGGCACGCCCTTCAACGCCTTGCTCATATAGCCCAGCCAGATCGGCAACGCCAACCCGCCTCCGGTTTCACGGTCACCGAGCGACCTCGGCTGATCGAAGCCGATCCACGCAATGCCTGCAAGATTGTCATTGCTGTAGCCCGCAAACCATGCATCGTGCGAATCGTTGGTGGTGCCGGTCTTGCCTGCGAGGTCGGTTCGTTTCAACACCGCCGTGATGCGAGCGGCCGTGCCGAATTTCGCGACGCTGCGAAGAAGGCTGTCGGTGATGAACGCGTTGCGGGCATCGATCACGCGATTGGCTTCATCGCCTGCCACGAGTTTCTCCACCCGCGCAAGATCATGGCCGGAGGCATCGACGATGCGCGTGATGAAGAAAGGATTGATCTTGTATCCGCCGTTCGCAAAGACCGAATAAGCGCCGATCATTTCCCACGGCGTGACCGAGCCCGCGCCCAGCGCCATCGTGAGATAGGCCGGATGCTTCTCGGGCTCGAAACCAAAACGCGCCAGCGTGCTTTGCGCGTACTTGGGTCCGATCGACTGAAGCAGGCGAATCGAAACCATGTTCTTCGATTTGGCAAGCGCTTGCCGCATCGACATCGGACCTTCGAACTTGCCATCGTAGTTCTTCGGGTCCCACGCTTGACTTCCCGTGGTACCGGCATCGATATGGACGGGCGCGTCGTTGATGATGGTCGCGGGTGTGAACCCGCGTTCGAGCGCCGCTGAATAGATGAAGGGTTTGAAGCTCGAACCAGGCTGCCGCCACGCTTGCGTGACGTGGTTGAACTTGTTGCGGTTGTAATCGAAGCCGCCGACCAATGCGTGGATCGCTCCGTCCTTCACGCTCGACGCGATGAAGGCGGCTTGCACCGTCGGCATCTGGATGATCTCCCAGGCGCCCTTGGCATTCTTGATCACTCGGATGATGGCCCCGCGACGAATCCGTTTGGATTGCGGCGCTTTATCCGAGAGCCCCGCAGCCGCGAACTTCAGGCCGTCGCCGGTGATGTCGATGGTCTCATCGACGCGTGCAGCGCGAACGTGTTTGATGCTCGCCTCGAGAACCACCGCGGACAGAATGTCATCGCTGTCGGGATACTCGAGCAGGTTGTCCTCGATCGCCTGACTCAGGTCTTCCGCATTCGCCGGTGCATTCGCCCCTTCAGGCAATTCGACAAATGCTTCAGGTCCGTTGTAGCCGTGGCGGCGCTCGTAGTCGAGCACGCCCGCACGCAGCGATTGATACGCAACGTTCTGTTCGCCCGAGATCAGGGTCGTATGGACGCTCAGGCCTCGCGTGTAGGTCTCGTCTCGAAACTGTTCATAGGCGACCTGACGCGCCATTTCGGCGACGTATTCAGCGTGAACCGCAAAGCCTTCGCTTTCGAACTTGACCGCGGGGTGTTGCACGCGCGCCTTGTCGAAAGCGGCCTCGTCGATGTATCCGAGTTGCCGCATCCGATCGAGCACATAGAGCTGGCGTTCGCCGGCGCGCTTGGGATTCACTACCGGATTTGCAGTCGACGGCGCCTTCGGAAGGCCTGCCAGCATCGCCGCTTCGGCCAGCGTCACGTCCGCGATCGACTTGCCGAAGTAGGTACGCTCGGCTGAAGCAAATCCATAGGCGCGCTGACCGAGATAAATCTGATTGATGTAGACCTCGAGAATCTGATCCTTCGAAAGATTCGCCTCGATCTTGAACGCAAGCAATGCTTCGTAGAACTTGCGGATATAACTCTGCTCGCTGGAGAGAAAGAAGTTGCGCGCGATCTGCTGCGTGATGGTCGACGCGCCCTGACGTCGCCCGCGCCCGAAAAAACTTCCATGAACAAGATTGTTCGTGCCCGCGCGAAGCACACCGAGGTAGTCGATCCCCCTGTGCTGATAGAAGCGCTCATCCTCCGCCGCGAGAATCGCCTGCTTCATGATCGCCGGCACTTCGTTGATCGAAACGATTGCCCGGCGTTCCTCTCCGAATTCGCCGATCAATACGCCATCGGCCGTATAAACCCGCAGAGGAATCTTGGGACGGTAGTCGGTGAGAGATTCAATCGACGGGAGGTTGCGATACGCAAGCGCCGTCGCAATCAACGCGACGAAGAAAAGACTGGCAAGACCGGCCGCGACGATCCCGACGGTTGAACCCAGGATGCGCCAGACAGGATGCCGGAATTGCGATGGATTCGTCGAAGCGGGCGGAACGTGAGGACTTGGCATGCCGAAAAAAGAGGAGGGGCCGCATACGCTCTTGCTCTGTGAAGCCGAGCGCGACAGAGCCGTCGATTATAGTCGCGCGCCTGATGCTTCGTGATGGCCGCCCGCCGCTGCGAGTTCCGACGACCGCTATCGAATGGCCGCCCATTTTCAATTGCGCGGAGCAAAAGACTAGATTGAATTGCACACATCAAAAACACGATTTCATAAGCCGTTCAAATGATTTACACGACCAGGCATCGGATCGCCGCCGCGTTTTGTTGTTTTTGCAGCGGGCTGCCCATTGGAATCCTTTACAGCGTCGAATCACTGTTGCTAGGATTTGATTCTCAATCGAGCAATATCCGCTAAACCCTCGAAAATAAAGATTTTTCTAGAGATTTTCATTCGTGATACTAAGAATTTCGCTTAGGCGATTTAGAAGGGGGATCCGCTTTGGCGTTTGATTTCAACGCCCTCTTTTCATCCAAGAATCCGCCGCTGATCGGGCTCGATCTGAGTTCGTCCAGCGTCAAGCTCGTCGAGCTCGGCGGATCGGAAGAGAGTGGTTTTCGCCTCGAGCGTTATGCCATCGAGTCGCTGCCCAAAGGCGCGATTGCCGATGGAAATATCGAGAATATCGAAGCGGTCTCCGAAGCCGTCAAACGTGCGGTTCGCAAGAGCGGCACGCGCGCACGCCATGTTGCCCTCGCACTGCCGAGTGCCGCGGTCATCACGAAAAAGATCATTCTGCCCGGAGGCCTGTCGGAAGAGGCGCTCGAGGTTCAGGTCGAGAGCGAGGCCAACCAATACATTCCGTTTGCGCTCGATGAAGTCAGTCTCGATTTCAGCGTCATCGGTCCCGCACCGAATGCGCCTGAAGACATCGAACTGCTGCTCGCGGCTTCGCGCAAGGAAAAAGTCGAAGACCGCGTCGCCGTCGCGCAGGCCGCCGGTCTCAAGCCCGCCATCATGGACATCGAGGCGCACGCCACGCGAGCGACCGCGGACCGTGTCATTCGGCTGATGCCCAATGAAGGCGAAGGTCAGATCATCGCGCTGTTTTTGATCGGCGCGTCCACCACCACGATCTCGGTCACGCTCAACAATCAGTCGATCTATGAGCGCGAGCAGGCGTTCGGCGGCAATCAACTCACCCAGGACATCGCGCGTGCCTATGGACTTTCAGCCGAAGAGGCCGAGGCCAAGAAGAAGGCCAACGATCTTCCCGAGACTTACGAAAGAGACCTGCTGCAGCCGTTCGCCGACAACATCGCCCTCGAGGTTACGCGCGCGTTGCAGTTCTTCTTCACGTCGACTCCCTATAGCCGCGTCGATCACATTCTTCTGGCCGGGGGTTGTGCCGTCATCCCCGGACTGGTGGATGTCGTCGGGACGCGCACGCAAGCCGTCACATCGATCCTCAATCCGTTCAAGGGAATGGAACTCGGCCCCGGTATTCGCGACAAGCAGGCGCGGCTCGATTCGCCTTCGCTGGTGATCGCCACGGGCCTGGCCATGCGGAGGTCGGGCTGATGGTTCGCATCAACCTGCTGCCGCACCGTGCCGAGAAGCGTGCGCAACGTCGTCGTGATTTCTATGTGCTCGTCGCGTTGGCGTTCGGCGCGGCGGTGGTCATCGTGATCGCGGTCGCCTTCGTGATCAATACGTACATCGGTGTACAAAATGATCGCAACGAGTTCATCAAGGCCGAGAACAAGAAGCTCGACGAACAGATCAAGGAAATCGCATCGCTGCGCCAGGATCTCGAAGCGCTCAAGGCGCGGCAGCAGGCGGTCGAAGACCTGCAGGCCGATCGCAATCTTCCGGTGCACCTGCTCGATGAATTGGTCAAGCAGGTCCCCGAGGGGGTCTACATGCAAAGCCTGCGGCAGGACAATCTCAAAGTCGCGCTGACCGGCTTCGCGCAATCCAACGAGCGCGTTTCAGAACTGCTTCGTCATCTGAGCAATAACTCGACATGGGTCGGATCGCCCGAACTCGTCGAGATCAAGGCTGCGCCGGTCGGGCGCGACAACAAGCGTTTGTTCCAGTTCACGGTCAACGTGACGATCAATCGTCCGCGGGACGCAAAGACCCCGGCCATTCCGGTACGTGCCGGTGCGCCCGCCCCAGTGGCAAAACCGGCGGCCAAACCGTGAACGCATGACCATGGCGGACATCAACTTCTCGCGCTATCTGGATCAATTCAGGAACCTCAATACGAGGGACGTCGGGACGTGGCCGATCGCGCCGCGCATCGCCGCGGTCGTTGCGATTGTCGTGGTTGTCATCATCGCCGGCTGGTACTTCTATTGGAGCGATCAACTCGAGGAGCTGAAGAAAGGCGAGAACGACGAGGTGCAGCTCAAGACGCAATACAAAGACAAGCTGCAGCAGGCGATCAATCTCGAACCCCTGAAAAAGCAGAAGGACCTCGTGACCCAATACGTCGCGCGTCTCGAGAAGCAATTGCCGAGCAAGGCCGAAATGGACGCGCTTCTGTCCGACATCAACCAGGCCGGTATCGGGCGCGGCCTTCAGTTCGAATTGTTTCGACCGGGGCAGGTGACGGTTCGCGATTACTACGCGGAGCTGCCGATCAACGTTCGTCTGATCGGCAACTATCACGACATCGCGGCCTTCACGAGCGACATCGCGAGTCTGCCGCGCATCGTGACGCTCAACAATCTGAGCATCGCGATGCCCGCGAATGCGAGCACGCCGCTGACGCTTGAAGCGATCGCCAAGACGTTCCGCTATCTCGATCCCGAGGAAGTCGCGGCGCAGCGCAAGGCGGTCAAGGCGGTCGCAAAATGATGATGACGACAAGAACCCTCTTGCCCCTGGTGGTTGCGTGCCTTGCGCTCTCTGCGTGCGGAGGCTCGAATGACGAGCTTCGCCAATGGATGAGCGATGTGCGCAAAGAGATGCGCCCGGTGACCCCGAAGGTGAACGAGCCCAAGACTTTCGAGCCCTTCATCTACAGCGACCAGAACGAAATCGATCCCTTCGACCCGAGCAAGGTGGCCAATGCGCTCAAGGCGCTCTCCGCCAAGTCGACCAGCGGTCTCTCGCCCGATCTATCGCGCCGCAGAGAGCCGCTCGAAGCGTATCCGGTCGACACGATCACGATGGTGGGCACGTTGCAGAGGCCCAATTTGCGTTACGCGCTATTGCGCGCGGACGGTGTGGTCTATCAAGCCAAGGTGGGCAACTACATCGGGCAGAACTTCGGCCTGGTCACGCGCATCAACGAAAGCGAAGTCACCCTCAGGGAAGTCGTTCAGGATGCCGCAGGCGAGTGGGTCGAGCGCACGACGACACTGCAATTGCAGGAGAACAAGAAATGAAGCAACTCCATCGGTGCAACGCTCTCGCGTTCGCCTCCCCCGTGCCCGGCCACGTACGCAAGTGGTGGTTGATTGTGGCGGCATTCGTGTTCGCGATCGGGCCTGTGACCGCGGTTGCGCAAGACAACGCGATCCAGGAGGTCACGACTTCACAGCAAGGCGGCAACCTGGTCGTGCGCATTGCGCTCAAGTCCGCGCCGGCTGCGGTGCCTGCGTCGTTTTCGATTGCGACCCCTGCCCGCATCGCGCTCGACTTCACTCGGACCGCGAATGAATCGGGCAAGAATCTGATCGACACCAATCAGGGTGACTTGCGTTCGATCAATCTGGTGACCTCGGGCGATCGGACACGCCTCGTGCTCAATCTCAAGCGCAGCGTGTCGTACAACACCACCATCGATGGCAACGCGGTGGTCATCACGCTGACCACGCCGATTGCCGACGTCGCAGCCGCATCATCGACATCGAGCGCGTCGAATGCGCCGCGCGCGTCCGCGACGCGCTTCGCGGAATCATCGAACACTGCCGCTGCGCACGGTATTCGCGACATCGATTTTCGCCGCGGTCCAGACGGCACCGGACGCGTCATCATCGATCTGTCGGACAGTCAAACCGGTGTGGACATTCGCACGCAAGGCCAGTCGATCGTGATCGACTTCCTCAAGTCGGCGCTGCCCGACAGCTTGCGTCGACGTCTGGACGTCACCGATTTCGCAACGCCGGTCCAGACCATCAACACCTTTAAGCAGGGCGACAACGTGCGGATGGTGATCGAACCGCGCGGACTGTGGGAGCACAACGCCTATCAGACCGACAATCGACTGGTGGTCGAAGTCAAGCCGCTGAAGGAAGATCCGAACAAGCTCTTCCAGAGCACGCGCGCCGGCTACAAGGGCGAGCGCTTGTCGCTCAACTTTCAGAGCGTCGACGTGCGCGCGCTGTTGCAGGTGATCGCGGACTTCACCAACCTGAACATCATCACCAGCGATTCGGTCAACGGCAACCTGACCTTGCGTTTGAAGGACGTGCCGTGGGATCAGGCCCTCGACATCATCCTGCAGGCCAAGGGTCTCGACATGCGCAAGAACGGCAACGTGATTCTGGTCGCACCCAAGGACGAACTGGCAACCAAGGAAAAGCTCGACCTCGAAGCGCGTTCGCAGATCGCCGATCTCGAGCCCCTGCGCAGCGAGACCTTTCAGCTCAACTATCAAAAAGCGCAAGACCTCGTCGACTTCCTGAACGGCACCGGCGCATCGGGCGGCTCGAGTGCGGTCGGCGGCACGGCCAACCGGGTCTTGTCAAAGCGCGGCGCAGCGACGGCGGACCCCAGAACGAATCAGGTGTTCATCAAGGAGACACCCACCAATCTTGAACAGATTCGCAACGTCATCGCCAAGCTCGATGTCGCAAGCCGGCAGGTGATCATCGAGTCTCGCATCGTTGAAGCCAACGATCAGTTCAGCCGCAACCTCGGCGTGAAGCTTGGCTTCTTCAACAACCAGCTTCCGGTGCCGACCAGTAGCGGCAACTTGCGCTATCGCGTCACCGGCAACTATCTCGGCGCCGGCGAGCAAACGGGGCAGGCCGCGGTCACCGGCGGAAGCTTCATTCCGGACACGCAGTTTTTCAGCTTGCCTGCGGCCGGTCTCGGTGGGTTAGGCCCGGCGTCGGTGGGCATCAGCCTGTTCACCAAGAGCGCGACCAAATTCCTGAACCTCGAACTGTCGGCGATCGAAGCCGATGGCACCGGCAAGATCGTGTCGAGTCCCCGCGTCGTCACGGCCGATCAGGTCAAGGCGTTGATCGAGCAGGGCACCGAACTGCCGTATCAAGTTGCGACCAGCAGCGGTGCGACGAGCATCCAGTTTCGCAAGGCGAACCTGAAACTCGAAGTGACTCCGCAGATCACCCCGGAAGGCAACATCATCCTGAGCGTCGACGTGACCAAGGACAGCGTGGGTCAGGTCACCACCGCCGGCTTCGCGATCGACACCAAGCACGTCAACACCACGGTACTGGTGGAGAACGGCGGTACCGTCGTGCTGGGCGGCATCTTTCAGTTGACCGACAACACCACGGTGACCAAGGTCCCTCTGCTCGGAGACGTGCCGGTGCTCGGCTATCTGTTCAAGAACACTGCGAAGACCACCAACAAGAGCGAGCTCCTGATCTTCATCACGCCGACCATGGTCAACGGCCGCGTGACGTTGCGCTGACGCGGCATCGGCAGCGACCAGCGATCTTTCAGTACCACAAGCACATGCCGCCTGCGGGCGGCATCTTCTTGCCTTGGCTGACAAAAGTTAGAATCGCCTCGTGATTCACGATCGCGACAACATTTTTCTCGTCGGCATGATGGGTTCAGGCAAGAGCGCCGTCGGACGGCAGCTTGCCGCGCGCCTGGACCGGACCTTCGTCGATAGCGACCACGAAATCGAGGCCCGCACCGGCGTTTCGATTCCGGTCATTTTCGATATCGAAGGCGAGGCTGGATTTCGCAAACGCGAAGAGCTGATGATCGACGAACTGTCTCAACGTTCCGGCCTCGTGATGGCCACCGGCGGCGGCGCCGTGCTGTGCGAGGACACGCGCGTTCGCCTGAAGGAGCGCGGATTCACGATCTATCTTCACGCGAAGGTCGTCGACCTTTGGAACCGAACGAGGAACGATCGCAGTCGGCCTCTGCTGGCCTGTGACGATCCGAAAAAACGTCTGGAAGAATTGCTCGAGACGCGCGACCCGCTCTATCGCGAAGTGGCCGACCTGCTGATCGAAACTGGACGGCCGAGCGTGACGCGCCTGGTCGCCTCGATCGTGGAGCGGCTTGAACAAGAGACCCGTCATCGAGATGTCGCGGACGCGGCATCTCGATTGCGCGACGACTTCGTCGAGATTCCTCGATGAATGGTCCGGCGGCTTCGACCCACGTCGCAGAACTCGTCGTCGCACTCGGCGATCGCAGCTACCCGATCCACATCGTCGATGGTCCGGTCGCATCGTCGCATTCGCACGCGGAGTTCTGGACCGAACTCTTGACCCAATGCGACGCCGGTCGCGATCTCGTGCTCGTGACCAACACGACTGTGTCGCCGCTCTATGGCGAAACGCTCGCAGGACGACTCGAAGACAACGAGCATCGCGTCGTGACGATCGTCGTCGACGACGGCGAGCAATTCAAGAATGCCGCGATGCTCGATGCAATCCACAACGCGATGCTCGAAACGCGATGCGATCGCAGCGCGACCGTCGTCGCGCTCGGCGGTGGTGTCGTCGGCGACGTGGCGGGTTTCGCTGCAGCGACGTATCAACGCGGCGTGCGCTTCATTCAAGTTCCCACGACGCTGCTCGCGCAGGTCGATTCCTCGGTAGGCGGCAAGACCGGCATCAATCATCGCCTGGGCAAGAACATGATCGGTGCGTTCCATCAGCCGCAGGCCGTGGTGATCGATCTCGCGGTTCTCGATACATTGCCAGGCCGCGAGTTCGCGGCAGGCATGGCCGAAATCATCAAGTACGGCGTCAGCCTCGACGCGCGCTTCTTCGAGTGGCTCGAAAGCGCCATGCCCTCATTGATGTCGCGCGATCGCCACGCGCTTTCGCACGCGATTCGACGTTCATGCGAGATCAAGGCCGACATCGTCGCCGATGACGAACGCGAAGCGGGGCGACGCGCGCTATTGAACTTCGGACACACCTTCGGACACGCGATCGAGGGCGCTACTGGATATGGCGCGTGGCTGCATGGCGAAGCGGTCGCCGCGGGCATGATGATGGCCGCGCGTTTGTCCGCGCTGCAGGGCGCGATCGACCAAGCCATCGTCGAGCGATTGAGGGCTCTGCTGATCGCTGCGGGACTGCCGGTGAACGCGCCGCTGCTCACCGTCGATCAATGGCTCGATTGGATGGCGAGCGACAAGAAGGCCGACGCCGGACGCCTTCGTTTCGTGCTGCTCGATGGCTTGGGCGCTGCACGCGTTGCCGGCGTTGCGGACGGCGCGTTGCGTGAGGTACTTGCCGGTCCGCACGCAAGAGAGGTGGCCGCGTCGGCGGCCGCGCCGTGACCGCATCGATCGTCTTGGCGCCTTATGCGGCGCACCCGGATCACAGCCGCGGCCGCGTGCATCGAGAAGAACCCTCCGCATCGCGCAGCGAGTTCCAGCGCGATCGCGATCGCATCATTCACTCGTCCGCATTTCGTCGCCTCGAATACAAGACACAGGTGTTCGTCAATCACGAAGGCGATCTGTTTCGCACGCGCCTGACGCACTCGCTCGAGGTCGCGCAGATCGCGCGCTCGATCGCGCGCAATCTCGACCTCAATGAAGATCTCGTCGAAGCGATCGCCCTCGCTCACGATCTCGGTCACACGCCTTTCGGACATGCGGGGCAGGATGCGCTCAACGACTGCATGAAAGAACACGGCGGCTTCGAGCACAACCTGCAATCGCTGCGCGTGGTCGATGTTCTCGAAGAGCGCTACGGTGGCTTCGACGGACTCAATCTGTGTTTCGAAACGCGCGAAGGCATCCTCAAGCATTGCTCGCTAGAAGATGCGAAGCAACTCGGCGGCGTGGGACGTCGCTTCCTCGAACGCACCCAGCCCTCGCTCGAAGCCCAGCTCGCCAATCTTGCCGACGAGATCGCATACAACAATCACGACATCGACGACGGCTTGCGTTCGGGGCTGCTCACCATCGAACAGATGATGACGATCGCCTTGTTTCAGAGGCATGCCGAAACCGTGCGGAGCCTCTTCCCCGACATCAATGAGCGGCGGCTGATTCTGGAAACGGTGCGGCGAATGATCAACGAATTGATCATCGACGTCACGGAGACCAGCCGCGCGAATATCGATAATGCACAGCCTGCGTCGATCGACGGGGTCCGCGCGCAGCGATCGCTGATCGGCTTTAGTCCGCGTATTCGCGATGAAGCGGCGGCTTTAAAACGATTCTTGCACAAGAATCTATATCAGCATTATCTCGTGCAGAGAATGACCAATAAAGCGAAGCGTATTGTCACCGAACTCTTCGAGTTATTCTTGTCGCAACCGATTCTATTGCCAACCGAGCATTTCAACAAGACGAATGAGCTCGGTGCGCGGGCAATTGCGGATTACATTGCGGGAATGACGGATCGATATGCGATTCGGGAACACAGAAGACTGTTTTGTACCGACGCAATTTGAAAAAAAGGGCCAACCGGCCCTTTTCTTCAACGCTGTCAAAACCCACTACTAGTCATTGACCGTAACCAGCGCAGTCGTGACGAATCCGCCTGGTGTGGTGACGGTAATCGTCAACGTCCCGGTCGGGTTGGTATTCGTGCAGACCGCGTTAGCCAATGTTGCATCAGTCTTTAGCGTGATCGGGAAAGAATAAGGACCGAACGCATTGGAGTCGGGTACATTGGCCGAAGTGGGCGAAATAATCGTTCCATTCGTCGTTGCCAACGATATTTTAGTACCGGCAGCCAACGAATTGCCATTAATGTCGCCAATAGTCAAAGGAATTGTCTGCGGTGCTGATCCGCATGTACCCAAGTTGATACTGGAAGGCAAGTTGCCAAATACAGCATTATGTCCGGATAGCACGATCACCAGAGAGCTACGCACATTAAGCGTTGTTGACGCCGAAGTATTGGGACAACCGGCAGGCCTCGGCGTAAGAACGTCGCACGCCCTCAAAACGCCGTTAAATTGCCCATCCCCAGCGTCATAGGATCCGTTGTTGTTGAAGTCAACAAATTCTTCAATTGGCTTGAAGGGCTCGGTCGTGTTGATTCCGCGCACGCCGTCTTCATTCCCATCGACAAATGCTTCGGGCAAATCGAAGAACTGTTCACCAACGTCATAAAGGCCATTGCCGTTTGCGTCGACGAAACTTTCCTCGCCAATCGCTGTCGCGAGTATCGTTAGACGACCATCCGCCGGGCGTCGACCGGAACTCTGCAATGTTACCGAGCATGCGCCGCCGACGGTTTGACAGGATGGCGTGATACTGGAAACACCGCCTTCCGTGCGGAATGATACGGCTGTTCCGTCAGGCACCAAGTTGCCGTACCTGTCCGAAAGGCGAGCGGTCAATGTCGTTGACACCCCGTCGACATTCAATGCCTCTATGTTTAACTGTGTGGCTGCAATCGAAAAGCCATTCTGGTGGGGAATTGCAGTTGAAATCACCAACTGACTTGAAATTCCCGTAACCGCGGAATTGCTTGTCAATACCGCCTTGACTCTAACCGGCGTTGCGGTCGTTCCCGCCTGAAGAATCGCACTGACGGTGCCATCCGCCTTGCTCGTCGCATTTTGTGCCGCGAGTGAGATTCCACCGGCACTTGATGTCAAAGAAAAGGTCACATTTTGATTCGCCAACGGATTACCGTTCGAATCCTTGATCAAGAAAATGACCGTGGAAGTTTCCTGTCCGCCGGTGCCTTTGATTGCAATCGTCGTAGGCGCCGCGGATACGAAACTGATTGAAGCAGCGGTGGTCGTGATTGGTGCAGCCGATACGGTAAATCCCAGCGCACTGCTGACGACCGCCGTAGCACCGACGTTTGAAGTGGCAGTAACGCTATCGGCGCCGATCTGCGTTCCAGCGTTTAAAGATATCGTGGCAACCCCGGTCGCGTTGGTGAGCGCGGTTCCACCGGTCGGGAAAAAAACACCGAATCCTGTGCCCTGCGTAGCGAACTTCACGACCGCGCCTGCCACGGGTGCGCCCGCCGCATCCTTCAACGTCGTCGTGAGGGTGGCGGGTGTGCTTGCCGAAATTAAAGTGGTCGATGCGCTGAGCGTGAGAGTCGGAGCGGGCGGTGTAGGGGGTGGCGGGGTTACCCCAACAGGCGGCGCACTCACCCCGCTGACCGAGCCTCCGCCTCCGCCACCGCAGGCGCCAAGCAACGTGATCAATGCAATCGACAGAAGATACGAAGCGAATTTCGGGACACGCATGTTCAACTTGGACTCCTTGCTGCTCTACGCAATTTTATGTTTCAACGCCAGCCCAGTGGCCGGCAATAATATGAAACCGCAAATTCCATACAAATATGCGAATGAAATTAAGCTCTTGTCGCACATTATTAGAACGCAGCATCGAGACGTGTGCAATTTGCGGCCAACCTTTTTGAACTACTGTTGTTTGCCCGCGTCGGCAAGGGGGCGTTTATCCTTAGCGGCCGCTGGCGTTTGCCGCTAGTTTCACGATTCATCGCTCTTACCATCGGCATCGACGAACGAGGCTTGAGCATCATTTGCTCTCCGCAATAGACCATGGCCCGCCTGCCCCGACTCTATGCTCCCGGCATCGTCCAGCGCGTCGTCCAGCGTGCTGCTGAAGGAAGGCAGTTGTTCGACGACGCGGACGGCTATCGCTTCTTCGCCGAGCTGCTCGGGCAGGCGGCGAGCCTGCACGGGTTGGCGATCCACGCCTATGTCCTGCTGCCGCAGCAATTCCAGTTGCTCGCCACGCCCGGCGACGCCAACGCGCTGCCCAGGACGATGCAGGCCGTCGGACGTCGCTTCGTGCCGTACATGAATCGACAATCAGGACGGATCGGCCCGCTCTTCGATCGACGCTATCGATCGACGCTGATCGAGGCCGAGCGCTATCTGATGGCCAGCATGCAGCAGCTCGAAACGCAGCCCGTCGAACAGGGACTAGCGCAATCGCCCGACGAGTGGCGCTGGTCGAGTTATCGACATCACGTGGGTCTCGAGCAGGAATCATTTCTGCTCGACCACCCGCTCTACTGGGCGCTTCGCAATACGCCCTTCGAGCGCCAGGCAGCGTACCGATCCTTGCTCGAGGCGCCTCTCGCGGCCGACGTGGCAAGCGCGATCGAACGCGCCACCGAGAGGGGTTGGGGATTGGGAAGCGAATTATTTTTGCAGTCGATCGCAGCACATGCGACGCGGCGCGCAACCCCGTTGCTGCGGGGTCGTCCCAAAAAATAATCAACATTGTAATGAGCTACGCATGTCCCCATTTATTTTCACAACCTCCCTCCCGCTGATATTAAATGGGGTCAGACCCGTCACTAATTGATTGCGCGGACTGCTGCAGTGCATTAATGTGATCCGATTCTTGATCACCGCGGATGCACGCCATGTCTGCCTACCCGCCGTACCTGTCCAACGACCAACTCGATTCGCTCCGACGCGAAGCCAACGACTTCGGCCTCTACCGTTCGGCTTGTGAGCACGACGCTTGCGGCGTCGGCTTCGTCGCGCACATTCGCGGACAGAAGAGCCACTCGATCATCGAGCAGGGTCTTCTGATCCTGAAGAATCTCGATCATCGCGGCGCGGTCGGTGCGGATCCGCTGATGGGTGACGGCGCGGGCGTGTTGATTCAAATTCCTGACGCTGTGTTTCGCGAGGACATGGCGAAGCAGGAAGTCGTATTGCCTCCCTTCGGCGAATACGGCGTGGGCATGGTGTTCCTGCCGAAGGAACATGCGTCGCGCCTCGCGTGCGAGCAGGAACTCGAGCGCGCTGTGCGTGCGGCGGGTCAGGTGCTGCTCGGCTGGCGCGATGTGCCCACCGATCGCGACATGCCGATGTCGCCCGCGGTGAGAGCGACCGAGCCGGTGATCCGTCAACTCTTCATCGGGCGCGGTCCCGAAGTGATGGTGACCGATGCGCTCGAGCGCAAGCTCTACATCATTCGCAAGTCGGCCGGCCACGCGATACAGGCCTTGAAGTTGAAGCATGGCAAGGAATTTTTCGTGCCGTCGATGTCGGCGCGAACCATTGTCTACAAGGGCTTGCTGCTCGCCGATCAGGTCGGCGTGTATTACCGAGACCTTGCCGACCCGCGCACCGTCTCCGCGATTGCGCTCGTCCATCAGCGCTTCTCGACCAACACCTTTCCTAGTTGGGAGCTCGCGCATCCGTATCGCATGGTCGCGCACAACGGCGAGATCAATACCGTCAAGGGCAACGTCAACTGGATCAACGCGCGTCAGCAGGCGATCTCGTCGCCCGTGCTCGGCCGTGACCTCGACAAGATCTGGCCGCTGATCTATCCGGGCCAATCGGACACGGCGTCGTTCGACAACTGTCTCGAGATGCTCGTGATGGGCGGCTACTCGCTGGCCCACTCGATGATGATGATGATCCCCGAAGCGTGGGAACAGCACACGCTAATGGACGAGAACCGCCGCGCGTTCTACGAATATCACGCAGCGATGATGGAGCCGTGGGACGGTCCGGCCGCGATCGCATTCACCGACGGCCGACAGATCGGCGCGACGCTCGACCGCAACGGTTTGCGTCCGGCGCGTTATCTCATCACCGACGACGACCTCGTCGTGATGGCGTCCGAGACCGGCGTGCTGCCGATCCCCGAATCGCGCATCGTCAAGAAGTGGCGCTTGCAACCCGGCAAGATGTTTCTCATCGACACCGAAGCCGGTCGCATCATCGACGACACCGAACTCAAGAATTCGCTCGCCAACGCGAAGCCCTATCGGGAATGGATCAGCCGCATCCGCATCAAGCTCGACGAACTTCAGCACGCCGTCGATCTGCCCACCGCAACCGCGACCGCGGCGGTCGAGACCTCGAGTGCACTCAAGCTGCTCGACAGGCAGCAGGCCTTCGGCTACACGCAGGAAGACCTGCGCATGCTGATGGCGCCAATGGCCGAGTTCGGCGAAGAAGCGACTGGCTCGATGGGCAACGATTCGCCCCTCGCCGTCACGTCCGACAAGGACAAGCCGCTCTTCAATTATTTTCGGCAGCTGTTCGCGCAGGTGACCAATCCGCCGATCGATCCGATCCGCGAACAACTCGTGATGTCGCTGATCTCGTTCATCGGGCCCAAGCCCAACCTGCTCGACGTCAACAACATCAATCCGCCGATGCGTCTCGAAGTGTCGCAGCCGGTGCTCGACGTGGTCGACATGGCGGTGATTCGCAATATCGAGAAGCACACGTCGAACAAGTTCAAGAGTCACGAGCTCGACATCTGCTATGCCGTGGCTTGGGGTCCAGAAGGCATCGAGGCGCGTCTCGCGTCGCTGTGCGCAGAGGCGGTCGATGCGGTGAAGTCGGGCTTCAACATCCTGATCGTGTCCGATCGCAAGATGGACGCCGAGCAGGTCGCGATTCCCGCGCTGCTGGCAACCTCCGCGATCCATCAGCACCTGGTGTCGCGCGGCTTGCGCACGTCGACCGGCCTCGTCGTCGAGACCGGCGCCGCACGCGAAGTCCATCACGTCGCTGTCCTCGCGGCCTATGGCGCCGAAGCAATACATCCCTATCTCGCGATGGAGACGCTGGTCGCGATGCATGCCGACTTTTCCGATGACCTCGCGGCCGACCTCTCGCCAGACAAGGCGATCGCCAACTACAAGAAGGCGATCGGCAAGGGCTTGATGAAGGTCATGTCCAAGATGGGCATCTCGACCTACATGTCGTACTGCGGCGCGCAGATCTTCGAAGCAGTCGGCCTGTCGCGCTCGTTGATCGATCAGTATTTCGCGGGGACCGCTTCCAGCATCGAAGGCATCACCGTGTTCGACGTCGCCGAAGAAGCGATCCGTCTGCACCGCAGTGCGTTCGGCGACGACCCGGTGCTCGAGACCATGCTCGATGCGGGCGGCGAATACGCGTATCGCACACGCGGCGAAGCGCACATGTGGACGCCCGACACCATCGCCAAGCTGCAGCACGCCACGCGCGGCGACAGCTTCGCGACCTACAAGGAATACGCGACGCTGGTCAACGACCAGAGCAGGCGGCTGATGACCTTGCGCGGCCTGTTCGAATTTCGCGTCGATCCGTCGAAGGCGATTGCCTTGTCCGAAGTGGAACCCGCGACAGCGATCGTCAGGCGCTTCGCGACCGGTGCGATGTCGTTGGGCTCGATCTCGACCGAAGCGCATGCAACGCTCGCGGTCGCGATGAACCGCATCGGCGGCAAGTCCAACACCGGTGAAGGCGGCGAAGATCCCGCGCGCTACGAGAACGAGTTGAAGGGCATACCGATCCGGTCGGGCGAGACGCTCGCGTCGGTGCTCGGCCCCGATCGCATCGTGTCCGACGTGCCCCTGAAGGCGGGCGACTCGCTGCGCTCGCGCATCAAGCAGGTCGCATCGGGTCGCTTCGGCGTGACTGCGGCCTATCTCATATCGGCCGATCAGATCCAGATCAAGATGGCGCAGGGTGCGAAGCCCGGTGAAGGCGGCCAGTTGCCTGGCCACAAGGTGTCCGAGTACATCGCCAAGCTGCGCTTCTCGGTGCCGGGCGTCGGCTTGATCTCGCCGCCGCCGCATCACGACATCTATTCGATCGAAGACCTCGCGCAACTGATCCACGATTTGAAGAACGCCAATCCGCGCGCATCGATCTCGGTCAAGCTGGTCTCCGAAGTCGGTGTGGGTACGGTCGCCGCGGGAGTAGCCAAGGCCAAGTCCGATCACGTCACGATCGCGGGTCACGACGGCGGAACCGGCGCGTCACCCATTTCATCGATCAAGCATGCGGGTACCCCTTGGGAGCTCGGGCTCGCGGAAACGCAGCAGACGCTGGTGCTCAATCGGCTGCGCGGTCGCATCACGGTGCAGGTCGACGGCCAGATGAAGACCGGTCGCGACGTCGTGATCGGCGCGATGCTCGGCGCCGACGAGTTCGGATTCGCCACCGCGCCGCTCGTCGTCGAGGGCTGCATCATGATGCGCAAGTGCCATCTGAACACCTGCCCGGTCGGCGTCGCGACGCAGGATCCGGTGCTGCGTGCGAAGTTCGCGGGCAAGCCTGAGCACGTCGTCAACTTCTTCTTCTTCGTCGCCGAAGAAGCGCGCGAGATCATGGCGCAGCTCGGCATTCGCAGCTTCGACGAGATGATCGGCCGCACCGATTGGCTCGACACGAAGAAAGGTATCGAGCACTGGAAGGCGAAGCGGCTCGACTTCTCTCGCATCTTTTATCAGCCGGCCGTCGTTGATCAATTCGGCGGCGAAGTCGCGCGCCGTCGCGTCGAAGATCAGGATCATGGCCTCGACAAGGCGCTCGATCATCAACTCATCAAACGTTCGGAACCCGCGCTCGAACGCGGCGAGAGCGTGTCGTTCATCACGCCGGTGCGCAACGGCAATCGCACGATCGGTACGATGTTGTCGGGCGAAGTTGCGCGTCGCCATGGTCACGCGGGACTGCCCGACGACACCATCCACATTCAATGCAACGGCGTCGCGGGCCAGAGCTTCGGCGCCTTCCTCGCGGCGGGCATCACGCTCGATCTGGTCGGCGATGCGAACGACTATGTCGGCAAGGGATTGTCGGGCGGCCGCATCATCGTGCGATCACCCAACGACTTCCGCGGCTTCGGTCCCGATCACATCATCGCGGGCAACACGGTTCTCTACGGCGCGATCGCGGGCGAGGCCTACTTCAACGGCGTCGCGGGCGAGCGCTTCGCGGTACGCAACTCGGGCGCGTTCGCAGTCGTCGAGGGCGTCGGCGACCATGGCTGCGAATACATGACCGGCGGCACAGTGGTCGTGCTCGGACAGACCGGCCGCAATTTCGCGGCGGGCATGTCGGGAGGCGTGGCCTATGTGCTCGATGCGGAAGGCGACTTCGCCAAGCGATGCAACACGGCGATGGTCGAGCTCGAGAGGATCGAGCGCGCAGGCGCTTCGGGCGACGCATTCTCGAGACATCTCGGCCGCGTCGATGAAGAGCTGCTGCGCGAATTGGTCGAGAAGCATTTCAGATACACGGGCTCGTTTCGCGCCAGAGAGATCCTCGCAAAGTGGGAAGAGACGCGCGGGCAGTTCGTGAAGGTGATGCCGACCGAATATCGGCGCGCGTTGAAGACGATGAGCCCGCAGCCGACGCCGGCAGTCGATGCAATGCCGGAGAAGCTGGCAGCGTGACGTCCCCTCCCCCTCAACGGGGGAGGGTTCCAAAGAAAATTCAAAGACACGATGGGCAAGATCACCGGCTTTCTCGAATACCAACGCCTCGCCGAAGCAGCCGAAGCGCCGCAGGATCGCACGCATCACTACCGCGAATTCATCGCGCATCTGTCGGACGCGGCCGCCAAGCAGCAGGGCGCGCGATGCATGGATTGCGGCATTCCGTTTTGTCAAAGCGGCTGCCCGATCAACAACATCATTCCGGACTGGAACGATCTCGTATATCGCGGCCACTGGCGCGTCGCGCTCGACACGCTGCACACCACCAACAACTTCCCCGAGTTCACCGGCCGCGTGTGTCCTGCGCCATGCGAAGCGGCGTGCGTGCTCAACATCAACAACGATCCTGTCGGCATCAAGTCGATAGAGCACGCGATCATCGACAAGGGGTGGGAGAAGGGTTGGGTCGTGCCGCAGATCCCGGCGACCAGGACCGGCAAGAAGATCGCCATCGTCGGATCGGGCCCGGCCGGCCTCGCGGCCGCGCAACAGCTCGCGCGCGTCGGTCACGACGTGACGGTGTTCGAGAAGAGCGATCGCATCGGCGGCCTGCTGCGTTATGGCATCCCCGACTTCAAGATGGAGAAGTCGCACATCGATCGCCGCGTCGAGCAGATGCGCGAAGAGGGCGTGACGTTTCGCACCGGCGTTCACGTCGGCGGCAAGGATTCGAGCGTCGATCGTCTTCGCGAAGACTTCGATGCGATCGTGCTCGCAGGCGGGGCAGAGGCACCGCGCGATCTGCCGGTCCCCGGCCGCGACTTGAAGGGCGTGCACTTCGCGATGGAGTTCCTTCCCGCGCAGAACAAGCTGGTTGCGGGCGACAAGGTCAGGGGCCAGATCTCGGCGGCGGGCAAGCACGTGCTCGTGATCGGAGGCGGAGACACCGGCAGCGATTGCGTGGGCACCAGCAACCGTCAGGGCGCGTTGTCGGTCACGCAGATCGAATTGCTTCCCCAACCTCCCGCCGAGGAAAATCGCCTGATGACCTGGCCGTATTGGCCGCTCAAGATGCGCACGTCGTCATCGCACGAAGAAGGCGTCGAGCGCGACTGGGCGATCGTGACCCAGTCGTTCAAGGCGGGTACCGGCAAGGAAAAGGACCGCGTCAAGGCGGTGGTCGCGGTTCACGTCGAATGGAAGAAGGACGAAGCGACCGGCGCCACGCGCATGGTCGAAGTCGCGGGCAGCGCGTTCGAGATACCGGCCGACCTGGTGCTCTTCGCGATGGGCTTCACGGGGCCGGTCACGGCCGGGCTCGTCGATGCGCTCGGTATCGACAAGGACCAGCGAGGAAATGTCTCGGCGCCGACCGAGGGCGATGCGAGCTATCGCACGTCGGACCCCAAGGTGTTCGCGGCAGGCGACATGCGCCGCGGTCAATCGCTGGTGGTCTGGGCGATCCGCGAAGGTCGGCAGTGCGCGCGCGCGGTCGATCTGTTTGTCATGGGAAGTTCGACCCTGCCGCGTTAGTCTTCGCGATTGGAAGTCTTGCGTCGGTCCGCCGTGGACCTCTTGCGCACCACCTGCCCCACCCGCGTTCGACGATGCGCAATCCCGGAACCCGACCCCCGCTTCACCTGCAAGCGCTGCTGCCCGATGATGCCCGCGCGCTGGCGGCGCGTGTCCAGGTTCTTCTGGACGAAGGCGCGCTCGACGAGGGCGTTGCTCTCGCCCAGGCGCGGATCGCCGAGGCGACCGGCGAAGCACGCGCGATCCTGCAGCATGCGATGGCGCTGGCCTGCAACGTCGTCGGGCGCTCGGTCGATGCGCTTCGCGCGGCCGCCGCGGCGCGCGAAGGCTTCAAGGCGATCGGCTCTCGCGAAGGCGAACTCGACGCATTGCTTGCGATCGGCACAGTCATGCGTAGCGCGGGCGATCACGCGTCCGCGATGCTTGCCTTCGAAGAGGCCGAGCCGATGGCGCGCGACTTGCGAGACGAGATGCGTGTGGGTGTCGTGCTGCGTCAGATCGGCGTGTGCTGCTCGCTGCTCGGTCGTCATCAACAGGCTCTGTCGAACCTGCACGAGGCCGCAGCGATCCACTCGCGCGAACCGAACCATCGCGAGCACCTCAGTACGCTGCTGTCGCTCTACAACGCGCACAATCGCCGCGCGATTTCGCTTCCCAAGGAATCGCGCGAACGAATCGACAGCCTCGAAGAGCATCTCGAGCGCTGGCGCACGCTGGCCGAAGATGCGGCGCGTGGCGCGCAGACGCGCATGGAGTTGATGGCTCTGGGCAACTATGCGATCACACTGCACGACTGCGGCCATCATCGCGATGCGCTGGCGGCGCTCGCTGCGCTCTTGCCGCGTTATCGGACTCACGGCATGGCGCCCAACGTCGCGATCTCCTTTTTCGAAATGGGTCGCGCCCACGAGTCGTTGGGCGAACACGATGCCGCTCGCGAACACTATGTCGAAGCGATCGCGCTGTTCGATCACAGTGGATTGAGCGGCCACCTACGCGAGGCGCTCGAAGGCTTGTCGAATGTCGAAGAGATGCGTGACGACCATCGCGCCGCGCTCGCGGCGCTTCGTCGCGCGCGCGCGATCGAGGCCGAGACCAACGACGGCGCCGCGCATCGCAGCGTTGCACAACGCGAGTTGCGCCTCGAACTCGCGCGCCTGTCGAGCCAGTGGCAGCGGCTCGCATCGACCGATCCCTTGACCGGACTGGCCAATCGCCGCGCGCTCGAGAACTGGATGAACGACGTGCGGCCGCGCGTTGAACTCGGCGAGCCGCTGATCGTGTTGCTGCACGACATGGATCACTTCAAGTCGATCAACGATCGCTTCGGCCACGGTGTAGGCGACGAGGTCCTGCGCCAGGTCGCGACGCTGATCAACGCCAACTGCCGACCGAGCGACCTCGCGGTGCGCTATGGCGGCGAAGAGTTCTTGCTCGCGCTGGTCGGCGTCGATTACGACGCCGCTGTCGATGTGGCCGAGCGCCTGCGCGCGTCGGTGCAGGCATTCGCATGGTCGGCGATCGCAGCCGAACTTTCGGTGACGGTCAGCGTTGGTGTCGCCGACGCGGCGGAAGCCCGCGACACGACCGCCTTGCTGACGCTTGCCGACCGACGGCTCTATGCCGCCAAGCACGGAGGACGCAACCGCGTCGTGTATCGAGGCTGAAATCGTGCGTCTGAATTCGCACGGCTGAATTCGCAGACACGTGCCACACGCGGCTGCACTCGCTCGTTCGATTCCCTTCGGGCTCGATCGTCTCTTTCCGCGTCGTAAATCAGACGACCTCCGATGCTGGGCTGCTTGCGATGCGGCGATAAAGCTTGTGTCGCGGGCTTCCATGCTTCCAACCGTGCATGACGACCGACGCTGTTTCCGGTCGCGACCCGTCCCAAGGAGAAACATCGTGATTCATACCAAATATTCTGCAGCTCTTGCCATCGCGTCTGCCGCGGCGCTCGCAGCCTGCGCGTATCCTGAACCGACCCCCAGCAATGTGCCGAGCTATTCGCAACCCGCGCGCGGCAGCGTCGCGCCCGAGCAGCAACGCTACGCGGCCAATACCGGCGTGGTCTCTTCGATCGAACTGATTCGAGGACAAGAGCGAAGCAGCGGCATATCGCCCGCCGGAACCATCATCGGTGCGGTCGTCGGTGGGCTGGTCGGCCATCAGATCGGGGAAGGCCGCGGCAACACGGCCGCCACCATCGGCGGCGCAGCGGTCGGCGGGCTCGCGGGCAATGCGATCGGACAGCGCACGCGTGAAGGCACAGCCGACACCTATCGGGTCGCAATCCGCTATGACAATGGCGGCAGCCAGTACATCGACGTGTCGAATCCGGGTGACTTGCGCACCGGAGATCGCGTGCGTGTGGACGGCGGTCAGATCAGCCGCTACTGAGCGCTGCGAAAAGTCGCGACCGATTCGCGACGCGGGGCACAACAAAAAGGGATGCACGCGCATCCCTTTTTTTTGCAAGCCTTGTCGCGTCCTGTCGCGCGTCATGTCGCTTCGTATGCCGAGACATGCGAACTCAATGGCTGACGCCTAGGTAGGCCGCCTTTACACCAGGGTCGTTCTTCAGCTTGCTCGCGTCGCCATGTGTGGCGATGCGTCCGTTCTCGAGCACGTAGCCATAGTCGGCGACGGCCAGCGCGGCCGCGGCGAATTGTTCGACCAGCAGCATCGTCACGCCTTCGCTCTTCAGTCGCGCGATGATACGAAACACCTCATCGACGAGAATCGGTGCGAGACCCATCGACGGTTCGTCGAGCAACACGACTTCCGGAGACAACATGATCGCGCGCGCCATCGCGAGCATCTGTTGCTCGCCGCCCGAGAGCGTACCCGCGAGTTGCGTGCGTCGTTCCTTCAATCGCGGAAAGAGCAGCATCGCGCGTTCGAGATCGGCCTCGACATCGCCGCGCGGCCGTGCGCGCGTCAAACGCGGGAAGGCGCCGAGCAGCAGATTGTCGACCACCGACATGGTGGCGAACACGCGTCGGCCTTCAGGCGCATGCGCGAGACCGAGCCTGGCGATGTGATACGACTCCAGGCCTTCGATACGCTTGCCGTTGAGAGAGATGTCGCCGGCCGTGGGTGCGATCATCCCCGAGACCGCGCGCATCGTGGTGGTCTTGCCGGCGCCGTTGGAGCCGATCAACGTGACGATCTTTCCCTTGGGCACGTCGATCGAAATGCCGTGGAGGACCTGGACCTTGCCGTAGCCCGCGAACAGATTGTTGATGGTCAGCATGATGTTTGGATTGCCCCCGGCTCAAGCCGCCTGTCCGCCGAGATAAGCTTCGATGACCTTTTCGTCCGCCTGTATCTTCGCGGGGTCGCCCTCGGCGATCTTCTGGCCGAAGTCGAGCACCGAGACGGTATCGCACATGCTCATCACCACGTCCATGTGGTGCTCGATCAGGATGACCGTGACTCCGTGTTCGCGGATCTTGCGAATGAAGGTGATCAGCTCCTTGATGTCGGGCGCGGTCAATCCGGCCGCGGGTTCATCGAGCAGCAGCAGTTGCGGGTCGAGCGCGAGCGCGCGCGCGATCTCTAGCAGGCGCTGCTTGCCGTAGGGCAGGTTGCGCGCCTGTTCGTGCGCCAGCGATGTCAGGCCGACGAACTCGAGCAGCGCCATGCCGCGCGCGATGGCGCGCATGTTCTCGCGCTTGTAGCGCGGCAGGTGCAACGCCACGTCGATCAGATTGCTGGCGAAGGTATGGTGCAAGCCGACCATCACGTTCTGCAGGGCGGTCATCTCGCCGAACAGTTGCACGTTCTGAAAGGTGCGCGCGATGCCCGACAGGGCGATGTCGGACGAGGTGCGGCCGACCAGCGATCGCCCCGAGAACGCGATCGCGCCGGCAGTGGGCACATAGATGCCGGTCAGCACGTTCATCATCGTGCTCTTGCCCGAACCGTTGGGCCCGATCAGGCCGTGGATGGTGCCGCGGTGGATGCTCAGGTCGACGTTGTTCAAGGCCTTCAGGCCGCCGAATTGCATCAGCACACCGGTGGCGCTGAGCAATTCGCCGCTGCCGGCCTCGGTCACCGCGAAGGCGTCGCTGCTCCTCGGTAGGTCTCCTGCGTCCGCGCTCTCGGCATCATCGGTCGGCCGCGACTTGAGGTTCAGCGCGTTGCGCACGAAGCCGACGATGCCGTCCTGCAGGTAGTACACGACGAACAGCGTGATCAAGCCGAAGATCGACAAGCGCCAATCCGTCATGGTCTTGAGCCAGAACGACAGCGCTGCCAGCGCGATCGTGCCGGCTACCGGAATCGCCATCTGCGCTGGCGTCGCCTTGCCCCTCTTCACGCCGACGATAGCGATCAGCAGCATAACGATCGCCAGTGACACCGAGACGTAGCGAAACAGCTCGAGGTCGTCGAGCAGCTTGGGCAA
>JBBSEF010000008.1:0-75793 GCA_038240015.1 Burkholderiales bacterium
CTTCGATCCGATCGCGCCGACATAGAACGCATCGCTCTTCAACGCTTCCATCAACGCGAGGTCGTCGAGCTTGGGGTCGTGCGTGAGCGCGACGATGGCGCTGTGCGCATCGGGCTTCATCGCGATGACCGCGTCGTCGGGCATCTCGGTCGTCAGCGTGCTGCCGGGCACTTGCCATTGCGCGGTGTATTCCTCGCGAGGGTCGCAGACGATGATCCCGTAGTCGAGCGCCTGCGCCATCTGCGCAAGGTAAAGCGTCATCTGTCCGGCGCCGACGATCAGGATGCGCCAGCTCGGGCCGTGCAGTGTCGAGAGTGTGTCGTCGGTGAGCGCGAGCGTATCGCCGCGGCGATCGAAAGCGTCGGCGGGTTCGAGCGTCACGTCGCCTGATTCGAGATCGAGCTTGCGACGCAGCCGCTGACCATCGGCCAGTGCGCGCACCAGATCATCGATGCGGGAGCGCTCGGTGATCGGTTCCATCACGAGCTCGATTGTTCCGCCGCACGGCAGGCCGAATCGATTGGCTTCCTCGGCGCTGACGCCGTACTTCAGCCGCGCGGGCTTCGCGAGTGCGAGTCCCGCGCCGTCGGCGCTGCGGACTTTCGCGACCAGGTCGTCTTCAATGCAGCCACCCGAGACCGAGCCCGCGATGCTCGCCATGCCGGCTTCGTCTTCCCCGATCGCGACGATCGCGCCGACTGGTCTCGGCGCCGAGCCCCACGTCTGCACGATCGTGCCCATCGTGACGCGACGACCTTCGGCGCGCCATGCGGCGATGGTCTTCAATACATTGATGTCGACGTTGTCCATGCGCAGCGCAGGTGATTGTTGACACACGATGGTAGAGCAAAGAAAGCGACTCTTGCGAAGCTCACAATTCCCACTCCATAATGCCCCCGCAATCCCGGCGCGCCCGATCGACCGCCGCCGCAAAAAAAATCCAAAGGAGACCGCATGGCCACGACGCTTTTCCTGCGCGTGAACGGCAAGGATGTCACACGCGACATCGAACCCAACACGCTGCTCGTGACCTTCATCCGCGAGACCTTGCGGCTGACCGGCACGCACATCGGTTGCGACACTGCGCAGTGCGGCGCATGCACCGTGCATCTCGACGGTCATGCGGTGAAGTCGTGCAACGTGCTCGCGTTGCAGGCCGCAGGCCGCGAGGTGACGACCATCGAAGGCGTCGAAGCCGCCGATGGCGCGATGCATCCGATGCAGGCCGCGTTCAAGGAATGCCACGGCCTACAGTGCGGCTACTGCACGCCGGGCATGGTAATGAGCGCGATCGATCTCGTGAACAATCATGCCGAGAACGCGAGCGACGATCGCAAGATTCGCGAGGCGCTGGTCGGCAACTTCTGCCGGTGCACGGGTTATCAGAACATCGTCAAGGCGATTCAGACCGGCGCGGCGGGGATGAAATAGCATCTTCCCGGCGCAGGCCGGGACCCAAGTTCTGCGCGAAGCGATACACGAACCAATACTTGGACCCCGGCCTTCGCCGGGGCGACGGATCAAGATCCCGGAGGCACTACACATGAACGCACGACAAGGCTTCATCGGACAGTCGGTCAAGCGCAAGGAAGACCAGCGCTTCCTCACGGGTCGCGGCCAATACACCGACGACTTTACGCTGCAACATCAGACCTACGCCGTGTTCGTTCGCTCGCCTCACGCGCACGCGAAGATCGGCGCGATCGACAGCGCTGCCGCGGCGAAGGCGCCCGGTGTGCTCGGCATCTTCACCGGCGCGGACTTCCGCGAGATCGGCGGCCTGCCCTGCGGCTGGCTGATCAATCACATCGACGGCACGGCGATGAAGGAGCCCAAGCATCCGGTGCTGGCCGACGGCAAGGCGCTGTATGTCGGCGATCCGGTCGCGCTGGTCGTGGCCGAGACGGTGGCCCAGGCGCGCGACGCGGCGGCGATGGTGGACGTGGCGTACGAGGAGCAGACGCCGGTCGTCGATACAGCGAAGGCGCAGGGCGCAAGCTCCACGGTGCACGACATCGCGGGCGACAACGTCTGCTTCGTATGGCATTGCGGCGACAAGGCCGCGACCGACGCGGCGATCGCGTCCGCGCCGCATGTGAGCAAGCTTTCGTTTCGCAACAACCGCCTGATCCCCAACGCGATCGAGCCGCGCGCGGCCAACGCGTCGTACAACCCGTCCGACGAGAGCTACACGCTCTACGTGTCGAGCCAGAATCCGCATGTCGAGCGCCTCCTGATGTGCGCGTTCGTGCTTGGCATTCCCGAGCACAAGATGCGCGTGGTCGCACCCGATGTCGGCGGCGGCTTCGGCTCGAAGATCTATCTGTACAACGAAGAGACGGCGCTGGTGTGGGCGAGCAAGCGCATCAAGCGGCCGATCAAGTGGACCTGCGATCGCAGCGAGGCCTTTCTGTCCGACGCGCACGGCCGCGATCACGTCACCACGGTCGAGATGGGCGCCGACAAGGACGGCAAGTTTCTCGCGCTGCGCGTGCACACCACTGCGAACCTGGGCGCATATCTGTCGACGTTCGCCTCGTGCGTACCGACCATCCTGTACGCGACGCTGCTCGCGGGTCAGTACGCGACGCCGAAGATTTTCTGCGAAGTGATTGGCGTGTTCACCAACACCGCGCCGGTCGACGCGTATCGCGGCGCGGGCCGGCCCGAAGCGACCTATGTGGTCGAGCGCATCGTAGAGACCGCGGCCCACGAACTGGGCATCGACCCGGCCGAGATTCGCCGCCGCAACTTCATCAAGACCTTCCCGTACACGACGCCGGTCGGCCTGACCTACGACGTGGGCGACTACGAAGCGATCATGTCGCGCGCCATCGAGCTGGCCGACGTGAAGGGCTTTGACGCGCGTCGCGCCGAAAGCGAGAAGAACGGCTTGAAGCGCGGCCTCGGGTACTCGGCTTACGTCGAGGCCTGCGGACTCGCGCCGTCGAACATCGCGGGTGCGCTGGGCGCCCGCGCTGGTCTCTTCGAAGCCGGCGAAGTGCGCGTGCATCCGACCGGCAAGGTCACCGTCTTCACCGGCAGCCACAGTCACGGGCAGGGCCACGAGACCACGTTCGCGCAAGTCGTCGCCGACAAGCTCGGCATCCCGATGGAAGACGTGGACATCCAGCACGGGGACACCGGCAAGGTGCTGTTCGGCATGGGCACCTACGGCTCGCGCTCGATCGCGGTGGGCGGTAGCGCGATCGCCAAGGCGGTCGACAAGGTGATCGCCAAGGGCAAGAAGATCGCGGCGCATCTGATGGAAGCGGCCGACACCGATGTCGAATTCGAGAACGGCATCTTCAAGGTCGCGGGCACCGACAAGGCGCAACCATTCGCGGCGATCTCGCTGGCGGCCTACGTGCCGCACAACTATCCACTCGACAAGCTCGAACCCGGCTTGAACGAAAACGCCTTCTACGACCCGACCAATTTCACGTATCCGTCGGGCACCCACATCTGCGAGGTCGAGATCGATCCCGCCACCGGCGTCACGCGGGTCGATCGCTTCACCGCATGCGACGACTTCGGCAACGTCATCAATCCGATGATCGTCGAAGGCCAGGTGCACGGTGGACTCGCGCAGGGCATCGGGCAGGCGCTGCTCGAACACGGCGTGTACGACACCGAGACCGGCCAGCTTTTGACCGGCACGTACATGGACTATGCGATGCCGCGCGCCGACGACTTGCCGAACTTCAAGGTCGAGACCGTCAAGGGCACGCCGTGCTCGCACAATCCTTTAGGTGTCAAGGGTTGCGGCGAGGCCGGCGCGATCGGCTCGCCGCCCGCGGTCATCAACGCGATCTGCCACGCGCTCGGCGTCGCCGACATGCCCATGCCCGCCACGCCGCAGACGGTGTGGAAGGCGATGCAAGCACAAGCCGCGCACTGATCCGGAGAAAACAAATGCAAGCCTTCGAATACCAGCAACCGAAAAACGTGGTCGATGCGGTCAAGGCGCTTGCGAATGGCAAGGGCGATGCGAAGTTCATCGCGGGCGGACAGACTTTGTTGCCTGCAATGCGCCTTGGACTTGCTGCGCCGAGCGCGCTGATCGATCTCGATGGCGTCGATGGATTGAAAGGCATCACGGTCGATGGCAAGACCATCACGATCGGCGCGATGACGCGTCATGCCGAAGTCGCCGCGTCCGATGACGTGAAGAAAATGATTCCCGCGCTCGCGCACCTGGCCGAGATGATCGGCGACCGGCAGGTGCGCAATCGTGGCACGATCGGCGGCAGCGTCGCGAACAACGATCCTGCGGCGTGTTATCCGTCGGCAGTGCTCGCGCTAGACGCGACCATCAAGACCGACAGGCGCAGCATCGCGGCGAAGGATTTTTTCAAGGGGCTGTACGAGACCGCGCTGGAAGCCAACGAGCTGCTCGTGTCGATCAGCTTCACTGCGCCCGAGAAGGCGGCCTACTACAAGTTCCGGCAGCAGGCTTCGCACTTTCCCATCGTGGGAGTGTTTGTCGTGAAGACCGCGAATGGCGCGCGCGTCGCCATCACGGGCGCGGGGCCGGTGGTGTTTCGCGTCAAGGCCCTTGAAGACGCGCTCGACAAGAAGTGGGCGCCTGAGAGTTGCGAGGGCGTCGCCGTCGACGCGAAAGGGCTCAACGGCGACATGCATGCGTCGTCCGACTATCGCGCGCATTTGATTCCCGTGATCGCCAAGCGCGCCGTTGCCGAAGCGAAGTAGTTTGAATCTTCCCGCGTCGATAGCCGCGACAGTCACCGCGCTTGCGACGCAGGACTACATCGCCGATCGTCGGCTCGCGACGGCGCTTTTTCTCGCGCTGCGATTGCAGCGTCCGTTGTTCGTCGAAGGCGAGCCCGGCACCGGCAAGACCGAGCTCGCGAAGGCGGTCGCTACGATGCTCGGTCGTCCGCTGATCCGCTTGCAATGCTACGAAGGGCTCGATCTCGCCGGCGCTGCGTACGAGTGGAACTACGCGCGGCAGATGATCGAGATTCGTCTCGCTGAACACGATGCGTCGGGAGCAGGAGCGGCGTCGAAGCAGGCGCTCGCCGCCGATCTCTTCTCGGATCGCTTCCTGATTCCGCGCCCATTGCTGCAGGCCATCGACCCCAGGCAGCCGGTGCCGCCGGTGTTGTTGATCGACGAGCTCGACCGCGCTGACGAGCCCTTCGAAGCCTTCCTGCTCGAAGTGTTGTCGGACTTCCAGATCACGATTCCAGAGACCGGCACCGTCAAGGCGACGACACCGCCGATCGTGATCGTCACGTCCAACCGCACGCGCGAGATCCACGACGCGATCAAGCGCCGCTGCCTGTATCACTGGGTCGGCTTTCCCGATGCGGCGCGCGAATACGACATCCTCCTGCGCCGCGTGCCCGGCATCGAAGCCACGCTCGCGCGCGAGATCGTCGGGTTCGTTCAGCGCTTGCGCGCGTCCGATGTCTTCAAGCGACCGGGGATTGCCGAAACGGTCGAGTGGTCGCGCGCATTGCTGCAACTCGATGCGATCGTGCTCGATCCGGAAGTCGTCAACGACACGCTTGGCGTCCTGCTCAAGTATCAGGACGACATCGCGAAGGTGTCGGGTTCGGAAGCCGCGCGGCTGATCGCCGAACTGCGTGAAGCGACCGCATGAATTGTTCTGTCGTGCGCCAATGACTACGGCCAGCTATTCGCCCGGTCATCTCGCCGAGAACGTGATGCACTTCGCGCGCGTGCTGCGAAGCACCGGTCTGCCGTTGGGTAGCGACCGTATCCGCCTCGCGCTCGAGGCCTTGGCCGTAGCGGGACTCGAATCGCGCGCCGATCTGCATGCGACGCTGACAACCTGCCTGATCGATCGGCCCGAGCATCAGGCTATGTTCGATCAGGCTTTCCATCTTTTCTGGCGGGATCCCGATCTGCTCGGCCGCATGATGGCGATGCTGTTGCCGCGCGTGCAGGGTCGTGCGCAGGATGCAGGCGTGCGTCCGGCAGAGAACCGTCGGCTCGCGGACGCGCTGTTTCCGAAGCGCCCCGACACCACACCGCGCGTGCAGCAGCGAGAAGAAATCCTCATCGACGCGACGCTGACGGTCTCGGACCGCGAGCGTCTGTTCAAAGCCGACTTCGAAACCATGACCGCCGAAGAATGGGGCGAAGCCAAGCGCAGGGTCGCGACACTGGCCTTCAACGTCGAACGCATCGCGACGCGTCGCACGAGGCGGTCCGCGCGCGGCCGTCTCGATTGGCGCCGCACGATGCAGGCGTCTGCGCGCGGCGGCGCGATGACGTTGCGCTTTCGCCAGCCGAGAACACAAGCTGTCCCGTTGGTGGTGATCGCCGACATCTCGGGCTCGATGAGCCGCTATTCGCGCATGTTGCTGCACTTCGCGCATGCGTTGTCCGCGCAGCGCGACAGGGGCGCGCAACGCGTGTCGACCTTCGTCTTCGGCACGCGGCTCACGTCGATCACGCGCGCATTGCGCATGCGCGACCCCGACGCGGCGGTGGCATCGGTGGTGAACGCGGTCGATGACTGGTCGGGAGGCACGCGCATTGCCGCGTGCCTCGCGGACTTCAACCGAACCTGGTCGCGGCGCGTGCTTGCGCAAAACGCGACGGTTCTGCTCGTCACCGATGGACTCGAACACGGCGAGACCGACGGGGCAAGTCTTGCATTCGAAATCGAGCGGCTCTCCAAATCCTGTCGCAAGCTGGTGTGGCTCAACCCGCTATTGCGCTATCAGGGCTTCGAGCCGCGTGCGGCGGGCATACGCGCGATGCTGCCGCACGTCGACCGTTTCGTGCCGGCGCACAATCTGGAAAGTCTCGCGGCGCTTGCCGAAGTGCTCGCCGACGTCTGAACGCCAACATCCAACGACTCACGAGGTAGATCATGCAAATGAAAGGCGAACAGCTTCTGCCGGTCACGCAACAGACCGCGTGGGAAGCGCTCAACGATACGTCGTTGTTGAAGGAATCGATTCCCGGTTGCGAGTCGATCGAGCCGTCGACGGCCGAAGGCGAATCGATGCCCACGCCCAGCGTTTACGACCTCGTGATGGTGGCCGCGATCGGCCCGGTCAAAGCGACGTTCAAGGGCAAGTTGCAGCTGATGGATCTGGACCCGCCCAACGCCTACACGATTCGCTTCGAAGGCAGCGGCGGCATCGCGGGATTCGGCAAGGGAACTGCCGCGGTCAAGTTGATTCCGGCCGAAGGGTCGGGGACCAGGCTCGACTACGAAGCCAACGCGACCGTCGGCGGCAAGATCGCGCAGGTGGGGTCGCGCCTGATCGACATGGCCGCCAGAAAGATCGCCGACAACTTCTTCGAGAATTTCAACGAAGCGTTGAAGAAGCGGCAGGCCGATCACTGACGAAATTGGTCGATTGCGCCTGACGACGATGCGCTGCGCCTGCGGCGTTTCGTCCAACGCATGCGACTCGGTTGAAGTGAGCTATCTAGCTATGACGAGCGAGCGCCTGTCGTTCCATCCGGGGAGCCGCCATGACCGAGATTGCCTTGTCGAAGCAAAGAACCGCCTGTCGGAACTGATCGCGCGCGTGGAGGCGGGAGAAGATTCGTGATCACGCGGCGAGGTAAACCTGTGGCGCGGCTGGCACGCAGCGAGGTCGATGCCACGCAGAAGCGCGCTCAGAAGGCGATCGCGAAAAGGAAGCTAACTTGCTAAAAGTTCGGAACGGCAAAAACTAAGAACGCACCAGCGCGACAAAGACTGAACCACGATCAGGACCGACCGGCGGGCCGCGTGTCATTCGTCTTTGGAGCGAAGCATGAATATCGCAACACGGAGTCGTTCGCCCATCTCGGCCGTCGCCCCCCTTCTTTTTTCAGGACTGCTTTTAGCGTTGGCAGGATGTGGCGGCCACGATGACGGTTCGCCTGTGGCGCCGCTTCCGACCGGATCCGATGGCCCGGTTTCGACCGAGCAGCCGGTGATTCATCAAGCCGGAAACCCGACGGCGGGTCAGCAGGTGTTTCGCTTCGAGTTGTTCGGCAATGAACGCTTCTGGACCGATGCGCTCAAGCTGCAGCAAGGGATGATGGCGACCGGCATGACGCCGCTCAGAGCGTTGCGGGAATTGGGACTGAGCATCGACATCGACGGCCTCGATAGTGCGACCCAGGCCACGCTGAATGCGGAATCGAAAACCGATTTGAGCGCGGCCAACGCGCCGACGCTCAACAGTCCTGCCGCGCTCATCAGGATGATCAATGCCAATGCGGTGATCGGTCTGGTCGCCAAGGATTCCAACAACGACGGCGTGATCGATATCACCAAAGGCGACAAGACGGGAATCAGCTGTGCGCTATGCCATACAGCGTCGGATCGCTCGGTGCTGAGCACGGCCAGCGGTGGTGCCATCGGCAAGCGGCTGGACGGACGCGCGGCCCACAACCTGAACTTCGGCACACTGGTCGCCACAGGCTTGAACTCCCGCGCCTTTTACCCGGTGCTGCAACTTGCGTTGAACGCCAACGGCGGCAAGACCCTGGGACGTGCTCCGACCGGATTGACTCCGACCTCGACCGAGGCCGAGGTCGATGCCTATCTGAGCAACCCCGCATTCTATCCAGTCGGTATGTTCGACGACACGCCCGACGGCAATGGCGATCCGATGCACAACTCGGCGTTGTTTCGCACCGACCTCGCCGCGCCGTGGGGTACCGACGGCGCCATCGCAAGGCTCGACAACTTCGGCAATCTGGTTTACACCGCCTTGCTCGACCCGACCAACCTGACGACTTCCGGCGGACGCGCCTTTCTCGTCAAGCTCGGCGGCGCGGCGGCCGGTAACGAGATCGTCGATGGATATCTCCAGGTGCTGGCTGCCACCGGCGTCACCGGTTTTCCGTACGTACAAGCCCCCGTGAGTCCACTGGCCGGCACCGAGGACGCGCCGCTGGGCAATCGCGTGGACAACACCAAGTTGATCGACATGAACGGTTACTTGAATAGCCTGCAGGCGCCCGCCGGCGTGGTGGCCGATGCTGCAGCCGGTGCGCGCGGACGCGTCCTGTTTCGCAACAACTGCACCGCGTGCCACAACGTCGATCAGGGCAAGGCCGTGCCCGCGTTCACCGTGCCGATGAAAACCATCTTACCGGGCGACGCACCGGTCGTGCTGCTGGCGGCGCGCGTGCCGCCGCTCAACCCGATCCTGGATACGCCGGGAAATATCTTCGACGACAAGATGGCGGTAGTGAATGCGAGCATACGCGGAGGCATTCGCGGCATTCAATTGCCGCTCTTGCTCGACCTGGTGCGCAAGCCCAACTTCCTGCACGACAATTCGGTGCCGAATCTGGACACGCTGCTCAATCCGAGCCGCGGGCCGCTCGCACCGCATCCGTTCTATTTCTCCGATACGGCGCAGCGAGCCGACATGGTCGAGTTTCTGCGCGGTCTGGACACCAACAGCCGTTGAATCGACAACTGGCTAGCTATCTAGCCAACACGCTGTGTGTGGGCTCGCACAACGCCGGACACGTCGCCTCAAACATTGGCGACGACCGGCGTGTGCTGCAAATCGCGCAACAGTCGCTGCACGATTAGACGAATCAGAAAAAATCCGAGTTTGGGATTCTGGAAATAAAGAAGATAGATCGCTTCGTCGCTCATCGTGTAGCAGACGCAAACGGTTTCGCAAACGACGGTCGCGGTCCGTTTGCGATCTTCGGTAAACAATCCGATTTCTCCCACGAGACTGCCCGGGCCTAGCGTTTGATTGATCTCCGGGATGCGGACCGTTCCGCTGCGGATATAGATCAACTCGTGCGCAATGTCACCCTTCTTGAACAGCACCGTCTTTGCCGCGTAACTCTTCTTCTTCATGTGCGGCAGCAGCCAGTCCTTGAGCGGCGTATCGGCGTTGGCCTGTTCGAGCGACTTGAGCAATCGCCGCAAGTCCCACAGGCGATAGACGTTCACGCTGAGCAGGGCGATTTGCAAACTGGAATTGATCCAGTCGTACTGCAGAGCCGCGTGCACGATAAACAGGAAGTTGGCGCCGACGGCGAAAATTCGCAGCGGGACCATCCGCTTCATCAAGTTGCTCGTGATCGTAAGCCCGCCGGCCAGCGCGCCGAAGATCAGTGCGACTTCAAATTGGGTCAGCATCGAGACTCCATCGGCGAACGGCAACGAGGCAAGCGGGGTGGCCGCGATCACGCTTCGAACGCCTCCGGTCCCGGCCGGTTTGATAGCATACTTTTCGAGCCGTTGAAATGCGCATCGCCCGGCGCCGCCACGTCGGCCAGTTGGACCTCGCACTTCCGGGGTGTCGCAGTTGCCGTGCCATTCCACAGCAGTCGCAGACCTCGCGTCGCCGAGGAGCGGTTCGCTGGCTTTCGCTCGCTACGAAAGCGTCAACCGGGCCGATGCGTGGCGAGCGCGCTCAGCTCGACGATGGCGCCGTCCCTCCGAGGGATAGCTCGATGCGAACGCGTGCGAAGGCTTCGCATCAGTTCGCCATCGCGATCAGATCGGCGCCTTGCGAGGCCGGCTTGCAAATCGCGCGGCGCAATCGTGGGCCGGGGCCCACCGATGGTTCAATGCGCGGCGTCGGGACGCGTCCCCTGTGCCGACTCGTCGGCGCTCCAGATTTGGTCGGGGCGAATTTCCGTTGCGTTCGGCACGCCCGCGGGCATCACGACCGCGTCGGCCGCAGTGCTATCCGACCACGCGGAGCTGGCGAAGGGTCCGTCGCCCAGGGTCAGTCCAAGGGTTCCGAAAAGAGCGACTGCAACCAGGGTCAGGACCGCGAGCACGCTGCCGTCCGCATCGCGAAAAATATGATCGACTTTCATGGGACACCTCCGCTGAACGAGCCGGCATCTGCCGGTGAATTCAGCTTAGGTGAACGCGGCTAACGGATTACCCACATATTGCCGCGTAGCCGCGGCAATATTCACGCGCAGCCAGCGGGAACCGCGCGGACGCGAGGGATGCCGCTGTCCCCGGTCAACGAAGCAGGCGTCGCTGCCGATCAGGAAGCCGCAACACCTGTTCGGCCTTCGATGCCGACTGCGGAGCCTCCTGCGATGACGCCGTGGCCGGACACGTGCCGGTGCTGCGATAAGCGATCGCCGCGGCCAGCCGTCCTTCGTTGACATCGCCCAACGCATGACCGAAGTCGTCGGGCACCACGCAGGTCGGCGCGAAGCCGGTGGTGTAGTCGCCGAAGCCGAGATTATTCACGCCCTGGAACTGGATCGCGAAATATGCCTTGCCGCAGTTGTTGGTCTGAATGAATCCGTAAGGCTTGCCGCAGGTCGTACCGCCAATGCGGATCACCGACAGGAACGGGGTGAGCCCGTTGATGATCGACTCGCTCGCAGAGCACGTACCCGGTGCAGTGATCACGAACACGCGCGAGAGGTCCAGCGTCGGCAGCACCTGTCCGGTGGTGGCGGTGGTGTAGAACGGAAAGGTGTTCGCAGGGCTGTTGGTCTTCTCGGGATGCTTGTCGTTGTAGAGCAGCTTTTCGAATGTTGCATTGGCCACGATCGCATTGCCGCCGATCATGCGCGCGAGCTCGCTGGCGATGTAGAGAAAGCCGCCACCGTTGTAGCGGATGTCGAGCACCAGGTCGTTGATGCCCGCGGCCTTGAGAGTCGTGACGGCCGCGATCAACGCGGCTTCGGACGTGGCGATGTGATCGTTGAAGAGGAGATAGCCGACCTTTGCACCGCCTGCGACGTTGAGCACCTGCACGTTGGGCACCGGGTTCTCGGTGACATTGGCTGAAACGATCGTGATGTCGCGCGACACTGTTTGCCCCGCATCGACGACCGTCAGCGCAAGCGAAACGCCGGCGCTGGCGGGAAACAGAAATGCATTGAGCTGGGTGCGCGTCAATTGCGAAACGGGCGTACCCGCAACCACGGTGATGTCGGCGCCCCGCGTCACGTTCTGCGCGGCGAGCGGGCCGCTCGCATCGACGAAGCCGATGCGCAGATGAGCATTCGCGTCGAAAACGAATTCAGCGCCGTAGCCGATGTTCTGCCCTGCGTTGAAGAAGGCATCGGCGACCGATTGCGGTTCGACGAACGAGAAGCGGTCTTTGGACTTGACCAGCAGCGCCCTGAAATAGTCTTCGGGCGTTGCGTAGGCGTTGGGGTCCACCAGCACGATGTCGCGATAGAACAGGTACACGTCGTTCAGATGCGCGAGCTCCCAGGCTTTTTCGCCTGCGGGAGTGCAGATGTTGGCGAGCTGCTCGACGCTGGGCGGCGCGGCAGATACCGGTGCACTGGAACTGCCGCCGCCACCGCCTCCCCCCCCACATGCGGCAAGCAGCAGCAGCGGCACGAGCAAACAGACGAGTGGTCGACGGTTGATGATGTTTGACGGCATTCTGGATAGCGACTTTTCAGGACACGCAGTCGCCACATGCGCATCCTTGCGGTCGTGGCGCGAGACGTTTACCATCGGCCGCTCGCGGTCACCAGGGAGCCCTCATGAGAATCGTCAAGCGGGTTGTGCTCGCACTCGTCGCCATCGTGGTCCTGCTCGTCGCCGTCGCCTACGCGCTGCCGTCCCACTACAGCGTGGCTCGATCGATCGAAATCGACGCGCCGCCTTCGAAGATCTATCCGCTGGTGTCCAATACGCGTGCCTGGAAGCAGTGGTCGGCATGGAACCGACGCGACCCCGGCATGGAGATCATCTACTCGGGCCCGGAGTCCGGAGCCGGCGCGCAATGGAAGTGGCATAGCAAGAGCGAAGGCGATGGCGAGATGACATTGACCTCGGCCGAGCCGGATCGTCGCATCGGATACAAAATATTTTTTCCGGGCTTCAACAGCACGGCGGTCGGCGCGATGACTTTCGATGCGATCTCGCCGAAAGCAACGCGCGTGACCTGGACCAACGAAGGCGAACTGGGCAACAACCCGATGATGCGCTGGATGGGGCTCGCGATGGACAAGATGGTCGGCAACGACTTTGCGGCCGGCCTCGCCAACCTCAAGACGCTCGCCTCCAGATGAAAAAACAGTTCGCGCCAAGCCTCGCGAGACGAGGCAATGAAGAAACCCCGCAGGAACGGGGCTTCTTCGGTCGCATCCGAGATGCGATCAGGTGCCGGTCGGATCGGCCGGTGCGGGAGCAACGCCAACGGCGGTGCTTTTCTTTTGCGGGTAGTTGATCCACCGGACCAGGACGCCGCGCCCTCTAGCGGCGTGTTCGATCGCCGAAACCTTCGCCGTGTCGACGTCGTCGTTGTAAGCGGTGGTGTCCTTGCTGGAAAACGAAGCGCAGCCGCTGATCAATGCAGTGGCGCTTGCTGCGACGATCAAAACACTTTTCATGGCCAGACTCCCTCGAAGGTTGCGCGTTCGACGCGGGGCCGCGATGACTGGTCTCGATCACTGCAAGACCAACACCGCGTCGGTCGCAAGCGCCTAGGACGACGCTCCTGACGTCGAGTATAGGCTCGGCGTCGGCGTGCGCAAGCCCTTTGTCGCTTCGCGCCCACCCGTTTTCAGCGCTTGGGAGACAGCATCGTTCCCGTGCATTTTCGACTGCCGCAGCGGCATTCGAATTGTTTCTTGAGTTTGGGCGTGTAACGCTCGTCGAGCGTGAGGCCGTAGTTGTAGTGCAACTCTTCACCGGCCCTGATGTCGCGCAGAGCCGAAATGAAGATACGCGTAGCACCGTTCACATCGACGGTCTCGGCTTCGCAGTTGGGCTCGCACGAGTGATTGATCCAGCGCGCCATGTTGCCGTCCACGTTCGCGTCGATGACGGTGTCGTCGTCGATGGAAAAGTAGAACGTGTGGAAGGGCTGCATGGGGTCGTGCGGATGCCGGCGCAGCGCTTCCGGCCAGCCGATGCGCTCGCCTTTGTATTCGCAAATGCGCTCACCGGCTGCGATATCGCGGGTGGCGACGACGCCGCGACCGTGGATCGTCGAATCGCGCACGCCGGCCTTGGCGCGTCGGGTCGTTGGGGTCGCGATCTTCGATTGCTTTTTCATGGGGCGGGTCGGTGGAGAGTGTGAGGCGCTTTATTTCAGGATCTTGAATAGATTGTTGAACTGGTCGGTCCACATCGGCAAGCCGGGTATGTCGTCGATCTCTGTCGATGCGTCGAGCACGGCATCGCGATCGAGGAAGCCCTCGTTGCGGGTGACGAGCACCCATTCGGAACGCGAGTATTGCTCGTCTTCCGGATCGTCGATCACGTTGATCGCACTCAGGCCCGCGTTATCGGCAAGTTGCAAGACGACCGGCGCGAGGTGCAGGAAACGATTCGACACGTGGAAGGCGACGATGCCGTCGGGCTTCAGATGCCTGAGATAGACGTCGAGCGCTTCGCGCGTGATCAGGTGAACCGGAATCGAGTCGCTCGAAAAGGCATCGACAGCGATCACGTCGAAGGGCATGGCGCTGCCATCGGCGAGTTCGCGCTCCATCGACAGGCGCGCATCGCCGAGCACCGGAGTGATCGCGGCCTTGCTGTCCGTCAGGTACGTGAAGTCGCGCCGCGCGACATCGAGCACGTCAGGATTCAATTCGTAGATTCGATAACGGTCGCCGGCGTTGCCCCATGCGGTCAACGTTCCCGCGCCCAGTCCGATCATCGCGACGTCGAGAGGCGCGTGATCGGGCCGTAGTTCGCGCAGTGCGAGCGCGATGCCCGAGCCCGGTCCGTAATAGGTCGTCGGCGTGCGGCGCTTGTCGGGCGCCGTGTATTGATCGCCGTGCAGGATCACGCCATGCAACAGGCGTCGTTGTTGCGTCGGCCCGGCCTCGGTCTGCTTGACGCGCAGCGTTCCGTAAAAGTTGCGCGACGCGTAGAGCGTGTCGTCGGAAAGGAAGTTGAAGTACTTGCCTCCGTAGAAGCCGGTGCACGCGAACGCTGCAACGGCGATCGCAAGCGGCCATTTGCGCCAGGCCGCGACGATCGAGATCACCGCAGCCGCGATCAAGAGGACCACGATGAACGCCGTCGAGTCGTGACCCGGTATCGACATGCGCTGCGATGCGAATAGGGATTCGTCCGTCGCGATCAAGACCAGCGCCGCGACCAATGCACCGAGCGCGGCGCCGATCGCCCAGGCGGCCGGTCGCCGCTCGCGCACCGCGAACAGTGCGAGCGCGCATACGCCGATCAGCGCGAGAGGTGTCTCCCAATAGTTGTTGAAGAGTTTCGGTGCGACGAGCGCGACGAACAGACCGCCGATCGCACCGCCTGCGGAGAGACACAGATAGAACTGCGTCAGAAAGGCGGGTGCGGGTTTGCTCGCGGCGAGCTCGCCGTGACAGAACACGCACGCGAAGAAGAGACCGATCGAGAAGATCGGGATCGCCGCATAGAGGTTCAGTACCCCCCGATGCGTGCTCAATGCCCACGCCATCACGATCACCGCGGCAAGGATGGGTCCCAGCCACCAACGGCGCGCATACCATCCACGGCCTTCGCGGCCTTCGAATACGACGACGAACGACAACAGATACAACGACAACGGCAGCACCCACAAGAAGGGAATCGACGCGATGTTCTGCGTGATGTGATTCGTCAGCGCGAGCAACAGCATCGAGCCGAGCGCAGCGCAGACCAGCCAGAACGCATAGCGCCTCACGGCCGGCGCTTCGCTTGCATCGATTGCGCTTGCGTCGATCGCGCTTGAACTGGTCTCATGCGCAACCTCTTGATGCGCGTCCTCGTCGCGTACGGCCTCGCGATCGACTTCGACCGAGTCGCGCGCGCGAATGCGCCATGCGCAGGCCGCGCATGCCAGCGCGAACAGCACATAGGCTGCGCTCCATCCCCACGCTTGTCCTTTGAGCGTCGCAAACGGCTCGACGACGAACGGATAGATCAGCAAGCCGACGAGCGAACCCGCGTTCGACAACGCGAACAAGCGATAGACGCTGGCGGAGCCGGACGCGTGGAGGCGATCGTCGGCGAACCACTTCTGGATCAAGGGACCGGTGGACGAAAGCAGGAAGTAGGGCAAGCCTATGGTCGCGGCGAGAAGGCCGACGATACGCCACGTTGGATCGGAGTCGGGTGCGGGCTTCCACGCGCCCGACGCGAGGATCGGCAGCGTGACGAGGCTGACCGCGAGCAGCGCGATGTGCAGCAATGCCTGCGTGCGCGGCGAACGTCGCGTGAGTCCGTGCGCGTAGGCATAGCCGGCGAGCAGTGCAGCCTGAAAGAACACCACGCACATCGTCCAGACCGCGGCCGAGCCGCCGAACCACGGCAGGATCTGCTTCGCGATGATGGGCTGAACGAGGAACAGCAGGAACGCGGACGTGACGATCGTGATGGCGTACAGGATCATCGGTTTCGATATACGACGGCGCGGCGACGGCGCGTTGCGTGGGTACGGGATGGAGCGGCGATTGTAAGCGCGGCTGTGCGCGCCACTACGAAATCGTTCAGGCCGGTCGCGAAATCCGCACCGCTTCATTCATGTCCGAAAACGGCTAGTGGCAGTGAACTCGCGCGCGTATAAAGTGGTCATGGACACCGAACATCTCGACGCCGACAGTTGCTACAGCGCCATCACCGCGCGCGATGCGCGCTTCGACGGCCTCTTCTTCACCGCGGTCAAGACCACCGGCGTGTATTGCCGGCCGGTCTGCGCGGCGCGCACGCCGCGGCGAAGCTCGTGCGATTTCTATCGAACCGCCGCCGGCGCCGAGAGAGCGGGATTTCGTCCCTGCCTGCGTTGTCGTCCGGAACTCGCGCCGGGACGAGCGGACTTCAACGCGACGCTTGCCGAAGCGATCCTCGCGCACCTGCAGGCGGGCGCGCTCGATGCGGGCACCGGCGAAACACTGGCGCGCGACATCGGCCTGTCGAGCCGTCAGGTGCGCCGCATCCTGCTAGATCAGTTCGGCGTGACGCCGATCGAAGTCGCGCAGACGCAGCGTCTGTTGTTCGCCAAGAAGCTGTTGCAGGAAACCGACTTGTCGATGACGCAACTCGCGTTCGCATCGGGCTTTCAAAGCTTGCGCCGCTTCAACGCCGCGTTCCTCGAACAGTACGGCCTCGCCCCTTCCCAGTTGCGCCGCGCCGCACGCAGCGACGTTGAGAAATATGCCGCAGTCGACACGTCGAATGATGCCGCCGCCGATGCCGCAGCGCCGTCCAGCGACGCCGACATCATGCTGCGCCTCGCGTATCGTCCGCCGTTCGATTGGGAAACCATGTGCAAGTACCTCACGCGTCGCGCGACGGCCGGCGTCGAAAAAGTCGATCGCGTGAAAGGCGAAGCCGTCTATCGCCGCACCGTCTGGTTGAAGACGGAGCACGGGCTCGTCACCGGATGGCTCGCGGTTTCGCACGGCGCGCGCGAGCGCGCCCTGCGCAAGAGCCACGCGCATGTCCTCACCGTCACGCTGTCGAACGGCTTGCTGCCGGTGCTGATGAGCGCCACGTTGCGATTGCGCGAGCTGTTCGATCTCGACTGCGACCCGTCGCGCATCGCGGCGCATCTCGCGAACGATCCGCTACTCGCACCAGAAGTCGAGGCCGCGCCAGGACTTCGCATGCCCGGCGCATGGGACCGGTTCGAGCTCGCATTGCGCGCGGTGCTCGGGCAACAGGTCAGCGTCGTGGGTGCATCGACTTTGTCCGGGCGCATCGCCGCGCGATTCGGAACCGCGATCGTCACGCCCTTTGCGAGCCTCGATCGCGCGGCGCCGACCGCCGACGTGCTGGCGCATGCGGAGCTTGCCGACATCGCCGCGATCGGCATGCCGAAGTCGCGCGCGAACACGATACGCGAACTCGCGCGTTTCGCCGCGAACGGCGGCCTGCGGATGGCGCCGGGCACGTCATGTGACGAGGCCGTCGCAGCGCTCGACGCGGTGCCGGGTATCGGGCCGTGGACCGCGCACTACATCGCAATGCGCGCGCTGCGCTATCCCGATGCGTTTCCCGCGGGCGATCTGGGCTTGCGCAAGGCGCTGGGCGCACTCGAAGACAGCGACAGAGTACCGAGTGAAACCGCGCTCGAACGGCGCGCCGAAGTATGGCGGCCGTGGCGCGCCTACGCAGCCGCGACCTTGTGGCACTCACTGTCGCGACATGAAGCTGTCGCAACAAGAAAAGGAAAACGATCATGAACACACTGCGCTATCTGCGGCACGACAGTCTTATCGGCCCGCTGCTGCTCGCCGCATCGGTGAAAGGCCTGTGCGCCATCTACATGAGCCGTCAACGCCATGTTCCCGACGAACCCGAACAGCACTGGATGCCGGTGTCGCGCGACGACACGGCTCAGTTCGCAATCCTCGAGCGCGCGCGCGAGCAACTCGATGAATATTTCGCCGGCACGCGCTCGCGCTTCGATCTTCCGCTCGACCTCGTGGGCACCGACTTCCAGCGCAGCGTGTGGGAGGGCCTGTGCTCGATCGGATTCGGCGAGACCATCAGCTACGGCGAACTCGCGCGACGCATCGGCAATCCGAAAGCCGTGCGCGCGGTAGGTCTTGCCAATGGCCGCAACCCGGTGTCCATCGTCGTGCCGTGTCATCGTGTGATCGGCGCCGACGGTTCGATGACGGGATACGGTGGCGGCGTCGATCGCAAACGTTACCTGCTGGCTCTCGAGTCACGTGTGCTGGGCAATTGCGCGGAGCCCAGGCAGCTCGTTCTCGCATGAAGCTCGCATCTTGCGATGCGTCGCGCAATGAGGTCGCGCAGTGAAAACTGCGCAGTGAAATCGATACTCACATGCGGCTCGCGACAATCACGGTTCTGGGTTCTAATACGGCTGGACCCTCGCAAGCGTGTGGGATGATTGAAACCGGTCGATGGGAGTCTATGGCCAAGCCTAATTATCAATACGAGAAACGCCAGAAAGATCTGGCCAAGCAGCGCAAGAAGCAGGAGAAGGAGCAAGAAAAGGCGCTGCGCAAAGCGAACAAGTCCGACACGGCGACGACCGGCGACGCTGTCGAGGGCGTCGAAACCGCCGCGCCCGCAACAGACAACGCACAGGAAGCCCCGGCCTGACGTTCCGTGCGATTCGGCCGCGGTTCGTGAAGGCGCTGCGGCGTTGATGATTGCGCCCGCGCCATAGTCCTTCGCGTCCTTCGATGACTGCTTCTTCGTCCGAATCCAGCGGTTCGTTGACCGCGATCCTGTGGGCGCTCGGCGCGAACGCAGGCATCGCAGTGGCCAAATTCATGGCGGCGGCGTACACGGGTTCGGGCGCCATGCTGGCCGAGGCGATCCATTCACTGGCCGATTGCGTCAATCAGGTGCTGTTGCTGGTCGGCCTGCGTCAGGCGAAACACGGCGTCAGCGCGATTCATCCTCTCGGCACCGGCCGCGTCGTATACTTCTACGCGATGATGGTCGCGCTGCTGCTGTTCCTGCTCGGCGGCGCCTTCTCGGTGTATGAAGGCGTGCAGCGATTGCGGCATCCCGAAGCAGTCCGCAATTCGCTCGTCGCACTCGCGGTGCTCGCCATCTCGATCGCGCTCGAAGCCTTCTCCCTGCGCAGCGCGATGCGCGAGATCAGAAAGACCCAGGGCGATCGAAGCTTCTGGCGCTGGTTCAGAGAGACGCGTCAATCCGAATTGCTCGTCGTCGCGGGCGAAGACATCGCCGCGCTTGCCGGTCTCGCCTTCGCATTCGTTGCGGTGCTTGCCTCGCATCTGACCGGCAATCCGGTCTTCGATGCGGCGGGCAGCATCGCGGTCGGCGTGTTGCTGATGGTCGTCGCGTTCCTGGTGATGCGCGAAGTCAAGAGCCTGATCGTCGGCGAATCGGCCGAGCCCGCGATGCGTGCCGCGATCCGCGCGCACATAGAAGGGCGGCCCGAAGTCGTCACGGTCATCAGTCTGATCACGTTGCAATGGGGCGACGCGATCGTCGTCGCAGTGCAGGCCGAGATGACCATGCAGCCATCGGCCGTGGCGCTGATCGACGCGATCAACGACGTCGAAGACAGCATCCAGTCGCGCTGGCCCGCGGTGCGCTGGGTGTTCTTCGAACCCGATCATCCAGAGTCTCGCGATGCGCGTGCGCACATCGAGCGCGCTTAGGGCCTCGCTGTTCATCGCGATCGCGTTCCACGCCGGAATCACGCCGAGCGCCGAGCCCGACAATCCCTACAATGACCCACCGCCTGTGCAGGCGACGCGCGCCATCGCGCGCTGTCCTGCACCCAGGATAAGAACCTTGACGCCCGACGAGGCGCGACGTGAAGCGCACCAGAGGATCGAACGCGGCACATCATGTTGGCTGGCCGGGCAGTGCGAGGCGGGCGGCGACTACAAGCACGATGCCGAGACCAATGCACGCGTCGCCGCGGCGATATCGAACGATTTGCGTTTCGCGAACAGCTCCCTATGGGTCGAGACCTTGCGCAAGTTCGTCACCATCAAAGGCTGCCTCGCCGATGCGAAGCAGGGGCGCGAACTCGAAGCGATGGTCAAGGCCATCGATGGAGTGAAGCTGGTGTGGCAGGAAGCGGCGGTCGCGCCGAAACGCGCTCGATGAGTTGATCAGGATCGGGATCGGCTCCGCAGTCTCGCCGCAGCCGTGATATAAATTCGTACGATCGTTACGATGCTAGTCATACGCACGTCGATATGCCAAAGAAACTCGATCTCAATCTTCTTCAGGCGCTCGAGGCTTTGCTCGCCGAGCGCAACGTGACGCGCGCCGCGGTCCGCCTGCACACCACGCAACCCGCGTTGTCCGCGCAGCTCGCGCGGCTGCGTCGCATGTTCGACGACCCGCTGTTCATTCCGGGCTCGCGCGGGATGACGCCGACACCACGCGCGCTCGAAATCGAAGAACGGCTCTCGGAGCTGATGAGCGGCTTGCGCGCGGTCGTCTCGCCGCAACGCTTCGACCCCGCGACCTCGGCGGCAACCATCTCGATCGCCGCGACCGACTCGACCCAGTTCCTGCTCGCGCCGATGGTGGCCGAACTGCACGCGATGGCGCCCAACCTGCGCATCGCCGGCCGGCCGGTACAACGTCTGAGCAAGCCGGAGATCGACCGGCTGCTGGCGACCGGCCACCTCGACATCGTGATCGGGCCTTCGGTGCTGTTGCCCGATGACCTGCACGCGCGCATCGTGAGCACCGAACGGTTTCTGTGCGTGATGCGCAAGGACCATCCGTTCAGGAAGACACGCATGACCGTCGATGACTTGTGTTCGTTCGAGCACATCTACGTCTCGCCGCTGGGCGGCGACTTCTCGGGCGAGGTCGATGCGGCGCTCGCCGCGGTCGGGCGATCACGCCGCGTGATCGCATCGGTGCCGAGCGTGCTGGTTGCCACGCGCATTCTGGAGACCAGCAACTTCGTGGGCGTCTTCGGCGAATCGCTTGCGAGACGCGAAGCGCACATCCTGAAAAGCTTTGTGCTGCCTGTCGATATCGGCAAGCTCGAGCTCGTGATGGCGTGGCACGAGCGCACCCATGCGGACGCTGCGCATCAGTGGTTCCGCGAGCGCCTTGCGGGCGCAATGCAACGCGTTCGCGACAATGCGGAAGGCCGTCCCTTGCTCACCGAGGAAGAAGGCCCGGCGGATTCGCATCGGCTTCGAAGGAGGACCGCATGAAGACTGTGAAGCTCGGCAACACGGGGCTCGATGTCTCGCGCATCTGCCTGGGCATGATGACGTATGGCTCGCCCGAGTGGCGCGCGTGGGTGCTGGGTGAAACAAGCGCGCGACCGCTGGTGCAACGCGCGGTCGAAGCCGGCGTCAACTTCTTCGACACCGCCGACATGTATTCGAACGGCGCGTCCGAAATCGTCACCGGCAAATTGCTCAAGGAATTCGCGAAGCGCGACGACATCGTGATCGCGACCAAGGTGTTCTATCCGGTGTTCGACGCGATGCATCTCGACGCGGCCACCGCGAGGCCGGACGACATCCGACCGAATAGTCGCGGTCTGTCACGCAAGCACATTTTCGCGGCGATCGACGCGAGCCTGAAACGCCTGGGCACCGACTACGTCGATCTCTATCAGATCCATCGATGGGATCCGCACACGCCGATCGCCGAAACGATGGAGGCGCTGCACGATGTCGTGAAGGCCGGCAAGGCGCGCTACATCGGCGCGTCGAGCATGTGGGCGTGGCAGTTCGCAAAGGCGCAGCAAATCGCAAACGAAAACGGCTGGACGCGCTTCGTCACGATGCAGAACCACTACAACCTCGCGTATCGCGAAGAGGAGCGCGAGATGATTCCGCTATGCCGGCATCAAGGCGTTGCCCTGATTCCGTGGAGTCCGCTCGCGCGTGGATTTCTCGCCGGCAATCGCAAGCCCGACGACAAGAGCGCGGGCGAAACTATGCGCGCGAAGACCGATGAGTTCGCGCAGAAGCTTTACTACGACGACGACGACTTCAAAGTCGTCGACGCGCTTTCCGCGGTCGCGAAAGAGCGCGGCGTCTCGAACGCACGCATCGCTTACGCGTGGCTGCTGGCCAGGGGCGTGACCGCACCGATCGTCGGTGCCAGCAAGGACTATCAGATCGATGAGGCGGTGGCTGCTAACGAATTCGAACTGAGCAGCGAAGAGATCGCGAGGCTCGAAGCGCCCTATCGACCTCATCGCGTGATGGGGCACGTTTGAAGTCGTTTCCGCGAACGCGTGAATCCAGCTTCTTTCAACACACGCCGCGGGGTCCCCGCTTTCGCGGGGACGACAGCATGCTGCTCGTTGTGACAATCAGTCGGGCACGGTCACCGTGTTGCCGCTGACCGTGATCGCATTCGCCGCGGTTGGCGTGGTCACGAAGGTCGGCACGTTGGCTGGCGTGATAGCCGGCGCCGCTCCAGGAGCGCCGCCGCGCGGAATGGTTCGCACCACCTGCGACTGTGGAAGCGGCGTGCCGCTCTTCAGGTTCGCATACACCGCATCGAGGGCGCGCACCAGGTACACGTGCAGCGGCACGTAGCGCGAGTCGTAGCCGCCGAATACGGACGGTGTTCCGATGAAGGAATCGAAGTGCTGCGCGTTGGTGACTTCGATGAACGACAGCTTGCTGCCTCCGCCCTCGGCCACCTTGTTGAGGCCCAGGTAAGGACGCGAGGTGTGGTTGACCGGCAAGAGCGCATCGTCGCGTCCTTGCACGATCAGCGCGGGTTTGCCGCGCAGGTTGCCGCTGCGATAGGTCTCGGTGATGCCCGCCTGCAATGCCGGCGACGAGGTCAGAAGACTGCGCAGGCAGCGCGCGCCATCGACGTTGTAATCGGTGCGAGCGGTCGATTGCGAGATCGACAACACGCTGCGCTTGGGCCCACCGACGGCCGCATTGTTGACGAGCTGCACGCCGCCGCCGGGCGGCACGCCGTTGCCGACCGAGAACAATGCGGCCAGCGAGTTGGCTGCAAGCGGCGTGGGCGCGCCGCTTGCGTCCGTCGCAGCGAAGCTGTAGCCGCACAGATTGTCCTTGACGCTGGCGCGTTGGTATGTGTTCGCATACGTGACCGCAACCGCTGAATAGACCTCGAACGCGGCCAGCGACGCGAACAGCGGATCGGACTCGGCGCCAAAGCCGAAGTTGTGAAGCTTCTGCAGGGACTCGTCGGCTTGGGCTGCTGCGGTCGTTGTGAGGAGAAAGCCGAGGTCCTTCAACGATTGACAGCGCGCGGCCGCGAACGCCGGCACGATGAAGGCCGCCGCGGGCGAGCCCGCGACCTGCGCGGATTGCGACGCGCACACGCTGAACAGATCCGCCGTCGTGATGTATTCGAAGAGCGTCTTGCCCGACGTCGCGATGGTGGTCGCACCGCGCTTGATGACGATGCCGGCCGTGGCGGGAATCTCAACCTCGGGTTCCGCAACCGCGACGCCATCGATCAGGCCAGTGGTGTCGAGTTCAGCAGCAGCGATGGCGGAGCCGCCGCCGTTCGACGCGCCCGAAGCGATCACGATCGTGTTCGACGACTTGATGGTGCGAATGCGCGAGCCGTTGGGTTGCAGCGTGCCGAATTTTTCGTTGAGCGCGTAGAACGCGAATTCGACGGCCTGCAGCGTGAACTTGCCCCAGTCCTTCTCGGGATTGCGCTGCGAGTGCGCGTGCTTGAACGCGAAGCGGTTCGGCGTGGCGGCGTTGAACGCGGCCAGTTCGGTGGCCGTGAGATTGGCTCGAAAGAACGCGTTGTTGCCGGCCGCGGTCGACGTCGTGCGGGTGCCGTCGATCAACGCCACCGTGTCGTTTTGCAGATCGTGCGGCGAGGTGCCTGTGCCCTTGTCGGTCAGCGCCACGGCGCAACCGCGCTTCAAGCCCCATTCGCCTGCCGAGATCGCGCCGTAGACGCCGCGCGAACCCGACGAGGTCGCCGTCTGGATACAGGGATTGGCGGGATCGAACGAGTTCGGAATCTGCACCAGCAGCGTCACGTTTTCGCGGCCGCTGCCATCGTCCGAGAACGCGATGTACTCGACACCAGCGATCTTGCCTTCGTTGGCCGTGACGACACCGTTCGCATCGACGTTAGGGCCATACAGCAAACCGTAGCCGCCCGCCGCAGTCGGATCGACGAGCGCGCGGTAGTTGGCGTAGATCGCCAGCTTGCGCAGCTCGGCGGCAGTCGGGATCGCGGGATTGGCGAACGTCGGCGCCACGGCCGATCCCAGACCGGTCTTGCCAAGGCCCGCGGTCAACAAGTCGTCGCTTGCGCCGTCATAGCTCTTGATGCCGACCGTACCCACGTAGCTCGGCTTGACGTTGACATCCGGCGGTACCGGCACGGGACCGCCGTCGTCATGCCCTCCACAGCCGGCAAGACCGGCGCAGACAGCGGCGAAGCCGAGCAAGACCACACGGCCCAGGGGGTGCGGACGGGCGACAGCGCCTTGCTGTGACTGTCGAGCGGGCGAAGCTACTGACTCGTGCTGCATGCGCTGGTCTCCTGTCGGTCGTGTCGGTAAAAGCGTGCGGGACTGAACGAAACGATCCATCGGGTCGCCGTGCGAATTGGCGTCGCGAAGCAGGACGATCCCGGGCCGCGATTATCCGGGTCGTCCCCGCGCCTTCGCAATACTCCTTTTCCCGATGCACGCCCGGTTCAACAGGGCGAACGACAGCGCGGTGTCGGTGGACTCCGATGGATCGGTGAATCCGTTTACGCGAGCGTTCCGTAATAACAAGCGTCGTCGTCATGGACGGCGCGAATCACCAGTAGGACGACGCATCTATTTCGTCTTACGTGGTCATCTATCGAATTAACCAGGAGGCTTCATGAAAATTTCTCGATTCGCATCGATTCTGATTGCAGGTGTTCTATCGTGCGCGGCGCTTCCGTCGTTCGCGCAAGTGGTCATGGTGGGCGGTGCCGCGATGTATCCCACCAAGGACATCATCGACAACGCGGTGAACTCGAGTGACCACACCACTCTCGTGGCCGCAGTCAAGGCCGCCGGTCTGGTCGATACCTTGAAGGGCCCGGGTCCGTTTACGGTCTTCGCGCCGACCAATGCCGCGTTCGCGGCGCTGCCCAAAGGCACGGTCGACACGCTGTTGAAGCCCGAGAACAAGCCCGCGTTGACCAAGGTGCTGACCTATCATGTGGTGGCCGGCAACATGGACGCGGCCGCGCTCACGAAGGCTATCGAAGCGGGCGGGGGCAAGGCCACGTTGAAGACTGTTTCGGGCGGGACGCTGACGGCGATGAAGTCGGCCTCGGGCATTACCGTGACCGACGAAAAAGGCGGTAGCGCGAAGGTGACGATCGCCGACGTCAAGCAATCGAACGGCGTGATCCACGTCGTCGACAAGGTGTTGCTGCCGGCCTGAGCGTGATGCATTCGGCGCGCATCGCGAGCGCCGATGCCGATGTGCAAGGCTGCTCGAGCTTCGGCTCAAGCAGCCTTTTTCTTGCGTGCGGTCTTGACCGTTGTCTTCGTGGCTGCCCGCTTCTTCGCGGGCGTTTGAATTTTCGGCGCCGACGCCTCGACACTCGCGTCGTCGGCTGTCCGCGCAGCCGTGGAAGACTTTTTCGCGACCGGTGTTTTTACGGCGCGCGGCTCGAACTCAAAACCGACCTTGCCCTTCTCGGCGTCCCAAGCCAGGTAGGCCTTGAAGAAGCGGTTGGTCCGCGATGACTTGAAGCCGGGCAGCAAGTCGGTCTTGCCGGTCTCGAGCAATTTAGCGATCTGCTCGCGCGAGACTTCCTGCTGAAGGATGATCTTGCCGCTCTTGAAGTCGCAGGTCCTGGGCGGATTGATGGCATTCTCGCATGTGTATGACAGGCCCAGTTCGTACACCGCGCCGCCGCACTTCGGACACGAGCCCACCATCTGCTGACCGGTGAAGTCCACCGGTTCGCTGTTCGGGTCGTCCTGCGACTGGCCGAAATCGAATTCGAGTTTGAGATTCTTGTTCTCGTCGTCGGGGACGATCTTGAGGATCGCGGCGAAGGGCCGGCCCATCTTGCTGCGAAAGCCTTGCAGCGGTCCAATCTCTCGCTTGCCCAGCAGCTCTTCGACCTCGGCGATTTCGAATTGCCGTCCGCCAGGAATCTTGCTGATCGAAAATCCGCAGCCGGTATCGGTCGGTGTCTTCTCGCCCACGCATGCGAAGCGGCGATAGTTTTCCTTCACCTTGCCGCCGCAATTCGGGCACGGCGTCTTCAAGGTCGCGTAGTCGCCGGGAATGGTGTCGCTGTCGTATTCCTTCGCGCGCTTGACGATGATCTGCGTCATCTGCGCGATCTCGCGCATGAAGGCGTCGCGGCTCATCTGTCCTTTTTCCATCAGCGCGAGCTTGTGCTCCCACTCGCCGGTCAGTTCGGGTGCGGTCAGTTCGGTCACGTCGAGACCGCGCAAGAGCGTCATCAACTGAAACGCCTTCGCGGTCGGGATCAGTTCGCGGCCTTCGCGCACCATGTACTTTTCGTAGAGCAGCCCTTCGATGATCGCCGCGCGAGTCGCGGGCGTGCCGAGCCCTTTGCCGGCCATCGCTTCGCGAAGGTCGTCGTCGTCGATCAGCTTGCCTGCGCCTTCCATCGCCGAGAGCAGGCTCGCTTCGTTGTAGCGTGCGGGCGGTTTGGTGACGAGGCCGACCGCCTCGATCTTCTCGGTGACCGGCTTCTCGCCGGGGGCGACCGCGACCAGATTCTCGTCCTCGCCCTGCGCCTCCTTGCCATACACCTGCAACCATCCGGGCGAGACCAGCACCTTGCCTTCGGTCTTGAACTGATGACCGACGACTTCGGTGATGCGCGTTGTCACGAGAAATTCGGCGGGCGGAAAGAACACCGCGAGAAAGCGCTTGACGACGAGGTCGTACAACTTCTGCTCGGGCTCCGACAGATTCTTCGGCGCCTGCAAGGTCGGAATGATCGCGAAGTGATCGCTGATTTTCGCGTTGTCGAAGATGCGCTTGTTGGGCTTGACCCAATGGTTCTTCACCACCAGCGACGCGGCCTGGCGATAGTTGTTCGAGTCCTTCAGCATCGCGAGCGTTTCCTTCACCGTCCCCACATAGTCCTCGGGCAGGTGACGGCTGTCGGTACGCGGATACGTCAATACCTTGTGGCGTTCGTAGAGCGCCTGCGCGAGACCGAGCGTGTTCTTCGCCGAGAAGCCGAAGCGGCCATTGGCTTCGCGTTGAAGCGTGGTGAGGTCGAACAGACCCGGCGACATCGACGTCGACGGCTTCGATTCTTCGGTGACGGTGCCGAGCTTGCCGCGACATGCGGCGACGATCGAATCGGCAGCCGGCTTGCCCCACAGACGCGAATCGCGTTGATCGGGATCTTCGCCGGTGCGCTTGAATTTCGGATCGAACCAGCGACCCGGGTATGCGCCCGCCGCCGCGACGAACTCGGCCTGCACTTCCCAATACTCGCGCGACACGAAGCGTTTGATCTTCTCTTCGCGCTCGACCACGATCGATAAGGTCGGCGTCTGCACGCGACCGACAGTGGTCAGAAAGAAACCGCCGCCCTTGGAGTTGAACGCGGTCATCGCGCGCGTGCCGTTGATGCCGATCATCCAGTCGGCCTCCGATCGGCTGCGTGCCGCATCGGCCAGCGGATGCATCTGCGCATCGCTACGCAAATGCGCGAAGCCGTCGATGATCGAGCCTTGCGTCATCGACTGCAGCCACAGGCGCTGGATCGGTTGCCTGGCCTTCGCGTGCTGCGCGATCAAGCGAAAGATCAACTCGCCTTCGCGTCCCGCGTCGCATGCATTGATCAGACGATCGACGTCCTTGCGCTTGATCAGCCGGCTCAACAGCTTCAGGCGAGACTCGGTCTTCGCGATCGGATTCAAATCGAAGTGCGGCGGGATCACGGGCAGGTTCGCGAAGCTCCACTTGCCGCGCTTGACGTCGTATTCCTCGGGCGCGGCGATCTCGACCAGATGGCCGATCGCCGACGAGAGGACGAAATCGTCCGACTCGAAATAGTCGTCGTGCTTCTTGAAGCCGCCCAATGCGCGAGCGATGTCGTTGGCGACAGAGGGCTTCTCGGCAATGATGAGTGCCTTGCTCATTTCACCTGCTATTGGATGATCTCCGGACGGCGACACCGCATCGATGGGCGTCCGTTGCCTCGAGTCGATGTCCGGCGAAAAAGGGATGAGGCGCGCGGAAAGACCCGGACCCTGAATCAGGCCGGCATCATACGCGCAAGATTTTCGCAGCCGCAAATAGCCGAACTACGGCACTCACCACGGCCGCGGTGTCGATCAGTGCATCTGACGCGGGGCGCCGTCCTCGAGCAGTTCCTCGAGGATCAAGGCATCCGGCTCTTCGCCCTGACTCCAGAAAACCATCAGGACGATCACCTTCAGCGACTCGAGCGAGACCGGTCTCTCGTCGGTCGCGAGTGCGCGTTCGATGACGATTTCGCGGAGCAGGGGATTGAGCACGCCGGCCGATTCGAGAAACGAAAGAAAGCCGATCGACTCGGCGCCGAGGCGCTCATATTCCTGATCGACGTACACGCGAAACGATGAGCTTTCGGCGTAGGCGACCGGAACCGTGGTCTGCGTGACCGTGGCCAGACCCGAGAGCCACGACAGGGCGCTGTTGATCTCTTCGCCTTCGAAGCCGGCGGCGGACAGCTTCTTCGCGAGCGTGCCCGCATCGGGACACGCATCGGGCCGGTAGTAGGTCTCGTAGAGATAAACGAGGATTTCGAACATGTGGCTGCAATGTAACCCGTGAAGACCTTCGGTTCAAGTTGAGAGGCGCCGTGTGGGCGTCCACGCAACGCCTGCCGCGTTTTGACGAAACGCATGCGCGCTTTCTTCGCGTTACTTGAACAAACGCTGGACACGCCCTCCCGGTAGACGCGCGATGTGGCCCGCAAGTTCGAGCTCGAGCAATTTCGATGCGAGACTAGCCGCGGAGAGGTCCGCGCGCTGTGCGAGGTCGTCAGCCGTCATCGGGTCGAAGCCCAGGTGTGCGAGTAAGGTTTCATCATCGACCGCGAGTTTTTCTCGCGCCGGCCCCGAGGCCGGCGCGGAGCCGGACGACGGCGCGCCCCATTCGTCGAGGATGTCGGCCACCGAGTCGATCAGTTTCGCGCCCTGTCGAATCAATTGATGGCATCCCTTCGACAACGGCGAATGGATCGAGCCGGGGATCGCGAACACGTCGCGTCCGCCTTCGGCCGCGAGCCGGGCGGTGATCAGCGAACCCGATCGCGCTGCCGCCTCGACCACGAGAACCCCACGCGACAGCCCGGCGATGATGCGATTGCGTCGGGGGAAATGATGTGCGGCCGCGGCGACGCCCAGTGGAAACTCGCCGATGATGAGACCCTGTTCGGCGATCCGATGCGCGAGCGCGCGGTGCGCGGCCGGATAGACGATGTCAGGCCCGGTGCCGATCACGGCGATGGTCGAGCCGCCGCTTGCGCCCGCATCGAGCGCGCCTTCGTGCGCGGCCGCGTCGATGCCGCTCGCGAGACCACTGATGATCGTCAGACCCGCGGCCGCGAGCGCCTCGGCGAAACGACGCGCATCGATCAGTCCCTGCGCGGTGGCGTTGCGACTGCCGACGATCGCGAGCGCCGGTTCGTCGAGCCGGTCGACGCGCCCCTTCGCATACAACAGCGGCGGCGGGTCGGTGATTTCAAGCAGCCCTTTCGGATAACGCGCATCGGCGAGCGTGATGACGTGGTTGCCGGGCTCACGGCTCCAGATGCGGGTGCGCGCGATCAGCTCGGCGAGCGACGCGTCGGGTTGCGAACGCAGAGCCTCTGCAATCGAAGGCGAGACGAGCCGCAGCAACTGCTCGCGCGTCGCAGAGAGAATCACATCGGGAAGGCCGAACGCCGCCAGCAGCGCACGACAGCCGGCGGGTCCGAGCCCCGGCGTCGCCGTCAGCCGCATCCACGCGGCGAGTTCGTCCGCGTCGATCGCCTCGACGGTCATCGTTCGAAAAAACTCAGGGATCCGTTACCGAGTCGCCCACTTCGACCGGTCCGGCGCTCGACGTGATGAGACCGTAGGCCACGCGATTGAAGACGCGAAAGACGAACAGGAGGCCCTTGCGTTCTTCCGGCAACGTGATCGCTTCGCGCGGGCCGTTGGTCTTGTCGATGATGGTCCTGCCGAAAGTCTTGATGGCGAGAATCGCGCCGATGTCCAATCCGTCGGCCGCGCCGCGATTGATCGCAACGATCATGGTGGGACCCGCATACGCAACGCCCGAGTAGGTGGCGATGATGCGGCCCGCGACCGGCTGCGCGGGAGCATGCGGCACATAGTTGATCACGCCCGCCTTGGTGGCCGGCAGCAGTCGATCGCCTACGGCGATTTCCATCTTCGAGGTCGTGATCGCAATCGTCGCGGGGCTGCCGGCACGCGTCACGTTGGCAGTGCCCAGATAGTCGGCTTGATAAGCGATCACTTCGCCGCTATCGGGATCTCTCAGCGCTCGGCCGGGGCGGAACACTTGATAATTGGTAACCGACGGGTCAGCAATGCCTGCCACATAGGCGGTGTCGCCCGCGCCGAGTATGACCCGCTCCTTCGATGCGACGATGCGCGGCGCGTCGAGCATGGCCGCCGACTCGACGATCAGCGGTTGCGTGAGGTAGGGCTCGATCGCTTCGGGCGGAATGCTCGGGATCGCATCGCGACCCTGCTCGACGCGCACCTGCGGCGACAACTTAACCGTTCCGTTCGCGCTCGATGACGTCGACAGGCGCATGGTCCCCGTGGTGCGATCGAGGACGATCACTTGCCCCGGATAGATCCAGTGCGGATTGCGAATCTGATCGCGATTCATCTGCCAGATCTGCGGCCAGCGCCATGGCTGCTTCAGGAAGCGGCCCGCGATACCCCACAACGTATCGCCGCGAACGATTGTATAGGTGCCGGGTGCATTGGCGACAAACACATCGGTCGTCGTTTGGGTGCGTCGCACGTCGGTGGCGGGAGCGCTCGGACCGGCGGTGGGGTAGCGGGGCGCGTCATACGGTGACGCGCCCGGCGACGCGCCCGATTGCGCCTGCGCTTGCACCGCAAGCATCAGGCCGGAACACAGTGCGACTTGCTTGATGACGACCGATCCCCATGTGGAGAAGCGATCGTTGCAGCCTCTTTGGAATGGATGATTCAAGTAGGCGTTGAAGCGACCGGCTATGCTAGACTTTTTTCTAATTTTCATTCCTGCCGCCTCGCTGTACGCGCGTGTTTCGTGTTTGGCAATCCGCTTGAAATTTTCCGATTAATCGTTTGATGTCGCAATCATTATTCCGGACAGTCGATTCGGTACTGTTGTTATGGCGTTACTTCCTATCCTGCATTATCCCGACCCTCGTCTAAGGAAAAGCGCCAGTCCGGTCGCGCGTTTCGACGAGCGTTTGCGCACCCTCGTCGCCAATATGGCGCAGACGATGTACGAAGCGCAGGGGGTAGGTCTGGCGGCCACTCAGGTCGATGTGCACGAGCGCGTGATCGTCATCGACATCTCGGACGCACGCGACGAATTGAAGGTCTACATCAATCCGCGCATCATCGCCGCGAGCCCCAACAAGCGGCTCGCGGAAGAAGGCTGTCTCTCGGTTCCCGGCGTCTATGACGAAGTCGAGCGACCCGAGTCGGTCACGGTCGAGGCCCAGGACGAGCGCGGCCGCAGCTTTCGCATCGACGCCGATGGTCTCCTGGCCGTATGCATTCAGCACGAAATGGATCATCTGACGGGCAAGGTCTTCGTCGAATATCTATCGCCGTTGAAGCAGACGCGCATCAAGAATCGCATGCGCAAGCTCGATCGCGTGAGTGCTTGAAGCTGGTCTTCGCGGGCACGCCCGAATTCGCGCGCGCTGCACTGGACGCATTGATCGCTGCGGGCCACGAGATCGTGCTCGCGCTCACGCAACCCGATCGTCCCTCGGGCCGCGGGATGCAGATCCATGCGAGTCCCGTGAAAGCGCGCGCGTCGAGTGCCGCTATCGCGGTCTTGCAGCCGCGTGGGTTGCGCCTTGGCGGACGATACGACGACGACGCGCAACACGCGCACAGTCAACTGCGCGTGACGCCGCACGACGCGATGATCGTCGCGGCCTACGGATTGATCCTGCCGCAGACGATCCTCGAGATACCGCGTCTTGGATGCATCAACATTCACGCGAGCCTGTTGCCGCGCTGGCGCGGCGCTGCGCCGATCCAGCGCGCCATCGAGGCCGGCGATATAGAGACCGGCATCACCATCATGCAGATGGATGCGGGGCTCGACACCGGGCCGATGTTGCTCGTCAGGAAATGTTCGATCGATGCGAGCGACACCGCCGCGACATTGACCGATAGCCTCGCGATACTGGGCGGCGACGCCATCGTGGAAGCGCTCGCGATAGCCGAGCGTGGTGAGTTGAAGCCTTCGCCGCAACATGCTGCAGGCGACGAGTCGTCGGTGCGCTATGCGGCCAAGGTGACGAAGGATGAAGCTGCGCTCGACTTCACATGGCCTGCGCGCGCGCTGGTCGATCGTATCCGCGCCTTCGACTCGTGGCCGGGCTGCACCGCGCAGCTCATCGACGAAGAGGACAAGCAGGTCGCGCAATTCAAGGTATGGCGAGCTGCGCAAATCGCCGCTGGTCGTGTTGCTTCATTGATAGGTGGGACATTTGAGAGCGCCGCGCCCGGACGCGTGCTCGCTTTCATCGAAGCCAAATCCGCATCGAGTGCGGGCCTTCCCTTTCACGACGCAGCGGTCATTGTGAAGACCGTTGACGGCGCGATCGCATTGACTGAATTGCAGAAAGCCGGCGGCAAGCGCTTGCCGGCCAGCGCATTCCCGCGTGACTTCATCAACCACCAACGATTGCATTTCACATGAATCCATTCGAGGTATTCGGCGATCTCGGCATCGTGCATCTGGGCCTGTTTTGCGGCGCGGTGGTGCTGCTCAATTTGACGCCGGGACCCGACACGGCCTTCATCGTGGGTCAGAGCGTGACGCGTGGACGGCGCGCGGGATTGATGGCGGTCCTCGGCATCTCGCTGGGCTGCGTGGTGCATACGCTGGCCCTCGCACTCGGATTGAGCGCACTGATCGCCGCGTCGGCCAATGCCTTCATGCTCATCAAGATTGTCGGTGCGGCCTACCTGATCTATCTGGGCGTGCGCATGATCACAGCGACCTTGCGCCAGCGGGTCTCGCCAGACGCGGCGCTAAAGGAAAGCACACCAACGGCGAGCCCATCTTCGTCCACCATGGCCCGGCCCACGGCGACGCGCGCGTCGGCACGACGCACGTTTGTGCAGGGCTTCATCACCAACGTGCTCAATCCGAAGGTGGTGCTTTTCTTTCTCTCGTTCTTCCCGCAATTCGTTTCGGCGGACAGCGCGACCAAGGGCCTGGCGTTCGCGGCGTTGGGCGGTGTGATGATTGCGATCAGCACGATCTACAACGGGATCGTGGCATGGCTTGCGGGCGGCATCACGCATCGCATGCACGGCGCACCCCGTGTGAAGGCGTGGCTCGAAAGGTCGGTCGGCGCAGCATTCATCGCGCTCGGTGCGCGACTCGCATGGAGCGAACGCTAGCGCTCGTCCTCGTCGGGCTCGACGCAGTCCTCGATGAAAAATGATTTTGAAATCGCAAGCGACGCGCTCGCATTCGCGTTGCTCGGCGCTGCGCGCATTTGCGCGAGCGTGCGCGAGGGCCATACGCTTCGCGAGGGACTCGAGCGCGAGCGCAGCGCATTCGCAAGCAGGGCGCGCGGAACAGTCGCGACGCATCGATCCGATCCGATCGCCGCGATGCACGACTTGTCGGCGCGCGCTCTGCGCCGGCGCGGGCGCGCCGATGCGCTGCTTGCGTTGATCGCCGATCGCGTTCCCGACCCGCCGTTGTTGCGCGAATTGCTGGTCGTCTCGATCGCGCTGCTGGTCGATACGCTCGACGATCGTTTCGCTGACGACGCGTCGTTCGAAGAGCGTGTGCAAGGCTTGCCCTACGCGCCGTTCACGCTGGTCGATCAGGCGGTACGTGCCGCGGCTTCGTTGCCCGAACTCGCGCGCGGAAAAAATTTCGTCAACGCGGTCCTGCGCAGTCTCTTGCGACGCATAGAAGAAGCGCCGAGTGGCTTGATGCATGTTCTGCGTGGCGATCGAGCGAGCGACGAAGCGCGCTACGAATTACCGTCGTGGTGGGTCCGACGTCTGCGCGATGCCTACCCCGAACGATGGCGCGACATCGCCGCCCCGACGCTCGAAAACCCGCCGCTTGCAGTGCGGGTCAATCGTCGCAAAACCACGCGCGATGCCTATCTCGAGCGACTTGCGGCCGAAGGCATCGCCGCTTGCGCGATCGGTCCGTCGGCCGTGCGCTTGGTGCGCGCGACTTCCGTGTCTCACATTCCTGGATTCTCCGAGGGCGTGGTCTCGGTGCAAGACGAGGCCGCGCAGCGCGCGGGATTTTTACTCGATGTGGCCGATGGCATGCGTGTGCTCGATGCCTGCGCCGCGCCGGGCGGCAAGACCGGGCATCTGCTGGAACTCGCCGACCTCGTTCTGACGGCGATCGACGCCGATCAAGCCCGCCTTTCGCGCGTCCAGGAGAACCTCGATCGATTGGGGCTGACGGCGCAACTGATCGCCGGCAATGCCGCGCACCCCGAGCGCTGGTGGGATGGCCGGCGCTTCGACCGCATCCTCGTCGATGTACCCTGCACGGCGTCGGGCATCCTTCGACGTCATCCCGATATCCGTTGGCTGCGTCGTGAAGAAGACATCGCCAAGCTGTCGCGTGCCGCGCAACAGATCACAGGCGCTTTATGGCCGTTGCTCGAGCCCGATGGTAAATTGCTTCTCGTGACCTGCTCTGTTTTCCCCGAGGAATCCGTGCGACATGCGCACGCGTTCGCGGCCCTTCACCCCGATGCCCTCGCGCTGCCTGCGCCGGGTCAATTGCTGCCCGTTCGCCTCGAACGCGCGCGTGCCCACGCCGGCGCCGACGTGATCAACGCGGCGCACGACGACGTGACCGAGAGTTCGAACGGCAGTTCGAACGATGCGGCGGTGGACCACGACGGTCTCTTTTTCGCGCTGTTCGAAAAGATGCGCTGATGTGGCTCAGGATCTCAAATCCTGTGCCCGGTTGGCTTGGTCGTCTCGACCGAGGCTTGCGCGCACGCTCGCGTGTGCCGCATGGTCCTCGACGCGCGCGGGCCTATCGATGGCTGCTCGAACTCAGTCTGTTGCTTGCGCTGTGCTGTGGGGCATCGAACTCGCGCGCGGCGACCGATCACATCGATGTAGAGAGAACAGCCGTCGAGGCGCGCGATGACGGCTACTACCTGAGCGCCGATTTCGACTTCGATCTCAAACCGCGCGTCGCGGAGGCGCTCGACCGGGGGCTCACGATCTACTTCGTCGTCGAAGCCGAAGTGACGCGCTCGCGCTGGTATTGGTTCGACGAGCGCAACGTCAATGCCGCATTGAACTTCCGGCTGTCGTATCACGCCCTCACGCGTCAATACCGGGTGTCCACGGGCAACCTTCAGTTGGGATTCCCGACGATATCCGAGGCGCTCGGCGTGATCGGACATGTGCGCGACTGGAAAATCGCCGAGCGAACCACGCTCAGGATCGGAGAGGCCTACATCGTCGCGGTGCGGATGCGCCTCGACACCACGCAACTACCCAAGCCCTTCCAGATCAATGCCCTCACCAATCGCGACTGGACCCTCGAGTCCGAGTGGAAGCGCTTCGGCTTCGAGCCGCGTTGATCTCGACGCAGAGCCTTGCGCAACACGGTCATGCGTAAGCCGTCGCGCGTAGTCTGTCTGGCGTAATCTGTTCAGCGCGCATCCTGCCGAACGCACTCTTCATGAAACCCCACTCTCTGCGACGAAGCGCGCGCCCGTTCTGGCGCACGCGCACGCTTCGCTATGGAGTGACGCTCGCCGCGTCGATCGCGGGAGTGCTGCTGTTTCTTCTGGCTTCGGCGTCGTCGAACACGCCCTTGTTCGAACGTCACTATCCGCTCTTGCTTGCGCTCAACGCGACCGCTGCGGCCGCGTTGCTGATGATCGTCGTGGTACTGGTCGTCAGGCTCGTGAGGCGCTATCGCGCGGGTCAGTTCGGAACCCGCATGATGGTGCGATTCGCGTTGGCGTTCGGGCTGATGGGCGTCGTGCCTGGCGTGCTGATCTACGTGGTCTCGGTGCAGTTCCTCGGCAAGGGCATCGAGTCGTGGTTCGACGTGCGCGTCGACGCGGCGCTCGAGTCGGGTCTCGCGCTCGGGCGCACCACGCTCGACTCGATGCTGGGCGAACTCAACACCAAGGCGCGCGTTATCACCTACGGCCTGTCGGACATTCCCGAGTCGCAGCAGGGTCAGTCGCTCAATCGTCTGCGCGAACAGACCGGCGTCGAGCAGGCGCTGTTGTTCACGGCCAGCGGACGCACGCTCGCAGCGGCGGCCGCGAGCGCGAACAACGGCACGCTGGCGCCGGCGTTGCCGCCATCGACCGTGATGCGTCAGCTTCGCATCGCGCGTTCCTACTCGGCGATCGAGAGCGCGCTGCCGGATTCACAAGGCGAAGACGATCGTGCGCGCGCTGGAATCACGAGATCGCTCGCTGTCGAGTCGGCGAGCGACGAGCCGCGCGGCTTGCGTCTGCGCGTCATCGTTCCCGTGCCGACGCAAGCTTTTCTGCTGCGCTCCGAAACCATCTACCTACAGTTGATCCAGAGCGTGCCGGCAGCACTGGCCGCCAACGCCGAAGCGGTGCAAAGCGGGATGCGCAATTATCAGGAGCTGTCTCTGGCGCGTACGGGCTTGCAGAAAATCTATTCGGTGACGCTGACGCTGACGCTGTTGCTGTCCATATGCGCTGCGCTCGCGGTTGCATTCCTGCTTGCAAGCTGGCTGACCGAGCCATTGCTCCTGCTCGCCGAAGGAACCAAGGCGGTAGCGGGGGGCGACTACAGTCCGATGCGTGAGATCGAAACCAGGGACGAACTCGGAACGCTCACGCAATCGTTCAACGCCATGGTTCGACAACTGGGCGACGCGCGCGTCTCGGTGGAAAAAAATCGCGTGGCGCTGGTCGCGGCCAATACGTATCTCGAGAGCATTCTTTCGAATCTTTCGGCCGGCGTATTGGTGTTCGACGACAGTTTTCATCTCGTCACGACCAACGACGGCGCTGGACGCATCCTCGGCGCATCGCTCGCGCCGTGGCTGGGCCGTCGATTGATCGGCGAGGAGGACAGCGGGAAAAGCGGCGGCCGGGCAAGCGACCCGCAGGGGCGCCGCAACGGATACGCCGCTCTGCGTGCGATGGGCAATGCGATCAAGGCGAGCTTCGCCGATCCGGCCACCGCGGGCACCGACTGGCAACGTCAGATCGAACTCGACATCGGCGACGATGCCGACCCGCTGGTGGTGCTGGCGCGCGGCTCGCGTTGTCCGGTGGGCAGCGGCGCGGAGCGCCGCGAAGGCTACCTCGTGGTGTTCGACGACGTGACCGAAGTCATCTCCGCGCAGCGCTCGGTGGCGTGGGCGGAAGTCGCGCGACGTCTCGCACATGAAATCAAGAACCCGCTGACACCGATCCAGTTGTCGGCCGAGCGAATGAAGATGAAGCTCGAAGGCCATGTGGCGCCGCGCGAGGCCGAGATCCTCGAGCGCTGCGTCTCGACCATCGTCAATCAGGTCTCAGCGATGAAGCGCATGGTCGACGACTTTCGCGACTACGCGAAAGTGCCCGACGCTTCGCTGCATCCGCTGGACCTGAACGCGCTGGTTGCCGAGGTCATGACGCTCTACGACGTCCATGCCGAAGGTCCGCATGGCGCCCCCTTGCGCGCGGTGGGTGCCGATCTATCCCATGCGGTCGGACCCGCACGCGCGGGGCCGACCGTGACGCTGGAGAACGATCTGCCGCTGGTCATCGGCGACGCCACGCGCTTGCGTCAGGTGATTCACAACCTCGTGCAGAACGCGCAGGATGCGACCCACGAAGCGACGACGCCGCGCGTCACGATTGCGACCGACACCGTGCTGCCGCGCGCTCATGCGGGGGATGTCGGGCGCCGCGAACCGCTGGTGCGCCTGACCGTGTCCGACAATGGCAGCGGCTTTCCGGCTAGAATCCTTGCGCGCGCCTTCGAGCCGTATGTGACGACGAAAGCCCGAGGCACGGGTCTCGGCTTGGCGGTGGTCAAGAAAATCGTTGACGAACATCAGGCGCGCATCGAACTCAAGAATCGCGAAGAGGGTGGTGCGGTGGTGGTCATCGTGTTTACGCGTGTGGCGCATCGTTCCGCCAAAGTGGCCTGATCGCACGCGTTGCTGACGTCAAGCGATTCGCGTCGGGCGGACGACTACCCTCGCGGTTCCTGCAGTAGTCACGCCCGCGGGCGTGTGTTTATTTTTGCGGCGAGGCATGGCCAACATTCTTGTAGTCGACGACGAAGTCGGCATTCGTGAGCTTCTGTCGGAGATACTCGGCGACGAGGGACATGTCGTCGCGCTCGCCGAGAATGCGGCGGCCGCGCGCGTCAAGCGGCAGGCCGAGACCTTCGACTTGGTGCTGCTCGACATCTGGATGCCCGATACCGATGGGGTGACGCTGCTCAAGGAATGGGCGGCGACCGGGGCGTTGACGATGCCGGTCATCATGATGTCGGGACACGCGACCATCGACACCGCGGTCGAAGCGACGCGCATCGGGGCGATCGACTTTCTCGAAAAACCGATCGCGTTGCAGAAGCTGTTGCGCTCCGTTCAGAAGGGTCTCGATCGCGGCTCGCTGCGCGCGCTCGCACAGGCGACCGCGCTGCGCGCGGCACGGGCCGTGACCACCGGTCAGCAGGGCGGGGGCTCCGATGCGCTGGACGCTTCGGCACGCAACAGCGGAGCTCCGCTCAATGCGACAGGCGATGTCGCAGGCGTCATGCCGTTGGGTCCGAGCGTGACGGTCGGGCCGTTCGCGCACGGACTCGATGCCTCGGGTGCGCCGCTCCCCTATCCGGTTCGCGGCAGCGTGCCGCTCGACCTGCCGTTGCGCGAAGCGCGCGATGCGTTCGAGCGCGCTTACTTCGAGTATCACCTCGCTCAGGAGAACGGCAGCATGACGCGCGTCGCCGAAAAGACCGGACTCGAGCGCACGCACCTGTATCGCAAGTTGAAGCAGCTCGGCATCGAGTTGAACAAGTCACCGCGACGATGAACGCGCGCGCGGCGCATCTGCGATGAAGATCATCATCGTCGGCGCGGGTCGTGTCGGTGCGAGTGTTGCCGAGCTCCTGGTGTCCGAGCGCAACGACATCACGGTCGTCGACAGCGACGCCGCGGTCCTCGCCACGCTCTCGGAGCGCTTCGATCTCAAGGTCGTGGTCGGCAACGCGATACAACCGTCGGTGCTGCGCGATGCGGGAGCGGAAGACGCCGACCTGTTGATCGCGGCGGCCGCGCGCGACGAAACCAACCTCGTCGTCTGCCGTGTCGCCAAGCAGCGCTTCAACGTGCCCACACGCATCATTCGATTGCGCTCGGCCGAATTCGCCCAGCACACCGAACTGACCGGGACCGAAGGCTTCTGCGCCGACTACATCATCTCGCCCGAAGAGAGCGTGACCCAGGCAATCGTTCGCCTGATCGAATATCCCGAAGCGCTGCAGGTGATCGAATTGGCCGAGGGCAAGGTCGTGCTGGTCGCGGCCCGGGCCTACGAGGGCGGACGTCTCACCGGCCATACGCTGACGGAACTCCGCGAGCATCTGCAAGGCGTCGATGCGCGCATCGTCGCGATCTTTCGCAACGAAAGCTCGATCACGCCCGACGGCAACACCCGCATCGAAGCCGGCGACGAAGTGTTCTGTCTGGCGTCGAAGAAAGACATACGCCGCGTGATGGTCGAGCTGCGACCCAAGGACAAGAAGGTCGAGCGCATCATGATCGCGGGCGGCGGCAACATCGGCTTGCGGCTCGCGCGGATCCTCGAAGCCGAGTACCGCGGCAAGTATCAGGTCAAGATCGTCGATGCGATCAAGAAGCGCTGCGAATATCTGGCGCAGGAGTTGTCGCACACGCTGGTGCTGGTGGGCGACGCGACCGATGAAGACCTGCTCGCGGACGAACACGTCAACGACATGGACCTGTTCATCTCGCTGACCAACGATGACGAAGACAACATCATGGCGTCGCTACTCGCCAAGAAGATGGGCGCCAGAAGAGTGATCGCGCTGATCAACCGGCGTGCCTACGGCGAGTTGATGCAGGGCGGCCAGATCGACGTCGCGTTGTCGCCCGCGCAGGCGACCATCGGCGAACTGCTGACCTATGTGCGCAGCGGCGACGTGGTGGCCGTGCACTCGCTGCGGCGCGGAGCGGCCGAAGCGATCGAAGTGATCGCGCATGGGGAAGCGAAATCGTCGCGCGTGATCGGCAAGCGGGTCGATGAGATCGATCTGTTCTCCGGCAGCGGCGGTGTATTCGTCGGTGCGATAGTCCGCGGCAAAGGCGATGGGGCGCGCGTGCTGATGGCGCATCACGACACGGTGATTGAAGCCGAGGATCACGTGATCGTGTTTGTCACCAACAAACGCATGATCCCCAAGGTGGAGAAGCTGTTCCAGGTCGGCGCCGGCTTCCTCTAGTCCGCGTCCAATCCGCGCGAGCGCGTCGCATGTCCACCTTTCTGCCCGTCGTCCATGTGCTCGGCGCGATCATCGCGCTGTTCGGCCTGTCGTTCCTGGTTCCGCTGGGCGTCGCATTCGGTTACGGGGAAAGCGCGCTGCCGATCTACGGCATCCCTCTTGCGATCTCGTTCGCGTTCGGCGGCGTGCTGTATCTCGCCACGCTCGCGAGCGTGCGACGCTCGCGCCGCGAACTGCAACCGCGCGACGGTTTCCTGCTGGTCAGTCTGGTGTGGCTGGTCGTGCCGTTGTTCGCGATGCAGCCTTTCATGCTTCACCTGCCGCAACTCTCGATCACCGATGCTTACTTCGAAGCGGTTTCGGGATTGACGACGACGGGCGCCACGACGCTGATCGATCTCGATCATCTGCCCGCTTCCTTGCACGCGTGGCGCGCGCTCTTGGTGTGGATCGGAGGCATGGGCGTGCTGGTGCTCGCAGTGGCCATCCTGCCGGTGCTCGGCGTGGGAGGCAGCCAGGTGTTTCGGACCGAGACGCCGGGTCCGATGAAGGATGCGCGGCTCACGCCGCGTATTGCCGAGACCGCCAAGGGCTTGTACGGCGTCTATGTCGGATTGACTATCGTCTGCATGTTGTGTTTGAAGTGGGCCGGCATGTCGTGGTTCGACGCCTTCTGCCATGCGGGAGCCATCCTTGGTCTGGGCGGCGTATCGACGCACGATGCGAGTTTCGGTTACTTCGATTCGTTTGCGATCGAACTCGTCGCGATGATCTTCATGACGCTCGCCGCGCTCAACTTCGCGACGCATTTTCGCGCCTTCCGGCAGCGCAATCTGTCGGCCTACAGCCGTTGTCCCGAAGCCCGCTGGACCTTGGCCGCGCTGGTTCTCGGCAGCCTGATCGTCGCGAGCTTTCTGCTGCACACCGGCACTTACCTCGACCCGTGGGACGCGTTGCGCCACGCGTTCTTCAACACCATCTCAGTGGCGACCACTGCCGGATTCGCCAGCACCGATTTCAGTATCTGGCCCGAGTTCGCTCCGGTGTTCATGTTGTTCCTTTCGTGCTTCGCGGCAAGCGCGGGTTCTACCGGCGGCGGCATCAAGATGATTCGCGCGGTGCTGATGTTCAAACAGACCGCGCGCGAAATGGTCCGCATCCTGCACCCGCGCGTCGTCAACCCCTTGCGGCTGGGCAGCGACATCGTCGACAACAAGGTCATCTTCTCGATGCTCGCCTTCATGCTGATGTATGGAGCGACCATCGTCACGCTGACGATCGCGATGTTGTTCACTGGCCTCGACGTGATCACCGCCTTCACAGCCGTGGTTTCGTGCGTGAACAATGCGGGTCCGGGCATGAACCAGGTAGGCCCGGCCACCACCTTCGCCGTGCTCAGCGACGCGCAGAGTTGGATCTGCATCGTCGCGATGATTCTCGGACGGCTTGAACTATTCACGCTGTTGGTACTCTTCACTCCAGGATTCTGGCGAAAGTAGTCGGCTGTCACGCGCCTTGAATCCGCTCGTTTGGCCCCGATCTTGCTTGATATTCAGAAGGTTCTTTGTGCGTTTTGCCTACGCGAACCCTTCGCAATCGGAGTCGTCGATGAACATGATCTACAACAGCCCCAACTATTGCGTCGTCGAGTTCGCCGCGTTCGCAGGCGGTGACGGGCGCGAAGAAAACGGTGGTTTCGAAATCATGGACAAGACCGCGAAACGCGAGATCTACCTCGGAGGAGCGCTTGCCGATTCGTTCCGCAAGGAGGTCGCCTCGCTGATCGATACAGAGCCATCGATCGAAGAAATCGACGAGTATCTTTCGCGCTTCGATTCGATGATGCGCCAGCCCCTCGTGCTGCATTGAAGGGGCGCTGACGCTGCTGCAATTGACGGGTGCGCTCGAAGTGAGCGGCTCTCGCGCCGCCCTTCCGCGTTAAAATTGTCGACACCTGACGGTTCTTGTCCGGTCGGGCCGTTGCCCGTCCAACGCGCTTGCAGCCGAGTTGCAGCCGATACGCCGATCTACCGGAGCCCCCTATGCCCATCGACGCCGCATCCGTATTGCCGGGTCTTCTCGACCGCCGCATTCTGATCATCGATGGTGCGATGGGCACCATGGTTCAGCGCTACAAGCTCGACGAAGCGGGCTATCGGGGCGAGCGCTTTGCAGATTTCTCCGCGGACTCGGGCGTGGATGTCCACGTGAAGGGCAACAACGAGTTGCTCAGCCTGACGCAACCGCACGTGATCCGCGAAATCCACGAACAATACCTCGCCGCGGGCGCCGATCTGATCGAGACCAACACGTTCGGCGCGACCCGCATCGCGCAGGCCGACTATCGCATGCAGCATCTCGCCTACGAGATGAATCTGGAATCCGCGCGACTCGCTCGCGCCGCGTGTGAAAAATATTCGACACCAGACAAGCCGCGTTTCGTCGTGGGCGCACTGGGTCCGACGCCCAAGACCGCATCGATCTCGTCGGATGTCAACGACCCGGGCGCGCGCAACGTCAGCTTCGATGAGCTTCGCGATGCCTACTACGAGCAGGTACGCGGCCTCGTCGATGGCGGGGCACAGGTCTTGATCGTCGAGACCATCTTCGACACGCTCAATGCCAAGGCCGCGCTGTTCGCCATCGATCAGTATTACGACGACACCGGACACGCGCGCCTGCCGCTGATGATCTCCGGCACCGTCACCGACGCCTCGGGCCGCATCCTGTCGGGCCAGACCGTCGAAGCATTCTGGAACTCGGTGCGGCATGCCGAGCCACTGTCGATCGGTTTGAATTGCGCGCTCGGCGCGGCGTTGATGAGGCCGTATGTCGCGGAGTTGTCGCGCATCGCCGATACCTATGCGAGCGTCTATCCGAACGCGGGTCTTCCCAATCCGATGAGCGAGACCGGCTTCGACGAAACGCCGGCGATCACTTCCTCGTTGATCAAGGAATTTGCCGAGGCCGGCTTCATCAATCTGGCCGGCGGATGCTGCGGCACGACGCCCGAGCACATCGCGGCGATCGCCCTTGCGTTGAAAGACATCCCGCCGCGAAAGATTCCGGTCGCACTGCCGTTGGCCGCCTGACCCTCGTCCATCTTCCCGACCCTTGCGCGCCCCTTTCGCGGACGCGCGTGGCTTTCCGATCGCACATGAACAGCCCTTCGATACCGAGCACAACGTCGCCTCTGTCGTCCTATCGTCCGCTGCGCCTGTCGGGCCTCGAGCCCTTCACGATCGACGACGATTCGTTGTTCGTGAACGTCGGCGAACGCACCAATGTGACGGGCTCGAAGGCCTTCGCGCGGATGATTCTCGAAGACCGCTTCGAGGACGCATTGGTGGTCGCGCGTCAGCAGGTCGAGAACGGCGCGCAGATCATCGACATCAACATGGACGAGGCGATGCTCGACTCGAAGGCGGCCATGGTGCGCTTTCTGCATCTGATCGCGTCCGAGCCCGACATCGCGCGCGTGCCGATCATGATCGACTCGTCGAAGTGGGACGTGATCGAAGCGGGCTTGAAGTGTGTGCAGGGCAAGGCGATCGTCAATTCGATCTCGATGAAGGAAGGCGAGGCTGAATTCCTGCGACAGGCCAAACTGTGCAAACGCTACGGCGCCGCGATCGTCGTGATGGCCTTCGACGAGAAGGGCCAGGCCGATACCTATCAGCGCAAGATCGACATCTGCAAGCGCGCCTACCAGGTGTTGACAGAGCAAGTGGCCTTCCCGCCTGAAGACATCATTTTCGATCCGAACATTTTCGCGATTGCGACCGGCATCGAGGAGCACAACAACTACGCGGTCGATTTCCTCAACGCATGCCGCTGGATCAAGGCCAACCTGCCGTACGCGAAACTCTCGGGCGGCGTCTCGAACGTCAGCTTCTCGTTTCGCGGCAACGACCCTGCGCGCGAAGCGATCCACACGGTCTTTCTGTTTCACGCGATCAAGGCCGGCCTGACGATGGGCATCGTCAACGCCGGCATGATCGGCGTGTACGACGAGCTCGATCCCGAATTGCGCGAGCGCGTCGAAGACGTGGTGCTCAATCGCAGAGCCGACGCGACCGAACGCATGATCGAGTTCGCGACCGACTTGAAGTCGGGGGGCAAGCGCGAAGAGCAGACCCTCGCATGGCGCAGCGACCCCGTCGAGAAGAGGCTCTCGCATGCGCTGGTTCACGGCATCACGCAGTGGATCGTGGAAGACACCGAAGAGATGCGTGTGAAGATCGCCGCAGCGGGCGGTCGCACGATCAACGTGATCGAAGGCCCATTGATGGACGGCATGAATATCGTTGGCGATCTGTTCGGCGCGGGCAAGATGTTCCTGCCGCAAGTCGTCAAGAGCGCGCGCGTGATGAAGCAGGCGGTCGCGCATCTGATCCCCTTCATCGAAGCCGAGAAGGCCGCGCATGTCGCAGCCGGAGGCGAAGCGAAAGCCAAGGGCAAGATCGTGATTGCGACCGTCAAGGGCGACGTGCACGATATCGGCAAGAACATCGTCACGGTGGTTCTTCAGTGCAACAACTTCGACGTCGTCAACATGGGCGTGATGGTCCCGTGCTCGGACATCCTCGCGAAAGCCAAGGCCGAAGGTGCGGACATCGTCGGCTTGTCGGGCTTGATCACGCCCAGTCTCGAAGAGATGGCCTATGTCGCGCGCGAGATGCAGCGCGACGAGCACTTCCGCATGCTGAAGATTCCGCTGTTGATCGGCGGCGCAACCACGTCGCGCGCGCACACCGCAGTCAAGATCGCGCCGCATTACGAAGGGCCGGTGGTGCATGTGACCGATGCGAGCCGCTCGGTGGGCGTTGCGCAGAATTTGCTCGCACCTGCGGGCAAGGAACGCTTTCTCGCCGAGATCGAGGCCGACTACGCGAGACTGCGCGAACTGCATGCGAACAAGAAGGCCGCGCCGCTGATCTCGCTCGCGGCCGCGCGCGCGAATCGCGTTCCCATCGCTTGGTCGTCGTATCGTGCGCCCAAGCCCAAGTTCATCGGTCGTCGCGTGTTCAAGAACTACGACCTGCTGGAGATCGCCGAGGCGATCGACTGGGGCCCGTTCTTTCAGACCTGGGAGTTGCACGGCGCTTTTCCCGGCATCCTCACCGACGACGTGGTCGGCGAGTCCGCGCGTCGCGTCTATGGAGACGGGCAGATGATGTTGAAGAAGGTCTTGTCGAACCGCTGGCTGACCGCGAATGCGGTGGTCGTCTTCTACCCCGCCGCGAGTGTCGGCGACGACATCGTGCTTTATGCCGACGAGTCGCGCGAGCAATCCGTGCTGACGTGGACCGGACTCAGGCAGCAGACGCAAAAACCCGCGGGCACGCCCAATCGCGCGCTCGCCGACTACATCGCACCGAAGGATTCAGGCGTGCCCGACTGGATCGGCGCGTTCGCGGTTACGACGGGACTCGGCGTGGACAAGCTGGCCGCGCGCTTCGAGGCCGAGCACGACGACTATTCGTCGATCATGATCAAGGCGATCGCCGATCGGCTTGCCGAAGCCTTCGCCGAGACGATGCACGCGCGCGTGCGGCGCGACCTGTGGGGCTACGCACCCGACGAGACGATGAGCAACAGCGACTTGATCGCCGAGAAGTATCGCGGCATCCGTCCCGCGCCCGGCTACCCCGCGTGTCCCGAGCACACCGTCAAGGCTCCGCTGTTCGATCTTCTCGGCGCCCACGAGATCGGCATGACGGTGACCGAGAGTTTCGCGATGCTGCCCGCGTCATCGGTGTCGGGCTTCTACTTCGCGCATCCCGACGCGAAGTATTTCGCAGTCGGCAGAATCGGCAGCGATCAGGTGGCCGACATTGCGCGGCGTCGAGACGAGTCGATCGAAGAGGTCGAGCGCGCGCTTGCGCCGAATCTGTAATGCAACGCTCCATTCGCTTTCGCAGGAACGACGATCTTCATGATGTTTGCGTCAGGTAGTTCGTAGTCTTCAACAGTCATGTCCGTCATCCTGCAAGTCGAGCACACCACCACCTATCGCTACGCGCGGCCGGTGACGTTCGGCGAGCATCGCGTGATGTTTCGTCCGCGTTCGGGCTACGACGTGCAAGTGCTCGACCTCTCGCTCGAGGTGACGCCCGAGTCCGACATCCGCTGGGTGCACGACGCGTTTTCCAACGGCGTCACGCTGGTCACCCCGCGCATATTAGCCGACGAATTGCGCATGGTCGCGCGCTTCACGATCGAGCATTTCGGGGCAAGCGGCCTCGAATCCCCTCTCGCGCCGCATGCTCGGCACTATCCGTTCGCCTACAGCGCCGAAGAGCGCATCGATCTGGGCGCCTTGCTCGTGCCCCAGCACGGGGACCCCGATGGTCGCGTGACCGCATGGGCCAACATGTTCATTCCGTCGATCGGCAACATCTCGACGCGCCGCATGCTGGCCGACATCACCGAAACGATCAAGAGCGACTTCGCCTATGCCGCGCGCGATACCGAAGGCACGCAGACGCCGACGCAAACCTTGAGTCTGCGCATGGGCTCGTGCCGGGACTTTGCGCTGTTGATGATCGAAGCCGTGCGGCGTCTCGGCTTCGCCGCGCGTTTCGTGTCGGGTTATATCTACGATCCATCGATCGACGGTCAGGGCAGCGCCGTGGTCGGCGGTGGCGCCACGCACGCATGGGTCGAGGTCTATGTGCCAGGCGCGGGCTGGCTGACGTTCGACCCGACCAATCGTCTCTATGGAGGCACCGATCTGATTCGTGTCGCCGTCACGCGCGACGCGTTTCAGGCAGCGCCGATCCAGGGCTCGTTCACCGGTAGAGTCGGCGACTACATGGGCATGATCGTGGACGTGAAGGTGCGTCGCATTTCCGGCCCGATCGTGCCCGGGACATGAAAGGAACGCAGCGCGTGCCAGAGCTCGTGCGCGGATCGTGACCCTGCATTCGATGAAGACCAGGATGGCGCTGCGGCGAGCGGCCGTCGAGAGCACGCTTTTTCCGTCTACCGACCTTGCATCGGCACTCGAGCGCCTGGGCTTCGTTCAGGCCGATCCGATTCGTGCGCCCGCGCGCGCGCAGGATCTGATCCTGCGTCATCGCGTCGTCGCCTATCGCGCCGGCGACCTCGAAGCCGCATATCCTTCGCTGCCGATATTCGAGGACATGCTGCATGTGTATGGATTCGTACATCGAACGCATCGCGGCCTTCTCCGTCCCCGTCGCATCGCAAGCCGTTGGCGCGTCGAAGACGACTATCCCCATCTGCGCCGCGCGATCCTCGATCATTTGCAGACGCACGGCGCGAGCCATCCGCGCGCCATCGATCAGGCTTTGCATCAGCGCTATCCGCGCGCGGCGATCATCAATGCATGGGGCGGGACGTCGAATGCGACGACGCGCATGCTCGAAGTCCTGCATTACCGCGGCCTGCTGCACGTCGCGCGTCGCGAGCGTGGGATACGCATCTACGAAGCCGCGGCACGTCGTGCAGCCGCCGCATCGACGCACGAAGAGCCGCGGGCCGAAAGACCGCGCACGCTCTCGCCGCAGCGGCGCGCCGATGGGTTGATTCAATTGCTCGCGACGCTCTATGCGCCGTTGCCGAAAGCGAGCCTGATCCAGATCGTCGGCATGCTCGGCGATCGCGCGTTGCCTCGGATCGGATTGCACGAGCGAGTGACTTCACTGTTGCGTCGAGGCGTATTGCAAACCGGTGTCGTCGACGGTATGCCCTATGTCTGGCCCACGCGCAACGAAGAGGAAGCGCGCCCCGAAGAACGATCGCGTGAAGCCGTCGTTTCCGAATCGATCGTTCGCGAACCCCCTGTTCCCGAACCCATCGTTCCCGAACCCATCGTCCGTTTCCTCGCGCCCTTCGACCCTTTGGTCTGGGATCGCCGACGCTTCAAACATCTTTGGGATTGGGACTATCGCTTCGAGGCCTACACACCCGCAAGCAAGCGACGCCTCGGCTACTACGCGATGCCGTTGCTATGGGATGCCGAAGGCGATGCGCGCGTGATCGGATGGGTCAACGTCGCGACCCGCGCCGATGCGCGCTCTCCGCGCATCGCAATCGAAGCGGGCTACATCGGCAAGCGCCCACGCAGCGCATCGTTTCGTCGCGCGTTCGACGCCGAAGTGCAACGACTGGAATATTTTCTCGGCGGCGCTCAATCCACCGACTTCGAATCGGCGTAAATCATCGCTGTCGGGTGGCCGGCGCCGGCGTGTCGTTCGCGTCGCTGCATTGCTTGCGAAAATCCGGCGTCGACAGACCGCACTCCACTTCCATCTGTTTGGCGACCGCGACGTTGCCTAATTTTCGATTCAAGCGAATCTGCGTGACCTTCCAGATCGGCGCGCCGCCAAACAACTTCGCCGCCTTGTTGGCTTCCTTCAATGCGGTGGCCACTTGCCCGGAATTTTCAAGCAGCGAAACGTGATCGTTGTAAACGCCCTGGACCGGCTCGGGGCTCGCGATCGCCTTGTTGGAATACGCGATCGCCTCACTCTGCTTGCCGCTCGCGAGCGCGGCTCTCGAAGCGATCCAGTTCGGAAAGCTGTCTTTTGCCGTCGCTCCGCTCGCGCCGGCGCGCGCATACGCGTAGGCATCGCGTGTGTCCGATTTCAGCAGCAGGCGCTCGGCCGCGAACGAAACATCGTAGTTGCGCAGCACTTCGTGCGTGTGTTGATTGGACGCGACGGTGCGCCAGGCGGATGTGCGTGGAGCGCGCAGCGGAACATCGTCGTAATGGCGATCAATGTAGTTGGCCGCATCGTCGATCCGTTCGGCGGTCGCGGGGTGCGAAGGGTTCATGTCGGTGACCAGTTTGTTCGCGAGCAGTGCGAGCGCCGCATCGGGCTTTGAAGAAAGCAAGTCGGCGACGCTCGCTTGAAACTGCGCGTCGTCGCGTTTGATGGTTTTATCGAACGCATCGATCTTTTGCAATACGGTCATCATCGCGGTCGGGTTATAGCCCGCCTTGATCAGCAGGTCGATGCCGAGCAAATCGGCTTCGCGTTCTTGTCCTCGATTCCAGAGCGGCAGGAATCCACGGTCCATCGCAGCGACCGACCATTGAACATAACGCAGCGAGAGTTTTTCGGATTGGCCTTGTTTGGTCGAAGGAGACGTCGATTTCGAGTCCATCAATGAATTGGCGGTGAGCGAACTTTTTTGAAGGTTGCTGCCCGCACTATCCAGAATCTTTTTTCCTTGCAATCCAAAAATATAAAGGGATTGCGCTTTTTTTTGCGTCTGGGAAATCAAATCGCTCGAGTGATGTTTTAAAAGAACATGGCTCAATTCGTGGGCCATGATCGCTGCGATTTCGTCTTCGCTGGCAACGTTATCGAGCCATTTCATCGAAATCAGAATATTACCGTCGGGTGTCGATTGCGCGTTCAGCGCGCTATCAGCCGAAACCAGAACCTTTCCCGGAACACCGGTGACGCCGACACCGCTCAGAAGACGCGCGCGGATCGATGCCAGATATCGCTCGAGCGCCGGCGAGCGAACGTATCCGCGGCCTTCGCTGCGTCGCTGCGCGAGATCCAGTTCCTCACCTTTCGACAGGGTCGATTTCTCGTAGGCCCCGGTGGGCAACGCGGCGATCAGCGGCTTGTCTTGCCCGGGCTTGCGAAACGGATTGACGTCCGCGATCGTCTTCTGCACGTCGGCTGCCGTCTTTTCGGGCGTGGCGCAGCCCACTAGCGAAACGACGATGCCGACGGTAACGCCGCAAACCGCCGCGGCGATGGCTTCTCGCGCGCGCTTCATTTGTTCTTGCACTCTTCGCCAATGCCGCGGGATCCGCCGATCCTCTGGTTGAGCGCGATTTGCGGGCCGCAACTGGCGCTGACGGTAACCGGAATGTCGGTCACGACCTTGGTCATCTTGACCCACACCTCCTTGCCGTCCACCCGGATCTTCAGGCGCCCGTCGCCTTCGACAAGAAGCACCGGCCACGGTGGAGCGACCGGTCCTTTCGGTTTGATACCCACGACATTGTTCGATGCATCCATGAGTTCGACGCCCTTGTCCCGAACAGCCGTCACGACGCCATTCGCGTTCTGCGCATGCGAAACACCGGCGCACGACAGCAGCGCCAGGAGAATCCAGCTATTTGCCAATCCGCGCTGTTTCATTTGGCAGGTCCTTAGAACGGGAAAAGAAATCCAGAAAGCGTGAATAAGCGCGGAGAACAGTTCCGCGAGGATAAGCATGATCTTTGCGTTTTTCGATATCGTTCTTTTCGGCCGCGTGATAAAGCCGTTCGAGCACAAAATTGCCGACTTCGAAAAACAGGATGATTTCCAAAAAACTGCGAACAGTGATATGAAAGAACAGAAACAAAAAGCATGAATAAAGATAAACAAAAATTGAAATCGCCGCCATCAGTCGATCGGTCAGATATCGATAGAAGAAATAAAGCAGCAGGCATCCGAATAAAAGGTGCTCGGGTTGCACGAAGTCCAACGCGAGCAGCGACAAGCCGACAAATGCCCAGATCGGCAAGCTGAGGACAAACAGTGTGGCCGTCAAGCGTCGCTCGTGCTCATGATAGGTCGCGCTTTTCCCGCCGCGCTTCGCGTAATTCCTCACGAGCACGGCGGCGCCCAGCAACAAGAGTCCAATCGTGAGCCAGCGCAAGAAGCCTTCGGCGCGCCGCTTGACGAGACCGTCGTAGGTCACCAGATTGTCGTAAGCGGTCGCGTGCAAGTACACGCCCGGCAAGTCGATGAATACGGGCGACTTGACGACGTCGCTTCCGAGCGCGAACGCCGCGCCATAGAAAATCGTCTTGCCGGTCAGGGACGTGTTGACGTCTTTGTCGCCCGATGTGTGCAGCAGGTGATGAATACGAAGCGTGCGTGTGTAGGGGCAGGTTCGCTTGGCAACGTGAGGGCCGTGCTTGTATATGTCGGCGACGAGCCGGCCGATCGATGGCCTTGGCTCGCACATGAAGTTGTTCTGCGGATGGGAACCGATCGGCCATACGAGTTCCATCTCTCGCGGCAACACCGTGGAATTGCCGAGAGTCTTCCACATCGCATAGGCGGCGGACGGGACCGCGTCCTTTCTCGATGCGTCAAGGCATGGACTTGCCTCGTCCATCGCCACCCCCGGTGTCGATTCTGTCAAATCGTTGAGCTGCCAACCGCAATAGGTCAGCACGCCGCTGAGCCCTTCTTCGTCGTTGACCCGCGCTCCGACCTTGTCTGCACACTCGAGGAGATCGATCATTTTTTTAACGATCTTGTCGGGGTCGGCCTTGCGAGGCGGCTGACCGGCGATCAGGACCGGTGCTATGGTAAAGACCGGAATCTCGGGCTTTCCCTCGGTATTGCCCATTCTCCGACGCAGTTTGCAGATCGCGTCGTGGAGAATCTGGACGTCCTCTTCTGTATGCTCGTCGACGAATGCAAAATCGATAAAGACCGCGCGCGGGGAATAACTCTCCAGTTCTTCCAGAACATCAGCGTGTTTTTGATAGGAGACCGGATAGGGCGATTTGAATTCCTTGAGATCGTCTTCTGTATACAGAAGCACCGTCGTTTCAATCTGCCCGAGCTTCCCATATTCGAAGTTGGTCACGACATTGACCAACGCCTGCGACCACGGCGTCAATTCAAATCGAATTCCGTGTCCGAAATAAAAGAAAAGGCCCAGCCCCGAAATGATTGCCCATTGAACCGTTTGCCTGACAATGCTTTTGGACACGGGAAACCCATGAGGCTTTGATTGTTGCGCGGCTCGATTGGAGAACGACGAAACACAACTGCCCCAAGCCTACCGTGATCCGGTTGGATTTTCCAGAGACCGGCGATGTATATCTCTTACACTCCCCACATCACATCGACATTCGCATCGCGCGATTCGCGCAGCAATTCGCGCATCGGCCACGCGCGCTGATCGATGCGAATCACTTCGGGATGCGAATCGCGCTCGGAATGAAATAGCGCCGCCGAGCCGTTGTGGCTCTGCATGGCCTCGTGCTTCTTGCCGGCCTCGATCGCGGCGTCGAGCCGGGCGAGTGCCTCGGGAACCTCGGCGGCCGTGATCACACCGCGTTCGCCAAGCGGTTTGCCCAGGGCACCGAGAATATATTTCGCGGTGTCCGTCAGCATCGTGACATCGCCACCGGCGCGGGACTTGAATGTGATCAGCATGGTTGTCTCTGTTCGGTGCTTTCAGTGAGAGGTCCAGCGTAGGCGAATCGTCGGCGAAACGAAAGCAGCGATGATCGCTTTGTATCGGCGCCTCACTGTGCTGCCTCAATTATCCGTCACGCCCGTCGCGCCTCTCGTACATCGGATCAGGCCCGTTCTGCGTCTGCCTGACGACGCCTGCCGGATCGAACATCACGTGGAACAGCGAGTCCCAGCTCTCGTTCTCCCGATAACGAAACGACCAGACCTCGTAGTGCGGGATGCGTGAGATTTCGGCCGGCCTTCCGAAATGCGTGAGCACGTCTGCCTTGTTCCACTCGCCGACCCGGATGGTTGCGAAGTGTTCGGTGTTCAACAGCGGCTCGACCGAAACGACACGGCCTTGCGGGTCGAGATGCGCAGCCGATGCGCGTTGTCCGAGCGGCGCGCTCGAGTAGATCAGGACGTCGCCGCCGGACTCGTGCCGCTTGGCGGCCGGCGGTCCATAGCGCGCATCGAGCTCCTGTCGCGTCATGCCGACGCGAAGCAAGTCGGGGTGTGCGCACGCCGCCAGCAACGGCAGCATGAAGACGATCGTGAGGTTGCGGAATGTGTTCATGAATTTTTCCTGCGTGTGCATGCGTGCGTTTGTAGATCGGTACGGCAGCGAGAGTGGGACTCTTCAAATACTCAAAAGCTCCGCAACCGGAGTCATACCACCTGCGATCCGGTCAGGGGCGACGAGGCCGGCGGAAACCAATCCAGGAACTTCCACAAGGCATCCGGGTGTCCGGGCAGGGCATCGTCCTTCTGGCCGAACGCGGTGCGGGCGATCGTCACGCCGAGGCGGCGATAACTTTCCCATTGCGCTTCATCGAAGAATTGTTGCGCGGTCGATTCGTTGGGAAAGCTCGAATGCGCTGCCGCGTATTGCAGGATGTCCAGAGGCGCCCCGTCGATCACGCGCGGCTTGAGAACGACGATGCGGCATTTCAAGTTGCGATCGCGTGTGGCCTCGGCGGCGCCGAAGACATCGACCAGCATCGCGCATTTCTTCGATGCCGGCCCGGGGACGAGATCCTCGGGCCGGCCGAAGATATGGCCGAGGACTGGATCGCTGCAGACCGCCTGATTGATTTCGAGCTCGAGTTCGAAGTCGATACGCGCCAGACGAACCAGATTGGCCAGATCGGGGAAGTGGCCTTCGACGTCAGCGCCGTCATCGCACGCGACGATCACTCGCACCTGGCGTTCGGGTCGCAGCAGTTCGTAGATGCCGGTGTTGTCGAAGTGTCCGCCGTCGGTGAGGTATTGCCAATGCCGATTCAGTCCGTGGAATTGCGCGGTGAGCTCGGACAGCAGATAGGACTGCGTGGCGAAGAGCCGCCCGCAGGCGCGGCTTATCCATCCGCGCGAATCGCGCGCCGCTTGCGGACCATGCTGCGTGCGGGCGCCGGGACCCTGACCCGACTGCCACCAAGTTCCGAGACGCACGTTCGCCAAGCCCATCAAAAGCGACAGGCCGGGCGCGGTGGTGCGTCCCAGACCGGTCGCAACCGCGGCGCCCGACGTACCGATCCATTGGCCGATGGTCAGCGGACGTTCGATGGAACGGGCGTGGACATCGCTCTCGAAAGGCGCGTAGCGTCCATCGATCGTGAAGCCGGTCGGCAGCACCGCGAGCGGCAGACCCTTGCGGTCGCGCTGCACGAGTTGCTCGTTCGAGTCGGTGGTCTGATTGACGGTGACGTTGATGATGTGCAACGGCGCGAGCACCTCCGGCGCGTAATAGGCACCATGCGTGAGTTGGTCGCTGGGCAAGGGCTCCGCGACACTGCCGCCTTTGACCGCGCCCACGCCCTCGGATCGCATGCGCGCGTGGAGACGCTCGCCGTTGGACGCGCCCAGATAGGCTCGCGTCAGCCGCGCTCCATAGATCGACTGAAGTGAAGACAGATTGATGAAGGCGGGAAACTGACCGACGACGCTCGCCATTGCGAAAGTCACGAGCGCGATGGCGACCAGCAGCGCGATCGAGGTGCTGTCGAGCAGGATCGGCAGCGCTTCATCGCCGTTCCACACCATCCAGTCGATCAGCGTCGCCCAGATGACGATGACCGCGAGCGCTATTGCGAAAGCCATCAAGCCGGCAAGGATGTCGACCGGCAATTTGCGCCACCAACTGGACCCGCCCTTGGGGTCGAACAACAGCGACAGGTGACGCACGCCCCAGATCGCCGCACCCAGCAGGGCCGACAACGCGGCCGGCCGCTGGAACGCATGGTGGTGCGACACCAGCCAGTTGTAGGCATCGAGAGCCAGCGCATCGGCGAGGGCGAAGAGGAATACCAACGCCGCACATTGAAGCGACAGCGCGAGCTCGTGCGTCAGCATGACGCGATGCTCGATCACCGACAGGCCGCGCCGCGAGGCTTCGTAAAATCCGAAGCCCAGCATCGCCTGCACGCCGATCGCGTAGAAGAAGGCGGCGAACGCCAGGTAGCGGTCCGCCGCTTCGATACGCAACAGTTGCGGCAACGCGATCGTCAGCACCAGACCGATCGCGAAATCGCCCAGTGCCGCAGGCGATGTGCGTCGCGGAATGTCCGCATCCGATCGATGCGGGTCCGGTTGCGCCAGCCAGAACGCGATGCCCGCCGGAAACGACCACAGCACGATGATCGCAATGCCGATACCCCAGATCAGTCCGGAGGCGATCATCGAAGGCAACGCTTCGCTGGCGCCGACGAGGTGCTCGATGCTCGCGCCGCCATAGCGATAGAAGCCATCGACCATCAGCGCGCGAGTCAGCATCAGTCCGCTGAGCAACGCCACGACCACGGTCGCAAGCACGTATTGAATCGCAAGCCAGTTGCGTACCGCGAGAGCCATCGCATAGATCAGATCGCCGGCGCCGGTGGGCGCCAGATAGCGGCCGTTCTCGCGCAGCCATGCGAGCGGTTTGCTGCACAGGACCATGCTGTTTTTCCTGGCGCGCTTCTCGACTTGCTTGCCGTCTTCTTTCTCCGCTTCTTTCTCCGCCTCCTTCTCGGCTTCAATGCGCATGCGACCCGGTGGGTCATTGGCCATCACCTCGTACGCAAGTCGCGCGGCCTCGCGAGCTGCGTCGGCGCCTGTCGAATCGCGCGCCGACGAAACATCGAGGCGGCCGGGCACGAACAAACTGCAAAAGAAGCTGCCCACGTATCCGCCACCGCTGACGGTGGACAGATAATCGAAGCGCGCAAGCAGACGCGAAAGACGCGGCGCGGCGTCTGATGCGATGGTCGATGGATCCGCGCTCCTGGGCATCCGAACATCGTTCAACGCCTGCATCACGCCGAGCGCGAAAGTGGCGCTGCGAATTCCGCCGCCCGACACCGCCAGTGCATACACCGGCGCATCGGGTCGGACGCCGGCCGCAAGTGATCGGCGGCGCGACTTGACGCGCGTGTCTTCGTCGACGAACGAAGGCTGCGCTTCGTGCTCGCTCGACATGCGGCTCTCCCTTGACGTTTCGCGGCTGGTCTCGCAGCTTCGGTCTCGGCGACGCTGGCGAGGAGTGATACGCGTCTTCTATCCCTGCACGCTGCTTTTTGCAACAATCGCACTGCTCTGATCGCACACACGCGCCATCGCGCCCGCGACGCGCATACGTCCACAAGCTCACATTTCATCAAGGAGATTCGATGAGCCGTTCTTTGATCGCCTATCTTTCGGCACTCGTCGTGTTCGTTGCGCTCGACTTCGTGTGGCTCGGCTTCATTGCCAAAGACCTGTATCGCAATGGCATCGGACATCTGATGCTGGCGACACCCAACTGGACCGCAGCGGTGCTGTTCTATTTAATTTACATCGCCGGGCTGGTGTTCTTCGCCGTACTCCCCGCGCTTGGAGATGGCGAGCAAGCGGGCGCCTGGTCGCGCGCGACGATCTACGCTGCGCTGTTCGGATTTTTCTGCTACGCGACCTACGATCTGACCAACCTCGCGACGCTCAAGGGCTGGCCGGTCGGCATCGTGATCGCGGACCTGGCATGGGGTGCATTCGTCAGCGCGTGCGCGGCGACAGCGAGCTGGTTCATCACGCGAGCGTTGGCGCGGTGATCGTCATACACCCCACACGACATCGCGCTTGTCCCTGACCGCGCGTTCGAGCATGTCGATCAATGGAAAGGCGCGCTGCGCGAGTCCGACCGAGATCGTCTGACCCGGTTGATCGTCGGCGGCGTTCTGTGCGCTGTCCTTCTCGGTGCGGCGCGACGCATCGGCGGCAGCCTTGAGCTTCGCCAAGGCGTCCGCAGCTTCGGCGGCCGTGATGATGCCTTGCGGCGCCGACTCGGGTTCGAACGGCTTGCCGACGACCGAGAGCAGCATCTTCGCGTGCTCGGGGTACATCGGTATGTCGGCGGCGGCTTTCGATTTGAACGTGACGAGCATGATGTTCGACCTCCGTGAGAATGAACCGACGCGCATTGTCCCGAACTCGATCAAGCCGGTCGTCACGAACGCAATGAAGTTCTCGATCGGGCAAACGCGCGAAGGGTACTTGAATGCTCTTCCTGAATGATTTTCCAAACAGCGCGCGAATGATGCGCCCAAAGATGCGCCTGCCGACGATCATTGTCGCCGCGGTCCTTCTCGCGGCCTGCTTTCCCCACTACGACTGGCGCGATTTTCGGCCCGACTGCGCGCGCGGCTGGTGCGGCTTCGTTGCGAGCTTTCCGGGCCGCGTCACGAGCGCGACGCGCGAGGTGCCCGTGAACGACATGCGCTTGCCGCTTGCGCTGCACGTCGTGACGATCGGCGACGTCACGTTTGCGATCGGTGCGTTCGAGTTGCTGCCGGGCGCCAGTGCCGCCGCGGCCCGTCGAACCTTCGAGAAAAAATTGCTCGCCGATGTCGGCGCGTCCGCCGGCCGCGCGGGTCGTGTCACGCTGCACGCGGCCGATCGCAGCGACATCGAAGCCGCTAGCTTCGAAGCCGAGGGACAGCGCGAAAGCAAGCGGTTGCGCGTCGTCGCGCGTTTCGTTCGGCGTCAAGGTCGCGAGGTCGAGATCCTCGTGATCGGTCCGACAGAAGTGCTTGAGAGCAAGTCGGGCCGTCAGGCGATCGAGACCTTCTTCACTTCACTGAAGCTCGATTGACCGCGCGGCCCACGACGCGACGCGGACGCTTGACTGCGCGCTTGCCGTCGACGTGATCGGCAATCAGCTGCTGCGAATTCTTCCGCACCAGCGCACCGCTTTCATCGACCAGCCAGATTCTGATCAGGCCGGACAGGAAAATCACGGTGCCCGAGGCCGCGCGCGCCGGAGTGAGACCCTCGCGCAGCAACCCGCGGCGCTGCGCGTCGCGATACAGGGCGCCCAGCTTGCCTCGCAGATCGAGATGCATGCTACACGCGGTCTCGAGATCGCGCGCGAACTCGTCGACGTATTCGCACTTGAAGCTCACGATCTGGAACGTGCGTCGTGTGGGCTCATCGTTGACGACGCTGTCGACGACGAAGTTCAAAAAGTGCTCGATGCGCTCGAGCGGGTCGAGCGAGTTCAGCATCGCTTTGCACCCGCTCGCAAGCGCTACGTCCGAACAATCCACCAGCGGCAACCGCACCTCGTCGCGCATGGCAAAAAACAATTCGGCCTTGTCGGCGAAGTGCCAGTAGATCGCGCCGCGCGTGACGCCTGCAGCCGTCGCGATCTGCTCGAGCGTGGTCCTGGTCACGCCGTTGTGATAGAAGACTTCGCGGGCGGCGGCGATGATCGCGCGGCGCGTTTCCTGCGATTCTTCCTTTGTGCGACGGGCCATGTCGTTCGTCTTTCGGGAGAAGGCGCGCGGCTGCGGGGTTCGGTTGTTTACTCGACGGACATACCTGCCATAACCTTCCAGGTACTTTACATACAACCGTGATTGTATGATTATCCGCGTTTACAATTTACGACGCCACTAGTGACCGCGGCAATATTTCAGGGTTCGCGCCTCGTCGGGTCGACATAGTCGCGGTTTTGCGCGCTTCCAGTCCGGATTCTCGTCTGCCTATCTCGTTCATCCTGTCTCGTCAGGTTTTTCGTGCAGCGTCGTCGGCGCGAGAGCCTATTCGCGCCTGCCCGTTTTCGGCCTCGCGTTTTCTTTCACGTTCGCCATGAACTCAAGCCCACATTTTTCTTTCGCATTCAATGCCGTCCGCGACGTCGTCCGGCGCGGCGGCCGCTCATTCGACATCCTGACGGCGCTCTGCATCGTTGCGGCGGTGGCGCTGACGGGCTGCGGCAACAAGGACCAGCAGCAAGGCGGCGGTCCCGGCGGTCCCGGCGGTCCGGGGGGGCCGGGCGGTCAGGCTCTTCCGGTCACCGTCATCGAGGCGCAACTGCGACGGGTGCCGGTCAATATCGAAGCGGTCGGCCAGAGCGAAGGCTCGAAGGAAGTTCAAGTGCGCGCGCGCGTGTCGGGCATTCTGTTGAAGCAGCGCTACACCGAAGGCGACCGCGTGAAGTCGGGGGCGGTGCTGTTCCAGATCGATCCGGCGCCTTATGAGATCGCGCTCGCGCAGGCTCGTGCCGCACTCGCGCAAGCGCGTGCGACGCTCGATCAGTCGCAACGCGAAGAGGATCGCCTGAAGCCGCTCGCGGCCGAACAGGCGATCAGCGGCCGCGAGTACGACACCGCGATATCGACCCGCAAGACGTCGCAGGCGCAAGTGATGGCGCGCCAGGCCGACGTGCGCGGCGCCGACCTCAATCTGGGCTACACCAAAGTGATCGCGCCGATATCGGGCGTGACCGGACGCGCCGTCAATTCCGAAGGATCGCTCGTGACCCTGGGGACCGACTCGTCGTTGCTGACGACGATCTCGCAGACCGATCCAATCTGGATTCGCTTCTCGTTCGCCGAGCCCGAATACGCGAGGGTGCGCAGCAACGAGCGCAATGCGCAGGTGCATCTGCTGTTGGCCGATGGAAAGCAATATGCCGAGGCAGGCAAGCTCAACTTCGCGGCATCGACCGTCGATCGCACGCTGGGCACCATCCAGTTGCGCGCCGAGGTGCCCAATCAGGCGCTCGCTATTCTTCCCGGACAGTTCGTTCGCGTGCGCGTCACGATCGGCGAAGAGGAGGTCTTCCTCGTTCCGCAGTCCGCCGTATCGACCAGCGATCGCGGCAAGAGCGTGTGGGTGGTCGGGCCCGACAACAAGGCAACCCCGAGACCGGTCGAGGTCGGCGAATGGCAAGGCGCATCGTGGGCCGTCAAGAAGGGCTTGCAGCCCGGTGACAAGGTGATCATCGACAACCTCGTCAAGCTGCGGCCCGACGCTCCGGTCGCACCGCATCCGCCGCAGTCGGCGCCCTCGGGGGGACCGCCGCAGCCGGGACAGCCGCAGGGGCAGACGCCCGCGCAAGCGGCGCCCCCCAAGGCCGCTGACGGCAAGTCGTGAGCTGACACCGGAGCGCATATGTCGAAGTTTTTTATCCTGCGTCCGATTTTCGCAGCCGTTATCTCGATCATCGTCGTGCTTGCGGGGCTGGTGTCCCTGAGCGTATTGCCGATCGCGCAATATCCCGAGATCGCGCCGCCCACCGTCACCATCACCGCGGTTTATCCGGGCGCAAGTTCGGAAACATTGTCGAAGACCGTGGCCGCGCCGATCGAAGAGCAGCTCTCGGGGATCGAGAACCTGCTTTACTTCAGTTCGACTTCGAACAGCGCCAACGGTCAGGTCGCGATCACCGCGACCTTCCAGGTCGGCTCCAACGGCGACAAGGCGCAGCTCGACGTCAACAATCGCGTGCAGATCGCCACGCCGCGCTTGCCGCAGGAAGTCCAGCGTCAAGGCCTGACGGTGCAAAAGCGTTCGAACAATTTCTTGCTGGTCGCCGCGCTTTATTCGAAGGACGGCAAGGTCGACACCTTGCGCCTGTCGAATTTCGCCACGATCAACCTGGTGGACGAGATCAAGCGGATACCGGGTGTCGGCGATGTAATCAACTTCCTCGCTCGCGACTACTCGATGCGTGTGTGGCTGAACCCCGCGAAGATGGCGCAACTGGGCGTCACGCCTTCGGATGTGCAAGCAGCGATCACTGCGCAGAACCAACAATACGCGGCCGGACGCATCGGCGCCGAGCCCGCGTCGAAAGATCAGGAGCTCGTCTATACGGTGACGACCAAGGGCCGTCTCGTCGATGCCGCGGAGTTCGGCAACATCGTCCTGCGCTCGAACGGGCCAAACGGCGCGCTGCGCATCCACGACGTGGCCCGAGTCGAGCTCGGTGCGCAGAGCTACGACGTGTCGAGTTATCTGAACGACAAGCCCAACATCCCGATCGGCGTGTTCCTGCAAAGCGGCGCCAACGCGCTCGAGGTCGAGAAGGCCGTCAAGGCGCGCTTCGAAGCGTTGAAGCCGACCTTCCCCGAAGGCGCCGAAATCGTCATCCCGTTCAACACCACCAACTTCGTTCGCGCGTCGATCAACGAAGTCGTTCACACCTTCATCATCGCGGCAATCCTCGTGATCCTAGTGGTGTTCGTGTTCTTGCAGACGTGGAGGGCGACGCTGATCCCGGCGATCGCGGTGCCGGTCTCGCTGATCGGCACATTCGCGGGGCTCTACGTCTTCGGCTTCTCGATCAACACCCTAACCTTGTTTGCGATGGTGCTCGCGATCGGTATCGTCGTCGACGATGCGATCGTCGTGCTCGAAAACGTCGAGCGCCTGATGCGAGAAGAAGGGCTCGACGCGAAGACCGCCGCGATCGAAGCGATGCGCGAAGTGCAGGGCGCGGTGATCGCAATCGTGATGGTGCTCGCCGCGGTATTCATCCCGGTCGCGTTTCTGGGCGGCATTGCGGGTCAGCTCTACAAGCAGTTCGCAGTCACCGTGACGGTGGCGGTGGTGTTGTCGGGCATCGTGGCGTTGACGCTCACGCCGGCGTTGTGCGCGCTGTTGCTCAAGCCCGGCGAGAACCACGAATCGAAATATTTTCGATGGTTCAACCGCGGCTTCGACAAGGTTTCAGGAACCTATCGCGCCTTCGTCAAACGCAGTCTCGCGCATCGAATCATTTCGTTGTTGATCTTCGCGGGCTTGCTGGTCGTCGTCGCGCTCTTGTTCTGGCGCATCCCCGGCTCGCTGGTGCCGCCCGAAGATCAGGGCTACATCATCTCGTCGGTGCAGTTGCCCGACGGTGCGAGCCTGAAGCGCACCGAGCGCACCACCGCGCAGTTGCGCGACATGGTGAAAGACAACGAGGCGATCGCCTACATGTTCGTGATCAACGGCTTCGATTTCATCGCGGGCGGCAACAAGACCAATGCGGCGACCATCTTCGTGCCGATGAAAGATTATTCCGAGCGCAAGGGCACCGCCGATCAATTGGTCGGGCAGTTCTTCGGCGCCAATGGACGCATCGGCGACGGCCTCGTGCTCGCATTCAATCCGCCCGCCATTCAGGGGCTCGGATCGACCGGCGGCTACGAGGTCTATGTGCAGGACCGAACCGCGAACGCCGATCCGGTGCGGCTGGCGAGCGTAGTCAAGGATTTCTCGGCTGCGATGATGGCCGATCCGCGACTGGGCGCGCAGAATACTTTCTTTCGACCGACGATTCCACAACTGCGCGTCGATGTCGATCGCGAGAAAGCTATCGCGTTGGGCGTACCGGTCGCCGATGTGTACACCGCACTGCAGGCGACGATGGGCGCGCTCTACGTCAACGACTTCAACTTGTCGGGTCGGACCTTCCGCGTGCAGATCCAGGCGGACGCGCCTTACCGCGCGCAACCCGAGGACATCGGCAACATCTATGTGCGTGCGTCACCGCCCCCCGGTTCACAACCGGGTTCGCAATCGAATGCGCAATCGAATGCGCAGAGCAGTGTCACCGCCCCCGGCATCACGAACAACATGATTCCGTTGAAGGCCCTCATCAAGGTCGAAAACATCATTGGCGCCGAACAACTCGAACGCTACAACGGGTTCGTCGCCGCGAAGATCTTCGGTAACGGCAAGCCGGGCGTGTCGTCGGGTGAAGCGATTCGCGCAGTCGAGGAGATCGCGGCGAAGACCTTGCCGCAGGGCTATCAGATCGAGTGGACCGGTCAGGCGTATCAGGAGAAGCGTACCGGCAATGCGTCGATCTTCGCCTTCGGCCTCGCGATCATCATGGTCTATCTGATCCTGTCGGCTCTCTACGAACGCTGGGGTCTTCCGGCCGCGGTGCTGCTCGCGGTGCCGTTCGCGCTCGCGGGCGCTCTGGGCTTCGTGTTCATCCGGGGCATGAACAACGACATCTATTTCCAGATCGGCCTGGTGGTGCTGATCGGGCTCGCGGCGAAGAACGCGATCCTGATCGTGGAGTTCGCCGAGCAGGCGCTACTCGAAGGGCAGTCGCGCTTCGAAGCGGCGATGACCGCGGCGCGACTGCGCTTTAGGCCGATCGTGATGACGTCGCTCGCGTTCGTGCTCGGCGTCTCGCCGCTGATCGTCGCCACCGGCGCGGGCGCGGGTGCGCGCCAGGCGATGGGAACCGGCGTGTTCGGAGGCATGCTCATCGCCACCTTCATCGCGCCGATCTTCATCCCGCTCTTCTTCACGCTGCTCGCGCGCCAGCCCAAGCCGAAGGAAGTCGAGAAGGCACATCGCGAACACGAAGAGGCGCAACACGCGATGCATCCCGACCAGCACGCCGAAGCGGCGAAGAAGGAGGGCGATCATGCGTAAGCATCGACTGTGGGCTGCAATGAACTCGAGTGCACTCGAGGCCCGCATCGCGTTCTTCGCGATGACGGTGGCGTGCCTCTCGGGCTGTGCAGTCGGCCCTGACTACAAGCGGCCCGATCTGTCGCTGCCGGCCGGTTATTCCGCGAATGCGACGAACGATGCCGCCGGCGCAGCGACTGCCATCCCCAACGATTGGTGGAAGCTCTTCAACGATGCGCAGCTCAACGATCTCGTCGCTGCCGCGCTTGCGAACAATCCCGATCTGCGTTTCGCGATCGCGCGCATCGACGAAGCGCGCGGCGCGTTGCGCGAAACTCGTGCCGCCCTGTTTCCGGAAGTCGATCTGGTCGGCACCGGCGCGCGACAACGCATCGGTGCTTCGGGCATTTCGTCGAGCGGTGGATCGTCGAGCAGCGGTTCAGCGACCGGTGGATCGACCACCAATGGTTCGGCCACCGGTGGATCGTCAAGCGGTGGGTTGGGCAGCAGCGCGACGCAGGCAAGCGGGCGGGCGTTCTACGGCAACTTCTTCCAGCTCGATGCGCAGATCTCGTACGAGCTCGATCTATGGGGAAGAGTCAGGCGATCGACCGAATCGTCGCGAGCGGCCTTGCTTTCGACGACCTACGCGCGCGACGTGACGACGCTGACGCTTGCCGGCACGACCGCACAGGCCTATTTCGCGTTGCGTGCGATCGATGCGCAGATCGCCGTCACGAACAGCACGCTGGACGCGGTCGGGCAATCGCTGGTGATTGCGAAGAAGCGTCTCGATGCGGGCTATGCATCGGCGCTCGACTACGCGCAGGCCGAGACCTTGCGCGCGCAGATCGCCGTGCAGTTGCGCGAACTGCGGCGGCAACGCGCGATCCAGGAACATCAGCTCGGCAACCTCACGAGCAATCTTTCATTGCGTATCGAGCCGAACGGCGCGCCCGACGCGCTCGCCAGTCTGCCGGTACCGAGCGCTCCTCCGGAAGGACTGCCATCGACTCTGCTCGAACGCCGGCCCGATGTGCGCAGCGCGGAGCAATCGCTGGTCGCAGCCAACGCGCAGATCGGCGTCGCGAAGGCGGCGCTCTTTCCGACGCTCAGGCTCACCGGCGCGTATGGCGGTCAGAGCTTCGAATTGTCCGACCTGCTCAAGGCGCCGTTCCGCTTCTGGACCATCGGGCTCGGCGTATTCGAGCCGATCTTCGCGGCCGGCCGCTATGCGGCGCGCGTCGACCAGGCGCGTGCGCGGACCGATGAGCAGGTCGCTTCGTATCAGAAGACCGTCGAGACCGCGTTCAGGGAAGTCTCGGACGCGCTCACCAATGTCGCCGAGAGCAGTGCGGCCGAAGACGAAGTCAACACACAGGTGGAAGCCGCGCGACGCTCGCTGCGTCTGTCTCGCTCGCGTTATCAGCAAGGCTATTCGGCCTATCTCGATGTACTCGACGCGACGCGTACGGCCAACAGCGCGGAGCTTCTGCTGGTGCAGAATCGCCAGGCCCGCTTGAACTACAGCGTCGATCTGTTCAAGGCGCTGGGCGGCGGATGGAACGTTGACGATGCATCGGCTTCGCGAGAGGTGAGCGTGCCCGTCCTCCCGACTGTGGCGACCAATGCGCCGACCGCGGCGCCGACTGCGCTGACCCCCGCCGCGCGCTGAGTGCGGGCCGGGGATCAGCGGACACCACGATGATCGCCTGCCCCGAATGCGATGCCCTGCAGGAAGAGCCGCGCCGCGTGCCGAGCGGCGCGAGCGTCAACTGCTGGCGCTGCAAGGCGCTCTTGATTCGCGACTCGGGCAAGTCGGTCAGCTATACGTTCGCGCTGATCGTCGCGGGTGCGATCCTGTTTCTGATCGGCAATGCGTTTCCGCTGGTCAGTCTGGAAGCGCAAGGCAATGGCGTCACCACGACGCTGTTCGGCGCGGTCATGCATCTGTGGCAACAGGACCTGCAGGCGGTCGCCGTGCTGGTCTTCGTGACCACCATCCTCGCACCGGCTTTCGATCTCTCGGCGATGCTGTATCTGCTGATCGGTGTGCTGCGATTCGATGTGGGCCAGATCGATGTGATGCCTCCGGGTTCGGCGCGCCTGTTGCGCGTGGTGCAGGCGGTGCGGCCGTGGGGCATGCTCGAAGTCTTCATGCTCGGCGCGCTGGTCTCGGTGGTGAAGCTCGGCCAGATGGCCATCGTGATTCCCGGTGTCGCGCTGTATTCGATCGGCGCATTGATCTTAGTGATCGCTGCGGCGAACTCGGCTTTCAATGCGCGCGAAGTGTGGTCGCGTTTGCCTATCGTCTCGTTCGCTGACGAAGGCGAGAGGCTGTCATGATGCCGCGCGCGATCACGCGCACTGTCGATCTACTCGAAGACCGCGGACGCGATCGGGTGGTCGATCCCGCGCAGGCGGCCGAGGAAGCCGAGTGGCTCGCGGCGGTGACCGAAGCGCGCCGTCGCTACGGCGCCGTGACCGCGCGCCGCGTGGGACTGTACGCGTGTCCGTCGTGCGGTCTCTTGAGCGCGCGGCCCACGGCACGGGGCGACCAAGCCGCAACGCCCGCGTCCCTTGCTGCGAACGCATCGACGACCGATGCCCCGGCTATCGCGGAATTGGCTATCGATGCAGCGGCTTCCAACGCGGCGACGCCCGATGACGCCATCGAAAGCGAGTGTCCGCGCTGCGGCGAGCCTCTGCAAGCACGCAAGCCCGCGAGTCTCGCGCGCACGTGGGCCTATCTGATCTCGGCGCTCATCCTGTACATTCCCGCCAATGTTTTTCCGATCACCGATTCGCGCACGCTCTTCGAGCAGCAAACCGATACGATCTACTCGGGCGTGGTCTATCTCTGGAAAGCGGGTTCATGGCCGTTAGCGTTGCTGGTGTTCTTCGCGAGCATCGTCGTACCTCTCGCCAAATTGATCGTGCTCGCGGGCCTCGCGATCTCGGTGCAGCGGCGCACGCTGCGCAAGCCGGCTCAACGCACACGGCTCTATCGAGTCGTCGAGTTCATCGGCCGATGGTCGATGCTCGATATCTATGCAGTGGCGATCCTGACGGCGCTGGTCCAGTTGAAGAGCCTCGCCGAAGTGACGGCGGGCCCCGGCGTGCTGGCGTTCGGCGCGGTCTGCGTGTTCACCATCCTCGCGTCGCACGCCTTCGATCCGCGCCTGATCTGGGATGCGATCGACGAAGCCGACGCCGATCCGGACGCGGAAGATGACTGAACCCGTCTCGCCCGATCAGCCGCCCGCGCCGGCATCCGCTGGGTCGTCTGCGCCATCGTCTGCGCCATCGTCTTCACCGACGCCCGAGTCGTCGTCCGCACCGTCGCTCGCTTCTTCCCCCGCGTCGTCGACTGCTTCATCGGGCAACGGGCCGCAGTCCGCAGGTACGCCGCCCACGCCGTCACCGGTCGATGGAATCCCGAAGGCCCGCGTCGCTCGTCGCAAGCGGCGTTCGATCTCGCTGGTGTGGATCATCCCGCTGGTCGCGGTGCTCGTCGGTCTGTATCTGGTGGTGCACGCGCTGCGCACCCAGGGACCGACGATCGAGATCCAGTTCAAGACCGCTGAAGGACTCGAGCCCGGCAAGACCCGCATCAAATACAAGAACGTCGACATCGGTACGGTGCAGACCATCACGCTGGGACCGGAGAAGAATGGCGTCGTGGTGAAGGCGCAGATGACGCGCAACGCGACCGACCTCCTGGTCGACGACACGCGCTTCTGGATCGTCAAGCCGCGCATCGCGGGCGGCCAGATCTCCGGACTCACGACGCTGCTGTCGGGCTCCTACATCGGCATGGACGTAGGCAAGTCCACCGAGTCGCGTCGCGAGTTCACGGGCCTCGACACGCAGCCCGCGGTGACCACCGATGAACCGGGTCGCGAGTTCCTGCTTCACGCGGCCGACATCGGCTCGCTCGACATCGGCTCGCCGGTCTTCTTTCGGCGCTTTCAGGTGGGCGAGGTCACGGCCATCCAGCTCGACCCCGACGGCAAGGGCGTCACCGCGCACGTGTTCGTGCGCTCGCCGAACGAAAAGTACGTGACGCAGAACACGCGCTTCTGGCAGGCCAGCGGCTTCGACGTGACGGTCGACGGCTCGGGTCTCAAGATCACCACGCAGTCGCTCGTGTCGATCGTGGTCGGCGGCATCGCATTCCAGAGCCCGGCCAATGAATCGGCCGGACCGCAGGTCGCCAACGGCACGCCCTTCAGGCTGTTCGACGACGAGCGCATTGCGATGAAGCGCGGCGAGCAGCAGCTTGAAAAATACATCGCCTATTTCAGCGACTCGATTCGCGGGCTCAACGTCGGCGCGCTAGTCGAGTTCCGCGGTTACGTGGTGGGCGAAGTCCGATCGATCGAGATGGAGTTCGATCGCGACACGCGCGAGTTCCGCTTCCCGGTCGAGTTCGTGCTCTATCGCGACGTCTTACCCGCCCGCATCGCGGGCGCCGACAAGAAAGGCAAGCAGATCGACACCGACGAACTCTATGCGCGCGCGATCGAGAAGCGCGGTCTGCGCGCGCAACTGCGCAGCGGCAATCTGTTGACCGGCCAAAAATTCCTCGCGCTCGACTTCATCAAGAACGCCGCGCCGGTCACGATGGTGGCCATCAAGGACAAGAACGGCGCGCGCATCATCCCGACCGTACCCGGCGGGTTCGACGAATTGCAGGAGAGCATCGCCAACATCGCGAAGAAGGTCGAGAAGATTCCGTTCGATCAATTGGCTGCCGATCTGCATCGCACGCTGGCTCAGTTGCAGACCACGATGAAGGGCGCCGACAAGCTGCTGTCGCGAGTCAACGACGAAGTCGCTCCCGAACTCGCCGCGACGCTGGCCGAAGTCAGGAAGACGGCGAAGAATGCCGAAGACGTGCTGGCATCCGACGCGCCCCTGCAGCAGGATCTGCGCGGCACCTTGACCGAAGTCAATCGCGCGGCCGGGTCGCTGCGTCTGTTGATGGACTATCTGCAACGTCATCCCGAGTCGCTGTTGCGGGGCAAGGCGGGCGACACGCCGCCGGGAGCGCCGCCGGCGGCGCCCGCGAAGATCACGACTCCCTCATCGGCGCCCAGCACCGCTGCGCCATCGGAACTCGTCAAATGAAGCGCTCACTCGTCGCCTTTCGACCATCGCATCCGTCGGTGCTCGCCGCTCTCGTGATCACACTCGTGGTTACGGGCTCGGGGTGCTCGACCCCGGGTGCGACCGAACGGTTTTATGCGTTGAGCGATGGTTCTTCGACGTCGGCGACAACCGGCACGACGCCATCGACGGTCGCGACATCGAACCCAGGATCCGTCCCCTTCGCCGGGATCGTGATCAGCGCGGTCACGGTGCCCGAACTGGTCGATCGTCCGCAGATCGTCACGCGCGATAACGGCAATCGCGTCAACGTCGCCGAGCAGCAGTTGTGGGCCGAGCCGGTGAAGAACGGCATCGCACGCGTGCTCGCGGTCCGCCTGGAAAAAGCGTTGGCCGCGGCGGGTCGCCCCGCGCGCGTCGCCGCGTATCCGCAGGCTTCGATCGCAAGTCCCGAGCTTCGCATCACGATCGATGTGCAGCGCTTCGATGCGGTGCCCGGCGGCGACGCGGTGATCGATGTGCTGTGGAGCGTACGCCGCACCAGCGACAACAGCGTGAGCACAGGCCGGACCGTGGCCGCGCGCCCCGTGTCGACCCTCGCCTATGACGACGTAGTGCGCGCGTGGAGCCAGGCGCTCGAGGTGTTGAACAAGGACATCGCTGCCGTAGTCGCAAAAATCGATTTGCCGGCCCCGGCTTCGCGATGATCTACGGGCGCTGCTGTAAACCCCTCCGATAGCAGATCGCCTCCGCGATATGCGCGGCCTCAACGCAGACGGCCGCATCGAGGTCGGCGATGGTGCGCGCGATCTTGAGCACGCGATGGTAGGCACGCGCCGACCAGCCGAGCCGTACCATTGCGTTTCGCAATAGCGCCGCGCCGTTCATGTCAGGTTTGCAATGTTGGTCGATCGCCGCGCCGTCGAGAGTCGCGTTGGATCGTGCTTGTCGCGCGAGCTGTCGTCGGCGTGCGCTGCCTGTGCGAACCGCGATAGCCGCGCTCGCTTCGCCATCGGGCGACGATGCGATCTCGCCGTCGGACAACGCAGGCACTTCGATCTGCAAGTCGATGCGGTCGAGCAGCGGGCCGGAGATGCGATCGCGATAGCGCGCAACCGCGTCGTGCGTACATCGACAGGCACGAGTCGGATGCCCGAGATAACCGCAGGGACAGGGATTCATCGCTGCGATCAACTGGAAGCCCGCGGGGAAGTCCGCCTGCCTCGCGGCGCGCGAGATCGTGATGTGTCCCGATTCGAGCGGCTCGCGCAGCACTTCGAGCACGCGTCGATCGAACTCGGGCAGCTCGTCGAGAAACAAGACGCCGTGATGCGCGAGCGAGATCTCGCCCGGCCGCGGCACGCTGCCGCCGCCCACCAATGCCGCGCCCGACGCGGTGTGATGCGGCGATCGATAGGGACGCTCGCGCCACGCATCGAGCGAGAAGCGGCCCGCGAGACTCGCGATCGCCGCGGACTCGAGCGCCTCGTCGGTCGTCATCGGCGGCAGGATGCCTGTGAAGCGCGACGCGAGCATCGACTTGCCGGTGCCGGGCGGGCCGATCATCAAGACGCTGTGGCCGCCGGCGGCTGCGACTTCGAGCGCGCGCTTGGCGCTCGCCTGTCCCTTTACGTCCGATAGATCGCGGTACTTGGTCTGGCCCGGTGGTCCAGTCGGCTCAGCGCGACACAACGACGATAGTCCCGACAGATGCGCGCAGACCTCGAGCAGGCTCGCGGCAGGGTAAACGTGCGCCCCCTCGGCCAGCGCCGCTTCGGCAGCGGACTCACGCGGAAGAATGAAACCTCGTCGCGCGGCGCCCGACGCATGGGCCTGGCGTGCAAGCGCGTGCGTCATCGCGAGGGCGCCGCGGATCGGCCGCAGCGCGCCCGAGAGGGACAGCTCGCCCGCGTATTCATAGTCGTCGACCAGATCGGGCGGCAACTGGCCCGACGCAATCAGGATGCCGAGCGCGATCGGCAAGTCGAAACGCCCCGACTCTTTCGGCAGATCGGCCGGCGCGAGATTGACGGTGATGCGGCGCGCGGGAAATTCGAAGCGGGCATTGAGGATCGCGGCGCGCACGCGGCCGCGGCTTTCCTTCACTTCGGTATCGGCGAGGCCGACGATGCTGAAGTTCGGCAGGCCGCCGGACAGATGAACTTCGACGATCACCTCGGGCGCTGACATGCCGGCCAGCGCGCGGCTCTTCAAGATCGCGAGCGACATCGCGAGCCGGGTGATGAAGGTCGAGATGGTGTTGCTTGTTGCACGATCGAGCCCGCGATCGTTGCACAGCGCGCGCTCGATCAGCCGACCGGCGTATCCCGCAAGGGAGTGATCGTCTTGCCGCCCTCGAGGGCGGCAATGCGCGTTTCGAGTTCGGCGATCTTGTCTTGCGCGCGCGAAAGCAATTCAGTCTGCAAGTCGAGCTGCTCGCGCGTAGCGAGATCGAAGTGCTCGAAGCCCTGCTGCAAGACCGCGCGCAAGTTCTTGCGCAGGTCGGCGACCGGCGTTTCATCGAGCATCTTCGAGATGCGATCCTGCATGTTTTCGAAGAAAGCGGAATTCTGCATGGGAGGAAGGAAGGGGAGAGTGGACGGAATGTAACGAACAGCGGCGCGTCTCACATGAATGATGAAGACGCACAATGCGAATCGAGTTTAGCACTGGGGTTCTTGCCTTCGCGTCGTCCAAATCGATAAGCGAGATGGTCGAAGGAATCGCGAAAGAAATGCTCTTTGCGCTGCTTGCATCCGACAGACAAGCAGACAAAACTTGGTCAACTCCATCGCGCAGGATCACCCCGTGGAAATCGTGAACATCGACGACGCCAAGAATCGTCTATCCGAATTGATCGATAAGGCCGCGACCGGAGAAGATGTTGCGATTGGCAGCAACTTGAAGCGCTATTCGATCGTCGTGTGCAACGTCATCATCGCAGCTTCGGCGTCGCCGTCGAAAAGCTTTGGCAGCACGTCGATGCCGCGCTCGATCGCGGCGTCGATCAAAGGCTGCTCTTCGCGACGCGGCGGATGCAGGACGAAATCCATCACCTGTTGTTGCAGCTCGAGCGCGCGCGGATGGCCGATGCCGATGCGCATGCGCCAGAACTGCGGCGTGCCGAGCATCGCGGCGATGTCCTTGACTCCATTGTGCCCCGCGTATCCGCCACCGAGCTTGAGCTTGATGGCGCCGGGCATGAGATCGAGCTCGTCGTGCGCGACCACGATCTCGTCGGGCATGATCTTGTAGAAGCGCGCGAGCGCGCCGACCGCGAGGCCGGAACGGTTCATGAAAGTCTCGGGCATCAACAGCCAGCGCGTGCCGTCCTTGCCGACGATGCCGTGAAAGCCGCGCTCGCCGCGCAGTGCGATGCGATGCGTCTGCGCATAACGATCGACCAGCCAGAAGCCCGCGTTGTGACGCGTGGTCGCGTACTGTGCGCCGGGATTGCCGAGTCCGACGACGAGCTTGATCGGGGTCGAGGCCATTGCAATGAAATGTTATCGATGCTGCAACAAAAAAGCCCCGGCTCGCGCTGGGGCTTGTTGTGCAAGCGGGTGGCGATTACTTCTTGTCGCCCTTGTCCGCGCCTTTTTCCGACTTCTCGGCCTTGTCTCCCTTGCCGGCATCGGCAGCGGCTGCCGGCGTTGCCGGCGTCGCGGCGGCTGCTTCGATTTCGGCTGCCTTCTCCTCGATCATCGCCCGCGGAGTCGTTGCAGTTGCAACGACCTCTTCGGCATGCGGCGTCACGGCCACACCCGCCGGAAGCTTCATGTCCGAAACGTGGATCGTGCCTTGCGCTTCGAGATTGGAGAGGTCGATCTCGATGAACTCGGGCAAGTCCGTAGGCAGGCAGATCACTTCGATGTCGTTCATCACGTGGCTGACGACGTTCGACGACAGCTTCACCGCCGGCGAAACTTCGGCGTTGACGAAGTGCAGCGGCACGCGCACATGGATTTTCTGGTTCGCGGCGACGCGCTGGAAGTCGATGTGCAGCACCTGCTGCTTGAACGGATGCATCTGCACGTCGCGCAACAGGACGTTGCTCGAGCCTTTGCCATCGACCTCGAGATCGAGGATCGACGAATGAAAGGATTCCTTGCGCAACGCATGGAAGAGATCGTTGTGATCGAGCTCGATGTTGACCGGTGCATCGCTGCTGCCGTAAACGATACCCGGGACCTTGCCTGCGCGGCGCAGACGGCGGCTCGCACCCGTTCCTTGCGCGTTGCGTGTGTTGGCTACGACTTTCATACAGTTCTCCAAAAAGATTTCAAGACCCGTCCGCGACCAGACGGGGAGTGTTTCGCTTCACTGCAAAAGCGGCCGCTGCGAAACGTCGCGACGCGCCTACAACCGATCATTCACTCCGCAAACAACGAACTCACCGAATCGCCCTTGCTGATGCGCGCGATCGTCTCGGCCAGCAGCAGCGCGCACGAAATCTGGCGAATCTTCTCGCTCTTCTGCGCATCGCGGTTCAGCGGAATGGTGTCGACCACCACCAGCTCGTCGAGACTCGACGCGTCGATGCGCTGAACCGCGCCGCCCGACAACACCGGGTGCGTGCAATACGCAATCACCTTTTCGGCGCCGCGCTCCTTCAACGCCTGCGCGGCCTTGCACAGCGTGTTCGCGGTGTCGACCATGTCGTCCATGATCACGCAAGTGCGGCCTTCGACATCGCCGATGATGTTCATCACTTCCGACATGTTGGCGCGCGGTCGACGTTTGTCGATGATCGCCAAGTCCGTGTCGAGGCGCTTCGCGAATGCGCGCGCGCGCACCACACCACCCACGTCGGGCGACACCACCTGCAGGTTCTGCAGATCGCGCTTGTACAAGTCCGCAAGCAGGATCGGCGACGCATAGATGTTGTCGACCGGAATATCGAAAAATCCCTGGATCTGATCGGCATGCAGATCCATCGTCAAGACGCGGTCGACACCCACCGCCTGCAGCATGTTTGCGACCACCTTCGCCGAGATCGCCACGCGCGCCGAGCGCGGGCGTCGATCCTGACGCGCGTAGCCGAAATACGGAATCGCCGCGGTGACGCGTCCGGCCGACGAGCGCTTCAACGCGTCGACCATCACCATGATCTCCATCAGATTGTCGTTGGTCGGCGCGCACGTGGACTGCAACACGAACGCATCCTTGCCGCGGACATGATCCTGAATCTCGACGTTGACCTCGCCATCCGAGAAGCGACCGACGGTCGCTTTGCCCAGAGGAAGGTTGAGGTTTCTGGAAACCGCGGCCGCCAGGTGCGGATTCGCGTTTCCACTGAACACCATCAAGCCTTCGGCCATGGTCGCTTTCGCGTCGCTATCGTTTCGTGCCCACCGCGCGAAGCCTGCGCGGCGCCGTTCGTCAGGGATCTCTGGCAGGGGAGGAAGGACTCGAACCTTCGCATGCTGGAATCAAAATCCAGTGCCTTGACCAACTTGGCGACTCCCCTACACAACCGTTGCCGCACGAAACTCGTGACGGCGAAATCTGTATGTCCGCACCGGCGTCTGTCATGTCGTCTCTTCAATCGGCGGCGAGCTCGCGATGCGGGTGGGCGGCCAGACTCTTCACGCTCCAACCCGACCACTGCGCCGGCGCCGCAGCGACGCATCGTGCCGCGTCTTCCCCGGTCGCGAATGCACGAATCACACAAGCACCGGAGCCGCTCATCCGCGCCGGCGCCAATGCGCCATGCCATGTCTGCGACAGCCATGCCAGCGCGTCGCGCACGGCATCGAAACGGGAAGAGGCTACGGGCTCGAGATCGTTCCGAAGCACCGGGCCTTGCTTGCGTGGCGCGTCACCTTGTGGGTCGCCGCAAGCGTTGGTCGCGACACCCGACCCGCTTTTGGAAAAGTCCGAGATTTTGATGGCTTCGGTATCCCTTGTCAATTCAGCAGCTCCGAAGATGAGCGCTGTGGGTACCGATACGCCAGGATGAATCACCGCGTAGTACGTCTGCGGAAGATCGATCGCCGTGACGGTCTCGCCTATGCCCTCGACGAAGGCGCTCTGGCCCGCGATGAAGAACGGCACGTCGGCGCCAAGCGTCACGCCCAGTTGCATGAGCCGGGTGCGCGGCCACGCCAGCCCCCAGAGATGATTGAGTGCGAGCAAGGTGGTCGCGGCGTCGGAGCTGCCGCCGCCGAGTCCTCCGCCGATCGGTATGCGTTTGCTGATCCCGATGTTCGCGCCTCGGGTACTCGAAGCAGCGCGTTGCAGGAGATGTGCGGCGCGCATCGCCAGGTCGTCACCTTCGGAGACGCCGCCTACGTCGGCGGTGCGCACGATGCGGCGATCGTCGCGCGGCGTGATCGTCAGCACATCGGCCAAGTCGATCAACTGCATCGCGCTCTGGATCAGGTGATAGCCATCGGCGCGCCTGCCGACGACGTGAAGAAAAAGATTGATCTTGGCCGGCGCGAGCCAGGTCGCTTCGACTTTTCTCATGCACCGCTGCGCTGATCGATCACGAGCCGCATCTCGATTTCGGCCGGTGGTCCGGGATAGAAGAGATCGATGCGCCTGGGCGGCTGCTTGCCCGCTCTGCTGTCCTTGTCGTCCTCGCGAACGAAGCGGATCGTCCATCCATCCTGTTGCAGGCCGCCATCATCGCGCGTGACCGCCGCGCTCGCCGGGGCCGGCCGGCCTTCCAGCCACGACCCGAGTCCGCGCAACGGCACCGTCCATCCCAGCGTGTCCTGCGTCAATGCTTCAGGGGTCGCGCCTTCGACCTTGCGACCGTCGCGAAACGCGATCGATGCATGCGCCGCATCGGAGCGGATCAGCGCGACC
>JBBSEF010000009.1:0-75200 GCA_038240015.1 Burkholderiales bacterium
ACGGAAGCGCGGTGTACTTCTCGACCGAGAAGGGCAATGCCGGCGCGCTCGCTGTCGATCAGATCAACGTCGCTACGAAAGCACGCACGCGTCTCGCGGCGATCCCCGCGAAATCGATGGTGACGCCCAAGCTCTCGCCCAACGGGGACCGGATCGCGTATCAGACCCTGTCCGGACAGCTCGAGATCTGGACCATCGCCACGCGCACGCCGCAGGTCGTGATCGCGTCGGTCAGCACGCAGGTCGGCACGCCGTATTGGACTCCCGACGGCACGAAGATCGTGCTGGTCGATAACGAGCGCATCAACAATCGCTTTCGCGAGGGCTACAACAAGCTGCGCGTGATCGATGTGGCGGCGAAGACCGCGGTCTTCTATCCGGTCGCCACGTTTCCAAAGCAGATCTCGGACCGTGAAGAGGGCGCGGCCGCGTTGTCGCCAGACGGCAAGACGGTCGCGTTCATCATGGATTCGGTGCTCAACGTGATGCCTCTCAATGCGGATGGTTCGCCGGCCGGCGCGCCACAGGCGATCACGACCGAGGTGGCCGATCTGCCGTCGTGGGCGGGCGACTCGAAGACGCTGCTCTACAAGTCGGCGACCAGGCTGCGCATGATTCAATCGGACGGCAGCAATGCGCGCGATGTTCCGGTGACGGTCAACTGGGTGCAGGCGATTCCGCAAGGCGTGACCATCGTTCGTGCGGGTCAGCTCTTCGATGGCGTCAGCAGCACGCTGCGCAGCGACATGGACATCGTCATCACGGCCAACCGCATCACCGCGATTCGTCCGCACGATGTGAACGCCGCTGCGAGCGCGAACAAGTATGTCGATGCGTCGTCGCTGACGGTGATGCCCGGTCTCTGGGATCCGCACATCCATCCGCTGACGCTCTATCAGGGCGGCCAATACGGCCAGGTCGCGGCACTGCTGTTCTCGTACGGCATCACGTCGACGCAGTCGGTGGCCGGCGGCATGCACCAGAGCATCGAGATCCGTGAAGCGCTCGAGGCCGGCAACCTGCTCGGTCCGCGCCTGTTCACGAGTTCGCCGCTGTGGGAAGGCAATCGCCTGTTCTACAGTTTTGCGCGCACGCTGCGCACGCCCGCAGTGGCCGATCTCGAACTCGCCAAGGCGAAGGCCCTGGACATCGACTATCTGAAGTCGTATGTGCGTGCGCCGATTCCGATCATGACGCGCATCGCGCAGGCCGCGCTCGACATGGGCGTTCCTTCGGGCACCCACATGATCGCGCCCGGCGCTGCGACCGGCATCTGGGGCACGACGCACTTGTCGGCAACGCAGCGGATGGGCTATGGATGGGCGAAGTCGGCGAACGGGGCGATCACCTATCAGGACGCCGCCGACGTGCACGGCAAGGCCGACTTCCACAGCGTCGACACCTTGTTCTCGTCGCTGGCGCTGGTCGGTCAGGATGCGGCTTTCGTGAGCGACGATCGCTTCCGCCTGCTGGTGCCGCCCAACTTCGTCGCGGGATTGCAGGGAACCCCGACGCCCACGCAAGCCACGCTCGACGGAGTTCTCAGGGACGCACAGCAGTCAGCAAAGGTGCAAACCGCGGGCGCTCTGCTCGCACTCGGGACCGACACGCCGCTGGTTGTGCCGGGCATCTCGTTGCATACCGGACTGCGCGCCGGCGGCATGACCTACTCGAACTTTCAGGCTCTGCAGAACGTGACGATCAATGCCGCCCGCGTGAGCTTCGTCGACAAGGACCTCGGGTCGATCGAAGTCGGCAAGCTCGCGGACCTCACCATCGTTCGGGGCAATCCGCTGCAGGATCTGAAGAACGCAGCGAACGTCGAGGTCGTCGTCAAGAATGGAAACGTCTACACGCTCGCGCAGATCCTCGCGCCGTTCCGAACGACGAGCGCACTCGCCGCGCGCAAGACCGCGTTGATCGCCTATGCGAAACGATGTTCGCGCAGTCCCGTGGAATGCGACCAGAGCACGCACGCGGATTGAGTCGGCGCGCTCATCGCGCGCTCATCGTTGTCGCGCTTGCGCATTGGCCTCGACGGCCGATGCGCAATTCACTCTGCGGACGGCACACCCGACTCGAACATGCGTATCCGCGCTTCGGTTGCCGGATGCGTGGAGAGATATTCCGGAATCTCCACCTGCTTGCCGGCGCCGCCGTCGACCAGCGTGTTGCCGTAGAAGTAGCGTAGGCGACGGACTTTCGCCCACGGCGAATAGATGCCGATCGTCACCAGCGTCAAAGCCAGATTGACGATCCAGATCTTGAAGTACTCGGAGCCGGTGAAGCGGAGCGATCGTGCATCGCTGGATGGGGTCATGTCGGGGAGTCTGGTCTATGTTGGTTCCATCGAATCGGGATGCGCTGCGCTCGCCGCGCCTTGCGTATCGCGCTCGACCAGCGCCACGATGTCGTCGCCGTAAGCCTCGAGCTTCTTCACGCCCACGCCCGGGATCGCGGCGAGCGCCGTGTGCGAGGTGGGTCGCAGGCGCGCGATGTCTTTGAGCGTGCCGTCGTGAAAGATCACATAGGCCGGAACGCCGTGCTCGCGTGCGGCCGCGAGTCGCCACGAGCGCAGCGCTTCGAAGAGTGTTTGCGCTTGCGCATCGAGACCGTCGGCAAGATCGAGGGCAGCGCGTCCGCGCGCCTTCTTTCGTTTCGTTTCCTTGACGAAACGCCGCAGCATGATGCGCTCTTCGCCTCGCAACACGGCGCGGCTCTTCGCGGTCAGATGCAAGGTGCCGTAAGTCGCGTGGTCGATATCGACGAAGCTCGCCGCGATGCATTGCCTGACGATCGCGCGCCACTCGGCTTCGCTGCGCTCGGCGCCGATGCCGAAAGTCGACAGCGTCTCGTGACGCCACTGCGCGATCTTCTCGGCGCTGCGCCCGCTCGTGTCGCCGCGCAGGATGGCGATGACATGCATCGCGCCGAAGCTCTGGCCGCGCTCTTTCTGCAATCGATAGATGCATGAGAGCAACTGCTGGACCGCGATGGTTGCATCGAAGGTCTCGGGCGGCGCGATGCAGTTGTCGCAGTTGCCGCAATGCATGTTGGCAGCATCGTCTTCGCCGAAGTAGCCAAGCAAGCGTGCGCGCCGGCACGACGCGGTTTCGCAAAGGCCCAGCATCGCATCGAGCTTGCCGCTCGAAACGCGCTTGTATTGCTCGCTGCCTTCGGACCCGTCGATCATGCGGCGCAGTTGCACCACGTCCTGCAAGCCGTACGCCATCCACGCGTCGGCCGGCGCGCCGTCGCGGCCGGCGCGGCCGGTCTCCTGGTAATAGCCTTCGATGCTTTTCGGCAGATCGAGATGCGCGACGAAGCGCACGTCGGGCTTGTCGATGCCCATGCCGAAGGCGATGGTCGCGACCATCACCATGCCGTCCTCGCGCAGGAAGCGCGACTGATTGCCGAGCCGCGAGTCGCTGTCCATACCCGCGTGATAGGGCATCGCCTTGATGCCTTCTTCCGCCAGAAAGGCCGCGGTCTCGTCGACCTTGCGACGCGAAAGGCAATAGACGATGCCGGCCTGGTCGTGATGCTCGGTGCGCATGAAGTCGAGCAGTTGCCGGCGCGCGTCGATCTTCTCGACGATCTCGTAGCGGATATTGGGCCGATCGAAACTCGAGACGAAGAGCTTGGCCGCTTCCATCTCGTTGCCTAGACCGAGCTGCTCGACGATCTCCACCCGCGTCGCGGGATCGGCAGTCGCGGTGAGTGCGATGCGCGGCACGCCGGGAAAGCGCTTGCCCAGCAGTTCGAGTTGCATGTATTCGGGACGAAAGTCGTGACCCCATTGCGAGACGCAATGCGCTTCGTCGATCGCGAACAGCGAAACCTTCGATGACGACAGCAGTTGCAGGCAACGTTCGGTGAGCAGGCGTTCGGGCGCGACATACAGGAGATCGAGCGCGCCGGATCGAAACGCGTGTTCGACTTCGGCCGCACGCTGCGCCGACTGGGTCGAATTGAGGAAGGCCGCGCGCACGCCGCTCTGCTTCAACGCCGAGACCTGGTCCTGCATCAGCGCGATCAACGGCGACACGACGACGCCGCATCCGAGGCCGCGCTGGCCGCGCACGAGCGACGGAATCTGGTAGCAGAGCGATTTGCCCGCCCCGGTCGGCATCAGCACCAGCGCATCGCCGCCCTCGACGACGTGCGCGATCGCATCGCCCTGATGTCCGCGAAAATCGGCATAGCCGAAGACGCGGTGCAGGATCTCGCGGGCCGCATGCATCGTGGATGCTTCCGGCGGCGCGTCGATCAATGAACAAGTCATGGGGTCGGGAGACAAGGATCGCGACGATCGAGAGATCGTTGCAGCGTATTCGATGCCATGCATTCGATGCCGCAGCGCCGCCCGCGTCAATCGATCAGTCGGCCCATACCACCATGCCGGTGTACGCGGAGATCAACACCACGATGCCGAACGCGATGCGATACCACGCGAACGCGGTGAAGTCGTGCGTGCTGATGTAGCGCAACAGCCAGCGCACGCAGAAGAATGCCGCGATAAAGGACACGACCAAACCGACCGCGAACAGCGGCACGTCGGCCGCGACCAGATGATCGCGTTCCTTGTAGATCGAGTAGAGCGTGGCCGCGAACAAGGTCGGGATCGCGAGGAAGAAAGAGAACTCGGTCGCCGCGCGCCGCGACAGTCCGAACAGCATGCCGCCGATGATGGTCGCGCCCGAGCGCGACGTGCCGGGGATCAGGCCGAAGGCTTGCGCACAACCGACCTTGAGCGCATCGACCCAGGTCATGTCTTCGATGGAATCGATGCGCGGCGGCCGCGCGGCGCCGCTCTTGATGCGGCGCTCCACCCACAGGATGACGAACGCGCCGACGATGAAGGCAAGCGCCACCGGAATCGGCGCGAACAGCACCGCCTTGATCTTCTTGATGAAGAGGAGGCCTAGGATCGCCGCGGGCAGAAACGCGATGAAGAGATTGATCACGAAGCGCCGCGCTTTCGGGTCGCTGCCCAGTCCGGCGACGACGCTGGCGATCTTGGCGCGAAATTCCCAGCAGACTGCGAGGATGGCGCCGGCCTGGATGATGATCGCGAAGGCCTTGGCCTTCTCGCCAGTGAAGTCGAGCAGGCTCTCCGCGAGGATCAGGTGACCGGTACTGGAGATCGGAAGAAATTCGGTGAGGCCTTCGACGATGCCGAGGATGACGGCCTTGACGAGCAGAAGGAGATCCATGCGCGGGTTTCAGAAAAGGAAGAAACGACGGAACGCGCGAGGATACCGGAACCCATCCCCGCCCCAGCCCTCCCCCCTTCGACAAGCTCAGGGCAGGCTCTTGAAGGGGAGGGAGCGCAATCCTCCCTCTTCAAGGGGGAGGATGGGAGTGGGATGGGTTGCGGGAATGACGGAATGCAGAGAGGCATCCACCCGCGATCACGATCACGGCCGCCGCACCGACGTTCCACAGCAGGATCATCAGCGTCGCGTTCAGGTCGTGGATCAGCGCCATCGTCGATGCGCTGATGGCCGCGACCGCGAGGCTCGCGGTGACGGTCGCGGCCGTCGGCCTGAGCAACGAGCCCTTCTTCAACATCGCCGCCAGCGCAAGCGTCAAGGGGAGGCTCGTCAACATCAGCGTTGCGAAACATCGCGCGGTGTCGCCCGCATGCACGCCATCGGGCCCGATCTCGACCCAATGGGTCAGGCATCCGTAGCCGATCGTCGAAAGCCACACGACCAGCGCGGGCGCCGGCGCGAAGGCCCAGCCGCGCGAGCGATCGGGCACGTTGAGCATGAACGCGGCCACGACCGCGAGGATGCCGGTCGACAACGAGGCCGCGAGGCCCACGAAGTACAGCGGATCGCCCGCTCGCTCCGCGAAGTCGGGTCGGATCCCGTGGCCCATCGCGAGCAGCACGAGCACGAAGGCCGCGAACGCGAGCCACAGCAATGCGCGCTCGAGTGGCGGGCGAAGAGGCTGCACTCGCGGCGCGTTCGCGACCAGCAAGTCGATCAGGGCCGGCGTTTCGATCACGGCTCGAACCTTTGTCCCATGAGAATCTTCCGCAAATTTTTCAGCGCACGGTGGGTAGCGACCTTCAGACCCGCGACCGACATGCCGCTCACGAGCGACGCTTCCTTCAACGACATCTCGCGCAGTTTCAGAAGCTCGATCGCTTCGCGCTGCGCTCGCGGCAAGCGGTCGACCGCAGCTCGCAGCGCGCGCGCATCCGATGCCGCCTCATGGAAGTTCGTCAGAGGGGCCGCAAAGGTTTCATGCTCTTCGCTCCATTCGCATTCTCGATACGCGGCGCGCCGCTGAATACGAAGGCGGTCGATCATGCGGCGATTCGCGATGGCGACCAGCCAGGGGCCGAAGGGACGGCTGGCATCATAGGTATGCCGTATCGCATGCACGGTCAAAAGCACGTCCTGCACACTGTCTTCGACATCCCTGGCATCGCGATGGCGCCTGGCGGCGAGCGAGCGCAGATAGGGCGTGATGTCTTCGAGCAGTTGCCGGTACGCCCCGCGCTCGCCACGCTGAGCGCGCGCCATCATCAGCGACCAGTCGAGTCCGCGCGGCGTCGCGGCCGCGACGTCCTGCGGTTCGGTGTCCGCATTCGCATCGTCGCCATTCGCGCGCTTCGATACGAGGCTGAGCAAAACGGAGCGATTGCGGGGGATGGGAGGCATTCGGGAGAGCGTGTAATGATTGACCGAAACGGTCGACTCAAACGGGTTCGCGCTTTGTCGCCGCGCGCATCATCGCGTCGCGCATCAAACGATACATCGACTGAGGATCGAACAATCACGAATTTTAAGCGACCCTGCGTAACCCTTGGTCGAGCTGGACCGAACTTAGCTCTGCAAGCTCGAATCAAGAGCACGCGTATCCGTACTTCATTGATTGACCCAAGGAGAAACTCGATGGACAAGAACCTGATCGTTCGTACCGCCTTCGCATCGTTGATTGCACTGTCGTCGATAAGCGTGGCGCAAGCCGCAGACAACGAAAAATGTTTCGGCGTCGCCAAGGCTGGCCACAACGATTGCGCGAGCGCCAGTGGATCGCACTCGTGCGCGGGCGAGGCCAAGGTGGACAACGCTGCCGGCGACTGGAAGTCGGTTGCCAAGGGCACCTGCGAAAAAATGGGCGGCAAGCTCAGCGCGGCGAAAGACGAGAAGGTCACGAAGGAAGTGAAGAAAGGCTGATCGGCCATCACGATCATGTGAGCCGATGCGACGCGATGCGTGTCATCGGCTCACGACACCCATTCCAATGGACACGCACGCGGTCGGCATCGGGCTGCGCCAGCCTCACTATCGCGCCTTGCTGCACGAAGATCGCTCCGCCGGGTCGGACGACACCAATGCTCCGCCCGATTTCGTTGAAGTCCATAGCGAAAATTTTTTCGCCGACGGCGGGATTGCATTGCAGGTTCTCGAACGCGCGCGTGCGCGCTATGCGCTCAGCCTGCACGGGGTGGGCTTGTCGATCGGATCTGCCGATGCCGACAGCGACGACGCGGCCGAGCTGCACCTGAAGAAACTCGCGCGGCTGGTCGCACGCATCGAACCCGAACTCGTCTCCGAACACCTGTGCTGGGGCGCGATTGCCGGCACGCACTTCAACGATCTCCTGCCGGTACCGTACACGAGCGAGGCGCTGACTCGCATCGCGTCGCGCGTCTCGCGCGTGCAGGACGTCTTGAAGCGCCGCATTCTGGTCGAGAACGTCTCGGCCTACCTCGCCTTCAACGACAGTACGATGAGCGAGATCGCGTTTCTCGCTGCGCTGTCCGAGCAGACCGGCTGCGGCATATTGCTCGACATCAACAACCTCTACGTGAACGCGATCAACTTCGGCTTCGACGCGGCGGCGTGTCTCGATGAATTGCCGTCGGACGCGATCGGCGAAATTCATCTGGCCGGCCATCTCGTGACCGACGACTGCCTGATCGACGATCACGGCTCGCGCGTCGCGCCCGCGGTGTGGTCGCTGTATCGCGACGCATGCGCACGCTTCGGCGCGAAGCCCACGCTGATCGAATGGGATACCGACGTGCCCGAACTCGACGTGCTGCTCGACGAAGCTGCGCGGGCCCGCAATAATCGAAGCGAAGCGATGGTCGCGCATGCCTGATCTCGCCGTTCAACAGCGTGGGTTTGCGCGCGCGTTGCGGCATATGGCCAACCCGGGGGCCAATCAGGTTGCCAACCGGGAAATCGACGCGAGCGGCAGCGACGGCGATGTGATCGCGCATCTGTTCACCACCGATGCGGCGACCTCGGCGCGACGGATCGCGATCTATCGCGGCAACTCGATCGCCTCGGCCACCAAGGCGCTCACGGGTTCCTACCCGGTGATACGCGAAGTCGTCGGCGAAGAATTTTTCGATGAGCTGGCGCGCGCCTATTGGATGTCGACGCCATCGCAGAGCGGTGATCTCGGCGACTACGGCGCATCCTTCGACGACTTTCTCGCGGGCTTCGAACACGTGCGCGAACTGCCCTATCTCGCCGATCTCGCGCGACTCGAATGGGCGGTGCATCGCGCCGAATGCGCCGCCGACGCGCCGCCGTTCGACGCGAGCACGCTCGCGGACGTTCCGGAAGATCGGCAGTCGGCGCTGATCTTCACGCTCGTTCCGGGAACCGCGATCGTCGCGTCGAATGATCCGATCGCGCGCATCTGGACGCTGCATCGGGGCGAATCGTCGCGATCATCCGACAGGACCGAGCGGGAACATTTCGACATCGACTGGACCATCGGCGAGACCGCGCTCGTCGCACGCGCGGGCTTCGCGGTCCGCGTGGTTGCGCTCGATGCCGGCAACGCGGCATCCCTCCACGCGGTGCAAGACGGTGCGACGCTGGTCGATGCGCTTGCCGCAGGCGTCGCGGCCGCGGAGCTTGCGCATGTACCGTTCGATGCCGCCGCTGCTTCCGCGAGCTGGCTCACCGATGGGCTGCTCGCGGGATTCAGGTTTCTCGATGTGCCCACAGAGAACGCCGATGTCGACCACCCTTGAGCGCGCGGCGCCAGGCGCGCGCTGGATCGATCGCCTGCAACCGCTTGCGCTGCTCGCGCTGCGCCTCTACGTGGGCCAGGTGTTTTTCAGATCGGGATGGTTGAAGATTTCCGACTGGAGCTCGACCCTGTTCCTGTTTGCAGACGAGTACCACGTCCCGCTTCTTTCCCCGGGCCTCGCCGCGGTGATGGGCACCGCAGGCGAACTCGTCTTCTCGACGCTGCTGGTGCTCGGCTTGTTCGGACGCATCGGCGCCGCGGGTCTTTTCTTCGTCAATCTGATGGCAGTGATTTCGTATCCGCAATTGCGCGAGTTGGAATGTCCGGCTGCGATCAACTCTCACTGGTACTGGGGGAGCATGATCGCGTTGCTGTTTGTTTTCGGACCGGGGCGGCTGGCTATCGATGCGTGGTTGATGCAAAGGCAGCGAGCGGCTTAGGGTTTGACGTCACTAGGCCCCCGCCCTCGCGGAGACGACAGCGAGCGACTGCCTACCGATACATCCACTCGCGCGTCATCGGAAACGGATTCATCGCGGGGCTGCCGAGCTTGCACGCGAGCATCTGGTGGATGTTCATCCAGTTTTCGCGAAACCCGTAGGCGCTGCCGGCCAGATAAACGCGCCAGATGCGATAGCGTTTTTCACCCGCGATTGCGCATGCCTCAGCCGGCTTCGCGTCGATGCGATGCGCCCAATGCGTCAACGTCTTCGCGTAATGGCGACGCAGCGATTCCGCATCGACCACTTCGAAGCCCTCGTTCGCCATCGCGCGCATCACGTCGCTCACATGCGGCAAATCGCCATCGGGGAAAACGTACTTGTCGATGAAGTCGCCAGCACCGCGGCCGACCTGACGACGATCGGGATTGGTGGCGGTAATACCATGCATCAGCAGCGCGCCGCCGTCCTTCAACAGCGCATGCATCTTCGCAAAATAGAGCGGCAGGTTCTTCATGCCCACGTGTTCGAACATGCCGACGCTGACGATCTTGTCGTAGCCGCCGACTTCGGACACGTCGCGATAGTCCTGAAGGCGCACCTCGCAACGCGATGACAGCCCGAGCTCGTCGATCCGTCCTTTCGCATACGCATATTGATTTTGCGAAAGAGTGACGCCGACGGCGTGTGCCCCGCGCTGCGCCGCGCGAATGATCATCGCGCCCCAACCGCATCCGACGTCGAGCAACCGATCGCCTTGCCTCAACTGAATCTTGTTGAGGATGTGATCGAGCTTGTTCTGTTGCGCCTGATCGAGCGTGTCGTCATCGTGTTTGAAATAGGCGCACGAATAGATCAGGTTCGAATCGAGAAAGAGCTTGTAGAAATCGTTCGAGACGTCGTAGTGATACTCGATCTTTTCCTTGTCGCGCGCGCGGGTGTGCGAAAGCAGGCGCGCCAGCAGTCCCGCGTCGGTCTTGGTGAAATCTTCGCCGCCGGTGGCGTTCGACAGACGAACGCCGACGTCGAGAATTTCGTCGATCGGCCCGATGAGATCGATTTCGCCTTCGACATAAGCGGTACCGAGATGACCGAGGGTCGGATTCATCAGCGCCCGAACCGAGCGTAGCGACTTGAGCCGCATCAACACGCGCGCACCAGGACTTTTCTCGATGCGTCGCCCCGACGGCAATTCGATCGCGAGCGGCAGGTCGTCGCCCGCACGAGAAAAGATCCAACGTTCCAGTCGGGATTCGAGCATTGACCTCTCCAAGTCGCCAGCCGTGAGCGAGACCACGCGAAGATTGTATCGACCCGCGGCGACGGAGCCAATCAAATTGCATTGCCCATCATTCGCGATGCACCGCGGACAGACCAAGGCCGAGAGGTTTGTTTCCGCAAACGCCTTTGATGGATAATCGCGCCCTCGATTGCCGAGATGGCGGAATAGGTAGACGCACGGGACTCAAAATCCCGCGGTGGCAACACCATGGGGGTTCGATTCCCCCTCTCGGCACCAAGAATGATCGATACGGAAAGCGAAGCGCAGCTTCGCGCGGGGGAATCGAAAGGTTCGGCTTGCAATCCGAACCGGGGTCGCGGAACGTGACCGATTCCCTTCTCAGTATTACTACATCACGATGGCGTCACGATGCCCATCTCATCCGCTCTCAACGCCATCTGTGACCTGCTCAAGCGAGAGACGGGATTGCCCGCGCAAACGGGCTTGCCGCGCGGCACGAAAGAAGGTCTTTACGTCTGGCCCTACCGGCTCGTGCTGACCGAAGCGCGCGCGACGTCGCCGCGCCCTGCCGGCACACCTCCAGAATCTCCGGGAGTGTCGCTGGACATTCCGCTTCTGGTGCTGGCTCGTCCTGCATTTGCAGAGTCCGGGCTCAACGCTCTGGATGCGGCTCTGCGTGCACTGATGCAAAACCCGGTCATCGCGTTTCCCGCGGGCCGGGTCCAGGTCATGCTGGACTCACGGCTAGGCATTGCCGACCTCATCGCACTATTTGCGGCGGCCCGCATGCAGCCCAGCCTTGCGCTCGAATTCGTGGCGAGAGCGACGGTCACGAATGCTGACCCGTGAATTGACGGTCCATGAAATTGTCCGACGCGCGTCGCCATGCGCTGTCGCTTCCCGAAGCGACCGAAGAGCCGCACTTCCATTTCTCTTCGTTTCGCGTGCGAGGAAAAATCTTCGCGACGGTACCGCCCGAAGAGATGTATTTGCATCTGTTCGTCGATGAGGCGACACGCGAGGCCGCGCTCGCGACCGAGGCCGCATTCGTCGAGAAGCTCCTCTGGGGCGGCAAGGTCAGAGGATTGCGCCTGACGCTCGCAACCGCGAAGCCCGCGATCGTCAAGCATCTGCTGGACGAAGCGTGGCGCCACAAGGCGCCGAAGACGCTTGCGAATGCGTTTCACACGTCGAGAGTCGGGAAGTGACGCAAGCCCGCGCGCCGAATGCCGCCTTGCGCGCATACACGATCGCGATCGCGTCGGTCGGATGGTTCGCGATCGTGTTGCAGTTTGTCCTGTCGCTGCGACTCGCCGCGTCCAACGGCAAGAGCATGGCCGCGGGACTCGCGATCTATCTCGGCTACTTCACGGTCCTAACCAACATCCTCGTTGCGATCGCGCTGACCGCGCCGCTGGCCGCGCCAGAAACGAGAGCCGGCCGATTCTTTGCGCGACCCGGCGTCAACACCGCGATCGCCGCTTACATCGCGGTGGTCGGCATCGCGTACTCGCTGCTGCTGCGGCACATCTGGAACCCGCAGGGCTGGCAACTTGGCGCCGACCGTCTGCTGCACGACGCGATGCCGATCCTGTTTCTAGTCTATTGGTGGGTCGCTACCCCGAAAAGCGGTTTGAGGTTAGCCCATATGCCGGTATGGCTGGTGTATCCGATCGGATACTTCGCGTATTCCATCGCACGTGGCGCGGCGACCGGCGTGTACGCGTATCCCTTCATCGATGTCTCAACGATCGGCTATGGGCAGGCGATGATCAACGCGCTGCTAGTGCTGGTCGCGTTCGTGGTGATCGCATCGGCGCTCATCCTGGTTTCAAGACTCGACCGCAACCGAGCCTCCATCGACTATCGCTGACAGGGACAGGCCATGACCACACGCGCTGGCGGTACCTTCGACGTCAAGTTGTCCGCACAAGAGCTGCACGATGCGGGCGTGGCAACGACGCTATTGGGCATGTCGCGCATGTCCCTGGCCAAGCGCTTTCACGGCGACCTCGAAGGCACGAGCGTGGGCGAGATGCTCGCGGCAGGAACTGCGACCAAAGGCTCGGCGGGATACGTTGCGATCGAACGCGTCGAGGGAACGCTGCATGGACGCAAGGGCTCCTTCGTCCTGCAGCACAGCGGCACGATGAATCGCGGCGCGCCCACGCTTTCGGTGACGGTAGTGCCCGACTCGGGCACCGAAGAACTTGCGGGACTCGCGGGAAAGCTCGACATCGACATCGTCGAAAGCAAACACTTCTACACGTTCGATTACACGCTCGACGAAAACAACGCTTGAACGAAGCCGCATGACATGGCCGGTCATTCGGGGACGCCGCTCGCGAAGAAACTCGGCATCGCCGCAGGCGCTCGTGTCGTGGCGATCGATGAGCCGCGGACCTATGGCGCCTTGCTCGAGCCGTTGCCCGCATCGGTGCGCTTCGACACCGCAGTCGACGACGCAACCGATCTGGTGCATCTCTTCGTCAAGCAGCGGTCCGTGCTCGAAACCGCATTGACGAGCTATCGCAAGACGCTCGCGCCGCACGCGGTCGTATGGGTGTCGTGGCCCAAGAAGGCTTCGAAGGTCGTCACCGACATCACCGAGAACGTGATTCGCGAAATCGCGCTGCCGCTCGGCTTCGTCGACGTAAAGGTATGCGCGATAGACGAGGTGTGGTCGGGCCTGAAGCTTGTAGTTCGCAAGTCATTGCGCTGATCGTGCCGGGCCTTTTCGCACATAGGTAAAATGCTCGGCTCACCCACGCACGCTGGAGACCACATCATGTCCATGGACGACCGCGACGGCTTCATCTGGAAAGACGGCAAGCTCGTCGATTGGCGCGACGCGACCATCCACGTGCTCACGCACACCCTGCACTACGGCATGGGCGTGTTCGAAGGCGTGCGCGCCTACAAGCAGGCTGACGGATCGACCGCGATCTTTCGTCTCGACGATCACACCAAGCGTCTATTGAACAGCGCCAAGATCTTCCAGATGAAGATCCCGTTCGATCACAAGACGCTCGCTGAAGCGCAGAAAGAAGTCGTGCGCGTCAACCAGCTCGAGAGTGCCTACATCCGCCCGCTCGTCTGGATCGGCTCCGAGAAACTGGGCGTGGCCGCCAAGGGCAACACGATTCACGTCGCGATTGCAGCGTGGCCGTGGGGCGCGTATCTGGGCGAAGACGGGATCACAAAAGGCATCCGTGTGAAGACGTCGTCGTTCACGCACCATCACTCCAACATCACGATGTGCAAGGCCAAGGCGGTGGGCAACTACACCGTGTCGATCCTCTCGAACCAGGAAGCGACCAACGACGGCTACGAAGAAGCGATGCTGCTCGATCCCGAAGGCTACGTGTGTCAGGGCTCGGGCGAGAACGTGTTTCTGGTGATCGACGGCAAGCTCTTCACGCCCGATCTCTCGGGCGGTGCGCTCGACGGCATCACGCGCCAGACCGTGATGACGCTCGCCAACGAGTTCGGCATTCCGGTGGCGGAGAAACGCATAACGCGCGACGAGTTCTACATCGCCGACGAAGCCTTCTTCACCGGCACCGCGGCCGAGGTCACGCCGATACGCGAACTCGACGGCCGGCCGATCGGCGAGGGTGCGCGTGGCCCGATCACCGAGAAATTGCAGAGCGCATTCTTCGACATCGTCAACGGAAAGAATCCGAAATACGCCTCGTGGCTCACCAAGGTCGATGAGCCCAAGGCGCGAGTCGATGTGCGAGAGCCGACGCCGCTGCGCAAGACCGGATCATGAGCGCGACCGCATCGACCTCGAACACGTCGCACATCGAACTCGAAGGCAAGGACCTGCCGGCTTTTTGCCCGAACCCGAAGATGGCGCTGTGGAACCATCATCCGCGCATCTACCTCGATGTCGCGCCCACGGGTGAAGCGATGTGTCCGTATTGCGGCACGCGCTATCGATTGAAGCCGGGCAGCGTGGTTCGCGCGCATTGATGCCCGCATTGAAGCGCTGAGTGAACGCCATCGGGTCATGAAGACCCTCGTCGTCGCACCCAACTGGATCGGCGACGCCTTGATGGCGCAGCCGCTCCTGACGCTGCTCAAGCGCGACGATCCAGCCCAATGCATGGTTGCGCTCGCGCCGCGTTGGGTCGCCCCTGCGCTGGCCGCAATGCCCGAGGTCGACGACGTGATCGCCACCGATCTCGCGCACGGCGCGCTGCAATGGTCGGCGCGACGCGCGCTTGCGAAGGACATCGCGGCACAAGAGTTCGATCGCGTCTTTATTCTTCCCAACAGTTTCAAGTCGGCGCTGATCCCGTGGCTTGCGCACATTCCGGAACGCATCGGCTATCGCGGCGAAGCGCGTTACGCGCTGGTCAATCGGCGTGCAGCAGGTCCCGATGCATCGCACGCGATGAGCGCGCGCTATGCGGCGCTTGCGGGTAGGGTGGGCGTCGCGTCGCCGATGCAGTTGCCAACGCCGCGTCTGGTGGTCGATGAGGCTGCGATCGCGGCCACGCGCGCGCGCTTCGGACTCGATCGCGCGAACGAGATGATCGCGCTATGTCCCGGCGCCGAGTACGGTCCCGCCAAGCGCTGGCCTGCGCAGCATTTCGCATCGCTCGCACGATCGCTGCTCGCGCAACGGCACGATGCGCATGTCCTGCTGCTTGGCGGCAAGGGTGATCGCGCGATCGCAGACGACATCGTGGCGATGGTCATCGGTGGAAATGCGTCGGCAAGCACGTCAGAGCGTGCATCGTCGAGTGCGTCGTCACCGCTGTCGTCCCGCCTGCACAACCTCGCGGGCGCGACCGATCTCGGCGAAGCGATCGCACTGATCGCGTCGTCGGCCGAGGTCGTCAGCAACGACTCGGGTTTGATGCACGTCGCCGCCGCGCTGTCGCGCCCGCAGGTCGCCATTTTCGGTTCGAGCGATCCGCGGCATACGCCGCCGCTGTCGCCGGCGGCGAAGACCTTGTGGCTGCATCTGGATTGCAGCCCCTGCCTCGAGCGGACGTGTCCGTTGGGACACCTCAATTGCCTGGTCGAGATCACGCCCCGGCGCGTGCTCGATTCGATGCAGAATGGCGCGCCGCTTCACCCACCGATCGACGCGTCGATCTATGCACCGATTGACGCGCAGATCCACTCCCCGACCCCATCGCGCATTCACCCATCAGCGCGCACATAGCAAGCTGCGTCCGCACACCATGGCCAAACTCAAGAGCCTTTATGCCACGCCCGAAACCGTCGAGCAGGCGTTCTACGACGCCCTCGAGGCGGGCGATACGGACGCGTTGATGAGCGTGTGGTCCGATGAAGACGAGATCGTGTGCATCCATCCCGGCGGCCCGCGGCTGGTCGGCCCCCTTGCGATTGCGGCCTCGTGGCGCGAGATCCTTTCGAACGGGCCGATCAGTGTGCGGCCTTCCGATCCGCAAGTCCTTCAGGGCTCGCTGGTGTCGGTGCACAGCGTGCTGTCGCGCGTGCTGGCGCTGGTGCGAACCGAAGGCATGCCGGCCGGAATGCCGCAGTCCGCGCAGGCGATGGCCGTGAACATCCTTGTCACGCATGTGTTCTTCAAGGGCGCACAGGGATGGCGTCTGGTGCTGCATCACGCATCGGTCACACCGCAGGACGCCGTCTCCGGAACGGCGCCGACCTCAGAGACGTTGCATTGACTTGGCGAGCGCACGCGACGGAGGACGCCTATCGAGCGCCCTGGTGGTTGCGCGGCGCTCATCTGCAAACCATCGTGCCCGCGCTCTTCGCGAGGCGCTCCGATGTTCGCTATTCGCGCGAGCGCTGGGATACCCCCGATGGCGACTTCGTCGACGTCGATCGGCTCGTATCCCGGGCGCAATCGCCGTCGCAGTTCCGTTCGGGGCCGCGCCCGAGTCACTATGCCCCGCCCGTGCTGGTGGTATTCCATGGGCTCGAAGGCAGCGCCGACAGCCGCTACGTGCGCGGCTTGATGGCCGCGGCGCAAGAACTCGGCTGGGACGGTATCGCGCCGCACTTTCGCGGCTGCGGCGGTTCGGCCAATCGCCTGCCGCGCTTCTATCACTCGGGCGATAGCGGCGAAGTCGATTGGGTGTTGAAGCGTGTGGCCGCCGAACGCAGATCAATGCGCGCATCAACGCGCACATCGACACCGTCACGCGACGCCCCGATATGCGCGGTCGGCATCTCGCTCGGCGGCAACATGCTGCTGAAGTGGCTCGGTGAGCGCGGCGCATCGGCACGCGAGATCGTCGCCGGTGCGGCGGCGATCTCGGCGCCGATGGATCTCGTGGCCAGCGGCGCCGCGCTCGGACGCGGCTTCACCCGAATCTATGCGCGCGTGTTCCTTCGTACCTTGAAAGCCAAGAGCCGCGCGAAGCTCGCTCGCTATCCAGACCTATTCGATCGCGCGCGCATGGAAGCCTCGCGCGACCTGCACGACTTCGACGACGTGGTGACGGGGCCGCTGCACGGCTTTCGCGATGCCGACGACTACTGGACGCGCGCATCTAGCAAGCCGCTTCTCAAGCAGATCGCCGTGCCGACCCTGATCCTCAACGCGAAGAACGATCCCTTCCTGCCCGCCTTTGCATTGCCGACGCGCGACCAGGTCTCTTCGCAAGTCACGCTCGAATTCCCCGACGAAGGCGGACATGTGGGCTTCATGCATGCGGGGCGCGAGGCACACGAATGGATGCCGCGACGCGTGTTGCGGTTTCTCGCGTCGCAGGTCGAGCGCGGCACACCCGAGGCGCAATGCCTCGAGTGAGGTGTTGCGTTTCTTCTTAGCTTGCGCTGCGCCGGCGCCACCCCACCAGTGACGCGACACCCAGGCCGAGCAGTGCAAGCGTCGATGGTTCCGGCACATTCTGGAACACGGCGATGCATCCGTTCACGCAGAAAAGGTTGCCGGCGTTGGCGCCGAAGGGTACGAACACTTCGCCCGAGATCGGGTCGACCGATACCGAGTGATCGTTGGGCGTCGTCGCGATGCTTTGAAGAAACAGGTCCGAGGCGGCATCGACGATTCCAAGGATCGGGCCGCTCGGGTCGAAGCGGGCCGCGAGAAACCAGCGGTTGCTGGTGGGGTCGTACCAGACCTGGTCGTCTCCGCTCACCTGCGTGATCGACTTGACGAACACCGCGTTGCCGGTTTTCGTCGGGTCGAGGATGATCGACTGCCCCGCATTGCCGCAGCCGACCATCAGTTGCCCGTTCGACGCGGCGGCAAGGCCGGTCGGCGCGCAACTCGATATGCCGAACGAGGCGAAGTCGATCGTGCGCAGCACGGCGCCCGTCGCAGGATCGATTTCGACAACCCCGCCGGGGTTGCTGGCATCGTTACCGATCTGCACGATGGAAAGATAAAACTTGTGCGTGACGGCGTCGTAGTCGGAGGCCTCGATGCCGGCGCCCGCGATCGGCGTGTTGTTCGTTCCATCGAACGTGATTTTCTTGATGACTTGACCCTGCGTCGGCGACCCCGGCTTGGTATCGATCAACGACGCGAAGGCCGCGCCCGGCGCGGCGTTGTTCGCCGCGAGGATACGGTTGGTGTTCGGGTCGAACGACATCTCATCCACGCGATTCTGATCCGGCGTACCGGTGGCCAGCGTCAGAAACTGCGGATTGTTGTTGGGCGCGGCGATGGTGAAACCCAGCAGCGTGCTCGGCCCGTTCCCCGCGTAGACCTGATGCTGGCCCGGCAAATTGATGACCTGGACGCCATCCGGCCCGGACGTGTCGTTGCTCGCCTGTTGGCCACTGAACAAGTGGCCGCTGCCGCCGATTCGGCCAACGAACGTATTCGTCACGGCCGAGAAAATATCGACCGAAGCATTCGAGCGATCGGCAAGGTAGTCGAGCTGCGTCAACGGATCGAAATAGCTGATGTCGTAGGTGACGAATTTGCCGCCGGCCGTGTTGTCGGCGCTTGCCGGGACGGCGATAAGGGTCTTCAGGACATAGGCGGCAGTCGCGGCAGCCGGTGCGACTGCGATACCGAATGCCACGAGCCCGAGTGATAACGATCTGAGTCTCATGTGCTTGCTCCTCGAATTGGTTTTGACCGACGCTCGGAATTTCGGGCGAGGATTGCCACAAGCAATTTTCGTGCAAGAACGAATATTCAAGGCGTTACGCCAACACGACAGGCAAACATGTAAACAATGTCGACACGACCGAAGAGTCGAAGCGCTTTGTTCGCGCCGCCGCCAAGCGTAAGCTCACTCCCCGCTCGATCACCGCTTCATCGACCGCACAAGCCACCAGAGGACAACGCATGGACGAACTGGTCAAGCAGGCGCTCGCCAAATGGCCCCATGTTCCCGATTGCACCGGATGGCTTGAGCTCGATGCGCGAGGACGCTGGCGTATCGGCGAAGCCTCCGCGGGGCCGAGGCAGCCGATCACGAACGCCGCAATGATCGCGTTCATCAATCGCAATTACATCGCGGCCGATCGCTGCTGGTATTTTCAGAACGGCCCGCAGCGCGTGTTCGTCGAACTCGAATACACGCCCTTCGTGTGGCGGCTGGTGCCGCTCCAAGCGGGCGCGTGGACCTTGGTCACGCATACCGGCGTGTCGGCCGTACCGTGGGCGATCTGGCTCGACGACGCGGGACGTTTTGTGATCGAGGCGAAATCGGATGGAGGTGAGCATCGGGTCGGCGTGGTCCACGATCACGACACGGCGCTGATCGCCGATCGGCTGCGCGGCGAGACGGGCGATGCGCTCGATGACGACGGGATGGCGGAACTGACGACGACGCGGACGACGACGCGGACGACGAGCCACGAGATCGCCGCGTCAAACGCCGTCGCGACTACGCTTGTGAAACTGCATTGGGTCACATCGAGCAGCACACCGCTCGAACTTCCCCTGCATCGGATCGCGGCCGATGCCGTGCCGGCGCGCTTCGAGTTCGAGCCCCGACCGTCGATGGTCGTGCGCATCGATGTCGATACGCGGCGGTGAGGAGGCGACTATCCGGTTGCCTCAGGCAACCGGATCACGCACATCCAGAAACGAGAACTTTCTGAAATCCCTGTCGTGGGTATAGAGCCTGACCACGCCATGCTGACTCAGCAGCGCAGCCAGGTGCGCATCCGGAACCAGGTTGCCCTTTGTGGGTACATCTTTCGTCACCAGGCGGTAGATGTCCCAGAACCCTGCTTCCTCGCCAATCACGCGGCATGTCGGCGTAGCCAACAAGGCCTCGACATTGCGAGCGGCGTCTTGGTGGGCAAGCGGTCGATTGAAAATTGTCGGATGAGTGGCCATCCGCATATAGCTCATCAAGGTGACCCAAGCGAGGCAGAAGACTTCTCGGCCGCTGACGCATCCATGCAGGAAGTCCGCAGCCTTCTCATGCAGCGGGCTGCCTTTGTCCGATGCGTAGAGCAGGATATTGACGTCGATGCCGAAGCTCATCGCCGCGGGTCGTCCATTACATCGTCCATCGCGTCAAGCACCGCATGCTTGTCGCCCAGATCGACGCGCGCACCCATGGGTCTGGCGATCCACCGAAACTCCGGCGTGGTTTTCTGCGCCTGATGCGCATCGGCAAGAGACTGGGCCAGCAAGTCCGACACGAGTCTCCCGAGCGACTTGCCTGCACGCCGCTGAAGCCGCTTGATCTCTTTCAGGATCGGATCGTCGATATCGATGGTGGTACGCATGATGCGTGATGCTAATGTGAATGGCATCTGATGTCAAACAATGAGACACCAGTTGCCATCGGTTCAAAAAGCAATGCCGTTGATTCGGACGTTTCTGTCGATCAGAAGGCGGCACTGCATGCCCGGAAACGCTATCGCCCGTCCCGTAGCTTGACCCGCTTGGCGGGCTCGTCGGCACGCAAGAACGCCACGATGTCATCGGCGGCCATCCGCCGAAACCGCGAACTCATGCTCTGCTTCACCTTGGCGGCGGCAGCCCGCAGCTTCGCGCGGCGATCCGTCTTGATACCGTCGGAAATTTTCTTGGTCATTCTCGTCACCGCGACCCGCGCAAGCCGCCGTCCTTCTCGGCCTTCCTGATCTCCTCCATGCGCACCTGCAACTCGCGCAAGCGCGCGTCGATCTGCGAGAGCTCGTAGAAGTCCGCGTCGGGCCGCGCGCTCTTTCGTGCGATCTGCATTTGCTCTAGTGCGCCCGGGATGCTGCCGCGAAGCAGATACGCTTCGCCGAGCGTCCGGTGCGACACCATCTGGTTGCCCTGGGCCGCATGACTCTTTGCGAGCAATTCGTAGAGGATGGGTTCGCTGCGATAAAGCTGCAGTTGATCACGCAGAAACGCAATCGCTTCGTCGTGCCGTCCGGCCTGCTGCAGCGCGTCCGCATAATTTTGCGCCAGCATGCGCGACTGCGGAAACTGCACGCGCGCGGCCTTCGCCATCTCGATCGCACCGGCCGCATCGCCCAACGCCTGCTTCACGTCGATGGCGAGATTGGAGACGATCGCATCGGGCTTCGTCGCGAGCTTCCTCACTTTGTCGAGCTCGCGCTCTGCGCCGCCCGCGTCGCTTTGCTTCAACAGAGCGACTGCAATGCCGTAGTGAATCGCCGCTTCGCTCGCATGGGCGCCCGACTTCAACTGGTCGTCGAAACCGGCGCGCGCATCGCGCAGTCCCTGCGCCGTCGTGTCTTGCAGCACACGCAGGCGCGCACGTATGAGCTGGAAGTCGTAGCTGTCGGGACGCTGCCTGTACGGCGTTTCGCGAATGCGGTTCTGGATGTCGGCGATGCGTTCGGTCGTCAGCGGATGCGACTGCAGGAACGCCGGCGCCTTGGTTTCGTACAGGCGCGTGGCCTGCTGCAAGCGGCCGAAGAAGGCCGCCATCGAGTTCACGTCGAAGGCCGAGTCCTGCAGGATCTGGAAGCCCACGCGATCGGCCTCGCGTTCGGCGTCGCGCCCGAAGTTCAACTGATCCTGGATCGCATAGCCCTGTCCCGCGGCGATCGCCGCCTGCCCCGCATCGGGCGTGTTGGCGCGCGACGCAGCGAGCACGCCGAGCAGCGTGGCCGCGAGCGCGACTAGGCTGGTCTGCTTTTGCCGCGAGATCGAGCGCGCGATGTGGCGCTGAAGAACGTGACCCATTTCGTGGGCCATCACGGACGCGAGCTCGGACTCCGATTGCGTAGCGACGATCAGACCCGTGTTCACGCCGATGTAGCCTCCCGGCAAGGCGAAGGCATTGATGCCCGGATCGTTGACGAGAAAGAACTGGAAATTCTGCGACGAGTCGCCGGGCGCGACATGCGCGACCAGATTCGCACCGAAGCCGTTGAGGTACTCGGTCGCCTCAGCATCCTCCATCACGTCGCCGGCTTCGCGCGCCTGACGCATGATCTCGTCGCCGAGTTTTCTTTCGGTGATCGGCGAGAGGTCGTCGCTGGCCGAATCGCCGAGGTTGGGCAACGTGGTTCGCAGCGGCGGATCGTTGGCCGCGCCGGAAGGCGCATGCAGCAGGATGAGCGATGCGATCAGAGCGGACGCGACCGCTCGACGCACAGCATGGGAATGACGCGGCGCGTGCGGCGGCGAGCACTCGTGACGAGGGGCGCGATGCATGGTGGTTATGATACTTGCCGGATCACGTCACCATTTGCCGGATCGCAACGACAACATGCCGAAAGCGCACAGCAGGAAATCATCGACGCAAGGTCTCACGCACTTCGATGCGTCGGGTCAGGCGCACATGGTCGATGTGGCCGACAAGGCCGTCACGCATCGCGTCGCCATCGCCAGCGGCCGCATCACGATGCAGCCGGCGACGCTGGCCCTGATCGCATCGGGCACATCGAAGAAAGGCGACGTGCTCGGCATCGCGCGCATCGCCGCGATTCAGGGGGCCAAGCGGACGTCGGAGCTCATTCCACTGTGCCATCCGATCAGCATGACGCGTATCGCGGTGGACTTCGCGATGGACGGGTCGAACGGTCCGGGGTCTTCATCTGTGACCTGCACCGCGACGGTCGAGTGCGTCGGTCAAACCGGAGTCGAGATGGAAGCGCTGACCGCCGTCCAGGTCGGACTGCTGACGATCTACGACATGTCCAAGGCGGTCGATCGGGGGATGACGATGACGGACGTGCGATTGTTGGAAAAGCGGGGGGGCAAGTCCGGTGTGTGGATTGCGCGAGACGCCTCGCCCTCTTCGGCGCAATCGGCAAAGTGACTCAGCGAAGCCAGCGATTCGCCCAGGGCTGATCGCGCGGCGTCAGATAGTGGGTCCCTCGCGTCACGTCGATCACCGACGCTGTCCGGTTCATGTCCCAACGCGGCTCGATGAAAATCCGGGCGACTTCCATCGAGGGCGTCACGGCGCCGATCGCCAACAGCGCGATCGCGACCGTTCGCGAGCGCACATCCCGCGTCACCGCGAGCGGCGTCGACAGCCAGGTCCCGAGTTGAATCGCGATCAGCGTCAGAGCCGGTATCGAAGACCGCATCGCCAGGTCGTTGTACGGACCGAAGCGATAGAAAGGCAATGCGAGGAGCGTGAGTGTGGCTACCCACAGCAACGGGTCGCGCCGGTTGCGTTTCAACAACAGGAAAACGAATCCCGCGAATTCGAACAGCACGAACTCGATGTAACGCGGCACGAAATCTTCACCGACCCAGCGGACCTCGGCGTTGCTGCCCGAGGCAATCTTGCCACTGCCCAGCACCAGATAGGGATAGATCAGCAGAATGCACGCGGCCGCGGGTACCAGCATGCGCGCGTCGAACAAGCGAGCGAAGCTGCTGGCGCCGCGGGTCAACGCAAGACGATGAACGATCGCGACGCCGACCAAGGGTGCGATGCCGATCACCGTCAATGGCGACCAGAGCGGAGCGAACGCAACGAAGAGAATTGCCGAAGCTATCGGTAGTTTGCGCGGGTCGCAGGAGAGCAGCCACGCGACGGCGAGCCAGCCCGGCAACGCATGGTTGGGCACCCAGAACAACTGCGTGGTCTGCGACGAATACTGAAACAGGAAGGCCCACCACTCGAGGTGTTCGCCCAGCGGATGCGGATCGTAGTGCGTGATCGTCCCGACGATGTCCATGCCGCTGAAGACGATGAATACGATGACGCGAATCAGCGCGACCCTGAGCGTGGGTCGGTCGCGCAGCACGAGCGCGAACACGAGCGAAACGCCGAGCACGGTCCATGCGAGCAACGCGAGCTCGGCTGCGCGCACGCCGAGCAACTTGCCCACCACCGCCGCGGGAAGGAAATAGCCGATCGGCGCCCGCAGCAATGTGGCCACGCCGTCGACGCGGTAGTCGACCGGCCAGGCATCTCTTACCAGATCGAGCAGCACAGCGTCGCGCACCACCCAGTCGGCATTCGCGAACACGAAGTGCCCGAGACCGGCGAGCACGCACCACAGGCCCGCGATGGTCGCCACCGGCGCCCAAAGCAAACCGAGGGGCGCGGCAACGGAACCGCGCTCGCGGTGCGCGAGCCAGAGCGTGCCGAGCACGACGGCAAGCGCGGCGAGCGGACCGAGCGGCCACACGACCCACCCGAACAGGAAGATCGCGTTGGGCAACGCGAGATAGAACAGCGCCAGCGTCTCGACGCTGATCGCGTCCCCACTGCGGTTAGACGAGCGCTTCGTCCACGCCGAAGCGTTCAGAAGTTGATCCTTTCCTTTTCCACGACCAGCGGACGCTTGAGCACGTGGCGATGAATCGCGAGCACGTATTCGCCGAGCAAGCCGATGAAGAAGAGCTGGACCGAGAACAGGAAGAACAGACCGATGACCAGCGGCGCCTGACCGACCGCGAACTCGGTCCAGAACACGAGCTTGTAGATCAGATAGCCGAACGCGACCAGGAGACTGAGCCCAGACATCGCGAAGCCGCCGATGGTCGCGATGCGCAAAGGCAGCTTGGAATGGTTCGTGATGCCGAGCATCGCGATGTCGTAGAGCGTGTAGAAATTGTTCTTCGTCACGCCCCGCAGGCGCCGCGGCTGATCGAACTCGACGATCAGCGTGTCGAAGCCGACCTCGCTGACGAGTCCGCGAAAATAGGGATACGGATCGTCGAGCTTGCGGATGTAGTCGATCACGCTGCGATCGTAGAGACCGAAGCCGGTGAAGTTTTCGAGCAGCGGAATCTCGGAAATGCGGTTCAGCGTGCCGTAATACAGCCGGCGCAAGCCGAACATCAAGGAGTGCTCCTGCGAAACCGGTTTGACCGCCACCACTTTCTTGTAGCCGCGCTCCCAACCTTCGATGAAGGCGGTGATCGTTTCCGGCGGGTCCTGGAGATCGACCGCCATCGGAATGATCGCGTCCCCGTTCGCTTGCAGAACGGCATGCATCGGGCTTCGCACGTGACCGAAGTTGCGCGCATTGAGAATGACCTTGACGCGCGAGTCGACAGCGGCCAATGCGCGCAATCGTGCCGAGGTGCGGTCCGACGATGCGTTGTCGATGAACAGCAACTCGAGGCCATGCTGCGGCCAGCGTTCGAAGACCGCGACCACCCGACGATGGAATTCGTCGACGTTGTCTTCTTCGTTGAAGCAGGGCGCGACGACGCTAATGAGCGCCATGAGCGCTCCTGAACACGAATCGACGCATCAGCAGGAATGACACGCAGGCCATCGGCAAAATCAGGATCAGGCCAGAGACATAGGGATTGATGCCCACTTGCTCGAATATCCAGAGCGCCGCGACGTTCAAAAAGTAGACGACCGCATAGACCGCGACGAAACGAAACAGTCCTCCGCTCGACGAGCGATCGAACACCAGCCGTCCGGTCGTGAAGAAATTGAAAAGGACGCCGGCGATGGTACCCAGCAGCGCAGCCCATGCGTAGTGCAGACCGATCAGCAGCAGCAATGCGAAAGCGCCGTAGCCGAACAGCGTGTTCACCCCGCCCACGACAAGGAAGCGAAGCAGTTGCGGCGTCGAACCCCACAACCGGCTTGCGCGCATCAAAGGTTCCCCCGACGTCGTTGAATCGGCAACGTCCATTACAGTCCGCGCCGATAGATCAGTTCGCGTAGTCCTTCGTCGCCCGCATACGGGCTGTCGATGTCGTCGATCATCAACGCCGCGTGCGCCGCGACCCCGCGTTGCAGACGTTCGCCATTCATCAGTTCGCGGCAGGACAACTGGCCCTTCTGCAGTGGAACGGCAAGGTAGTAGTCGGAAGCCGACAGCAATTCGCCCGGCAGCAAATCGCGCCGCGCATAGACGCCGCGCACCAGCGCATCGAGGTACTCGACTTCCTTCTTCGGCGGTACGCGCTTGTGCGTGCCCGGACCGCCGCACATCTCGACCGCCTTCTTCCACGCCTTGAACCATTCGTCGGCTTGACGCGGCAGGGTGCAGTACTTGGCGACCGGTATGCCGTCGGCCTCGATATCGATGTGGCGCTCGAAGGTTCGCGCGCCCTTTCCATAGGCCATCATCACAGACGACGCCCAGTCGTGGTACTCGTGCGTCGAATAGCCGATCACATTGTTCGGAAAGCGGTTGCGCAGAAAGTCGATCTGGTTCAGTTCGACTTCGTCGTCTTCAGTTGGATAGATCGACACGCAGTGATTGATCGCCAGCGGAATATTGCGATTGGCGAAGAAGCGCACCAAGTCGTCGATGTCCTTTCCCGACGAGCCGCCGGTGGAAACGATCACCGGCTTGCGGGTGGTTGCAATCTTTTCGATCAGGACCCAATCGTTGAGATCGGAACTCGCGATCTTGATGATCTCGACACCGAGCTCGACGCACAGGTCGACCGACTGCTCGTCGAACGGCGTCGACATCGGAATGCAGCCGGCCGAGCGAACCGCCTTGACCAGCGCTTCGTATTGGGAACGCTCCATGCGCGTGTCGAGCGTCTTCTTGATGTAGCGAATGTCGGCCCGATCGCGAAAGTCGCGATGCACGAACGCGTCGACGTCGCGAAACTGCAGCTTGATCGCGGCCTTGACGTTGTTGAAGCGCACGATGCGCGAGAAGTCCGTGATGATCTGCAGGCCACGCTCGAGACGGCCCCAGTGATTGTTGGCGAGTTCGAGGACGAACAGGTCCTCGAACAGCGCGCGTGACTGTGATGTATTCACAATGCGTCTTCCGTTTCGATAGGGTTGCCAACAAGGTTGGCCTGCAATTCTTCACGTGGCAGAAAAGGAAACATGTCTTCGAGTCGAGGCGTGGCGATGCTGCCGTCCTCGAGCTGACGCGAGCTCAGTCGCGGCTCGAAACCTTGCTCGGGATCGAGCATCACTTCGATCAGCGTCGGCCCTTCGGCATCGAGTGCGCGACGCAACGGCTCGATGAAGTCGTGGCCGTTGATCCGCGTGTACGCAATCCCGAAGGCATCGGCGAGCTTGCCGAAGTTCGGAAAGCCGATTCCCGACGACGCGCTTTCGCCCACGCGCCGCTTGAAGAAATTGGTTTGCGACGTGCGGATGGACAAATAGCCGCCATTGTTGAGGACGACCAGCTTGATCGGGATCCGATTGGTGGCAAGCGTCTGGAGCTCCTGCAGGTTGAGCATCAGGCTGCCGTCGCCGGCGAGGCACACGACGCGGCGCTGTCCGCCGCGCGCGTCCAGCGCGCCGAAATAAGCGCCGATCGCAGCCGGCAGGTCGTAGCCCATCGACGCGCTACCCGAATTCGAGAACAACCGCTGGCCCTGCTTCAATCTCGCGGTCTGGAACGACACGATGCACGCGGCTGCATTGCCGGTGACGACGACGTCGTCGGCATCGAGCTGATCGAAAAGGCCTTCGACGAATGCATAGGGATTCAGCGGCCGTGCGGGATCCCGCTTGGCGTCGGTCACGTTCGGATAGCGTTCGCCGCGCTCTTTGCACCAGGCGAGCCACGATGGCGGAACATGCACGCGCTCCCCTCGGCTGTCGAGCGCAGCCGTCATCGCGGTACAGAACGCGCGTGCATCGGCGCACAGCGTTTCGTTCGCGTGATAGGTGGGCTTGCGCATTTCCGCCTCGTCGATATCGACGTGGATCACATGCGCCGCGCTCGCGAACGACGACCAGTTATAGCTGGTCTGCCGAATGTTCAGACGCGAACCGACGACAATCAGGAGGTCCGCGTTCTGCACGACGAAGTTGCCGGCGCGCGTGCCGATGGTCCCGGGCCGCCCGGCGAACAATGGGTGATCCGACGCGATCAGATCGTGGGTCCACGCGGTGACGACCGGGATCTGCAGGCGTTCGGCCAACGCAACGAAAGCATCGACTGCGCCCGCGAGCCGCACGCCCGTTCCCCCCATCAGCACCGGGCGCCTGGCCTGGGAGAGCCGCTCGACGATGTCGACGCAGCGCGCGCCGAGGTCGGTGTCGACGGGCCCATGCGATCGTTCATCCGGCACATAGCGCTCCAGCGACGCGGGCTCGATTTGCGACGACTGCACATCGATGGGAATGTCGAGCCATACCGGACCCGGCCTTCCCGACGTCGCCAGATGCCAAGCCTTGTCGAACTCGTACGCGATGCGCGAGGGGTCGGTCACGACCGTCGCGTACTTCGTGATCGGCGTCGCCATGCGGACGATGTCGACTTCCTGATCGCCCAACTGGCGCAGGCCCGGAACCGGCGTCGCAGCCAGGCAGGTCTCGCGCTTGACCTGTCCCGACAGCACGATCATGGGGATCGAATCGGTCCACGCGCCGAACACGCCATTCAGTGCGTTGATGCTGCCCGGACCCGTCGTGACGATGCACACGCCGGGTTGCGCGGCGAGTCGCGCATAGCCTTCGGCGGCCATCGCGCACGCCTGTTCGTGATGCTGATAGACCGCCGAAATGCGCGGGTGATAACCGAACGCGTCGTTGAGAAACATCGCTCCCCCGCCCGTCAGCGTGAAAACGTGCGAGACACCGGCGTCAGCGACGCGATCGGCAAGATATTCGGAGACGCGCATGGAATCGATTCGATTCTCAGAGACGGATCAGGCGCGCTTCAGGCAGCGCGTCGCGCAGCCGCCCGACCACGACCTCGGCGTCCACGGCGATCGCGATCGCCACGTCGGCATCGATCGCTCGCGCGCGTGCGATTCCATCGTCAGGTGATACGACGAGGTGACCGGCAAGGCGGCGGCCCTGCTTGCCGGCGTCGGTGTCGATGATGCAATCGATCGCGCATGCGCCAAGCGCCGTCTGCGCGAGCAAGCGTTGCGCGTGCGAGCCTGCACCCCACAAGACCAGAGCCTGCCTGTTGCTGCGCAATCCCTCGAAAGTTTCGATGTCGACCGAGCTCGTCATCGATGCACGACATGCAGCGATATAACACTCGACCTGCGTTTCGGTGTGAGCGCGAGTTGACGACGCGGCGGGAGTGCGTACGGCATCGTCATTGTTGGCCAGCAGAACACCGGTCGCCGGATAGAGCTGTCCGGCGCCGAGGTCGAGCGTTCGATTCCAGCGGCAAAGCGCTTTCATGCCGCATCGTGTTGCAAGCCCCTCGAGCGCTTCAGCATCGAAATGATTGATGTGCTCCGGATCGAAGAAATAAAACGGCGGAAAGCCATCGACCGTATAGCGCGACGCATCGGGAACTTCTAGATAGACCAGCCCTCCGGAAGACACGCGCCGCGCCACCCGTTGCAGCGCTTGCGCCGCTTCGAACACGTGCTCGAGCACATGCGAGAGCACGATCAGATCGTAACGGACCGGATCGGTCGGCCAGTCGTCGGCTTCGAGTTCACCGACGTGCGCGACGATGCCCGCGACACACATCGCGCTCACACAGCCTTGGGCCGGATCGATTCCCGAAACACGTGCATATCCGCGCTGACGGAATGCGCGCAAGAGACCGCCGCGACCCGCGCCCACGTCGAGAATCGCAGCGTCTGGCGCAATGTGCGGCGCAAGCAGCTCGACGAGTTCGGCAAGCCGCTTTGCGTCGTTGGCCGATTCGCCCGAACCACTAGCGTCGACGGCCGTGTCGTATTTCGAATGTTGCGCGTAGTGGCCGCGATAATCCTGCGCGGTCGCGCCGGATGCCGCGAAGACGGTTCCGCAATCACTGCACGCGGCGATCCGCGTTTCGCGAGGCAGACGACTGTCGTCGAAGAGCGCATAGCGCTGTTCGCACAGCAACGCGGCCGCGGCATGTCCGCATACCGGACAAGAGCGATGCGCGCGACTCATCACGGCAAGGCGTACAGCACGGTATCGAAGCCGTTGTGTGCGTGGCTGCGAATGTGGAAGCGGTAGTCGAGATCCCAGTTTTCGATTTGCAGCGCGATCGCCCACAAATCTTCGGGACGGTGATAGATGCTGATCGCAAGACCCGGCCGCCAGCGCGCGATGGTGGCGGCGGCTCCCGCAAGCGCTTCGCCTTCGGCGCCCTCGATGTCCATCTTGACGAGATTCGGCTTGAGGTCTTCGCACACGTCGTCGATCCGCATCACCGCGATCGAGGAACTTCCATGGGGGTCGAGGTGCGCGGCTGCGCCGGTTCCGCCGGTAAACGATAGCGCGCCGTTGCGCGAATAGGCGCCTGCCTTGAGGCAACGACCGCGGCCGAGCTCGCCGGCCCATCGTTCGAGCCGCGCGAAATTTTTCTCGTCGGGTTCGAACGCCAGGAAGTCGGCGAGCTCGTAGCCGCTGTTCATCCACAGGCGCAGAGTGTCTCCGTCGAACGCGCCGCAATCGATCACCGACATGGGCGATGCCCAGCGCGGCAAATCTTCCGGCACGTATTGCACGCGCGGATCGGGTGATCGCAATCCCTCGTAAGACCCTTCGCGCCGCAACCCGAGCTGCTCGTCGAAAATTTTTCGGCTCACCGGCTCTCCGAGCAAGGCGCGCGCGGCCGCGATGTCGTCCGCATGGCTGTCCCACGGGAAACGAGGCGCGAGCCAATAGGGGATTTCGGGCAGCCACGCTTCGTCGTCGCAGTATTGCCAGAACGTCCGCACCGTCCGGAAGTTGGACGCATGCAGACGAGAAACGATCTCTGCGGTCGGAAAAGTGTGGCTGTGCACCGAGATGACCGCGTCGTTGTCGGCGAGCGCGTGCGCCTGTGCGGCGTCCTCGAGCGTGAGTACCGGGATGCCGTCGACCTGATTGATCGCACGCGCCTTCGCGTCGATAAAACATCGCGGCGCAACACCATCGGCGCGGCACTTCGCGAGTATCGCCCTCCCCATCAACCCTGCGCCGTAGATCATCGTCGGAGCAGTCTGTGTTTGCTGTTCACGGTTCATGCGGATACCTCTTCCGGGACGTGCAATTTCCAATCCACGGTGCGACCGATCGCGTCGTCGAGCGCAACGCGCGTGGCGAGGCCGAGTTCATCGCGGGCCCGCGTCGTGTCGGGAACGTAGTGACGACCGCCGGCCGAATTTCCATCGACGCGAACCCGCACCTCGCGGCCGCTCGCTGCCGCGCATCGGTTCGCAAGCGCAGCGATCGACACGGCTTCATCTGCGCCGACGTTGTAGGGTCGCATTGCGCGTCCCTCGACGAGGATCGTCAGCAGCCACACGACCAGGTCGCTCATGTACAGGTAGGAACGCAAGGGTTTGCCGTCGCCCTTGATGTGGATCTCATCGCCTTCGAGCGCATCGCGGATGAAGTTGCCGATCGCGAAGTGGGAATCGAAAGGCATGTGCGGGCCGACGAAAGCGAAGCAGCGCGCGATGGTGATGTGAAGACCTCGCGTCGCATGCCAGATCGCCGCCAGTTGTTCGGCCGCACGCTTGCCTTCGGCGTAGGCGTTGCCTGGATCGAGCACGTCGGGCGCGCCCCGATAATCCTCGACGAGTCGCTCGATCGCTGGCGGCTGCACGCCATAGACCGCGCCTGAACTGATCAGCAGAATCTTTGCATCGCGATGGGGCGCGGCCCATCGCAGCAGGTTGCGCGTGCCGCTGACGATGGTGTCGAACATGCGATCGGGGTTTTCGGCATTGAGCTTCGCGCTCGCTTCGGTCGCCGCGTGAATCACGTGCGTGATGGGTCCGTCGACGGCGAGGTGCGCATCGCGCACGTCGGCCGCGATCCATTCGATTTCTTCGGCCGCATGAAGCTCGGGATATAGCCGCGCGAATACCTCGGGTCGGCGGCTCAACGCCACGATACGAAGGTCGAGCGACTTCGCGCGATTGAGCGCCACCAGCGCATCGAGCAGCCACGTGCCGAACCAGCCGGTCGCACCGGTGACAAGGACGCGCGCGCCGCGCAGCTCACGCTCGAAGCGCGCGGCGTGCTTCAACACGTCGTCGATATCGCGTGGGTCGAGGCCGGACAGCGAGGCGGCATTCATCATCAGAACCCGACTCCGAAGAACCGTTCGATCGAACTCGCCGCGTACTCGAGCATCGCTTGGTCGAGGCCGGGATAAACGCCGATCCAGAACGTGTCGTTCATCACGCGATCGGCGTTGGACAGGTTGCCGACGACGCGAACCTCGCGACCCTGCATGTACGGCTGCCGCGTGAGATTGCCCGAGAACAACAGACGCGTGCCGATCTTGCGTTCGTCCAGATAGGTCAACAGATCGACGCGCCGCGTCGCCGCGGCTTCGCGAAGCGTGATCGGAAATCCGAACCACGACGGATCGGCATGCGGCGTAGCCTGCGGCAGTTCGAGAAACTCTTCGCAAGCCGCAAGGCGCTGGTGAAGAAACGCGAAGTTGCGTCGCCGCGAGGCGATGAAGCCTTCGAGCCGATCCATCTGCGCCAATGCACACGCGGCCTGCATGTCGGTGATCTTGAGGTTGTAGCCGAGGTGGCTGTAGCTGTACTTGTGGTCGTAGCCGAACGGCAGATCGCCCAGCTTCCAGCAGAAGCGTTTGCCGCAGGTGTTGTCGGCGCCCGGCGCGCAATAGCAATCGCGCCCCCAGTCGCGGATCGATTCGGCGGCGCGCTTCAACAGCGGATCGTTGACGAGCACCGCACCACCCTCGCCCATCGTGATGTGATGCGCGGGATAGAAGCTCAGGGTCGCAAGGTCGCCGAAGGTGCCGACTTTGCGGCCGCGGTACGTGGCGCCGAGCGCGTCGCAGCAGTCTTCGACCAACCACAGGTTATGGCGCTTGCAGAAGTCGACGACCGCATCGACGCTGAAAGGATTGCCGAGCGTGTGCGCGATCATCACTGCGCGCGTGCGATCCGAGAACGCGGCTTCGAGCTGACTCGCGTCGATGTTGTAGGTCGGAATATCGACGTCGACGAACACCGGCACCGCGCCGTTCTGCAGGATCGGGTTGACGGTCGTCGGAAAACCCGCTGCGACCGTGATCACTTCATCGCCGGGACGAATCGCGCGGTCTTCGAGCAACGGGGACGTGAGCGTCGTGAAGGCGACGAGATTGGCCGACGATCCCGAGTTGACGGTCATCGCATGCGCGACGCCGATGTAGTCGGCAAGCCGCTTTTCGAACAGGGCGTTGAAGCGTCCGGTGGTGAGCCAGCCATCGAGCGAAGCATCGACCATGCGCATCATCTCGGGCGCGCCGATCACCTTGCCCGACGGCGGGATCGGCGTCGTACCCGGTGTGAAGGACGTAGCCGGGGCCTGATTCGCGTATTGCTCGACGAGCGCGAGGATTTGCGTGCGAAGGTTGTCCCGCGCGGTATGGAGCGGTGCATCCCGCCCGTCATCTCGCGCGGCAGCCGATGGCTGTTCCAAAGGCGTGATGGCGATGATCGGCGTCGCCGCATTCATCACGCCACCTCCACTTCGAGCGATGCGTCGTGCGAGGCGATCTGGTTCTGCATGGATGCGCGAACCTCGCCGCCATCGAGCGCGACGCGATACCCGTCCGCGGTACGTGCGATCGACTCGTCGATCGCCCACAGCGGGCGCCATCCCAGTTGGTCACGTGCCTTCGTGCTGTCGAGCGTGAGCGTGGCTGCTTCATGCAGCGACGCATCTTCGGCAACATGCCAGAGCGCGCCGCGACCGAGCGCTTGCGCGAAGCGCTCCGCCACATCGGCCACCGGGATCGAACCTTCTGCGTCGGGACCGAAATTCCACGCGCCGCCGTAGCGATGCGGTTCAAGCGCCAGACGTTCGGCCAGCATCAGGTAGCCGCGCAGCGGATCGAGCACGTGTTGCCACGGGCGCGTCGCGTCGGGGTAGCGGATTGGCACCGAGCGGCCATGCATCGCGCCGCGAACCAGATCGGGGATGAGCCGATCGGCCGCCCAGTCGCCGCCGCCGATGACGTTGCCCGCGCGTGCCGTGGCGACGCCGGTCGTCGCGCCGGCTGCCGATCCATCGAAGAACGAGCGCCGCCACGAGGCGGTCGCGATCTCGGCTGCGGCCTTGCTGCTGCTGTAGGGATCATGTCCGCCAAGCGCATCGCCTTCGCGAAAGGCGCGCGCTACACCACTCTGCGCGCCGCTTTGCTCATAGCATTTGTCCGACGTGACGACGACGACCGCGCGCGCGGTCTTGACCACGCGCAGCGCGTCGAGCAACGCGATGGTGCCCATCACATTGGTCGTCCACGTGGCCGCGGCGTCGTCGTACGATGCGCGAACCAGCGGCTGCGCGGCCAGATGAAAAACGATCTCGGGCCGCGCAACGCGAACCACGTCGACGACCGCATTCGCATCGCGCACATCGACGATGCGTGAATCGCAGGCGCCTGCGATGTCGGCTTCGGTAAACAGATTCGGCTGCGTCGAAGGCGCCAGCGCAAGCCCGGTGATTTCAGCGCCGAGGTGTTTCAACCACAGCGTCAGCCAGCCACCCTTGAACCCCGTATGGCCGGTGACCAGAACGCGCTTGTCGCGCCAGAAACCCGCATCGATCACCACACTTTCCACGGTGCTGCCCCGGTGGCCCACAATTCTTCAAGGAGAGTTTTCTCGCGCAGCGTATCCATCGGCTGCCAGAAACCGGGATGCCGCCAGGCGCGCAGTTGATCGTCGGCGGCGAGCCGCTGCAGCGGGGCATGCTCCCAAAAGCTGTCATCGCCCTCAATGTAATCGATGACATCGCGCGACAACACAGAAAAGCCGCCGTTGATCCAGGCGCCCTCGCCGGCAGGCTTCTCGCGAAATTCGACGACGCGGTCACCCGACACGTCGAGTGCGCCGAAGCGGCCCGGCGGCTGGACCGCGGTGATGGTGGCCTTCTTGCCATGCGACCGATGAAACGCGATCGACGCGCCGATGTCGACGCTGCCCAGGCCGTCGCCGTAGGTGAGACAGAAAGTGTCGTCGTCGATATGCTCGGCCACGCGCTTGATGCGTCCTCCAGTCTGCGTCGTGTCGCCGGTGTCGACCAGCGTCACGCGCCACGGCTCGGCGCGACGCTCGTGAACTTCCATCGCGTTCTTGGCGAGATCGAACGTGACATTCGAGGTGTGCAGAAAATAATTCGCGAAGAATTCCTTGATCACGTAGCCCTTGTACCCGAGACACACGACAAAGTCGTGAAGCCCGTGGGCCGAATAGATCTTCATGATGTGCCAGAGAATCGGGCGGTCTCCGATCTCGACCATGGGCTTTGGGCGTTGCACGGTCTCTTCGGAGAGCCGCGTGCCCAGACCTCCCGCGAGGATGACGACTTTCATGATGCGGCTTCGGACGTGAGTGGATGTTGGTCGGTATGCAGAGGCGCCGGGGTCGAGACGAACTCGTCTTCGTCGTCATCGATCAGTCGCGCTCCCTGTGCGTCGGCGGGCCGATCGGTTTCTTCGTGATACGCGTCGTCGATGTTGACCGCCCAGATCGCCGACTTGTCGATGCTGCCTGCGAGAATCGCTTCGACCGCGCGCTTGGCCGACAGCATCGAGTGGTCCTGATTATTGTAGCGGTGCATACCGTTGCGTCCGACGCAGAACAGATTGTCGATGCTGTCGAGAAACGCGCGCACCTCGTCGAAGTGTTCGTACGCGCCGTAGTAACCGGGATACGCCTTGGGCATGCGCAGCACCACCGCATCGATGCATTGATCCGGGTCGGCCATGCCGATCTGCTGCATCTCGCGCTTGGCGAGTTCGATCATGTCGGGGTCGGCCGACGACCACAGCGCATCGCCTTCGGCGCAGAAGAATTCGAGACCGACCCAGACGCGATCGGGCTCGTCGGCGTCCGCTTGCACAAGATACGGACTCCAGTTGTTGAAGATCTGTATGCGCCCGACCTTGACGCCGGGCTCCTGCACGTAGATCCAGTTGTCGGGTACCGACGCGCGTCCGGCGATCCCGTGCGGGTCGGTGCGAGCGAGCTTGCGATAGAGCAGGCCGACGGTCATGAAGTCGCGATACTCCAGAGCCGCGGCGATCTCGCGCACGCGCGGCGGCACGTCGCCATCGATCGCGGCGATCAACTCGCGGATCGGCATCGTCGAAATCACCTGATCGGCCGCGTGCCATTCGCGCACATTCGACGCCAGGTCTTCCGTCTGCACTTCGGTAACCCGATGGTTACTTAGTTTGAGCCCCACGACCCGGCTGGACATCGCTATCGGTACGCCCGAATTCCCAAGACGCGCAGCGACCGTTTCCCACATCTGTCCCGGCCCGAGTCGGGGATAGAGAAAGTGTTCGATCAGCGACGTTTCCTTCGCCGCCGAGCGCGGCCTCAACAATTGGCGCAGCGCATGCGAGATCGCGCGCGAGATCGACAGCCCCTTGATGCGCTGCGCGCCCCACGCGGCGCTGATCTCGGTGCACGATCGTCCCCACACCTTTTCCGTGTAGGTCTTGAAGAAGCGCAGGTAGAGGCGCCGACCGAAGCGATTGATGAAGAAATCTTCCAACGTCGCTTCGCGCCTGGGAAAGACGCGCGCCTTGATGTAGCTTGCGGCATACAGTGCGCAGGCGATGGGGCCGAGCTTCCACGCAGTGGCGATGTCGATCTTCAGCGGATAGGCGAACAGCTTGCCGCCGAACAAAATACGCGACAGACGATCGCGAATCAGCATGCTGGCGTCGCCCGATGTGCGGGCAGCGTTGAGGGGCAGCGCACGCCGCATGCCCTGATAGGCGAGGAAGGCATGACCGCCGTCGGCCTTCAGCGTCGCCGGATCGCTGTCGTCGGCGATCGGCAGTTTATCGAGCCACCAGCGCATCACCCAATCGGACTTGGAAAAAAACCGATGGCCGCCGATGTCGATGCGATTGCCGTGATGAACCACGGTCTTCGACAGGCCCCCGACTTGCGCGTCGGCGTCGAAGATCTTGATCGCGCGCTGACCACCCTCGATCAATTCATACGCCGCGGTCAGGCCCGCCGGTCCGGCGCCGATCACGACGACAGGCAGCGGACTCATGACGCGCGTTGGGTGAAGAGGATTGCCTTGCGGGTGAAGAAGTTGGCGACGAATCCGATCGCAGCCGAGATGCCCTTTGCCAGCGGTAGCGCAAGCCCCGCCGACGTCGCGACGTACAAGGTGCCCGAGTTGAGCGCCATGCCGACCAAGCCCAATGCCGCGAAGATCATGAACTCGCTGCGCGCATCGGTCACGGTGCGGCGCGCGAAGACCCATCTCACCGAAAGCGAGTAGATCAACACGAGGCCGGCAAAATAAGCCAGCGCGCCCGCAACCCAAGCGGGCAATGCGAGGTTGGTCACGCTGAACCAGAGCAGCGTCGCGTCAAGCGTGAGCGCGGCAAGCGAGGCGAGGAAATAGCGCGAGGCCTCGAGCAAGCGCGAGACGCCGATGGCTGTGCCGCGCCGCGCTTCGACAGCAACTTCGATCATCGTCATGGCGACATCATCCAGTTTGTAGCGCTGAGCACCGATAGAGAAAAAACTTCTTTTCATAACCATTTTCGACAAGACCGGTCGAAAAATTAGCGGTGGGCTGCCTGCCTTCTAAACGACTCTGCAGTACGACGTAGTCGATCCCACCTGCTTTGCAGATCGTACTAACCGCTTCGGCATCGGGCTCGCACGCGTCTTGTTTCTCGCTCAAATTGTTCATCATTCGACAGATCTGCTCTTGAAAATCAAGGATCGCTGTGATCTTCCGTCGCTTGTTGAGTTCGAAAACCATCTCGCGAGAGAACACAGCACCCGATCCTTGTTGTTGCGTGTAGTAGTTTCCGTGTCCAAGCAGAACCCAAGGTGCTATCAAATCCCGGTACCAATAAACAGTTGCATTGGGTTCGATGAAAGTCGGCCAGATATTGGTGCCGACGGGATACGATTCGAGTCGCTTTGTCCAAACTCCGCGTTGGTCCCAGATCGTGATCGCGGAGATGAACAAGAAGACGGCCAGGCACAACCCGAGCCATCGCGCACGGGACGACGAATACCAGATAGCTATCGCAACACACAGAAGGATCAGGTTCATTGCTGCGGCCTGACCAATGAGATTGTGCGTGGGCTCATTCAACAAGTTCGCGAGCTTGAACACGCGGACTTCATACTGGACCGCAATGGCTATTGCAATGATCGCTGCGACCACGGCAACGGCAACCACAGTCGGTCTCGACAAACTGAAACGCGTCCGGTAACGATCGATTAAGACGGCTGCCAGCCCGAGTGGCGCAGGCGCGACCGAGAACGGAGCCATCCATGCGATCGCCAAAAGTATCGCAGCCAGCCGACCGTGCGCGCCACCCTTCCATTGCTGGTTGAGCACGATCGGAAGCGCGGCCATCGATAACCAATGTGCAATCCAAAGCGTTCGCCAGACCTGCAGTTTCGCGATGAACGCGCTGTGCAGAAGATCGACCCCGACAAAGGTGACGAGCAAACTTGAAAGACCGACAACTGCTGCGGCTATCGTGAGCCTGGTCAGAAGTCGGTTATGCGAGCACCGCGCGACGAGCCAGATCACTGCGACGTCGAAAACGATGATCCCGCCGTCATAAGGGGTCCAATGAAGAATGAACGCTTGTGGGTTAGCCTCCTCGACGAGATCGAGCCACGTCGCGTCGTAACGTTGCATCAGATCGGCGAACGGGCCAATCGGAAAGAACGCGAACGCCAGCAATAAGACTACCGCTGCCACAGCGAACCATAGCCACCGCCGGTCATCGAGCACCAGGAAAAGCCAGACCACCAATGCACCGGTAAGCCCGACGAGTGGATGGAATACGAGCGCAATGCCCACGAACATAAGGGCCAGCGCGATTCGGCCTCGTGCGAGAAACGCGATTGCAAGCAGCACAGCAGGTTCGGCAAAACTCCTTGCCGTCAGAAACGGTTCGGAATAGGCGAAGACCCGACGACCCCCGTAGATTGTCCATCCGAGGACGACAGACAACATGCAGTAGAAGAGAAGCGACTTCGGTACGATCGCTTTGAGCAGCAACCAGCTTGCTAAAAGAAAAAACGCGAACGCAGTAAACAAGCCGAGCATTGTTCCGTTACTAAGGCCGAACGTCCCTATTAGTTTGGAATAAATGAAAGGTAGGACCGTGAATTGTCCTTGAGATCCATATAAGAAATAGAGGTCTTGATGCAATTGCCCCTTTACCAAATAGGCTAACGCATCTCCTGCATAAAGAATTCCGTCATGACGTATGCCGGAATAGGAACGCACAAAAAGAAAAACCGAGGCGATCAACAAGGCGCCTGTCAAATAGCGGCGACGTTGTTGATAGAACGTTGAATGGTCGATCGAACGAAACATAAAAAAAGAGGCGCCCTCAGGCACCTCTCTCCGAATCGGTGAAGCGGATTAACCGTTATCCGCGGCACGAACCTGGCAGGAATTTCGCTGGCACCGTCGTAGCGGGTGTAAGCGTCGTCGATCCGCAGATCCACTGGCCCACTGCATTGCCGATAGTGGGGAGAGCAGAATTGGCGGTATTGCGCGGAATCAACGTGATGAGCTTCGTGTCGATGCTCGCGTCACCCGTACCCTGCACCGCGACGGTGATTTCGCCGCCAGCGCCCGTAGTAACCGACGACACGTACTTCGAACCACTACCACTTGCAACCTCGCAACCCCACGAACCCGCCGCAGGCAGCGAATTGGCGCTCTGATAAACCTCGGTAATGGAGGTTCGACATGCGCTTGCTGCGAGGATAGCTTCAGACAACTTGGCGCGCTTGGTGTAGTCCTGGTAAGCCGGCAGCGCGATGGCGGCCAGGATACCGATGATCGCGACGACGATCATCAATTCGATCAACGTGAAACCCTTTTGCATCTTGCTCATTTGAATCTCCAGGAAAGGTGAACGGCCCGACTTCCATGGTCGCTAAGCAATCGCCGTGCCATGCCGTTGAGCCTTCGGAACTGACCTTTCATCGAGGGAAACCAGAGCATCGGATCAAACGAAGGGCGCGCAGACGGACACTAAAGGACGCAATGCGTCACTAATCGACAGTTCGCGTCGCGACGCGGATGTGTCCCTCATCAACCGCGACACGAACCCGGAAGATACTTCTGCGGCACGCCTCCGCTAGCCGCAGGGCCGCACTTCCAGCTGGTGATTTGCTTGCCGGCATCGGCCCCGCCTGTTGCGGGACTGGCGCCGATATAAGGCGTCAATGTGATCTTGCCATCGGCGCCACCGCCAACGTTCTGCGACGTCACCGTCACAATCCCGGCAGGGTTGGTCGCGATCAGCGCGACGTACTTCGAAGTGCTGCCTGTGGTCTCACAGCCGAATTGTCCCGAACTCGGGAACGGATTCGACGATGCGGCCTGGTAGACCTCGGTCACCGAGGTGCGGCAGTTTGACGCGGCCAGAATGAGTTCGGATAGCTTGGCGCGCTTGACGTAGTCCTGATAGGCGGGCAATGCGATCGCCGCCAGGATGCCGATGATCGCAACCACGATCATCAATTCGATCAGGGTAAATCCTGATGAGTGGGTGCGTCGTACGAGAGTCATGGGTGTTCCTCTTGTGTATGGCGAGGGTGCGGCGAGAACAAATGGGCATGATCGCACGCAACTTTCGTGCAGGCTTCGCAGGCGCGCTGGCGTCTGGCTGGCAGCGCAGTCCGACGGCGGTCCGGCCGTCAGCGAACGCACACGGCACGCACCTGCTTCAAATCCGTCACGCCGGCAAGAACCTTTTCCATGCCGTCCATGCGCAAGGTGCGCATGCCTTCACCGATGCCGGTGACGAACACATCGGCCACTCGCGCATGCTCCTGGATGCTGCGCTTGATCGCATCGCTGCCGATCAACAGTTCATGCAGGCCGATGCGCCCTTTGTATCCGGTCTGATTGCAGCGATCGCAGCCGCGCGCGTGATGGAAAACCAGCTTGCCTTTGACGCCGTACTGCATGACCCAACCGTCATAGAGGCGCTTCGCCTCGACCGTCAGGTCGGACTGCCACGACGGGATGTGCTGCAGGTCTTCCGCGTATTCGGTGACGAAGGCGCGGATCTCCTGCTGGTCCGGTGTGTAGGATTCCTTGCAGGTACACAGCTTCTTCGCGAGTCGCTGCGCGAGCACACCGAGCAATGCGTCGGCGAAGTTGAATGGGTCCATGCCCATGTCGAGCAGGCGCACGATCGACTCGGGCGCGCTGTTGGTATGCAGCGTCGCGAACACGAGGTGGCCGGTCAGCGAGGCTTCGATGCCGATCGCGACGGTTTCCTTGTCGCGCATTTCGCCGACCATGATGACGTCCGGGTCGGCGCGCAGGAACGACTTCATGATGGTCGCAAAATCCAGGCCGGCCTTGCGATTGATCTGCACCTGACGCAGACCTTTTTGCGTGATCTCGACCGGGTCTTCCGCGGTCCAGATCTTGGTACCGGGCGAGTTCAGATGGCCGAGTATCGAATGCAGGGTGGTGGTCTTGCCCGACCCGGTCGGGCCGCAGACGAAGAACAAGCCGTATGGCTTGGCGATCACCGGCTTCAAGCGCGCAAGGTTGTGCGGCGACAAGCCGAGTTGATCGAGCGGCATCGGTGTGCCTGCTGACAGGATGCGCATCACCACATCCTCGACGCCGCCAGCCGATGGAATGGTCGCGACGCGCAGCTCGAGGTCGAGTGGCCCGTACTTCTTGAACTTGATCTTGCCGTCCTGCGGCTTGCGCTTCTCGGAGATATCGAGGTCGCACATGATCTTGATGCGCGCGACCAGCGGCGCGCGATAGCTGGGCGGCACCTCGATGTAGGGCACCAGCGTGCCGTCCTTGCGAAAACGGATCGCGGTCTTTTGTCGACCGGGGTAAGGCTCGATGTGAATGTCCGACGCGCCTTGCTGATAGGCGTCGACGATGACCTTGTTGACGAACTTCACGAGTTCGTTGTCCTCGGCGGCGCTGGCTTCGTCGGTCGTCTCGGCGAATTCGTCGAGCCCGGCATCGCTGTCGCGCAACAGCGCGCCGATCGCAGTCGAGTCGAAGTCCTCGCCGAAGAACTGGTCGAGCGTCAATCCGAACTCTTCGCGCGTCGTCACGCGATAGGCCACCTTGACCGCGCGCGGAAAAATGTTGAGCACCACGCGCGACGAGCGAATGCGCTCGGGGTCGGTGGTGAGCACGATCAATCCGTCGCTAGCGTCCTCGATCGGCAACCACTGCGCCGACTGCGCATAGTTGCGCTTGATCTGCTTGATCAAGTCGATCGGCTTGGGCCGATCTCCCTTGAATCGCTCGTAGGGGACATCGAAGAATTTCGCGAGCGCCGCACCGATCGCCTGGCGGTCGACCTGGAACTCGTCCTTGAGAATCTCTTCGACATCGACGACCTTGCGGCGCGCCGAGTTGAACGCGAGCTTGAACTCCTCGGCCGAGATGTAGCCATCGGCGATCAAGGCATCGTATTTCGAGCGCACCGGCCGCGCCGCGAGAGCAGCGAGACTGGCTTCCTTGCGGCGATTGCGGATGGCGACGGCGAGCGTGTCGCACAGTTCGCGCAGTCCCTCGGCCTCGCCCGCGCCAAAGGGCTGGCCGCTCCGCGTGTTGACCAGTTGGATGACACCCATCAGTTCGGCTGATGAATCGCGTTTACCGCGATAGATGATGGGCGCGGCAAGCACCTGGCGCGGGTCGTCCCCGGCTTCGATGCCGAATGCGCTTCCCGGCGTCAGGTCGGGGTGAGCCGCTTGCAATTCGGCGGGGTCGCCGGCGTCGTGCAAATTGATTTCGGCAAGCATGTGCGCCACCACGCCGACCAGACTGTGGGTCTTGATCGGTCGATGAAAATCGCTGATCGAGCCGTCCACCGAGCGCACCTTGGAGTGGAGCAGCTTGCCGTCGTCGCTGACGACATAGATGTGCAGGCGCTCGGCGTTGAACACGCGGCGGATGTCCGCGCCGCTGTCGAGCAGGATGTCGTCGACGCTCTGGGTCGCGTGGATGCGGTTGGCGACGTGCTGCAGATTGCGCGACAAAAGCAGGCGCGCCCCGAGATCGGCCGGGCCGACACGATCGCCGGCGCCCAACGAAGCTGCGAACGATTCGGACCTGCTGTGCACCGGAGCTGGCTTCATTGCATGGCCCCCGGCGTCACCGGTAGAAGAACTCCATCTTGGTACCCGACAGTTCGATGATGTCGTGATTGGTCAGCGCGGTGGCGTCGAGTCCCAGTGCCTTGCCATTGATGACCGGAAAAGAGGATCCCTCGACGTGCGTGATGAAGTACCCCTGCGGCCGCCGCGTGATGACGGCGACCTGAACGCCGGGGCGACCGAGCGTCGTCAAGGCCTTCGACAAGGCCAGCTCCTTGCCGGCATTGGGTCCGTTGAGAATCTGGATGGTCGCGGTTGTCGCTGCTTCGCCCGCGGACGAGGCGCTCGGCGCGGTGGACATCGCGGGCATCGGCATCGGGCTCGACGTCGCTCCGCCATATCCGCCGAGATGCGAACGCGATGCCAGCGACGCACGGGGATCGGTGGTTGCATTCGCAATGCCGGTGGTGGCGCCTCCCGGCACGGTCGGGTTCAACGATGTCGACGTCATGTTGCGCGAAGCCACCGAACTGCGAGTCGCATCCTCGCCTCGCACGCCGACTTTCTGATAGTCGGCGCCGGAATTGGCTTCGGCGACGAACTTGAGCTTGTACTTGCCCAGCTCGACCGTGTCGTTGTTCTGCAGAAAGTGCTTCTTGATCGGCTGGCCGTTGACGGTGGTGCCGTTGGTGCTGCCCAGATCTTCGACGAACGAATCGTTGAGGATGGTGATCAGGACCGCGTGCTCACCACTCACCGCGAGATTGTCGATCACGATGTCGTTATGCGGGCGGCGACCGACAGTCGTGCGCTCCTTGGTCAGCTCGACTTCCTTCAAGACGAGTCCGTCCATCGAAAGGATTAACTTCGCCATCTGGTACTCCGCAATGTCGAATTTCAGGCACGCCTTGATTCGCGGCTGTCGCGAGCGATCGATCGGCCCTCGTCGTGCTCGTTCGGGTCGGCGGCCCATCCGACGCTTGCGAGCACGACGGATACGTTATCACGGCCACCGTGCCCGTTGGCCGCATCGATCAATTTCGCCGCCATCAGTTCGAGCGCGGTCACCTCGGCGACGCGCTGATCCACCGGCGTTTCGTCTTCAAGACCGTCATCATCCTCGGGACCGCGCAGCAGGTCGAATATTTCTTCGTCGCTCAACATGTCGGGCAGGCCGTCGGAACAGATCAGGTACAGGTCGCCTGGCGCCAGATCGTATTCGTTGATCTCGGGCTCGGCGAGGACGTCGACGCCCAAGGCACGCGTCACGAAGTTGCGGTTGATCGACACGCGCGCCTCGACCGGGGTCAGCACCCCGGCGTCGATCTGCTCCTGCAACAACGAGTGGTCGCGAGTCAGAAGACTGAGGGCGCCCTCGCGCAGCCGATAGACGCGCGAATCTCCGACGTGAAGAGTCGTGACGACCGGCCCCGTGAACAACAACAGGGCGAGCGTTGTTCCCATGCCGCAAAGATCGGGATCTCGATTGGCCGCGTCGATGATCGCGTCGTTGGCGCCGTCGACACGCGCGCGCAGCAACGAATGCAGCAGCCGTTGCGGGGTTGCGTTGTCGCGAGCGTGGTCGCCCCGATGCAATTGATCGAGGTCGTCAACCAGATGGGAGATGAGAAATTCCGCGGCGAGACTGCTCGCGACCTCTCCCGCGTTGTAGCCTCCCATGCCATCGGCGATCAGCGCGAGCCCCACGTCTTCGGCGATCGCGACGGCGTCTTCGTTCTGCTCGCGCACCATGCCGCGATGCGTCGCATGCGCGAAGTGATAACGAATGTCTCCCGCGACCGAATGCGTCTGCGCCTCGGGTATCGGGGCCTTCGGTTTCATGGGCGTCTTCTTCAGCGCTTTGGTTGGCGCTTTCATCGACGCAACGAGCGGATTCGAAGTGCGGTCATGCGAAATGTCCTGCGGCCGAGTTGATCGAGGCCGATGAATGCGATCCTGGATGATGACAGCGCGCTTTGAATCGAGTCAATCGAGCATCGGCCTACATGAGTTGGGGAGTTGTCGCAACCAGGAGTCGGATAGTCGCGCATCGTCACGCGACTCGACGCCGCGCCATGAAGCCGCCGACCAGAACGACCACGAGCGCGAGCGCTCCACCCAGCGCATAGGGACGCCAGCCTTCGTCCAGGCCCCAACCGGACATCACCGGATCGGTTGCGGCCATCTCGCCTGCGACAAAACCGAGCAGTGCGCCGCCCGCGGTGATGATGACGGGGAACCGCTGCATCACCTTGAGCAGCAAGGTACTGCCGAACATGATCAGCGGGATGGTCAAGCCCAGCCCGATGCCCAGGACCAACAGACGAGAACCAGGCGGCGACGCTTCGGCGACCGCCGCGATCGCCAGCACGTTGTCGACGCTCATCACCAGGTCGGCGACGAGGATGGTCCGAATCGCGGCTAGGAAATCGTGCGCCGGGTCGACCTTCTGGTCCTTGTCGTCGCCCTTCAAGAGCTGCACGCCGATCCAGACCAGCAGCGCCGCACCGACCAACTTGAGATACGGCAACGCGAGCAGCGCGACCGCAAAGAAGATCAGGATGATGCGCAACGCGATCGCCCCCAGACTGCCGAGGATGATCGCCTGCTTCTGCCGACCCCCCGAAAGTTTGCGCGCGGCCAGCGCGATCACGACCGCGTTGTCGCCAGACAAAAGGATGTTGACCCAGACGATCTTGGCGAGCGCCAGCCAAAACGCTGCGCTGGAGAGATCGCCGATCATCGGTCAACAAGTCGACGCGGCCGCGATGGGAATAGTGCGGCCCGCGATCTGCACCACACTCATAGAACCGTCTTCAACAGCTTGCCCATCTCGCCCGGATTGCGCGTCACCCGGATGCCGCACGCCTCCATCACCGCGAGCTTCTCCTGCGCCGTGCCTTTGCCTCCCGAGATGATGGCGCCCGCGTGACCCATGCGCTTGCCGGCAGGTGCGGTCACGCCCGCGATGAAGCCCACCACCGGTTTCTTCATGTGGGTCTTGACCCATTCGGCCGCGGTCTCCTCGTCGGAGCCGCCGATCTCGCCGATCATCACCACCGCATCGGTCTCGGGGTCGTCGTTGAAGAGCTTCATCACGTCGATATGTTTCAGTCCGTTTACGGGATCGCCGCCGATGCCGACGGCGGTCGACTGCCCGAGACCGAGTTCGCTCAACTGACCCACCGCTTCATAGGTCAGCGTGCCCGAGCGCGACACCACGCCGATGCGGCCCTTCAGGTGGATGTGCCCGGGCATGATGCCGATCTTGATTTCGTCGGGCGTGATCACGCCGGGACAGTTGGGTCCGACGAGGATGGTCTTGCGATCTTGTTTGCGCATGCGGTCGCGCACTTCGATCATGTCGCGCACCGGTATCCCCTCGGTGATGCAGATCACGAGATCGAGGTCGGCTTCGACCGCCTCCCAGATCGCGGCCGCGGCGCCCGCCGGCGGGACATAGACCACCGACGCATTCGCGCCTGTCTGTTTTTTCGCATCGGCCACCGACGCGAAGATAGGAATGCCCTCGAAGTCCTCGCCCGCCTTTTTCGGATTGACGCCGGCGACAAAGCAGTTACGACCGTTGGCGTAATCGCGACACATGCGCGTATGGAACTGCCCGGTCTTGCCGGTGATGCCTTGCGTGATCACTCGGGTGTTCTTGTCGATCAGGATGCTCATGCCTTCTCCGTCGTTCCCGCGAACCCGGGAATCCAGTGTCTTCCGCCGTCGTTCCCGCGAACGCGGGAACCCAGTGTCTCTAAGTCGCAATCTCCGAATACAGATCATTCCAATACGGGTTGGCTGTCTGACGCGAGCCAACGACACTGGATCCCTGCGTTCGCAGGGACGACGTGCTAAGTCCCTCGCGCCGCCGCCACCACTTTCTCGCCCGCCTCGGTCATGTTGTTGGCCGTGATGATCGGAAGTCCCGAATCGGCGAGCATCTTCTTGCCGATCTCTTCGTTGGTGCCCTTCATGCGGACCACCAGCGGGACCTTGAGATGCGTGGCTTTCGACGCGGCGATCACGCCTTCGGCGATGGTGTCGCATTTCATGATGCCGCCGAAGATGTTCACGAGGATCGCTTTCAGCCCCGGATTCCTCAGCATAATCTTGAAGGCCTCGGTCACCTTCTCGGTGGTTGCACCCCCGCCCACGTCGAGGAAGTTGGCCGGCTCGCCGCCGAATAGCTTGATCGTGTCCATCGTCGCCATCGCGAGGCCCGCGCCGTTGACGAGACAGCCGATGTTGCCATCGAGCGAGATATAGGCGAGGTCGAACTTCGACGCTTCGACTTCGGCCGGATCCTCTTCGTCGAGATCGCGCAGCGCGACGATGTCGGGATGCCGATAGAGCGCGTTCGCATCGAAGTTGAGCTTGGCGTCGAGCGCGATCACCTTGCCATCGCCGGTCAGGATCAGCGGATTGATTTCGACCAGCGATGCGTCGGTGTCCCAATAGGCTTTGTAGAGCGCGTGGAAAATTGCGCGCGCCTCTTGAACCGACGCGTCGGGCACGCCGATCTTCTTCGCGATGTCGTCGGCGTCAGCGTCGCTCAAACCGGTTTCGGGATCGATGAAGACCTTGTGAATTTTTTCCGGTGTATGCGCGGCGACTTCCTCGATGTCCATGCCGCCTTCGGACGACGCCATCAACGTGACGGTTTGCGTCGCGCGGTCGGTGACCATCGCGACATACAACTCTTTCTTGATGTCGGCGCCCTCTTCGATCAACAGCCGCCGCACCTTCTGGCCCTGCGGCGAGGTCTGATGCGTGACGAGCTGCATGCCGAGTATCTGCTCTGCTTTCTCGCGCACCTCGGCGATCGACTTCGCGACCTTGACGCCGCCCCCCTTGCCGCGACCGCCCGCGTGGATCTGCGCCTTGACGACCCACACCTTGCCGCCGAGTTTCTCGGCTGCGGCAACGGCTTCGTCGACCGTGAAGGCCGGGATGCTGCGCGGCACGGCGACGCCGTATTGCTTCAGGATGTCCTTGCCCTGATATTCATGAATTTTCATATATCGTCTTCGAGCAATCGTTCTATGAAGGTTCGGAAATTTCGGGGCCGCCGGCCGCCGGTCGATACCAGCGCGGATAGAACTCGGCGACGGCGGGTCCGTCGCTCTTCAACGCGTGACAGCGATCGAGTTGCCAGGGCTTCTGCTCGGTCGGCGGTGCGGCGCCGCCGGACGCATCGTCTTGCGCATCGTCTTGTGACGCATCGCGCGTGCGAAATACTTCGCCCGCGAACGCCTGCACGGCGGCGGTCGGCAACACGTTGGTCAGTTCGGTGATGTGCGTGCATCCGTGGCTGCCGCCCAGGCGCTCACGCACTTGCTGGCGAAAATTTTTCATCAGGTTCAGGCCGATCAGTTGCCCGTAGTCGGGTTCGATCGCTTCGCAATGGCCCCCATAAGGCACGCGCAACATCTCGGCCCTGGCGTCGATCACATTCAAGCGCGTGTCGATGGTGATCGTCAGGCGCATGCGATGGATGGGATCGCCCGCGGCGCGCATGCCGGTCGCAAGCTGGAAGTCGCGCGCCTTGGTGTCGGTCAGTTCGGCTTCGATATCCCACAGCCCATCGTCTCGCGCATAGACCTCGGCGCGGATATTTCGCGTGTGAACGTGACGACGGGTAGTCATGAAGGGACTGCGGAGGCGCACGAGTTGCGGCGAGTTGCAGGGGCAAGCACCGCTCGAATCCGTGCGTACGAGGGCGCTGCCGTGTCAGCGTGAAGTCAACGTCGATGTCGACGATGCGGCACCCGCGAATTTATCACACGAGGGGGGGCGTCTCCTTGAGCAGCCCACGTCGGGCTAGGCTTCCGGGACCGTCAGTTGAGCGTCGGCGATGCGATGCCCGCGACCTTCGACCGGATTGCCGACATCGATCCGCTTCGTCGTAGAGCGTCTGCATCACGATCACGGCGGCCTTCAACGCATCGACACCGCTCTCGGGTAGCGCCGCGTGCGCGGAGCGGCCGCGGATCGTGACGGCGAGTTGCAGGCAACCGTTGTGCGCATTGACGACCGCGTACGAAAAGCCTGCACAGATGGTGTGTCGGTCGGGACGCGAACGAGTTCGCGCAGGAACGCCACCTGGTCGTCGAAATGACGATCGATCCACGAGTGGAGCGCGGCGTCGACGTCGTCACGCTTCACGAGAGCCGGCTCACGCGTCATCGATCGGATCCGACCTTGCCCGCCAGCACCTGAATGATCGCGTGCATCGTAAAGCCGCGCGCCTGCAGGTAGCGGCCCTGGCGTCCACGCTCATCGGCGTTGGTCGGGAGCGCAGTGAAGCGCCTGGTCCACACCGCATGCGCGCGCGCGAGTTCGGTGTCGCGCAACCGGTGCATCGCGGCGTCGGCCTCGGTAGGCGCGACGCCGCGATCGCGCAGATCGCGACGCACGCGCAGGTCGCCGTAGCGTTCTGCTCGCTGACCGACGAGCGCACGGGCGAAGCGGGCATCGGACAACAGGTTCTGCGTTTGCAAACGATCGAGCACGCGATCGATTTCACTCGCGTCGTCGTCGGGCTCGAGATAGCGCCGCAGCTTGCGAGCGAGTTCGACCCGGCTGTGCTCGCGTCGCGCGAGCAAAGCGACGGCGCGCGCCATCAGAGTTTTTGCCGAGCCGCGCGATGGCTGCTTCATCGCATCGACGTTCAATAGCTATCGGGAGCAGCGCTGCGGCGAAGCGCGATCGACTTTAGCGAGCGGCTTCAAGGAGCGACGTCAGCGCGCGACCTCAGGCCGCTGCTTCAACCACCGCACCGCGCGTCACGACACCTTTGGCTTCGCGGACCTTGTTCTCGATCTCGAGCGCCATCTCGGGATTGTTGCGAAGAAACTCGCGCGCGTTGTCCTTGCCCTGGCCGATGCGATCGCCGTTGTAGCTGTACCAGCTTCCCGACTTCTCGACGATGTTGAGCTCAGCCCCCAGATCGACGACTTCGCCTTCGCGCGAAATGCCTTCGCCGTAGAGGATGTCGAACTGCGCGAACTTGAACGGCGGCGCGACCTTGTTCTTGACGACCTTGACCTTGGTCTCCGAGCCGATCACTTCCTCGCCCTTCTTGATCGAGCCGGTGCGGCGGATGTCGAGCCGCACCGACGCGTAGAACTTGAGCGCGTTGCCGCCGGTGGTGGTTTCGGGATTGCCGAACATCACGCCGATCTTCATGCGAATCTGGTTGATGAAGATCACCAGCGTGTTGGTGCGCTTGATGCTGCCCGTAAGCTTGCGCAGCGCCTGACTCATGAGGCGCGCCTGCAGACCGGGCAACGAGTCGCCCATCTCGCCTTCGATCTCGGCCTTGGGCGTCAATGCGGCAACCGAGTCGATCACGATCAGGTCGACCGATCCCGAGCGCACCAGCGCATCGCAGATTTCCAGCGCCTGTTCACCGGTGTCGGGTTGAGAGATCAACAGCTCGGTCAGTTCGACGCCGAGCTTCTGTGCGTATTGCGGATCGAGCGCGTGTTCGGCATCGATGAAGGCCGCGATGCCGCCGAGTTTCTGCATCTCGGCGATGACCTGCAGAGTCAGCGTGGTCTTGCCCGAAGACTCTGGACCGTAGATCTCGACCACGCGACCGCGCGGCAGACCGCCGATGCCCAGCGCCACGTCGAGTCCGAGCGAGCCGGTCGATACGACCTCGATATCGTCGATGACCTCGCCCGCGCCCAGACGCATGATCGAGCCCTTGCCGAACTGCTTTTCGATTTGCGCCAACGCGGCCGCAAGCGCTTTGCTCTTGTCGCTGCTCTTGTCCGCGGCCTGGCCCTTGGCCGTTCTTTCTTCCATGAATTTCCTCGTGTGGGTAGCGTGTTCCAAGGCCCGTTGCAAGCCCCTGTCGCGCGGTCGTCAATATACTCTACCGACCCTGCGACCAAGCCCGCATCGACGACTCGGATGATCCATTCGGATTCGGCACGACGCGCAATCGATTAGGGGTTTTCCCGCGGTCGCGCGGCGCTCATTCGCTCGCGAGATACACCTGCGCGACAAACCGTGGTTTTTTGGCGGGGCGCACGTTATGCTTGCCTGTGGAAGAGAGTCCGAGCATCTGAAAACGACCGGCAATTATGGAGAAATCAATGGCAGCAAACATCGCGGCGCATCCCCCCGTTTCAACGGCGCCGATGACGGCGGAAGAAAAGAAGGTCATCTTCGCTTCGTCACTGGGCACGGTATTCGAGTGGTATGACTTTTATCTTTACGGTTCGCTCGCCGCGATCATTGGCAAGCAGTTCTTCTCGGGTCTGAATCCGACTTCGCAGTTCCTGTTCGCGTTGCTCGCTTTCTCGGCGGGGTTCGCGGTTCGTCCGTTCGGCGCCATCATCTTCGGGCGCATCGGCGACCTGGTCGGCCGCAAATACACCTTCCTGATCACGATCCTGTTGATGGGTTTGTCGACCTTCATCGTCGGCTTTCTGCCGTCGTACGAAACGATCGGCATCGCAGCGCCGATCATCCTGATCTCCTTGCGTCTGGTCCAGGGTCTCGCGCTCGGTGGCGAGTATGGTGGCGCCGCGACCTATGTGGCCGAGCATGCGCCACACGGCAAACGAGGTTGGTACACGAGCTGGATCCAGACCACCGCAACGCTCGGTCTGTTTCTTTCACTGATCGTTATTCTCGTGACACGCAACCTCCTGGGTGAAACCGCATTCGCCGATTGGGGATGGCGCATTCCGTTCCTGGTATCGGTTCTGCTTCTCGCCGTCTCGGTATGGATTCGACTGTCGCTCAACGAGTCGCCGGCCTTCCGCAAGATGAAGTCCGAAGGCAAGCTGTCGAAGGCGCCGCTGACCGAATCGTTCGCTCGCTGGGGCAACCTCAAGATCGTCATCCTCGCGCTGATCGGCCTGACCGCCGGGCAGGCCGTGGTCTGGTACACCGGACAGTTCTACGCGCTGTTTTTCCTGACCGCATCGCTCAAGGTCGATTCCGCGACGGCGAACATCATGATCGCCATCGCGCTCGCGCTCGGCACGCCGTTCTTCATCATCTTCGGCGCGTTGTCGGACAAGATCGGCCGCAAGCCGATCATCATGCTCGGCTGTCTGTTGGCTGCGATCACCTACTTTCCGATCTTCAAGGCAATCACGCATTACGCCAACCCGGCGCTCGAAGCGGCATCGGCCAAGTCACCTGCGGTCGTTCTCGCCGATCCGGGTACCTGTCACTTCCAGTTCGAAGCGTTCGCCAAGCCCGGCAAGCCCAAGTTCTCCGACTCGTGCGACGTAGCGACCGCGGTGCTCGCAAAGGCTTCGGTGCCGTACACCATCGAGAACGCCCCCGCGGGAACGGTGGCGTCGGTCAAGATCGGAGACAAGACGGTGCCGAGCTTTGAAGGCGGACCGCTCGAGCCCGCGGCATTCAAGACGCAAGCCGACGCGTTCAACAAGAATCTCGCCGGCGAGATCAAGAACGCCGGCTATCCGGCCAAGGCCGACCCCGCGCAGATGAACAAGGTGATGGTCGTCGTGCTGCTGTTCATCCTGATGGTGTACGTCACGATGGTCTACGGCCCGATCGCGGCGATGCTCGTCGAGATGTTCCCGACCCGAATCCGCTACACGTCGATGTCGCTGCCGTATCACATCGGCAACGGCTGGTTCGGAGGCTTCCTGCCACCGATCGCGTTCGCGCTGGTCGCGGCCAAAGGCGATATCTACTACGGCCTCTGGTATCCGATCGTGATCGCCGTGATGACCCTCGTGATCGGCACGCTGTTCATCAAGGAAACCAAGGACGTCGATATTTACGCGGATGATCGCGCCGGCGTGGTGTAGTCGTCACCACGCCGCCGTACGGCGGCATCGTCAGCCTCAAGCCCCGCTTTTCGCGGGGCTTTTTATTTACTTGCGTGCTTTGAGCAGGGCAATGCAGGATGCGGTGGCTTCGGCGAGCGTCATGTCGCGCGCTGCCCTGGGGGCCGTAGGCTTCAACGAATCGTTCAAGCACGATCTGATTTCGAGCGACCCGCACTTGCTGGACTGACACGAAGCAGCGGCTCTATCGGAAAAACCGATACGTTCGGCTCTCGACGCGTTCCACCACGTTTCGGATCGGTCGTCCGGATCGAGCGCCGCGCTTGCGCCGAAGGCCAGACTGCCGATGAATAGCGCCAAGAGAGCGCGACCGGCAGTTCTCATTGTTGTCTCCTGTCGCCGTGATGGCGTGTGACTTCACTTCGGATAGTACGCCCCGCATCTCTAGGCGCCCCGAACTAGAGGCGGTGCGGAGTTTGACGCGCTATTCCTTCGTCGCCATAATCCGCGGCTCGCGTGGCGGATTAGCTCAGTCGGTTAGAGCGACGGAATCATAATCCGCAGGTCCGGGGTTCGAGTCCCTGATCCGCCACCACCCCATACCAAGCCGCCGGACGCGAGTCAGGCGGCTTTTTGTTTGGGCGCAGATTGACAGCGTCAGCGTCGGACGCTACTTTAAGTTACCAACCGGTTACCAGCGGTTTCCCGCCGCTGTCAGCGTCTGCGGTTCTGCAAAGTCTGCCATGAAGGCTCCCGATTTCGACTACTGCAAGCCGCTCTCGCTCGAGGGCGTTTTCGATGTGCTGGAGCAGCTCGGCGATCAGGCGCAACTGCTCGCGGGAGGGCAGAGCCTGATGCCCACGCTCAACATGCGACTGTCCGCGCCGGCGATGCTGGTCGATCTGCATGGCATAGCCGCGCTGTCGGGAATCCGCGTCGATGGCGATGCGTTGTGGATCGGCGCGCTGACGACGCATCACGAAATTGAAGCATCGGCGCTGGTCCGTCAACATGCGCCGCTGTTGTCGAGTGCCGTCACGCACATTGCACACGCGGCGATTCGCAATGTCGGAACCTTCGGCGGCAGCATCGCGCTGGCCGACCCGGCGGCCGAGTATCCGGCTTGCGCGCTGTGCATGAACGCGATTGTCGTGTTGGCATCGCGCGCGGGACAGCGGCGCGTCCGCGCCGCCGATTTTTTTCTCGACCTCTATCAAACCGCGATGCGGCCCGAAGAGGTGCTTCTCGGCGCGGAGATTCCCTTGATGGCATCGACGTCGCGCTTCGCGTTCGGCGAACTCGCGCGACGTCACGGCGACTATGCGATCGTCGGGCTCGCCGCGCACGCTCGCGTCGAGGCGCGCGTGCTGCACGACGTGCGGCTCGCGTATCTCGGTGCAGCCAGCACGCCTGTCCTCGCCAAGCGCGCTGCCGCAAAGCTCGAGGGACGCGTTCTGGATGCCGAGACCATCGCGGCGGTGCAGGCGCAACTCGAACACGACCTCGACGCGCCCGCCGATCTCACCACGTCGCGAGCGGCCAAGCTGCACCTGGCGCGCGTACTGACTGGTCGCGTGCTTGCCGAACTCGTTGCAGAACGCGTTGCAGAACGCGCTGCCGCAGCCACCGACGAAGACGCGAGATGACGCATCTGAAATCCACCACGCTCACCGTCAACGGCGTGCGCATGACGCGACAGATTCCGGCGCGCATGCATCTCGTCGATTTCCTTCGCGATGAACTCGACCTCACCGGCTCGCACGTCGGTTGCGAGCACGGCGTCTGCGGCGCATGCACGGTACGCGTCGATGGCCTGATCGTGCGCGGCTGCCTGATGCTCGCGGTTCAGTGCGACGGCGCAACCGTCGATACCATCGAAGGCGTTTCGGAATCGGGGGAAGCGGCGACTTTGCAAGCCGCGTTTCATCGGCTCAACGCGTTGCAATGCGGGTTCTGCACACCGGGGATGTTGATGGCCGGGCTCGATCTGCTGGAACATCGACCCGACGCGAATCGCGAACAAATTCGCGAGCATCTCTCGGGCAACTATTGCCGCTGCACCGGTTATCAGGCGATCGTCGATGCCGTCGAATCGGTGCTGATGGAGCGGCGCGCCAAGGGCGGCACGTGAACGCGCCGCGCGATCTCGATTGGTCGAGGTTGACGCCGGTCGCCGAGGCGCCCGACCAGCCGCACGTTCCCACGCAAACCGCGACCGGCTACATCGGTGCCAGCGAGCCGCGCCCCAATGCGCTGCGCCTGCTCGAAGGCCGCGGTGTCTATATCGACGACCTGCGCTTCCCTCGCCTCGCGCACGTCGTCTATTTCCGCAGCCCGCACGCGCACGCGCGCATCGTGTCGCTGGCTCTTGATGAAGCGCGCAAGCAACCCGGCGTGATCGCATGTCTCGACGGTCGGGCGATCGCGGAGTACTGCACGCCGTGGGTCGCGGTGCTCGCGCATCTGAAGGGCATCAAGTCGGCGCCCCAGCACGCGGTCGCGATCGATCGCGTGTGTTCGCAAGGCGAGGCAGTTGCCGCGATCGTTGCGGAAACGCGCGCGCAGGCCGAAGACGCGCTCGCGTTCATCGACGCGACATTCGAAGAATTGCCTGCCGTGACCGACATGCACAAATCGCTCGCGGGCGCGACCGTGATTCACCCAGATCTCGGCGACAACGTGTGCTTTCATCGCGAGCACGACACGGGCGATGTGGACGCCGCATTCGCGCGCGCAGACCTAGTCGTCGAAGACACGTTCGAGATGGCGCGCCACACCGGTGTCGCGCTCGAAGGCCGCGCGATCCTCGCCGACTACAACCCGTCCGAGCACGCGTTGACGGTCTATCAGGCCACGCAGGCGCCGCACATGATGCAGGACATCCTGTCGCGGCACCTCGGCATTCCCGAGAGCCATGTGCGCGTGGTCTGCAAGGATGTCGGCGGCTCGTTCGGCATCAAGGTGCACGTGTATCCCGACGAGATGGCGACGGCCGCGATCTCGGTGATGTTGCGTCGGCCGGTTAAGTTCATCGCCGATCGGCTCGAGTCTTTTCTCACCGACATCCATGCGCGGGAACACTCGGTCAAGGTGAGGATCGCGTGCACGAAGGACGGTGAGATCCTTGCGTTCGATCTTTACGACCTGACCGGAATCGGACCGTATTCGGTCTATCCACGCACCAGCGGCATCGAGGGCAACCAGGTCGTCAATCTCACCGGCGGGCCGTACAAGCATCGGCATTACCGCGCGAAGCTCGACGTGGTCTTCACGAACAAGAACGTGTGCTGCCAGTACCGCGCGGTGGGCCATCCGATCGCGGTCGCGCTGACCGAAGGCATCGTCGATCTGGCCGCGCAGAAACTCGGCATCGACCCCGCGGAGTTCAGGCGCCGCAACCTGATCGCCGACGACGCGTATCCGTACACCTTCCCCTCCGGCATCAAGTTCGAAAAGCTCTCGCACCATCAGTGCCTCGACAAGCTGCTCGCGCTGATGGACTACCACGGTCTGCGTGCGGAGCAAGCCGCGTTGAGAAAGCGCGGCGTCCATCGCGGCATCGGCCTCGCGGCGATGATCGAAGTGACCAACCCATCGCCGGCGTTCTACGGCGTCGGCGGCGCGCGCATCTCGGCGCAGGACGGCGCGACCTTGCGCCTGGATCCGACCGGCATGGTCAATGTGCTGGTGAGCATCACCGAGCAGGGACAAGGCAGCGAAGGCATCGCCGCGCAAGTCGCTGCGACCGCAGTGGGCGTGCCGATGAAGAGCGTGCGCGTGACCACCGGCGACACCGCCGTCACGCCGTATGGCGGCGGCACGTGGGCGTCGCGCGGCGCGGGCATCGGCGGCGAAGCGATCTTGCAGGCGGGCAAGGCCTTGCGCTCGAACATCCTCGACGTGGCCGCGGCGATCCTCACGGTCGATCATGCGTTTCTCGATATCGTCGATGGCCAGATCGTCGATCGGCTCACGGGCGCGGCGCGTATGCCGCTGTCCGAAGTCGGCCGCATCGCCTACTTTCGTCCCGACACCTTGCCGCTGGATTTTCAATCGGAACTCACCGTCACGCGCCACTACACGCCGCGCGGCTACGGCTTCGCGTTCACCAACGGCATCCAGGCCTCGTTGCTCGAAGTCGACGTCGAGACGGGCTTCGTCAAGCTGCTCAAGCACTGGTGCGTCGAGGACTGCGGCACGGTGATCAATCCGATGCTGGTCGATGAACAATTGCGCGGCGGCATCGTGCAAGGCATCGGCGCGGCGTTGTTCGAGGAGTGCATCTACTCGGACGAAGGCCAGTTGTTGAATGGCTCGATGGCCGACTATCTCGTGCCGATGTCGGGCGAGATGCCCGACATGATCATCGGCCATGTATGCACGCCGACGGCCACGTCCGAGTTGGGCGCCAAGGGCGCTGGCGAAGCGGGGACCGCAGGCGCGCCCGCGGCGATCATGAATGCGATCAACGATGCATTGTTGCCGTTGGGGGCGAGGGTGACGGCGCAACCGTTTACACCTGAAAAGATTTTGCGGGCGTTGGGGAAAGTGTAGTCACACCGCGCAATACCTCTCCTGAATCTCGCGATCGGCGAGTAGTCGCGCGGACGTATCGTGATGCACGATCACACCTTGGTCGAGAATGTACGCGCGGTCGGACAACTGCAACGCGCGCTCGACGTTCTGCTCGACCAGCAAAATCGTCGTGCCCGCTTTGCGCAGCGCCGCGAACAGCTCGAACATCTCGTCGACCAGTACCGGCATGATCCCTTCGGACGGCTCGTCGAGAAGAATCATCTTCGGCTCGCTCATCATCGCGCGTGCGATCGCGAGCATCTGCTGCTCGCCGCCCGACATCGACGATGCTTCCTGATCGAGACGCTCTTCGAGCCGCGGGAAAGTCGATGCGATGCGAGCGATCATTTCCTTCTCGCGTTTCAACAGCGGCGACGCGATCAGACCGAGCCGCAGGTTTTCGCGGACCGTGAGGCCCGGCACGATGCGCCGTTCTTCGGGTACGTACGCGAGGCCGAGGTGATAGCGGCGATGCGCCGGCGCTTCGAGAATTTCGGCGTCGTTGAAACGCACGCGACCTCGGCGACGACTCAAGAGGCCCATGATCGTCTTCAAGGTCGTGGTCTTGCCGGCGCCGTTGCGCCCCATCAGGGTCACGATCTCGCCGCGCGCGACCGCAAGCGAGATGCCTTGGATGATGTGGCTGCGGTCGTACCACGCATGCAGGTCTTCGACTTGCAGCATCGGGCCATCTAGCGCGTCGGCGGCGCTCATGTGGCGCCCTGCCCGAGATAGACGCGCTTGACCTCGGCGTTCGCGCGGATCTCGTCGGGCTTGCCTTCGGCGAGCAGTTCGCCGTGATGAAGCACGATCAATCGATCGCAAAGCCCCATCACGAGTTTCATCTTGTGCTCGACCAGAATCACGGTGCGCTCGGCCGCGAGCGTCGCGATCAGATCCATCATCACGCGCGTCTCTTCAGGCGACATGCCGGCAGTGGGCTCGTCCATCAGCAACAGCCGCGGCTCGCTCGCGAGTGCGATCGCAACCTCGAGGCAGCGCTGCTGGCCATGCGCGAGATCGCGCGCCGGCTGATTGCGCGCGCGCGTGAGGCCGACGCGCGCGAGCAATGCATCGGCCGCTTCGATGAAATCGGCCATGTGCGCGCGCGACTTCAACAACTCGAAGCGACGATGCCGCATCTGCGCGGCGATGCGCACGTTCTCGTGCGCCGACAAGTGCGGGAAGACATTGGTGATCTGAAACGACTTCGCGATCCCCTGCCGCGCGAATGCGTGTTGCGGCGAACCGGTGATGTCGCGACCCTCGAACAGGACGCGGCCGCCGCTCGGCACGAGCGCGCCGGACAGCACGTTGAAGTAGGTGCTCTTGCCTGCGCCGTTCGGTCCGATGATCGCCGTCAATCGACCCGCGTGAAACGAGACACTCACGTCCTTCAATGCGGTGAAGCGGCCGAAGCACATCGATGCCGATCGGCTTTCCATGATCGGCTGCGATGGCGATGCGGGCATGGTCGAAACCGAGGCGTTCATGCCGGCTTTTCCCGAAGCCAATGCAGGATCGATCCCCAGATGCCGCGCGGGAAGAACAGCACGAAGGCGATGAAGATCACGCCAACCACGCCCTGCCAGTAACGCGTGATGTTGGTCACCAGATCCTCGGCCAACAGAAACACCGCGGCGCCGACGATCGGTCCGAAGAAGGTGCCCATGCCACCCAGCAGCGTCGTCATCACCACCTGCCCCGACGTCAGGTAGTGCAACGAATCGATCGGCACGATCGCCAGATGCAACGCGCGCAACGCGCCCGCCAACCCGCAGATCGCGGCCGAGATCACGAACGCGAGCAGCTTGGTCAACGCGACGTTGTAGCCGCAAGCCGCCGCACGCCGCTCGTTCTCGCGCACCGCTTCGAGCACCGCGCCGAACGGCGACGCGAGCACGCGCGACACCAGCCACAACGCGAGCATGACGAACACGAGGATGACGTAATACTTGGTCAGCGGATTGATCAGGTCGATGGTGACGCCGCCGAAGTGCAGGGGCTTGACGTTGATGTTGCGCAGGCCGTTCTCGCCGCCGGTCAGGCCCTCACTCTTGTATATGACGTAATACACACATTGTCCGAGCGCGAGCGTCACCATCGAGAAGTAGATGCCCTTGCTGCGGATCGCGAGCGCGCCGATGGCTGCCCCCGCGAGCGTCGCGACCAGCACGCCGACGAAGATCGCGATGTACCACGGCCAGCCCCACTGCACCATCAGGATTCCCGTGCCGTAGCCGCCCAGGCCGAAGAACGCTGCATGGCCGAACGACAACAGACCCGTGTAGCCGAACAGCACGTTGAAGCCGATCGCGAACAATCCGAAGATCAGGATGTTCACCGACAACGCTTCGTAAGGCACGACGAACGGCATGACGAGCAGTACCAGGCCGACCGCGAGCACGCGGTGCCTGGCGATCAGCCAGTAGAGTTTTCCCATCGTGTTTTGCACGGCCGTCTGCGTCATTTACGACCATCAGCCCATCAGTCCGGCGCGACCGAACAATCCCTGTGGCCACACCAGCAGCACCGCGGCCATCAGCACGAAAATCGACATGTCGGCGAACGCGGGCGCGTAGAGCGACGTGAGGCTGTAGACGATGCCGACCAGGAGACCCGCGACGACCGCGCCGGGCAACGAACCCATGCCGCCGACCACGGTCACGACGAACGACTCCGCAAGCACCGGGATGCCCATCTCGGGCGTGACCGCGCGAATCGGTGCGGCGAGGATGCCCGACAGTCCGGCGATGGCCGTGCCCAGGCCGAACACGATCAACCACACCTTGGAAATGTCGATGCCGAGAATGCGCACGATGTCCGGGTCGCGCGCGCCCGCGCGAATGATGAGACCGTAGCGCGTCTTCTCGATGAAGAGCCACAGCGCGCCGACCACGACGGCCGTCGCCGCGATCAGGAACAGGCGATAGAGCGGAAAGAAGCCGATGCCGAGATTGACTGCGCCACGCAAACCCGGCGGCGTGCCGGTCGGCATGCCTTCGATACCGAAGATCAGACGGATCACATCGACCAGCACATACGACAGGCCGAAGGTCAGCAGCAGCGGGTAGTCGATGCCGCGTCCGTACAGCGGCCGCACTAGAAAGCGCTCGACGATGAGGCCCACGCATCCGACCACCAACGGAACCAGCACGAGGCTGAACCAGAAATTGCCGGTGAGCCCGAGGAAGAACACGCCGACATACGCGCCGACCATGAAGAACGCGCCGTGCGCGAAGTTCACGACCGTGAGCATGCCGAAGATCAGCGACAGGCCGGTCGCGAGCAGAACGAACACCGAGCCGAGCGCGACGCCGGTGACGATTTGCAGCAGGAAGAGATTCAGGTCGGGCACATTGCCTACGTTGCTGCTAAGCCTTGAACCCCAACTCCGAACACGTCCTCAAATTCTTCTCGTTCGGCGCATCCACCGACACGATGTTGAACACGTCGTTCTTGTCCTTCTGATCTTTCGACTTCGACTCGACGATCAGTACCGACTGCACCGACTGATGATCGCAGCCGCGATAGAACTGCGGGCCCTTGTAGAAATCGTATTTGAGCGCACGGAGCGCGGCGGCGACTTTTTCGGTGTCGGTCGTTCCCGCGTTCTTGACCGCAGTCAGAATGGAGCGCACACCCGAATATCCGAGCGCGCCATAGTCCGACGGCACCGCGCCGTCATACGCTTTGCGGAATTTGTCGTTGAATGCCTTCGCGCTCGGCACCGTGTCTTCGAGCCGCCAGTAGTACGAGGTGCCTCCGACCACGCCGTCGAAGGGTTCGGCGCCGCCGGCTTGCCGCGACGTGTAGAGCAGCACCGGCGCGACCAGGCGCGTGGTGGACTTGAGGCCGAAGTCGGTGGCCTGCTTGACCGAGTTGACGAGGTCGCGGCCGAAGTTGCACAGGCACAGGATGTCGGGCTTCAACGACTGGATGCGCGGCAGGAACGCCGAGTAGTCGGCCGCGCCGATCGGGTGGCGAATGTCGGCCAGGGTCTCGATGCCGAACTCTTTCCCCGCGACCTGAAAGCCGCGGACCATCTCGGTTCCATACGCATAGTCGGCCGTGAGAAACACCACCTTCTTGCCGTACTTCGGGAACACGTAGCGTCCCACCGCGCCGGCCGTCATGTGCGGGTTGAGCGCTTCGTGAAAGGTGTACGGGCTCGCGTCCTTGATCTCGTTGATCGCGTCCGACTGACTGATCGAATTGAAGATCAACTTGCGTTCCCTCGTGACGTTGTTGATCGCCAACTGCACGGCGGCCGACAGCGAGCCGACGACGAAATCGACCTTGTCCTTCTCGATCAATTCGAGCGTGCGCGTCGCGGCTTCGCCGGCATTCAACTTGTCGTCGCGCACCAGCAACTCGGCCATGCGTCCGTTGAGGCCGCCGGCTTCGTTGAACTCTTTGACCGCGAGTTGTGCGGCACGCACCTGGTCTTGCGCTTCTGCCGAATAAGCGCCGGTCACCGGCACCGGAAAACCGATCTTGATCGGAGCTTGCTGCGCGCGCGCCGCACGAATCCACAGCGGGCTCGCAACGCCGGCCGCAACCAGGCCGCCGGCAGCAAGAAGGACGCGACGCCGCGCGCTTTCGACACCGACCGAACGATCATCTTTCATCTTGTCTCCTCACGATGAACGTCGCTTCAGCCGCGACGATGAGTCTTAGTTACCCGTTGGTTACCAACGCTACACGGCAGTCGTTGCAGGTGTCAATCAATGCCTGCCCCATGTGGACCTTCGCCCCGGCGCAAGCGATCTCCGCGAAGCTTCGGCGCACGCATCACCGCTGCCCGCACGATCTCGGGCGCCGCGCTGACATACGCATCGGTGCGCACGCGCACCGCTTCTTCGAGATCGGCGGGAAACGGCAACCCGTAGATCCAGTGTCGAATGCCGATATAGAAAACGCCGCCATGCAGATGCCACAGCAATTCCTTCTCGGCCTCGGTGGCGGCGACTTTCTCGAGGCTAGGCAGCTTAAGCATCGCGCGCATCTCGCGCATCAGCGGCACGAAGATGCGATCGGCGATGCGGGTCAGAAAGCGCTTCGGGATCGTGCTGCGATTCAGGCCCGAAAAAACGAAGATGCGCACCGCATCCTTGTTCAGGATCATGCGAGCGTAGTCAAGATAGAAATGCTCGAGGCGCTCTGCAAAAGAGAGTCGGGAATCCGCCAGCAGCACTTCCCACTCGTCCTTCCATCGGCCAAGGAAGACCTCGTGATAAACGCGTTCGATCAATGCCTGCTTGGTGGGGAAGTAGCGGTACAACAAGGCGTGCGTGACGCCGAGCTTCGCCGCGAGGTCGCGGGTCTGTCCGCCGATGCCGTGCTCTGCGAAGAAGCTGATCGCTCCGGCCATGATCTGCGCCGCGCGGTCGTCGCGCGTCATGCGCTGGCGCGTTTCGGTCTTCTTCGCAGGGGCTCCAACCGGCTGGCGTGAAGGGCCGCGTTTCGACGTCGCGGCAGCGGGCCGCTTCTTCATGTTGCGCATCCCACGTCCGCACTCATGCTTCTACTCGCGTCTTGACGATGGCGAAGTTCGGCGGCTTCGAGCGCAGCGGCTGCGTGAACGGAAAGCGCGGTCTGGCACATGACTGCATGCGGCGTGCGATAGCGCGCCGCCATCGCACGCTCTTCCGCTGATTTCACTTGCGCCTGCATATAGGCTCCCAGATGTCGCGCGCGCTCGACCACGGCCGCACCAATAGTCCGACGCGCCGCATCGTATGCGAGCAGCGCGGCGGACACGTTGCATGGCGCGGCTGTCATCGCATCGGTCATCGCATCGGTCAATGCGTCGGCCAGAGCCACCGCATCTTCGGCCGCCTTGGTCACGCCCATGCCCACATGCGGCCGTGCCACGAATGCGGCGTCACCCATCAATGCAACGCGACCGAACGCGAGCCGCGGCGACGCCAGATCGTAGATCGGCTGCAGGAACGGCTGGGTGGTGCGGCGGACAATCTCGGCGAACTGCGGCGCAAGGACAGCCTCGGCATCGCGGCGCATCGCCGCGATTACGTCGGGTCGAATCGCTTGCGGCGAAATATTGGATTCGTGCACCCGACCCGACGCATCGGTGAGCAGATCGGGTAATGCATGTCGTGCATCGGCGGGGCGATACCAGACGAAGTTGTAGCGCCGTTCACCGGGCTTCACCGAATCGCCCGCCCCTGCGACCGGATAGCCGAGCATCTGCTCGCCATCGGGCAGGCAAAAACCGAAACGCTCGAACAGCAGTGCACGCGTGTCGATCGAAAGAAGTCCTTCATCGATCAGCCCGCGCCACGCCACATAGCCCGCGTAGTGGGGCTGAATAAGGGGCCGAATGCGGGGTTGCGCCTCGGACAGCAGTTGCTCGCGCAGTGTCGAGCGCATCCCGTCTGCGGCGACGACCAGATCGGCTTGTTCTTCGATGGCTCCGCGGTTCGTCATGCCGCGGATCAGGATCGATCCTTCACGTTGTTCGACGTTCTGGATCGTGACGCCGTGTCGATACGACGAAGCGGGCATCGCGTCCATCAACAGCCGATGCAATCGCCCCCACGACGTGAGGACTTGACGGTGCGGGACCTCGCACAACGTCGCGCCTCGTAGGTCCAGAACGATGCGCCCGCCGACCTCGACGCCGAGCGCCGCGTGCGGATCGACGCCCGCGCGCGCAAGCGCGGATACGAGTTCAGGATGCGTGACGATGCCGGCGCCTCGCCCGCTCAAGCCCTCGCCGGCACGCTCGAACACGCTCACGTCCCATCCCGCGCGGTGCAGAAGATTTGCCGCGAACAGGCCGCCCAGCGAACCGCCGACGATCAAGGCGCGCGGCATCGTGGTCTTCAACCCGCGCCGACGCGCCGTGCGACGCTCATGCTTCCGAGGCCGGGTAATTCAACTCGATCGTGACACCGCTCGGGTCTTCCAGAAACACCTGATGCAAACCCAATGCGGGGACGGTGCGCTCGCGCGTCGCGACGGCGAGTTCCTTGCAACGACGCCGCATGTCGGCAAGGCCGGTCGCGGCGAAGGCAATGTGATCGACCGTGCCGGTACCCGACAGCGATGCCGCATCCTCGTCGCCCAGATAGGCCTCGAGACCCGCGGGATCGTTCGGGTCGATGCCGATGATATGCACGACGCCGTTCGAACCCGCGACCGGCGCACCTGCGTAGATCCAGAGGCCGGGAAAATCGAAAGGCGGGCGCGGACCGACCTCGAAGCCGAGCACGGTCGTATAGAAATGCCGCGATGCTTCGAGATCAACAGTGCGGATCGAATAGTGGTCGAGGCGCTCTACGGGCATGGCTGCTCCTTGCATCTTTTGACGCTCGGTGCGGGTAACGCCGTTCACGACCAGACCCGCACTTTGCCCTGCAAAGCGCCACGAGCGATCGCGGCGCCGATTCGTCAGGCCGCCAATTTGCCGGACGCCTTCCCCACATGCGTTGCGATCGCGTCCATGAGCGCCGGCGACAAACAATCGTAGGGCTCGAGCTTGAGTTCCTTCAGCCGACTGCGCACGTCGCCCATGCGCGACGGATCGAATCCCTGCTCGACGATCGACGACACGAACGCCGCGAAGGTCGGCGCGGACCAACCCGATTCGGATGACAATTCGGTGTGGATGAAGTCGAGTCCGTAGAACGGATGGTTCTTGTTCTCGATGCGACCGAACATGTGAACGCCGCATTCCTTGCATGCGTGGCGCTGGATGGTTGCGCTGGGATCGACCACCTGGAGCTTGTCGGCGTTTTCGGTCACGGTCACCGAATCACGCGAGACTACGGCGACCACCGAAAACAGCGCGCCTTCGGGCTTCCAGCACTTCGAACATCCGCACGCGTGATTGTGAGCGGACTGCGCTTTGATGGTCACCTTGACCGGCTTGTTCTGGCATTTGCACGTCAGCGTGCCTCCTGCGAAATTCGATGCGCCTGCCTTGATGCCGTTGTCGACCGAGGGATGAATCGAAATTGCGCTCATGCGTTGTCTCCTTGAATTGAACCGATCGGTAAGCCTGCCGATGGTGTTGCCACGAAGGAGTGTAGAGGCGCTCCTTCCGAAAAACTACCGCTCATTGCAACGCCACCCCAAGGAAACTTGCCGATGGGGATATCGACGATGTAGGTTCACTGACGATCTCGATGACCGAGACGCCGCCGAATAACAGCACGCAACATGGCCCGGCACCTTCAGGCGAGGCGGTGTCTTCCGTCACTTGCCCGACCGAGTCGGGGTCGTCGAACGATTGATCGCCTGGTCCATTCTTTTTGCCGAATCGAGTCCGGACGTATTGGTGAACACGGTGCGGTCGAGATCAGCTTCTGAAAAGTCTGCCTCTGCAACGTTCGCATCGCTCAGGTCAGCGCCCGAAAGATTCGTTCGGTAGAGATTAGCGCCCGACAGGTTGGCGCGCTTCAGGTCGGCGAACGACAGCAGCGCGCGATTGAGATTGGCTCCCGACAGATCGGCCGCGGAAAGGTCCGCACCGGTGAGGTCGGTGCGCTGTTGGCCCATGCCCTGATTCTTGATCTCGACGCCGAGATGGGCGCCGCGCAAGCGGGCGCCACGCAGGTTGGTGGCCGGCAGATCGGCGATGATGCGGGCGCCGGACAGGTCGGCGCCCGCAAATACCGGACGGGTCTTGACCTCGCCTCCCAGAATGACGACGCCGAGCAGTTGCGCACCGACCATGCGCGCGCCTGTGAAGTCGGCGCCCATCAGCCACGCGCCGTTGAGGTTCGCGCCGCTCAGGTCAGCGCCGGCAAAATTGGCCTCGACCAGGCGCGACGCAAACAGATTCGTGCCGACCATCTTCGCGCGCTTGAAATCGACCCGCGTGAAATCGAGGTCGGAAAGATCCTTCCCCGACAGATCGGCGGGTTGGTTCGGCCTGGCGGCAGCCAGCAACGCGCGGACCTGATCGACCGTCAGATCGGCCGCGAATGCCAGTGATGCGCATGCGAATTCCGCGAGCAAAGTGAGCAACGCCAGGCCGCGAATCGAATAAGCAATATGTCTCATGGCTTTGTCTCCTGGCGTCGAAGATCGTCCTTCTCGAGTTTCAGATACTGGTGCTGCACGTTCTCTGCATGCATCGTTTCGTACAGGCTCCAAGAGCGGAACTCCGGAAGATCGGCCGCGGCCACGACCTTCGAGAGGCCCAAACCCTGTCGGTAAAGTGTCTCGACCTTGGCCTTCAATGCGAGCAGATAAGCCATTGTCTGACGCGCCTGTTCGCGGGTCGCGATCGGTCCGTGTCCGGGCACGATGATGCGCGCGGGAATACGATCGAGCTGTTCGAGAGCAGCGATCCAACCATCGAGGTCGCCGTCGCGCACTCGCGGAATGCGATCGATCGAGATCAATCCACCCGCGAACAGCACGCCGCTCGCGCGATCGAAAACCGCGAGATCGCCGGGTGCACTCGCCCAGCCGAAATACAGCAGGTCGATGGTGCGGCCTCCGATCGTCATCGATGTGCCCTCGTCGATCAGGCGGTCGGGGACGATTACCCGGCTGCCCGCCATCTCCTCTTCGCCGAGCGTCGCTCGCAATCGCTTGAGGCAGGTTTCACAACGCTGGGCGATCAACTCAGCCGCCTTTCGATGGGCGAGGATGGGAACGCCGCTGTCTTGGAAAGCCGCCGCGCCGAAATGGAATTCCTGGATCGGTGTCGTGAGCACGACCAGTTGCACGGGCAAAGGTGTGGTGCGTCCGATCGTCGCCCGCATCTCCTGCCCATGGCGAAAAGAAACACCGGTGTCGACTACCAGCACACCGCTGTCGCCGACCAGGAATTGCGCGTTGCCGACCACACCGCGGTTCTGCGGGGTAACATCACCGATGTCTCCGATCAACACATAGACGCCGGGAGCGATGGCGACCGGGCTCTGCGCTGCAAACGCGGCCGGCACTATGCAATACAGGATGGTCGAGAGCCAGGCTCGGCAAAACCCGATCGAGTGCGACGACGTCCTCATTGCAGTGATGTGCGTGGACTCTTGCGCATAGTGCCGCGACGCATCTGCACGCCAACCTCGCTACAACGCAGCGAGAACATCATGCTCAACTTTCTTCGCTGGACGCGAACGACAACAAGTCCCGCCGTCGATCGCCGTGATGCCGCGCGATTCGTGCGCGCGACAAGGCGGCGCACGGCGGAGGTCGCGGCCCTGCTGTTGCTGGCCTTCTCCTTCGAGTCCTTGGCGCAGACGAAGCAGGCGCCACCGACGATCGCGGTGCTCGAGTTCGATCTGCTCGACGACCAGCGCGACACCGTACCCGACACGACGCTCGCGCCTCGCCTCGCAAGCATCCGACAACAACTGGCCGAAGCACTGACGCGCGAAGGTCTCTATGCCGTCGTCGATAACGCGCGGGCGAACGAGTTGATGCAACGGCTCAAGAGCACGCAGGATCTGCACGCTTGCAACGGATGCGAGCTCGAAATCGGCAAGGCCCTGCACACCGACCGCGTGATGGTGGGATGGGTCCAAAAGGTGAGCAACCTCATCCTCAACATCAACATTCGGATCGAGGACACCGCAACCGGACAGGTGGTCGTGCAAAAGTCGGTCGACCTGCGCGGCAACACCGACGATTCGTGGCGCCGCGGTATCGCTTACCTGGTGCGGGACATGGTCGAGAAGCATCAGGGATCTCGGTGAGAATCGACGCCGGAGGCGTTCGCGAATCGGAATAACAAGCTAGCTAGCTAGCTTTGAGCCGGCCGGGCTTGATGACCAGTCGGTTCTCGAACGACAGTTCCTTCGAGTCGATCACTTCGGCTTTCAGTTCGCCGGCCCGGTCGGGCACGAAGAAGAACCGGAAGTTGGGGTTCTCGCTGATCGAGAAATCGACGTCGGCTTCCAGCACCGGCTTGCCCGCGTACGACACGGTGATCTTGCGCACGAAGTACGGCGGCTCGTAGAGGCGAGTGACCTGATCCATCGCCAGCCCCGAACTGTTGGGATGGCTGATCATCAATTGCGCCTGCACGGGTTTGCCGATCGCAACCGGCTCCTGCACGCGCATCTTCATGCGCCCCACCGAGGCGAGCGCGGCGACGGCATCCTTGCCGGCCGGCGCAGAACAGCCGCCGGATGCCTTGATCCAGTGCGTGGCCATGTAGAGCTTGCCGTCGTTCATCTCGGCGATCGCACGCATGTGTGTGTACTCCTCCACACGCACACGGGTCTCGATGTCGGCGCGCCCGCTATTGTTCGAAAAATGGAACACCGCAGCGATCGGCGAAGGGTTGTTGTCGATGATCAGATAGACCTTCTCGACGTAGCGCGTCGGCGACTGAAGCATGGGGGTGTGGATCGCAATCGGAACCGTTGCCGCGTCTTCGGCCCGGACCGGCGCGTCGAGTGCGATCACCCCGCTCGCATCGGCTTCGATCGGACGCGACTGGAACAGGCTCTGCCGGACGCGCTGCCAGATCGCGCTGTCCCGCGCTTCGGGATCGGCGGCAAGCGCGGGCCTCAGCAGCGTGTCGCATGCCAGCGCGATCGTGAGCACGAGCCCGCGCACCGTGGATCGGCGTTCAATGCTTGCAAAATGGAACATTAGTCCTCCCACTCCAGTTCAGCATAGGCGGCCGTGACGTTGCGTCGATGGTAGCTATCGAACAACCGCCAGTGTTCGCGCTCCGACGTGCCGACCGAATCGACCGCCTGCTGCATCGTGCGGCCGGCTTTGATCGCGGCACGCACTTCACGCGCCAGCGCGTCGAGATAGCGTTGTTCGGCATCGAGCGCCTGCGGCCAAGGCGCATCGACGGCTCCATGTCCGGGCACGATATGCGCTGGCCTCGGCAGGGCGCGCAGTTCTGCGATCGCCACGAGCCACCCGCGCAGGCTGCCGTCGACCACGGGGATGCGCTCGACGAACAGCAGATCCGAAAGCCACCATGTATCGGTCTTGTCGTCATGCACCGTCAGATCGTTGTCGGTATGACCCGGGCGCCATGCGCGCAATCGGATCGTCCTGTTTCCCAAATCAAGCGTACTCTCGTTGGCGACCAACACGGTCGCGCCGACGATCGTCGAGCCATCCGCCGCAGGACCCAGATCGCGTTCGAGCGCGTTGCGGTAGTTGCCGCCGCGCGCGGCCATCGCAGCCGGCAGTCGGGCATGGCCCACGAACTGCGGGGCGTCGGCCACGAACGCTGCGTTGCCGAACACATGATCCGGGTGAACATGGGTGTTGATCACGTAGCACACAGGCAGCGTCGTCACGCGTCGAACCGCCGCGCGCAGCGCACGGCCGATCGCGGCGGTCGCGCCGGTATCGATCACCGCGACGCACTTCGTGCCGACAATGAACCCGATGTTGGCGATGTCGCCACGATTGGCCTCCGATGGATCTTCCTGCAGTCCTCGATGCACATACACCCCCTCGGCGATCCTTTCGACAGCGAGCGGCTTTTCATCGTCGGCGCATGCGGGGGGACAGCACGCCCACCAAGCGCAGCCAAGAAGCGCGGCACATTGCGCGCGCGTCATCAGGTGCTCATCGAATCGACTCGTGATTACTGGATGAAGCAACTCTTCTTCGCGCGCGACTGCACCTCTCTGAAACGGTCCGCCATCTTCTTGGCCGGCGTGTAGGCGCGCACCGTCTCGCCCCGTTCGCCGCCGATGGTGTACGCATAGGCCGCAGTGGACGATTCGACAAACTCCTCGTACGACATCTGCCTGGCGATCGCATCGACCACGCACGAGCATTTGTAAATCATCTCCTGCGACTGACCGGGGTTGTCGCGCATGCAGGTGTGCACGTATTCGACCCGGTCCACCGTAGGGTAGTCAAACGCCAGTGCGATGGACGGAAGCGCGGCCGCAAGCGCGGCGAGCGACACGATCAGAACGCGCGACAGGACTGTCTTCATCATGGACCTCGGTGGATCTATAACACCAACTCACTTTCCCAACTTCTCGAACGACAACACTTCTTCGAGCAGGAGCGCGCCTTCTTTGCCCGCAGAACCGCCGCTGGCAGCAGCGTCGGCTTCCACGCGCGAGCGCAACTGCACAACGCCCCCGGGCACATGATCGGAAACGGTGAAGGCATACGACTTGTTCGCGAACGGCCCGAGTTTCGCCGTCATCGGATCATCGGCGAACGGCCGGATCACGACTTCGTTCGCGACGACCTGTTTGCCGTTGACGGCCACCGACAGCGGACGGACCTTGGCGTTCTCGGCCAGCGCGAGACGAATGCGCCTTCGAAAGTAGTTCTCCGAGCCGCCGAGCCGTCGATGCATCTCGCGCACGTCCTGTTCGAGGAAATAGAGGATCACGGGATTGGCCTTGGCGTCTTCGACAGCCGGCAGCGTGACCTTGTGCTCACCGGTAAGGTACGCGACCTCGACCGTTCTGGCATCGCGTCCCTTCGGTTTGACCGTGAGCATCACCGCGTCGTCGAAGTTCTTCTCGAGCGTGCCGGTCTTCCTGAACTGATAACGCACCACTGCGGGCGCGGCGATGCTGTGCAGATGATCGTCGACAAAAACCTTCTGTTCGGCTTCCGATATCGCGCTCTCGACCGCGTGCAACGCGGGCGCGCACATCGCGCCAGCGACGAATGCGAACATCGCGAGCGAATGTCCCGGTTTCACCATCACGGCTCCATCCGTTTCGTTGGGATGATCATCGGGACAGCGGCCTGACGCTCACTGCCAACTGGTCTGCAAGCTTCGCGTCGAGTCCCCTGAGCACCCGCGTGACGTCGCGCGCATCGGCGAACGCGCCCAGCTTCACATAAGCCTTCCCGAGATTGAGCCACGCCTGTGTGTATTGCGGATTGAGCGCGACCGCATTGCGGTACGCATCGACCGCGCGCTCGACGCGATCAAGCATCACGTAGCTGTTGCCGCGAAACAACCACGGTTCCGGATTACCCTGGTCGTCCCTGGTCCATCGGTCGGTGAGTGTCAGCAGATCGATCCAGCGTCCGTCCACCTCGAGCGACGCGGCCTGCATGAAGAAGGGAAGCGACGCGACCGGTTGCGCCCAGAACGGTGGAGGTCCGTTCAACGGCGCCACCGCGACATAACCCTCTGGATCGTCGATGCGATCGGCGATCCATTCGACCGGAGCGGCGAAGTAATAGCCATCAGCTCCGCGCAATCGGAAAGTGAGAATACCAGCCAGTTTTCCTTCGGCGTCGAACAAGGCGCCGCCGCTGGCTCCCGACGTGAACGCGGTGCTGGTCTGGATCACCTTGCTGCCATTCAGGTCGTGCAGCGCACTGACGGTTCCTGCGTGCATCTGCAATCCCGCGCCGCCGGAGTATCCGGCCGCAGCGACTTCCTGCTCGAGTTGCAGGTCGCGGGCGCGCGTCAGCGGAACCGTCGGGACGCCCTCGAGGCCAGGCACTTGAAGCAGGCACAGATCGAGGTAGAGATCGGCACGCTCGAACGCAGCCCGCCATCGTGCGCCACCACGAACCAGCATCACGATCTCGGCGTCGCGCGTGACATGGCAGTTGGTGACGAACTTCCCCGGTGCGACGCTGACCGCCGTTCCAAGCGAGTACCCGCCGCTTGCCTTGATCGCTTCGACCTTGAGCACACTGCCGGCAAGCGCCATGGTGCGAATGCGATCCAGCTCGGTCGCAGTCGCGGACAGGCTGCAGGCCACGAGCGCCAGCCCCAGGGACCCGTGCGGACCGTGGCCTGCGACGAGACGGGCAATCGCCTCAAGGAAGCGGCGCACCGCGTTCATCGAGTTGCGGAACGCCATAGGAGGAAAGGATCGCGCTGATCTGCGTCATGTTCTTTTCGATGAGCTTCTCGATCTGGTCCTTCCACTCCTTTTCGCCGTAGCGCACGCCCATCGCAATCTCGTAGTCGAACTTGACGTCCTTCTCGGAGCGGAGCAGCAGGATTGCGAGTGGCTGCGACTGTTGCTTCTTGACGTAGTAGCCGGCGATCGGGCCCCACACGATGGCCGCATCGATGTTACCTGCCGCGAGTTCCTTATCGATGATCTCGCCGGCGTATTGCTCGGGATCGGCGTTCAGGATGCGATAGGGCACGCCCTGATCGACAAGGTCGTGCTTGACCAGCCATTCGCTCGCTGGCGAGCGATCGTAGATGCCGATTCGCAGCGACTTGAGGACGTCCCTGGGCAGCGCGAGGAGCTGCTCGATGGTCGTCACCGATCCGAGCTTCCCCTTTTTCGGAAAGACCAACGCGTAAGCCGAGCGGTAGTACGGAGTCGTGGCCGACACCTGATCGAAGCCCTTGGGGATGCTCATCACCAGATCGCAGGGATAGTCGGCGCCCGGCACCTTGAAGCGCAGGGTGTTCCTGATGAACGCCATGCGCTGCGGAAAAAAATAATACTTGAGCGGCAGTCCTAGTTCCTTCGCGAACAACTCGGCGATCTTGTCCTCGTAGCCTTCGCCTTTCGAATTCGAGTACGGCAGATTGTTGGGGTCCTGGCAGACGCGAAGCGCCTGACGTTTCTCCCTATCGGTGCCCTGCGCATGGCTCGCAGGCGAAGAGGACAGCAACAACGCAGCCGTTGCGAACAGCGTAGCCCGGGTCCAACGGCGCAGTGCACTTTCAAACATCGTTGCCGCCCTTTTTGACCTATCGGTTATTTCTGCGGCTCGACCTTCGCCTTGTTGATCACGCCATCGGAGCGACCCTTCAGATAGGCGTAGAGGGAATCCATGTGATCCATCACGTTCTGGCTCTCCTTCCAACTGGGCATGCCCTTGTCCACGCGGCCCTCGGTGATGACTTTCTTGAAATCGTCCTTCGACAAGGCCTTGATGGATTCGAGCAGCGACGGGCCGACCACGCCTTCCTGATTGGCGCCATGACATCGGTCGCACGCTGCGGCGCGCCAGGTCCTGAAGCCCTCCATCACGTTCGCATTGACCTTGTTCCCGTCAATCACGGTGCCATAGGGTTTGTCGCCGGCAGGGCCGGATGCTTTTGCGGGTGGCTGCTGCTGTGCGGCGACTCCCGATACCGCGGACAATGCCGCCAGCGCGATCCATCTTTTCATCGTTCGAATATCCTTCGAGTGAGTGAAACCCATGTCGATCCGATCGCACACACCAATCCTGCGGCAGAATCGGGCGCAACGATGCAACGCGCATGTTGTGCGATCGACGTTGCGCTGCGATAGTTCACCGACATCGCGAAAATGGCGCCACGTCACGGTTGACGGGCGCCATTCGCTACGACTCAGCGATCAGTTGTCACCAAGCGCGAAGATGGTCAGCGAACCACCCAGGTTGGTGTATTGAGACAGCTCCTTGTAGCCGCCCACGGCGCCGAGTCCGTCCGCATCCTTCTCGAGTCCGGCGGCCATGCCGATGCCGGCCCAGCCGCCGATGCCCGAATACACACCGACGTACTGCTTGCCCTTGTACATGTAGCTGAACACGTTGCCGATGATCCCCGAGGGCGTCTTGAATTTCCACAGCTCCTTGCCGTCCTTGAGGTTGACGGCCTTGAGGTAGCCCTCGAGCGTCCCGTAGAAGATCACGTCACCCGCGGTCGTCAGCGGCCCGCTCCACACCGAGAACTTCTCCGGCAGCGACCATACGATCTTGCCCGTGCCCGCGTCCCACGCGATGAAGTTGCCCATCCCACCGTGGCTGTTCGGGGCGGGATACATCGCGAGCGTCGCACCGACATACGGCTGGCCCGCGGTGTAGTCGATCTTGAACGGCTCGTAGTCCATGCAGACGTGGTTGGTCGGAACGTAGAACAGATTGGTCTTGGGGTTGAACGCCGCAGGCTGCTGATCCTTGGTGCCCAGTGCCGCAGGGCAGACCCCCTTGGTGTTGACCTCAGCGCCGTTCCTCGCCGTGCTGTACTTCGCCACGGTGACCGGACGACCCGTCTTCATGTCGACACTCGTCGCCCAGTTGACCGCCGGATCGAATTTCTCCGCGACCAGCAGCGCGCCATTGGTGCGATCGAGCGTGTAGCCGAAGCCGTTGCGGTCGAAGTGCACCAGAGCCTTGGTGGCCTTGCCCTTGACGTTGATGTCCGCGAGGATCATCTCGTTGACCCCGTCGAAGTCCCACTCGTCGTATGGGGTCATCTGATACACCCACTTCGTCTTGCCGGTGTCCAGATCGCGCGCCCACACGCTCATCGACCACTTGTTGTCACCCGGGCGCTGCGCGGGATTCCACGTACTCGGATTGCCTGAGCCGTAGTAGAGCAGGTTGAGCGTCTTGTCGTAGCTGTACCAGCCCCACGTGGTGCCGCCGCCGATCTTCCACTGATCGCCCTTCCAGGTCTTGAGCGAAGAGTCCGCACCGACCGGGGCGATCTTGCCATCTACCCAGGTGGTGGTGGTGTTCGGATCGATCAGCATCTCGGCATCGGGCCCGACGCTGTAGCCGCGCCACACCATCTTGCCATCCTTGATGTTGTACGCGCTGATGTAGCCGCGCACGCCCCATTCGCCACCGCTGATGCCGGTGATCACCTTGTCCTTGAAGACATGCGGAGCATTCGTATTGACTGCGCCTACCTTTGGATCTCCATTCTTCACGGTCCATATGACCTTGCCCGTCTTCGCATCCATCGCGACCAGGTTCGAGTCGGCCTGCTGAAGGAAGATCTTGCCGTCGCCGTATGCGAGACCGCGATTGACGGTATCGCAACACATCTGCGGAATCACGGCCGGATCCTGCTTGGGTTCGTACTTCCACACGATCTTCTGCGTGTTCAGATCGAGCGCGAAGACCTTGTTGGGAAATGGCGAATGGATGTACATCATGTCGCCGATCACCAACGGCGATCCTTCGTGCCCGCGCAGCACGCCGGTCGAGAACATCCACGCGACCTGGAGCTTCTTGACGTTGCCGGCGTTGATCTG
>JBBSEF010000010.1:0-73452 GCA_038240015.1 Burkholderiales bacterium
AATTCCGGTGGTCGTCACGTATCACCCGGCCTATCTGCTGCGCTCTCCGCAAGAGAAGGCGAAGGCGTGGACCGACCTGTGCCTCGCCAGGCGCGTCTACGAAAATTCGCCGTCGGCAGCGACCACCTGATTCGATCGAAGGCGCTTTCAGCGCCTCGGACCAGTCTTCAGTTGCGCCCTTCGCGAATCAGCAACAGCGGATCCGAACGTCGCATGTTCAAGCGGTGACGCCGCACCACCAGCAGCATCGAACACACCACGAACAGTCCGAAGAGAACGATGATGCTCGGCACCGAGAGGTCGTAGCGAACCAGCAGCGTGTAGATGAACAGCATCATCAGAACCGAGAGGTTCTCGTTGAAGTTCTGAACCGCGATCGAGTGGCCGGCGCTCATCAACACGTGTCCGCGATGTTGCAACAGCGCGTTCATCGGCACGACGAAGAAACCCGCGAGACCGCCGATGATGGTGAGCAGCACGCTCGCGAGCGCGAGGTACAACGGCACGTGCATGCCGAAACCATCGAGCGTGATGTCGGGGATCGCATCGCGGCGGAAGAAGGCGAGGCTCATCACCAGCAAACCCATCGCGATCCCGACGGGCAACACCGACAGCGCGCGCTTCAATGGGACGCGCGCAGCCAGTACCGCGCCTGCGGCGATGCCGATCGCCACCACCGCCTGCAAGGTCGCGCCCTGCGTCAAATCGAGCCCGAGAGCGGACGCGGCCCAGCGCAACACGATGAACTGCAGCGTCGCGCCGGCGCCCCAGAACAGCGTCGTCACCGCCAGCGAGATCTGACCGAGCTTGTCCCGCCAGAGCGTCGTGAAGCACTGCGCGAAATCGACGATCAGGCGTCCCGGGTTGCGCTCTTGATGCGCATAGCGCACACCCGTGTCGGGAATGCGCAGATTGATCAGCGCAGCCAGCGCGTAGATGCAGGCGATGACGACGATCGCGGCTTGCGGCGCGGTGTCGATGCCGGTGTCGATCCACGGCATGTCGAACGACAGCATCATGGTCGAGAGTTTTTCGCCGACGAGTTGGCCGCCCAGCACGGTGCCGAGGATGATCGAGGTCACCGTCAATCCTTCGATCCAGCCATTGGCCTTGACGAGTTCTTCTGCGGGCAGCAGTTCGGTGAGGATGCCGTACTTGGCCGGCGAATAAGCCGCCGCGCCGATACCGACGATGCCGTAAGCAACCAGCGGATGCACGCCGAACAGCATCACGAGGCAGCCGACGATCTTGATGCTGTTGGTGATGAACATCACGCGGCCCTTGGGCATCGCGTCGGCGAATGCGCCGACAAATGCCGCGAGGACGACATAGGAGAGTCCGAAGAACAGCTTGAGCAACGGAGTCATCCACTCCGGCGCCGAGACTTGAATGAGGAGCGATATCGCAGCGATCAGCAACGCGTTGTCGGCAAGCGACGAAAAAAATTGCGCTGCCATGATCGTGTAGAAACCGCGCTTCATGAGCAGAACCTGTAGTCCAACGCCTGTCTCCAGTCTTGTCGAGCCGCACGAATGCGACCGCGAGTGGCGTGCATCCCTGCGTATTGCGGCATGGAATGCACCTGGTGGCTTTGGGCGCGCCGCGAGAGGATCTAGTCGTCCCCTTTGCGCGACGGGTTATAGCATGAATCGCCTGCGCGACCGCCAATTCGCCGGTCGACGCCGTTCGGCGAATCGGATGATGAGTTGCGACGAATTATCATGTCGACTTGCGCTAGCGCATCGCGCGCGCCTCCTGACGATCGCCCTCGTGTCCCGACCCATCAAAGCACTCGTCTCGCGAAGAGCCATCGCGCACAACGTCGATATCGTACGAAGGATCGCGCCGCGCTCGAAGGTATGGGCCATATTGAAAGCGGATGCGTATGGTCACGGATTGATCCGCACGATGACCGACAACAGTCCCTCGCTCGCGCGCGCCGACGGCATCGCGATTCTCGAAACCTCCGCTGCCGAAACGCTGCGCGAGCTCGGCTGGCGTCTTCCGCTGATGCTGCTCGAAGGCTGCTTCGATCCCGCCGATCTCGATCTCGCCGCGCGGCTTGGCGTCACGGTCACGGTCCATCACGATGAACAGATCGCGATGATCGAGGCGGCGCGATTCGCGAAGCCGATCGACGTCTATCTGAAGATGAACACCGGCATGAACCGGCTCGGCTTCTCGTCTGCGCGTTTTCGTCAAGCGTATGAGCAGCTGGTCGCGACGTCGAAGGTCGGAGCCATCACCTTGATGACGCACTTCGCCAATGCCGATCGGCCCGAAGGCGTGGAGCACCAACTCGAAACCTTCGAGCGTGGCGCAGCCGGCTTGCCCGGACCGCGCTCGCTCGCCAACTCGGCGGCCATCCTCGTGCATCCGGACACGCATGCCGACTGGGTGCGGCCGGGCATCATGCTTTATGGCGCTTCACCTTTCGCGACGAGGACCGCCGCCGAGTTCGACTTGCGGCCCGCGATGGAACTGCGAAGCCAATTGATCGCCGTCCAACAATTGCAGTCGGGCGACGTCGTCGGCTACGGGCATCGCTATTCGGCCGAGCGCGCGATGCGCGTCGGTATCGTCGCGTGCGGCTATGCGGACGGCTATCCGCGTGTCGCTCCCACCGGCACGCCGATCGCGGTCGACGGCGTGAAGACACGTGTGGTCGGTCGCGTATCGATGGACATGCTGACGGTCGATCTCACCCACGTGCCGCAGGCTGTGGTCGGCAGTCCGGTCGAACTGTGGGGGTCGCAAGTCCCGGTCGATGAAGTCGCGCAAGCCGCGGGCACGGTCGGATACGAACTCCTGTGCGCGCTCGCGCCGCGTGTGCCGGTCATCACGATCGACTGAACTGTCGACTCACTCGCAGACAAGAAAGATCATCGCGCGTGGCCAAACCGAAAACTGTTTATGCGTGCTCCGAGTGCGGCGGGCAGACCTCGAAGTGGCAGGGCCAGTGTCCGCATTGCTCGGCGTGGAATACCTTGATCGAAGGCGTGGCCGAAGCGCCGAGCACATCGCATCGCTTTGCCTCGCTGACCGCATCGACGCCGGTGCGCGCCTTGTCGGAAATCGACGCGACCGAGGTTCCGCGTTTTTCCAGCGGCATCGAAGAGTTCGATCGAGTGCTCGGCGGCGGCATGGTCGCGGGCGCGGTCGTCTTGATCGGCGGCGATCCGGGCATCGGCAAGTCGACCTTGCTGTTGCAGGCGATGTCGGTCCTCTCGATGACCAAACGCACGCTCTACGTCAGCGGCGAAGAGTCGGGCGCGCAGATCGCGTTACGCGCGAGGAGGCTCGCGGGCGAAGAGAGCGGATGGGGCGGCGCGTTGAGGCTGCTCGCCGAAATCAATCTCGAAAAAATCCAGGCCGCGATCGCGAGCGAACGTCCCGACGTGGCGGTGATCGATTCGATCCAGACCCTGTATTCGGAAGCGTTGACCTCGGCGCCCGGCTCCGTAGCGCAGGTGCGTGAATGCGCGGCGCAGTTGACGCGCATCGCCAAGCAACTCGGAACCACCATCGTGCTGGTCGGCCACGTGACGAAAGAGGGCACGCTCGCCGGGCCGCGCGTGCTCGAGCATATCGTCGACACGGTGCTGTACTTCGAAGGCGACACCCATTCGAGCTTTCGACTCGTGCGCGCGATCAAGAATCGCTTCGGTGCGATCAATGAGCTCGGCGTGTTCGCGATGACCGAACGGGGATTGAAGGGCGTGTCGAATCCGTCGGCGCTGTTTCTTTCACAACACGGCCCGGACGGGAAGGGCGGCACGGTGTCGGGATCGTGCGTGCTGGTCACGCAGGAAGGCACGCGGCCCTTGCTCGTCGAGATTCAGGCGCTGGTCGATACCGCGCACAACCCCAACCCGCGACGGCTCTCGGTCGGGCTCGAGCAGAACCGGCTCGCATTGTTGCTCGCGGTCCTGCATCGTCATGCCGGCATCGCGTGCTACGACCAGGACGTGTTCGTCAATGCGGTCGGCGGCGTCAAGATCGTCGAGCCCGCCGCCGATCTCGCGGTGCTGTGCGCGATTCAATCGTCGCTGCGAGGCAAGCCGATGCCGCGCGGCATGGTGGTGTTCGGTGAAGTCGGGCTTGCCGGCGAGATTCGTCCGGCGCCGCGCGGACAGGAGCGCTTGCGTGAAGCCGCGAAGCTGGGCTTCGGCAGCGCCTTGATCCCGCGCGCCAATGCGCCCAAGGGTGCGAACGCGAAGATCGAGGGGATGGAGATCATCGCCGTCTCGCGCATCGACGAGGCGCTCGATGCGTTACGAGCGGGTTAGCGACCGGCGGCAGAGGCTCGAGCCTCATCGCGCGGCGCAATCAGCGCAGCGATCAAACTTTCCGCTGCACGCCGACCGCTGATCACCGCCGCCTCCAGCGTTGCGGGGTAGTGCGTCGTGAAGGTCGCTTCGGCTACATAGTCGCCGGCAATCACAAGATGCGGATGCGGCGTCTCGACGTCGGGACGCGCGAGCGCGGGCGTGCACGCGAAAGTCGCGCGTTTTTCGACGATGAGACGCGCATCGAGCGACTGACTCGGCATCCCGCATTGGGTTGCAAGTTGCCTCGCGATCGTCGCGAGCAATTCGGATTGTTCGAGTTCGCGATGCGATCCATCGGCACTGATGACAACGGCAATCAAGCCTCGTGGTGCGTTGGACTCGGGTGCAACGCGATCGTGCAAACGCTCGGAGCGATTGAATGCCCACTGCCCGAACACGTCGAGATGCGGCGCGGGTTCGAGCGCCAGCATGCGTGCGGGCCACTGCGGTGGATCGCGGTATTGCAGATAGGCGGTGACGATCGGCTGGAACTCGAAGGCCTCGCAGGTTTCGATCAACGGTCGATAGCGTTCATCCCGAAGCGCGGTCGGCTTGAGTAGCCGAACCGCTTCGTATGGAGGAACTGCAAGTACGGCGCCATCGAATCGTTCGCTGTCCGAAAGATCGGTGGCCGAACCGCTCGCGATGTAAACGCCGTGCTGATCGAGCTTGAGGTTCTGAATGCGCGCGCCGAGGCGAATTTCGGACGCGCCGTGCTCGAGGAAGGCCGCAGCCGCATCGGGCAACAGGCTTCCGAGATCGACGAACGGCAACAGGAGATCCGAGTCGCGCGCCGCTGCACCGAGACTGTCGCGCAATACGTTGAGAAACACTTGCGCGCTCGCGATGTCGCTGGTGGTGTTGAGCGCGGCGATGCAAAGAGGCTCCCACAGTTTGCGGCTCAGCGTCGCAGGTTGTTCCCAGGAATCGAGCAACGCATCGACTGCGCAATCGCTTGCCAGAGTCCAATCGATACGCTTCGCGCGCAGCATCAAGCTCACCATCGCCCAGCGCTCGTCGAGGTTGAGCATGCGAGCGCTGAGGACGCCCATCACGAGATGCCACGGCGCGCGATGCCGCGACGCGCGAAGTTCGAAGCCGCTCGCGCTGACGATAGCAAGCGGCGTGCGCTCGAACGCGTCGTCGGGATTCACGCCGAGCTTCGAGAGCAAGCCGAGCGTATGGCGATACGCCCCGATCAGGATGTGCTGACCGTTGTCGAGCGCGATCTCGCGACCGTCGGCGGTTTCCCACAGCACGCGCCGCGCACGGCCGCCGAACGTCTTCGAGGCTTCGAACACGGTGCACGCAAAGCCGGCTTCCTGGAGCCGCACCGCGGCCGCAAGTCCGGCCCAACCCGCGCCGATGATCGCGACCGAAGGCGGGGACGACGGTTCGTATGGTCCTTGCGTCATGGACGGAAATTGTACGTCGCGACCCGGTTCCAATTTCCGATCGATCGCGTGTCTGATTGCGTTGTGATGTCCGGCCGACCAGAATGCTGATTGCGAAAAACTTCAATCCGCCACACGAGCTTCGATGAGCCACGACCACCACGACCACCACGACCACCACGACCACCACGACGAAGAGCATGACCACGATGGCGATCACCACCCTCATCACGATCATGCCGGCAGCGCGCTTTCGGCGATGGACTTGCGCGTGCGCGCGCTGGAATCCCTGCTGGTCGAAAAGGCTTATGTCGATCCCGAGGCGCTTGACGTCCTGATCGAAACCTACGAAACGCGAATCGGTCCGCGCAATGGAGCGCGCGTCGTCGCGAGGGCGTGGGCCGACCCGGCTTACAAGACGTGGCTGCTCGATGACGCTACGGCGGCGATCGCATCGTTGGGATATGGCGGGCGGCAAGGCGAGCACATGGTCGCGCTGGAGAACACGCCGACGGTACACAACATGGTGGTCTGCACCTTGTGCTCGTGCTATCCGTGGCCGGTGCTGGGCCTGCCGCCGGTCTGGTATAAGTCGGCGCCGTATCGCTCGCGTGCGGTCGCCGACCCTCGCGGCGTGCTGAAGGACTTCGGTTTCGAGTTGCCGCCCGAGGTGGAGTTTCGGGTGTGGGATTCGACAGCCGAGATACGCTATCTGGTACTGCCGCTGCGTCCCGCTTCGACTGTCGGCTGGAGCGAAGAGGCCCTGGCCGAGCTGGTGACGCGCGATTCGATGATCGGCACCGGCTTGGTCACGAGTCCCGTTAAACGCTACGCGCAAGGCGCATGAACGGCGCGCAAGACCTCGGCGGCATGCACGGCTTCGGGCCGGTGCTGCACGAGCCCGACGAGCCGCCGTTTCACGCCGATTGGGAACGCCGCGTGCTGGCGATCACGCTGGCGATGGGCGCCACGCGACAGTGGAACATCGACATGTCACGCGCGGCTCGCGAGAGCCTGCCGCCTGCGCAATATTTGTCGAGCAGTTATTACGAAATCTGGTTCGAGGGTCTCAAGAAACTGCTGCTCGATGCGCGCCTGGTCAGCGGCGAAGAAATCGAAGAGGGCAAGTCCAGGGCTGCAATCATGCCGCTCGCGCGCGTGTTGGTGGGCGATCAGGTTGCGGCCGCGCTCTCGCGCGGCAGCCCCAGCGTTCGCCCCGCGACCAACGAGGCGCGCTTCGCCATCGGCGACATCGTTCGCGCGCGACAGATCAATCCAGCGACGCACACGCGCTTGCCGCGCTATTGCCGCGGCAAGCAGGGCCAGGTCATCGCGGTGCATGGTGCGCACAGTTTTCCAGATACCAACGCGATCGGGCGAGGCGAACAACCGCAGTGGCTTTACACGGTGCGCTTCGACGCGACCGAACTGTGGGGACCGGATACGACCAGCGCGTCGGTCTGTGTCGATTGCTGGGAGCCTTATCTCGAGTATTGCGAAGCCCGTCCCTCTGAAGGAATTCCCTCGCGATGAAACTGCTCGATCTACGCAATGCCTTGCCCGGTCTGCCGTGCGACGACGATGAGCCTGTCTTCAACGCACCTTGGGAAGCCCAGGCATTCGCAATGACGCTCGCCTTGTACGAGCGCGGTGTGTTCGACTGGAACGAATGGGCCGCAAACCTCGCAGCGGCGATACGCGATGCCCAGCTTGCCGGCGACCCGGACAGCGGCGAGAACTACTATGGCCATTGGCTGACGGCGCTGGAAAACATCAGCACCGCGAAAGGTCTCGTCACGAATCGAGCGCTGCTTGATCGTCGCCATGAGTGGGACGATGCGGCACGGCGTACGCCGCACGGTCAGCCGATCGCACTCGAGCGTCCGTAAGCGTTCTCGCGCTTTTATTGAATCCGCGCTTGCGTCCTGTCAACGCGTACGCACCCAGGTGCGCCACGCGATCCACAGTTTTCTGATCGGCGTCAACGCGATGCGCTGGTTCAGTACGGCGAAGCGTTCGCCTTCGATCTCGTCGAGCAAGGCGCGATAGATCGCGGCCATGATGAGCCCGGGTCGCTGCGCTCGCCGGTCCGCGTCGGGCAACAAGGCGAGCGCTTCGGCGTAGATGCCGCGCGCGCGCGTCGCCTGAAATCGCATCAGTTCGGAAAAGCCGGCGCTGCGCTTTCCCGCGAGCAGGTCGCCGGCCGGCACGGCGAATCGTTTCAGTTCATCGACCGGCAAGTAGATACGGCCCATGCGGGCATCTTCGCCGACATCGCGAATGATGTTGGTGAGCTGGATCGCGAGACCGAGTTTTTCGGCGTATTGCGCGGTCGCGGGATCGGTCGCCCCGAAGATGTTGGACGACAACAGGCCCACCACGCCCGCGACGTGATGGCAGTAATGCGCGAGGCCCGCGAAGTCGAGGTAGCGCGATTGACGCAGGTCCATCTCCATGCCCGCGATGATCTCGAGCAATCGCGCTTGCGTGATCGCGAACGCTTCGAGGTGCGGCGCGAGCGCGCGCGTGACTGGATGCGTGGGCTCGCCCTGGTAGAGTCGGCCCACTTCTTCGCTCCACCACGCGAGCGTGCGTGCGGCAAGCGATGCATCGCTGGTTTCATCGACGACATCGTCGACCTCGCGGCAGAACGCATACAGCGCGGTGATTGCCGCGCGCCGCTGCGGCGGCAGAAAAAGAAACGCGTAATAGAAACTCGAACCGCTCTTCGCGGCTTTGTCCTGGCAATAGGCTTCGGGCGTCATGCGCGCATTGTAAGAGCGCGCATCAACAGCAACGGCGCATCGGTCCTGATGATCGTCGGTCTCTTCGTGAAAACGTTTCCGTCGACGCGCTCGATCTTCTCGAGGATGCGCAGACCACCCTGCACGACCAGCCGCAACTCGAAGCCGATGCGTCCGCGCAAGGCGAGCCCGAGCGGCGCGCCTTCCTGCATCATCGCCCGCGTTCGCGTCACCTCGAAGTGCATCAGTTGCCGCCATGCGGGCGCGATGACCAGCGCGGTAGCGTCGCCCATCAACATCGCTTCGCTCACGCCGAAACGCTCGAGGTCCGCGCGCGGAAGATAGATACGATCCTTGCCGAGATCGATCTCAACGTCCTGCCAGAAATTGATCCATTGCAACGCGGTGCAGATGCGGTCGGACCAGAGGCGATGCTGTTCGCTGTCGGCGCCGTAGAGAATCAGCATCAAACGTCCCACCGGATTCGCTGAGCGACAGCAATAGTCGAGCAGCATCGCGTCGTCGTCATAGCGGGTGACGATCACGTCCTGCGAGAACGCGGACAACAGATCGCGGAAGAGGCCGATCGGCAAACGATGTGCGCGGATCACCGCGGCCAACGCGTCGAACATCGCGCCCTCGGGCGCCCGCAAGGGCGCCTGCTCGGCTTCGATTCGCACGAGCTGTGCGTCGTATGCGGCGAGCGATGCGGTGCGCTCTTGAGGAGCGGCGTCGCCTTCGTCGGCCAGATCGTCGGCACTGCGCGCGAACCGATAGATGACCTCGACCGCTGCACGCAGCCGACGCGGCACGAGCCATGAAGCGACCGGGAAATTTTCGTAGTGCGCGACGGGCATGGGCGGCTCGGATGAAGCGCGGGAGTATAGGTGTACGCACATCGGGACGCACATCGAGACGCACATCGGAGGCGCAGATCGCGCAAGCGCGCAGGCGCACAAGCGTGCCCGTTGCGCCAATCGGCGCGCCGAAAGGTCCCGAGGCATCGCGTATAATTCGGCGCCGATCAAGCGGCGCGCGCCTGATCGGGACAACGCGACAGGATGATGCGGCCGGATGCGCCGCGAGGCGTCACCGCGAGGGTGGCGAAATTGGTAGACGCACCAGGTTTAGGTCCTGACGCCAGTAATGGTGTAGGGGTTCGAGTCCCCTCCCTCGCACCATCCGCATTTGCGTCGACTGTCGGCGTTTCCCGTTCAAGCCTTCAACGATGATCGGCAAGCGCAGTGGGTGCGACTATCGATCGCTTCCTCGACTCCGGTCACGGCTCTCTCTTTGTCTCACGCTCTCTCTTGAATTACTGAATACGGAATCAGCATGCAAGTCGAAAACCTCGGAAAACTCGAACGCCGTCTTCACATCTCGGTCCCTGTCTCGGAAATCGAGAAGGAAGTCGATACGCGCCTGAAGAGCCTCTCGCGCTCGGTGCGCATGCCGGGCTTTCGTCCGGGCAAGGTACCCATCAAGATCGTCGCGCAGCAGTACGGCTTTCAAGTGCACAACGAAGTGCTCAACGAGAAGATCGGCGGCGCGTTCAACAAGGCGGTCGAGGAAGCCAAGCTGCGCGTCGCGGGCTCGCCCAGCATCACCGCGAAGCAGAACGTCGATGTGGCCGGAAGTGAAAGCGCGGTCGCGTTCGATGCGACCTTCGAGGTCTATCCCGAAGTGAAGATCGCCGCGCTCGACGCGGCTGAAGTCAAGCGCGCGAAGACCAGCATCGACGATGCCGCGGTCGACAAGACCATCGAGATCCTTCGCAAGCAGCGCACGCACTACCATTCCAAGAGCCACGGCGCGCATGACGAAGGAGCACATGAGCAACGCGCGCACGACGAAGGCGCCCATGCAGCGCCGGCGGGGACGGACCTTGCCGCGCAAGCCGGCGACCGCGTCACGGTGGACTTCGTCGCCACGATAGCCGGCGCAGCGTTCGATGGCGGCAGCGGCAAAGACTTCGCATTCGTGATCGGTGACGGCGGCATGCTTCCCGAGTTCGAGCAGGCGGTGACGGGATTGGCGAAGGATCAATCGACGAGCTTCGATCTTACCTTTCCCACCGACTACCGAGGCGCCGAAGTAGCCGGCAAGACAGCGCGATTCGAGGTCACGGTCAAGGATGTCGAATGGGCTCACGTGCCTGCAGTCGATTCGGAATTCGCACGAGCGCTGGGCGTCGCTGACGGCGATCTCGACCGCATGCGCCTGGACATCCGCAGCAATCTGGAACGCGAAGTGAAGAAGCGTTTGCAGCTGCGCACAAGGGACAGCGTGATGACTGCGCTGCTCGCTTCCGCGCAGATGGACGTCCCGAAGGCGTTGATCGACAACGAGATCGAGCAGTTGATTGCCAACGCACGCGAGGAAATGCGCCGTCGCGGGATGGCCGAAGATGCGATGCCGCTCACGCCCGAATTGTTCGCCGACCAAGCCGGGCATCGGGTGCGGCTTGGACTCGTGCTCGCCGAGCTGGTCAGGCAACACCAGCTGCAAGCCAGCCCCGAGCAGGTCAAGGTGCACGTGGAAGATCTCGCACAGAGTTACGAGAAGCCGGCCGATGTCGTGCGCTGGTATTTCGCGGATCGAAAGCGCTTGAACGAGATCGAAGCTCTTGTGCTGGAGGAAAACGTCGTCAACTTCGTGCTCGGCAAAGCGCGCGTCAATGATGCGGACGTGCCGTTCGACGAATTGATGGGTAATGTCTAAGTGCGGCCCGCGTGCGGTACAAGAGCAGCGCAAGGCAGACGAGAGGATCGAGACACATGAACTATCCTGAAGCATTCAATGCCAATGAGCCTGTCGGGCTCGGCATGGTCCCCATGGTCATCGAGCAATCGGGGAGAGGGGAGCGGGCCTACGATATCTATTCGCGGCTGCTCAAGGAACGCATCATCTTTCTGGTCGGGCCGGTCAACGATCTGACCGCGAACCTGGTGGTCGCGCAGCTCTTGTTCCTCGAGTCGGAGAATCCCGACAAGGACATTTCGTTCTACATCAATTCACCGGGCGGCTCGATCTACTCGGGTCTCGCGATCTACGACACGATGCAGTTCGTCAAGCCCGATGTCTCGACGCTGTGCACTGGCATGGCCGCGAGCATGGGTTCTTTCCTGCTCGCCGCGGGCGCGAAGGGCAAGCGTTTTGCGCTACCGAATTCGCGCATCATGATCCATCAGCCATCAGGTGGTTCTGAGGGTAAAGCGGCCGACATCGAAATTCAGGCCAAGGAAATCCTGTATCTGCGCGATCGTTTGAATCGTATCTATTCGGAGCGGACCGGCCAGCCGATCGAGCGCATCGAGAAAGACACCGACCGCGATACGTTCATGTCGGCCGAGCAGGCGAAAGAGTACGGGCTCGTCGATCAGGTCCTCACGTCGCGCTCCACCGAAGCTTGATTGCGCACGTTGTTGCGTGTTGTGCACGCATGGCATGCTCGCCCGTCTGGTTGGCCGACCGCCCCGCAAAAAGCACGGTATAGTTCATTCGAGTTCAACCAGTTGCGGGACGAAGCGGCATGTCGGAGAAAAAGGGTTCGAGCGGCGAGAAGCTGTTGTATTGCTCCTTCTGCGGCAAGAGCCAGCACGAAGTCAAGAAGCTCATCGCCGGGCCCTCAGTCTTCATTTGCGATGAGTGCATCGACCTGTGCAACGACATCATTCGCGACGAGGCGGCACAGGCCGATACGTCGGGCACGATCACCCGTTCGGATCTGCCCACACCGCAAGAGATCGGCGACATCCTCGATCAATACGTGATCGGGCAGGAAACCGCCAAGCGCATCCTCGCGGTTGCGGTCTACAACCACTACAAGCGCCTCAAGCACATGTCCAAGAAGGACGATGTGGAATTGGCGAAGAGCAACATCCTTCTCGTCGGCCCGACAGGCTCGGGCAAGACGCTGCTCGCGCAGACGCTCGCGCGCTTGCTGAACGTTCCCTTTGTGATTGCAGATGCAACGACTTTGACCGAAGCCGGCTACGTCGGCGAGGACGTCGAGAACATCATTCAGAAGCTTTTGCAGAACTGCAATTACGAAGTCGAGAAGGCGCAAAAGGGCATCGTCTACATCGACGAGATCGACAAGATCTCGCGCAAGTCGGACAACCCGTCGATCACCCGCGACGTGAGCGGCGAAGGCGTGCAGCAGGCGTTGTTGAAATTGGTCGAAGGCACGATGGCGTCGGTGCCTCCCCAAGGCGGACGCAAGCATCCGAACCAGGACTTCGTGCAGATCGACACGACCAACATCCTGTTCATCTGCGGCGGCGCGTTCGACGGTCTCGAGAAGATCATCCGCAATCGCTCGGAGAAGAGCGGCATCGGCTTCGGCGCGGAAGTCAAGAGCGCGTCCGAGCGTGCGGTGGGTGATGTGTTGCGTGAAGTCGAGCCCGAGGACCTGATCAAGTTCGGCTTGATTCCCGAACTGGTCGGACGGCTTCCGGTGGTTGCAACCTTGAACGAGCTCAACGAAGAGGCGCTGATCCAGATCCTGGTCGAGCCGAAGAACGCGCTCGTCAAGCAGTATCAGAAACTGCTCGCGATGGAAGGCGTCGAACTCGAGATTCGCCCCGCCGCGCTGCTCGCGATCGCGAAGAAGGCCTTGAAGCGCAAGACGGGCGCGCGCGGCCTGCGTTCGATGCTGGAACACGCGCTGCTGGACGTCATGTTCGAGTTGCCCAGTTCGAAGGGCGTGGTGCGCGTGGTGCTCGACGAGAATCAGATCAATGGCGGCGTGAAACCGTTGTTGATCTACGGCGAGCAGCCCAAAGTGGCGGGCTTGAGCTAAAGGTATTTGCAGGAAGCGCCGATAGCCTGTTCATCGCGGGCATCGCGTCAATTGAAGGACCGCTGTAATCGGGCGGTACCGCTCAAGTCGGCTTCAATCGCAAAGCCGTTCATGTATGGTGCATGAGCGGCTTTTTTCGTTTGCAGTTTTTGCAAACGCAACAAGCCACCAGAATTTTGAGCGGCTTTTTGTTTGCGGCTTTCCGTACCGCGAGGGGTGAAAGCGCCTCTTGCAACCGGAACGTTGAGCATCATCTACGGCTGATCCGTATTGAAAGGAAGAACATGGCCGTGACCACCAGTTTGTCCGACGAGCGCATCCAGCTGCCGCTTCTGCCGTTGCGCGATGTGGTGATTTTTCCGCACATGGTGATCCCGCTGTTCGTGGGCCGCCCCAAATCGATCAAGGCGCTCGAGACCGCGATGGAGGCGGGCAAGAGCATCATGCTGGTAGCGCAGAAGACCGCGTCGAAGGATGAGCCGTCGCCCGAAGACATCTACGAGATCGGGTGCGTGTCGAATATCCTGCAGATGTTGAAGCTGCCCGACGGTACCGTGAAGGTGCTGGTCGAAGGCGCGCAGCGCGCGCGCATCCACAAGATCGACGAGCTCGAGACGCACTTCGTGTGCGATCTCACGCCGGTCGCACCGGAAGAAGAACAGAACGCCGAGCTCGAAGCGATGCGCCGCACGATCGTCCAGCAGTTCGATCAGTACGTGAAGCTCAACAAAAAAATTCCGCCCGAGATCCTCACGTCGTTGTCGGGTATCGATGATTCGGGTCGTCTGGCCGACACCATCGCCGCGCATCTGCCGCTCAAGCTCGAACAGAAGCAGGCCGTGCTCGAAATGTTCAAGGTCTCCGAGCGTCTCGAGCACTTGCTCACGCAGCTCGAGACCGAGCTCGACATCCTTCAGGTCGAAAAGCGCATCCGCGGCCGCGTCAAGCGCCAGATGGAAAAGAGTCAGCGCGAGTATTACTTGAACGAGCAGGTCAAGGCGATCCAGAAGGAACTCGGCGAAGGCGAAGACGGCGCCGACATCGAAGAGCTCGAGAAGAAGATCAAGGCCGCGCGCATGTCGAAGGAAGCGAAGACCAAGGCTGACGGCGAGTTGAAGAAGTTGAAGATGATGTCGCCGATGTCGGCTGAGGCCACCGTCGTGCGCAACTACCTCGACACGTTGGTCGGCCTGCCGTGGAAGAAGAAGAGCAAGGTCACCAACGATCTGAAGCAGGCCGAACAGGTCTTGAACGAAGACCACTTCGGCCTCGACAAGGTCAAGGAACGCATCCTCGAATATCTCGCGGTCCAGCAGCGCGTCGACAAATTGAAGGCGCCGATCCTGTGCTTGGTCGGACCTCCCGGCGTGGGCAAGACGTCGCTGGGTCAATCGATCGCGCGCGCGACCAATCGCAAGTTCGTTCGCATGGCTTTGGGCGGCGTGCGCGACGAGGCCGAGATCCGTGGGCACCGCCGCACTTACATCGGTTCGATGCCCGGCAAGATCCTGCAGAGCCTGACCAAGGCGGGGGTTCGCAATCCGCTCTTCCTGCTCGACGAAGTCGACAAGATGGGCCAGGACTTCCGCGGTGATCCTGCATCGGCGCTGCTCGAAGTGCTCGACCCGGAGCAGAACCATACCTTCCAGGACCACTACATCGAAGTCGATTTCGATTTGTCGGATGTGATGTTCGTCGCGACGTCGAACTCGTTTAACATTCCGCCGGCGCTGCTCGATCGCATGGAGGTGATTCGCCTCTCGGGTTACACCGAAGAAGAGAAGGTCAACATCGCATTGCGCTATCTGCTGCCCAAGCAGATCAGGAACAACGGCGTCAAGAAGGACGAGCTGCATGTCGCCGAGAGTGCGGTGCGCGACATCATTCGCTATTACTCACGAGAGGCGGGCGTGCGTGCGCTCGAGCGCGAGATCTCCAAGATCTGCCGGAAGGTCGTCAAGATGCTGTTGTTGAAGAAGCACGACGGCAAGGTGCAGGTCACCGCGCGCAACCTCGACAAGTTCCTCGGCGTGCGCCGCTACAACTTCGGCATGGCCGAGAAGGCGAATCAGATAGGTCAGGTCAACGGCCTCGCGTGGACCGAGGTCGGAGGCGATCTCTTGACGATCGAAGTCGCGGTGATGCCGGGCAAAGGAAAGATCGAACGGACGGGCTCGCTCGGCGACGTCATGAAAGAGTCGGTCGAAGCGGCGCGTTCGGTGGTGCGCTCGCGTTCGCGGCGTCTGGGCATACCCGACGACGCGTGGGAAAAGCGCGATATGCACGTGCACGCGCCCGAAGGCGCGACGCCCAAGGACGGACCTTCAGCGGGCGCCGCGATCACGCTCGCGATGGTCTCGGCCCTCACCAGGATTCCGGTGAAGGCCGATGTCGCGATGACCGGTGAGATCACGCTGCGCGGAGAGGTGCTTCCGATCGGCGGACTCAAGGAGAAGTTGCTCGCGGCGCATCGCGGCGGCATCAAGACCGTGCTGATCCCCGAAGACAACGTAAAGGACCTGCACGAGATTGCCGACAACGTGAAGAACCGACTCGAGATCATTCCGGTGAAGTGGATCGATCGCGTGCTCGAGGTCGCGCTCGAACGCCAGCCGGTGCCGCTGCCCGAAGATGTCGATGCCGCTTCGGCCGCAGTGGTAGATGCGGCTGTCGCGACACACGTGATCCCGGCCGAGCAAGCCATCGAAGAAAGCAAGCTCATCAAGCATTGAGACGGTCGGGTCGACGACACAAGACATCGCGCGGCATTGAAAAATTTTCGATGTCGCGCTTTTTTTCAGGGTCGTTGCGTCTTGACACCGCACTCCTCACATTGCTTAATGTTCGCCCAAACCGAAAACTTCAGAGGGGTGTAAATGAACAAGTCAGAGTTGATCGCTCACATTTCGCAATCGGCCGATATCTCGAAGGCGGCTGCGGGTCGTGCGCTCGAGTCCGTCGTGTCGGGCATCAAGACGACGCTCAAGAAAAACGGCAGTGTGACTCTGGTCGGCTTTGGAACATTTACCGTGGGCAAGCGCGCCGCACGCACGGGGCGCAATCCGCAGACGGGTGCAGCGATCAAGATCAAGGCGGCCAAGGTTCCCAAGTTCCGCGCTGGCAAGGCGTTGAAGGATGCAGTAAACTAACGCGCTTTGCTGGGTCCGTAATCGATCCCGCGAATCGATTGCAATGGGGATGAAAGAACGCGTTGCAAGCGCTGTGAGCGAGGCGTATCGGGTGCTTAGCTCAGTTGGTAGAGCGGCGCCCTTACAAGGCGTAGGTCGGGAGTTCGAGCCTCTCAGCACCCACCAAGCAGGTCGGTCGTATCTGGAGTGGTAGTTCAGTTGGTTAGAATACCGGCCTGTCACGCCGGGGGTCGCGGGTTCGAGTCCCGTCCACTCCGCCAAATCCGAGAAGGCGAACGTTCGTTCGCCTTTTTTGTTATCTGCGCCCTCACTGTACGGAGCGCATCGACCAGAAACGGGACCATGTTCGATTTCATCCGTTCGCATCAGCGCCTGATGCAGTTGATTCTTCTGATCCTGATCGTGCCGTCGTTCGTCTTCTTCGGCATTCAGGGCTACGACCGCATGCGTCGCGACACGCAGGGCGTCGCGTCGGTCGGAGGCCAGACCATCACTCAGGCGGAACTCGACAGCGCGCAACGCGACCAGCTCGCGCGCATGCGCCAGAACTTCGGACCGAATGTCGACACGGCGTTGTTCGATTCACCCGAAGCGCGCGCCCAAACGCTGAACGGCCTGATCGCTCAGCGCGTCTTGTTCCTGCAGGCGCAGAAGCAGTCGCTCGGTACATCCGACCGCAAGCTGCAGGAAACGATCATGAACATTCCCGCCTTGCAGGACAACGGGCGTTTCAGCCCGGATCGTTACCAGGCGCTGCTTGCGCAGCAGGGGATGACACCGGCGGTCTTCGAAGGGCGCCTGCGTGAAGACCTCGCGCTGCAACAGCTCAGCGCCGCGGTGGAAGATTCGGTGATCGTGCCGCAGAAAATCATCGAGCGCTTCGCGGCGCTCATCGCCCAGCGCCGCGACGTCTCGCAGATCGTGCTCAACGCCGCCGATTTCGCGCCGCGCGTGAAGCTCGCACCCGATGCGGTGCAAAAACAATACGACGCGCATCCGGGCGACTACATGACGCCCGAATCGGTCAAGGCCGAATACATCGTGCTGAACGCCGATGCGATGGCCAAGCAAGTCACGCTGTCGGATCAAGACGCGCGCGACTTCTACGAACAGAACAAGAAGCGCTACGAGGTTCCCGAGCAGCGACGCGCAAGCCACATCCTGATCGCGGTCCCCAAGGCCGCCAGTGAAGCAGACAAGGCGAAGGCCAAGGCGAAGGCCGAAGAAGTTCTCGTGAAAGCCCGCGCCCAGCCGGCGGACTTCGCCAAACTCGCCAAGCAATATTCGGAAGACCCGGGCTCCGCCGCCAATGGAGGCGACCTCGATTTTCTGGGCAAGGGTGCGACGGTGCCGCCGTTCGAGGCCGCGCTGTTTGCGCAGAAGGAAAATGAAATCGGCGGCATCGTGCAAAGCGACTTCGGTTATCACATCATCGAAGTGACCGGCGTCAAGCCCGCGCAGATCAAGCCTTACGAGTCCGTCAAAGGCGAGATCGAGGCCGAGATCAAGAAGCAACTCGCGCAAAAGAAATTCACCGACGCGGCCGAGGCCTTCTCCAACGGCGTGTACGAGCAAGGCGATTCGCTTTTGCCCACCGCGCAAAAATTTGGTTTGCCCATCGTGATCGCCGATCATTTGACGCGCATCCCTGTGCCCAATGCCAATCCCGGCCCGCTGACCAACCCCAAGCTCCTCGCTTCCTTGTTCTCGGCCGATTCGATCAAGAAGCATCACAACACCGAGGCTGTCGAGACCAGCCCTGGCTCGCTGGCCTCGGCGCGCATCGTCGACTACAGGCCCGCGACGAAGAGACCTCTCGCCGAAGTCGCCGAGTCGATCAAGACCAGGCTCACCGACGTCGAGGCGAAGAAGCTGGCCGATGAGGCCGGCAAGGTGAAGCTGGCGCAATTGCGTGCGGGCGATCGCCTGGGAGAAGGCACGGGCGCTGCCGCGGAGGGCGTCCCCGACCTTAAGTTCGGACCGGCCAAGCCGGTGTCGCGTCTGGAGCGTTCCGATTTTTCGGGCGAAGCCGTCGCCGAAATTTTCAAGACCGATGCCTCTCGGCTGCCCGTCTACACCGGTCTGGTATTGCCTTCGGGCGACTATGCGCTCTACCGGATATCAGGCGTGTCGACGGCGACCGACCCAGACCCCAACCATCGGGTCGCGCTGACGCAAAGCATCGCCAAGCAATTGGGCGCGATCGAGTTCGACGGCTATCTGACCGACCTGCGCAACCGCACCAAGGTCAAGGTCAATGCGCCGTATGCGGGGTTGATCGAGAAGGCCGCCACGGCCTCGACCAAGTCGCCGGGCTCGTAACGCGGCCGTAAGCTCGCGTCCACGCGGTGTGCTCAATGCGGGTTTGCCGCATTGACAAGCGACCATGCGTTGCGCAAGCATGATCCGTCGTACGATGATTCTGTATGCATGATTCGGCACGACCGAGTCGACGGTGCGGCCTGGACCTTCGGAGGTGTCTGCATGTACAAACGGATTCTTCTGGCCTACGACGGTTCCGAATCGGGCCGACGCGCCCTGCTCGAATGCGGCGACGTGGCCAATCTGATGAAGGCCGACATCAAGTTGCTCGCGGTCACACCCTCGATGCCGCCGGTGTATGTCGGAGAGGGCTTCATTCCCACCGACACGCTGGACGCGGAGAAGGAACGCTTTCGCGATGTGCTCGATGACGGCATCCGTCAGCTCGAGGCGAGCGGATTCGCGTGTCAGGGTCAGTTGTCCTTCGGCGAGCCGGTCGACGAGATCGCGCGCGTCGCCAAGGAATGGGGCGCCGATCTGATCGTGATGGGTCATCGGCGCGCGGGCGGCTGGGCCGAGCGTTGGTGGCGCGGATCGCTCAGCAAATCGCTCGTCGAAATTGCACCTTGCAGCGTGTTGATCGCCGTGATCAACCACTCGACGGCGAAGTAGTCGCATCAGGATCGCTGTGTCGCGCGATGGGCCGTGCGCGAGTCGTGCGTCGGGTCGCGCGTTGCGTCGCGAGTCTGGTCGCGAGTCGAAGCGGCCGTCAGGATGAATCAGGCAGCCCGTTCGAGCAACGCATGCTGCTCGAGCCATTCGGCTTCGAGCTCTTCGATTTCGCGCGTCACGTACGCCTGATCGATCAGTTGTTGCTTGAGTTGCTCGCGTCGGTCGTCCGCGTATGCGTCCGGTTGCGCGAGTGCTGCATCGATCGCGCGTTTCTTTTCATCGGCTTCGGCCATGCGCGTCTCGAGACGTCGAATGCGCTGCTCGATCGGCTTTTTCTGTTTGGCCGCGTCGCGCACCCTCGTGTTGTGTGTGCTCGCGTCGGAGCGGCGTTGCTCGCGCGTGTTGACATTCGTCGGCACATCGACCGCCTCGACCGCGGCCGCTGGCTTGAAGGGGACCTCGACCCCCGAAGTTTTTTTCAACGACCACGCCCGATAGTCATCGAGGTCGCCGTCGAAATCACTGCATCGTCCGTCGGCGACCAAGAGGAAGCGATCGGCGGTTGCGCGCAACAGCGAGCGGTCGTGCGAAACCAGGATCAGCGCCCCTTCGAATTGCGCCAGCGCCAGCGTGAGCGCCTCGCGCGTCTCGAGGTCGAGGTGGTTGGTCGGCTCGTCGAGCAGCAAGAGGTTGGGCCGGGTCCAGATGATCAGCGCGAGTGCAAGTCGCGCCTTCTCGCCCCCCGAAAAAGGCTCGACCCGAGCCGTTGCCATCGCGCCGCGAAAATCGAAACTGCCCAGGTAGTCGCGCAGTTCCTGTTCACGGGGCGCGCCGCCGGTTTGCGCGGCGATGCGTTGCAGTTGTTCGAGCGGCGACGAGTCGAGTTCGAGCATGTCGATCTGATGCTGCGCGAAGTAGCCCACTGCAAGTCCCTTGCCTTTCGTCATCGTTCCGCTCAGGCGCTCCAGCGTTCCGGCGACGGTCTTGATCAAGGTCGACTTGCCCTGTCCGTTCGCGCCCAATAGACCGATGCGCTCGCCGGGCGAAAGCCGGAGGCTGACATCCCGCACGACGGTGCGAACTTCGCCGCGCGCCACTCGATTCTCGTGCGATGCGTCGGCCTCGTCTCTATCGTCGATGGCGCCGTCGATTGCGCCGTCGATCGCTTCGTCGATCCGATAACCGCAATCGACGTCCTCGAGAACCAGCATCGGATCGGGCGACGCGAGCGGCGAACGGAAGCTAAAGGTGAACGGCGACGAGGTGATTACCGGCGCGATCAGGGTCATGCGCTCCATCGCCTTGACGCGGCTCTGCGCCTGCCTGGCCTTGGTCGCCTTGGCGCGAAAGCGATCGACGAAGTGCTGCAGATGCGCTAACTCGCGCTGCTGCTTCGAGTAAGCGGACTGCGTGAGACGCAGTCGTTCGGCGCGCTGCAATTCGAATGCGGTGTAGTTGCCCGACCAGCGCGTGAGTTTCTGGTTCTCGAGCGCCAGCGTCACGCCGCACACCGCGTCGAGAAACTCGCGGTCGTGCGAGACGATGATGAGCGTGCCCGGATAGCGCTTCAACCATTGCTCGAGCCACACGATCGCGTCGAGGTCGAGGTGGTTGGTGGGCTCGTCGAGCAACAACAGATCCGAGGGCGACATCAGGGCTTGCGCGAGTTGCAGCCGCATGCGCCAGCCGCCCGAGAACGTCACGACCGGTCGCCGGGTTTGTTCGAGCGTGAAGCCCAGCCCGAGCAGCAGCGACTCGGCGCGCGACGGTGCGGTATAGCCGCCTGCATCTCCATAGGCCATGTGCAATTCGGCCAGTCCGTGGTCGGTCGATGCATCGTTCGTCTTCGCTTCGATCGCCGCTTCGAGCTCGCGAAGATGGGAGTCGCCATCGATCACGAAGTCGAGCGCGCTGTTCTCGCTCGCTGCGGTTTCTTGCGCGACGTGCGCGATGCGCCAGTTCGCGGGCATCGTGAAGTCGCCCTGATCGGCGTGCAGCTCGCCTCGCAGCAGCGCGAAGAGACTCGACTTGCCGCTGCCGTTCGCGCCGACCAGACCGACCTTCTCGCCGGGATGGATCACCGCCGAGATGTCTTCGAGCAGCAGCTTCGCGCCACGGCGCAGGCTGAGGCTGGACCAGCGAATCACCGCGAGCGCTTTCGGTTCGATGCGGGCCTGGTCGCGGACTCCGATGGGAGATCCGCCGCCCGCAGCGCGAACACCGCATCGTCGCCGCCGCTGGTGGACAGCCATGTGATCGGCAGCCGCGGGAATGCGGCTTCGACATGCGGCCGCTCGTGGCCGACTTCTACGACCAGCAGACCGTCCGATGTCAACACGCGCGGCGCAGCGTCGACGATGCGTCGAACCAGGGCGAGCCCATCGACGCCTCCGGCAAGCGCCATGCGCGGCTCGCATCGATATTCATCGGGCAACTTCGCCATCGACGCGTCGTTGACATAAGGCGGATTGGTGACGATCAAATCGTAGCGGCGCTTCTCGAGGCTGTCGAAGAGATCGGACTCGATCAACTCGATGCGCTCGCCGAGTCCGTGCTCGTCCACGTTGATGCGTGCGATCTCGAGCGCATCGCGCGAGAGATCGACTGCGTCCACGCGCGCTTCCGGAAACGCGTCGGCGGCAATGATCGCGAGGCAACCCGAACCCGTGCACAGGTCGAGCACGCGTCCCACTTCGTCGGGGGCCGCGATCCATGGGGCAAGACGATCGAACAACAGCTCGGCGATGAACGAACGCGGAACGATCACGCGCGGATCGACCTTGAAGCGATAGTCGCCCAGCCACGCCTCCCCTGTGAGATAAGCCGCGGGCACGCGCTCATCGACACGGCGCGCGATGACGTCGAGCACCGCGCGTCGCTCACTCGCGATCGGATGCGCGTCGAGAAACGGATCGAGTTTGTCGATCGGCAAATGCAAGGTGTGCAGCACGAGATGAACGGCCTCGTCCCAAGCGCTGGCGCTACCGTGCCCGAAGAAAAGACCGCACTCGTTGAAGCGGCTCACCGCAAAACGCAACAGGTCGCGGATCGTCGAGAGGTCCCGCATCGTCGCGACCTCGTCGACAGGTTTGCGCCGGGTCATATGGCCGACAGCAGCGCGGCAAGCGTGTCGCGGTAGATGTTCTTCAGCGGCGCGATGTCGGCGACGGCGACGCATTCGTCGATCTTGTGAATGCTCGCGTTGATGGGCCCGAACTCGATCGTCTGTCCACAGATCTTCGAGATGAAGCGTCCGTCGGACGTGCCGCCGGTCGTCGAGAGCTTCGTCGTGATGCCGGTCTCTCGCAGGATCGCGGCGGCGAGCGCCTGCGACAGTTCGCCTTCGTGCGTGAGGAATGGGAGACCCCCTACGGTCCACACGAGATCGTAGGCCAGGCCGTTCGCGTCGAGCACCGCATGCACGCGCGCCTTCAGCGATTCGACGCTGTTCTCGGTCGAATGACGAAAATTGAAGTCGGCTACGGCCGACCCCGGAATGACATTGGTCGCGCCCGTGCCCGCGTGCAGGTTGGACACCTGAAACGTCGTCGGTGGAAAAAATTCGTTGCCGCCATCCCAGGTGATCGCGACGAGCGCAGCCAACGCGTCGGCGATCTCGTGAATCGGATTGCGCGCGAGATGCGGATACGCGATGTGACCTTGTATGCCCCTGACGGTGAGCCGGCCCGACAACGAACCGCGCCGGCCGTTCTTGATGATGTCCCCCAGCGCATCCTGCGAAGTCGGCTCGCCGACGATGCAATAGTCGAGCGGTACGTCCGACATTCCGGACATGCGGTCGCGCTCGTCGAAGCGCGCCATCAAGCGCTCGCATACGCGCACCGTTCCATCGATGGCGGGTCCTTCCTCGTCGGACGTGATCAGCAATGCGATCGAGCCGCGATGCGCCGGATGAGATGCGACGAACTCTTCGATCGCGACGACGAAGGCCGCGATCGAGGTCTTCATGTCGGCGGCGCCCCGGCCATACAGATGACCGTCGCGTTCGCTCGCCACGAAGGGATCGGAGGTCCATTGTTCGCGCGGGCCGGTCGGCACGACATCGGTGTGTCCGGCGAACACGAAGACCGGTCGCTCGGTTCCACGTCGCGCCCACAGGTTCGTCACGCCATTGGCTGCGAGGGTCTCGCATACGAAGCCCAGCGGTTCCACGCGAGCGGCGATCAATGCCTGGCATCCGGCGTCGTCGGGCGTTGCCGAACGACGCGCGATCAATTGCTCGGCAAAGGCGCGGGTCGGCTCGAGTTGCGAAGAGGTGAGGGGAGGGCGCGACGGCGACGCGAATTCAGACATGGGTCAGGACGTCGGCCCGACAGCGACCCGACATCGATCAGACATTGAGCGTGAATTCCTTGAACGACGAGGTCGTGTCGTACGCTCTGGATTGCTCGAGATGCTCCATCGGCAAGACCGGCGGCGCATTGTTGATCAGCCACAGCAGATTGGTCGGCGAGTCGGCATGCGAGAGCGCTTCTTCTTCCGAGATGGTTTCTTCGCGAATCATGCGGTAGAGCGCCTGCTCGAAGGTCTGCGAGCCCGGCGACAAACTCTTTTCCATCGCTTCCTTGATGCCGTTGATCTCGCCTTTTTCGATCAGCTCGGCGATGTGGCGCGTGTTCAGCAAGACCTCGACGGCCGGCACGCGGCCGCCGCTGCGCGCGCGAATCAGACGTTGGGAGACGATGCTCTTCAATGCGGCCGACAGGTCCGACAGGAGCGTCGCGCGATTTTCGAGCGGGTAGAAGGTCACGACGCGATTGAGCGCGTGATAGCTGTTGTTCGCGTGCAGAGTGGCCAGGCACAGATGGCCCGACTGCGCATAGGCGATCGCGGCGCTCATCGTCTCCTTGTCGCGAATCTCGCCGATCAGGATGCAGTCGGGCGCCTGACGCAGTGCGTTGCGCAGCGCGATCTCGAGGCTGATCGCATCGCTGCCGATTTCGCGTTGATTGACGATCGACTTCTTGTTGCGAAACACGTATTCGATCGGATCCTCGAGCGTGAGGATGTGCCCGGTGCGCTTGGCGTTGCGCATGTCGAGCATGGACGCGATGGTGGTCGACTTGCCCGAGCCGGTTGCGCCGACGATCAACACCAGCCCGCGCTTCTCCATGATGATGTCGCCCATGACGGGCGGCAGATTGAGCGTGTCGAGCGCCGGAATGTCGGTTGCGATGTAGCGAATCACCGCCGAAATCGATCCGCGTTGTTGAAACGCCGACAGGCGAAAGCGACCCACGCCCTGCACGCCGAAGCCCTTGTTGAGCTCGTGGGTGGCGATCAGTTCGTCGAATTCTTCAGGCGCGATGATCTCAGACAGCAGACTCTTGATCATCGCGTTGTCCATCAACTGCTGATTGATCGGCACCGATGTCCCGTTGACCTTCATGTGCACCGCCGAGCCCACCGCGATGAAAAGATCCGAGGCCTTCTTCTCGGCCATCAGTTTGAACAGACGTTCCATCGCCATGACGGGTCCTTCGATTTTCAAAAGTGGGGCCGTGTGAATCGGTGTACGCGTCGGTGTACGCGTCGGAGTGCGCGTCGTGGCGCGATCCGGTGCTCAATCACCGCGCAGCAGTTCGTTGATGCTGGTCTTCGCTCTCGTCTCCGCTGTCACTTGCTTGACGATCACTGCGCAATATAAGCCGTATTTTCCATCGGCGGAAGGAAGCGAACCGGGGACGACGACCGATCCCGAAGGCACGCGTCCGTAACTGATCGTCCCGGTGCTCCGATCGTAGATCCTGGTCGATTGCGAGATGTACACGCCCATCGACAGCACCGAGTTCTCTTCGACGATCACGCCTTCGACGACTTCGGAACGCGCGCCGATGAAGCAGTTGTCTTCGATGATGGTCGGATTCGCCTGCAATGGTTCGAGTACGCCGCCGATGCCCACGCCTCCCGACAGATGCACGTTGCGGCCGATCTGCGCGCACGAGCCGACCGTCGCCCAAGTATCGACCATCGTTCCTTCGTCGACATAGGCGCCGATGTTGACGTAGGACGGCATCAGCACCACGTTCTTTCCGATGAAACTGCCGCGCCGCGCGACCGCCGGCGGCACTACGCGCACACCGGTCGCGCGCATCTCGTCTTGCGACAGATGCGAGAACTTGGTCTTGACCTTGTCGAAGAAGCCCAGGTCGCCTGCATGCATCAAGGCGTTGTCGTTGAGCCTGAACGAAAGCAGCACGGCCTTCTTGATCCATTGATGCACCGTCCACGTCCCGGCGATCTTTTCGGCGACGCGCAGACGGCCCACGTTCAATTGCGCGATGACGCCTTCCACGGCGTCGCGAATTTCAGCGGGCGCGTCTGCCGGCGAGAGGGTGGCGCGGTCGTCCCATGCGCGATCGATGATGGCTTGCAGAGCGGATTGATTCATGAACGCCGAGAAAAGGTGAAGGGCAGGAAACGATCGGGCGGATGAAACGCAGCAGTCGGAAGGTGATGCCGGCACAGTCCTAGCGCGTCGACGCTTCGCTGTCGAACGCGACCAGCGAGACCGGCGGCTGCGGTTTCCAGCCGCGCTTTCGGTGTTCGACGACTATGTTGGTAAAGATGCCGCCGCGCACACCCCAGCGCGCGGTCACGCGCATGTAGCGCGGCCTGGTGGCGGACGCGAGATCTTCGAGAACGCGATTGGTGACGGCTTCATGAAAGGCGCCTTCGTCGCGAAAGCTCCAGGTGTACAGCTTGAGGCTCTTCAACTCCACGCACCGCCGGTCGGGAATGTAGTCGATCGTGAAGATCGCGAAGTCGGGCTGGCTGGTGAGAGGACAAAGGCAAGTGAACTCGGGCACCCGCAGGTGGATCAGGTAGTCGCGTTCGGGATTCGGGTTGGCAAAGACGGCGAGCTTTCTTGAAGGCCGCGTCGATGGAAAAGTATCGCCCCGTTCGGTCTCGAGATCGCTGACCGCAAGGTCTCTGTTCGGGGAAGTCGAGGGCGTGCTTCTCGATGCTGCTGCCATGCTCTTTGAGGGTTCGCGATCGGCTGGGAAGCGACGACCAGGCTGCTATTATACGAAGCCATCGCGATGTCATCGCGACCCACCCCCGCTGCGACGCTTTGCGTCGTTTTTTGTTTTGCCGCAAGGCGCCGCGCGAATCCTTGCGTCGATCCTGCCCGTCACTGCCGACCTCGTTCTCGTCAACCTTCCGTGCGCCTCTCGCAGATCAAACTTTCCGGCTTCAAGTCCTTCGTCGATCCGACGCATTTTTCCTTGCCCGGACAACTCGTGGGCGTGGTCGGGCCGAACGGCTGCGGCAAATCCAACATCATCGACGCGGCGCGATGGGTACTGGGTGAATCGAAGGCGAGCGAGCTGCGCGGCGAGTCGATGCAGGACGTGATCTTCAACGGCTCGGGCCAACGCAAACCGGCCGGCCGCGCGAGCGTCGAGCTGGTGTTCGACAACTCGCCCGATGCGAACGGCAAGCCGCAGGGCAAACAGATCGCCGGGCCTTGGGGACAATATGCCGACATCGCGGTCAAGCGCGTGCTCACGCGCGACGGCGCCTCGACCTATCTGATCAATAACCAGGTGGTTCGCCGCCGCGACATCCAGGACATTTTTCTGGGTACCGGTCTCGGGCCGCGCGCCTACGCGATCATCGGCCAGGGGATGATCACTCGCATCATCGAAGCACGCCCCGACGAGCTTCGCGTTTTTCTCGAAGAAGCCGCCGGGGTCTCGAAGTACAAGGAACGCCGGCGCGAGACCGAGAACCGTCTGGCGGACACGCGCGAGAACCTGACGCGGGTCGAAGACATCCTGCGCGAGTTGACTGCCAACCTCGATCGACTCGAACAGCAGGCGGTCGTCGCGCAACAGTATCGCGACTTGCAGAACGACATCGACGGCAAGCAGAAGTTGCTGTGGATGCTGCGCGCCAACGAAGCGGCGGGGCTGGCCGGCAAGCACAAGCGGGAGGGCGACGAAGCCCGGCTCGCTCTCGACGCGCGCACGGCGGACCTGCGCCGCGTCGAGGCCGAGCTCGAACGTGTGCGCGCGACGCATCAGGAAGCAGGCAACGCGGTCCATGCGCGCCAGGGTGAATACTACGAAGCGTCGGCGGTCGTATCGGCGATCGAGGCCGAAATCCGCATCGTCGTCGAATCGCGCAATCGCCTGCAGACGCAACGCGCGCAACTCGAAGCCCAACACGCGCATTGGAGTGAGCAGGGCGCGCGTCTGGCCGCCGCGATCATCGACGCAAGACGCGGGCATGAAATTGCGGCAGCCGCGATCGGCGAAGCCGAAGCCGCGCTCGATTCCCGTACCGACGAACTTCCGGAGGTCGAAGCCGCCGCTCGTGCGTGGGGCGTGACGGTCGACGGTCTTCGCGCGCAGGTGGCCGGCGCGCAGAAGGATCTCGAGATCGAATCGACGCAGCAGCGCAATGCGGACCGGCACCTCGAGTCGATCGCCAATCGCAAGACGCGTCTTGCCGAAGAAAAGCAGGCACTCGATACGCCCGATCCGGAACGTTTGTCGATCGCGCGCAGTGCGGCCGACGCCGCCGCGGCGCGACTCGCTTCGCAAGAGGGGGATCTCGCCGCCGCCGACGAGGCGCTGACGGCATCGCAAAGCGCGCGCGCATCGGCGCACGACGCGCTCGCTCGCGAGAGCAACGAGAGCGCGCAGATCGATGCGCGATTGTCGGCTCTCAAAGGCTTGCAGGAACGCGTGCAGGCCAACGGCAAACTGCAGCCTTGGCTCGATCGTCACGAGCTCGGGCGCTTGCCGCGCCTGTGGCAGCGCCTGCACGTCGAAGCCGGGTGGGAGACTGCGGTCGAAGCTGCTTTGCGCGAACGGGTCGGCGCGCTCGAGATCGGGCAACTCGACAGCGTGCGCGCCTTCTTCGGGGATCTTCCGCCCGCCAAGCTGGCGTTTTATTCGGAACGCGTCCAGGACGGAGCGCGCGGCGGCGCTGCGGCAGCGACTGCGGCCAACCTCACGCCGTTGCTTGGCCTGATCGAATTGCGCGAACCCGCGCTGCGGGTGCTGCTCACCGAGTGGATCGGACATCTCTACGTGGCCGACAACGAGACCGAGGCGCTGTCGCGTCGTCACGAATTGCCGGCCGGTTCTTCATTCATTTTGCGATCGGGACATTTGATCGGTCGAGGCAGTCTGCAGTTCTATGCGTCCGATTCCGAACAGGCGGGCATGCTCGCGCGTCAGCACGAGATCGAAGACCTCGGCAAGCGTGCGCGCGCGCAAACGCTGTTGTCGGAAGACGCGCGCTCGCATGCGGTGCGCGCCGATGCCGGGGTCACGCAAGCGACCGCCGCTCTGTCGGCGCTGCGCACGGGCGTTGCGACTTCGACCTCCGATGTCCACTCGCATCAGTTGATCCTGCAACGCCTGCAACAGGTCGAGACGCAAAGCCGCATGCGGGATCAACAGATCGAAAGCGAGCTTGCTTCTCTCGCGGCCGAAGAATCGAACGAGATCGAAACACGGCGATTATCCGAAGCCAACTTCGAACGCGTCGATGCGCTGCTGGCCGATGTACAGACGCGCTTCGAAGACGCGCAGACCGCATCGATGGCGGCGCACGCGCGCGTCGACGCCGCACGCACCGGTCTGGCCGATGTGCAGCGGGCGGTGCACGAGGCGCGCTACGAGGAAAAGACGCTCGCCGCGCGCATTGCCGACCTCGACGAACAGACGCGTGCGGCTGCGGAGCAACTCGAGCGCGTGACCGGCGATCAGGCAGGCGTCGAGACCGAACTCGCCGCTCTCACCGACGAGACCGCTCGCGTAGGGCTCGAGGCCGCTATCGTTGCCCGCGTTGCGACCGAGCGAAGTCTCGCAGACGCGAGGGCCGAGCTCGATGCCTTGGGCGCGCAGATTCGCGCAGCCGACGAGTCGCGTCTGACGACCGAGCGCGATCTCGAGCCGATGCGCTCGCGGATCGGCGACGCGGCGTTGAAGGAGCAGGCAGCACGTCTCACCGAGCAGCAGTTTCAGCAGCAGTTGGCCGACGCTCACGCCGATTGCGCCGCACTGGCCGAGACGCTGGCCGGCGATGACGGCAGGAAGCTCAGAGCGCCCGCGCTGCATGCCGAAGTGCAGCGCCTGCAGCAGACCCTTGCCGAACTCGGCGCGGTCAATCTCGCGGCGCTGGACGAATTGTCCACGTCGCGCGAGCGCAAGACTTTTCTCGATGCGCAGACCGGAGATCTCGGCGAAGCGATCGCCACGCTGCAGGATGCGATTCGCAGGATCGATCGCGAAACGCGCGCGCTGTTGCAGGAGACCTTCGACGCGATCAATCGTCATTTCGGCGAGCTCTTTCCGGCGCTGTTCGGCGGCGGCGAAGCGCGGCTCGTGATGACCGGTGACGAAATTCTCGACGCCGGGGTGCAGGTGATGGCGCAGCCGCCAGGCAAGAAGAACAGCAGCATTCATCTGCTGTCGGGCGGTGAGAAAGCACTGACCGCGATTGCGCTGGTGTTCGCGATGTTCCAGTTGAACCCGGCGCCGTTCTGTCTGCTCGACGAAGTCGATGCACCGCTCGACGACGCCAATACCGAGCGCTTCTGCAAACTGGTCAAGAAGATGGCTGTGCAAACGCAGTTCCTCTTCATCTCGCACAACAAGATCGCGATGGAGATGGCGCAGCAGTTGATCGGCGTGACGATGCAGGAGCAGGGCGTCTCGCGCGTGGTCGCGGTCGATCTCGACGCAGCGATCGGTTTTGCCAACGAACGGATCGAGGAGGCCGCATGAAGCGAACGGCGGAGGTGGCCGCGTGAGCGATCTGCAATGGAGCCTGATCGTTCTCGCCCTGATCGCGATCGGCGCGGTGTGGCTTTTCAACGCGCTTGTCGAACGACGTCGCCGCAAGGTGTTCGAGCAGCGCTTCAGACCGAAGGCCGGCGACGCGTCCGCGCCGGCTGCTGCCGAAGCGCGGACGAGGATGACGACGAGGACCAGGCCGGGCGATGCGACAGTACGCAGCGAACCGGTATTCAATGATCGGGGCAACGACCGCGGCAACGATGACCCGCAGGACGCCGCTCGCGAAATGCCGGCCAACGAGGACTCCGGTATCGGACCCACGTCCTCGGACGAGGGAATAGTCGAGCCTGACACAGCTTTGTCTCCAGTCATCGACGATGCGATCCATGCAGTCGTCACGCTCGAACCCGAAGGACAAATTTCAGGCGAGCGCGCGCTGTCGTTGCTGCATGCGTTTCGACATGCGGGGCGCCAACCCGTCATGCTGGTGGGGACCAGGACGGATGCGAACGGCGATTTGCAAGAGCCGCTGCGCGCCGGTCAGCGCTACGACGCGGTACTGGTCGCGGTGCAACTGGCCAACCGCAGCGGACCAGTGAATGAAATCGAATGGTCCGAGTTCGTCGCCGCGCTCGCCCACGTTGCCGAGCAGATCCCCGCGACCTGCGAAATTCCCGACATGCGCGAGACCACGGCGCGCGCGCGCGCGCTCGACTCCCTGTGCGTGCCTCTCGATGCGCAGATCGGCATCAACCTGGCAAGCGCGCAAAACGGATGGACCGGTCAACTCGTCGCGACGTTTGCGCGCGAACAAGGCCTGATCCTGCGACCCGACGGACGCTTCCACGCGCTCGACGAACGCGGCACGACGCTGGTGGTCTTGCAGAATGGCGATGGCGGCGCGTTCCGCGCCGATACGCTCGACGCGCAACAGACCTCGCGTCTCACGCTGCTGCTCGACGTGCCGCGCGCGCCGCAGGCGCAAGAGCCGTTCGCTCGCCTGGTGGATCTGGCGCACCAGCTCGCCGCGCTGCTCGACGCGACCATCGTCGACGATCAGTCGCGCGTTCTGACACCCAATGCCCTGGCGTCGATCGGCCGCCAGATCGAACCGGTGTACGCGAAACTGGCCGAAGCCGGCATGCCTGCGGGATCGCCGCGCGCCCTCGCGCTGTTCGGCTGACACCGGTGGTCGTGCGCAAGCAGAGCTGCGCGCGTCGATCGCGTCGAGCGCATCGGATTCCATGACCGACGAGGACTCCGCGATCGACAGGCAAGAGCTCGAGCGCAGTGCGCGCGCCCTGCGCAAAGACCTCGAGCGCTACAACCACGCGTATCACTCGCTCGATGCGCCTCTGGTCACCGATGCCGAATACGATCGCTTGTTCGGCGAGTTGCAGGAGATCGAGGCCACGTATCCCGAGCTGCAGACGCCCGACTCACCGACGCAGCGTGTCGGCGGTGCGCCGCGATCCGACTTGCCGAGCGTGCGACACGACGTGGCGATGCTGTCGCTGTCGAACGCATTCGATGACGACGACATCGTCGCCTTCGATCGGCGCATAGCCGAAGCGCTCCGTCTGGACGCGCCCGCCGCGGTGGAATACGCGGCCGAGTTGAAGTTCGACGGACTCGCGGTGAGCCTGCGCTACGAGGACGGACTGCTGACGCAGGCGGCCACGCGCGGCGATGGCAGCGTGGGCGAGGACGTGACCCCGAACGTGAAGACGATCGCGTCGGTTCCGCTGCGACTGAAAGGCAGGCATCCGCCCAGGCTGATCGACGTGCGCGGTGAGGTGTTGATGTTTCATGCGGACTTCGCCGCGATCAATCGCAACCAACGCGAGGCCGGCGCCAGGGAATTCGTCAACCCGCGCAACGCCGCCGCGGGCAGCTTGCGACAACTCGATGCGCGCATCACGGCGAAGCGACCCCTGCATTTTTTCGCGTACGGCGTCGGTCGCTTCGAAGCATCGCCGTCCGGCGACGCATTGCACGACTCCTTGCCCGATCACCACAGCGCCTTGCTGGCGTGGTATCGCACGCTCGGCATACCGGTCGACGATCACCGCGCCGTCATCCGCGGCGTGAAGGGCTTGCTCGATTTCTATCGTTCGATCGGCGAGAAGCGTACGGAGTTGCCCTACGACATCGACGGCGTGGTTTACAAGGTCGATGCGCATGAGGCGCAGCGGCGACTGGGCTTCGTCTCGCGTGCGCCGCGCTTCGCGATCGCGCACAAGTTTCCGGCCGAGGAAGCGACCACCACCATCGAAGACATCGCCGTGCAGGTCGGACGAACCGGCGCGGTCACCCCGGTCGCGCGCCTCGCCCCGGTCTTCGTGGGCGGCGTGACCGTGACCAACGCGACCTTGCACAACGAAGACGAGATCCGGCGCAAGGACATCCGCATCGGCGATACCGTGATCGTGAGGCGTGCGGGCGACGTGATTCCCGAAGTGCTGCGGGTCGTGTTCGAGAAGCGGCCCGCAAACGCTGCGCAGTTCGCCATGCCGACGCAGTGTCCGGTGTGCGGTTCGGCGATCACTCGCGAAGAGGGCGAAGCGGTCGCGCGATGCAGTGGCGGTCTGGTCTGCGCGGCGCAAAGAAAGCAGGCGCTATTGCACTTCGCGCAACGCCGCGCGCTGGACATCGATGGGCTGGGTGAGAAAGTCGTCGATCAACTGGTCGAACTTCAGCTCGTGCATACACCCGCCGATCTGTTCGCTCTCGATTCCGCGACGCTGGCGGGCCTCGATCGCATGGCCGAGAAGTCTGCGGAAAACCTGATCGCGGCGATCGTGCAAGCAAAGCACACGACGCTGTCCCGCTTGCTGTTCGGGCTCGGAATCAGACATGTCGGCGAAGAAGTCGCGCGCGTGCTCGCGCGCGAGTTCGGTCGTCTCGATGCATTGCTGGCCGCCGACTGGACGGCGCTCATCGAGCAGAAGCGCACGCTGCAAAAAGAGAACGCGAGCCGGCGCATCAAGGGTGAAGACGCGTTGCCTCTCCCGCTCGAAGGCATAGGAGAAGAGATCATGCAGTCGGTCGCGCGGTTCGCGGCCGAGCCGCACAACCGCGAAGCGATCGCGCGCATGCGCGCCGTGGGCATCACGTGGCCCGAACACGAGGTCGATGACGCGGTCGATGCGAGTGCGAGATCATCGGCGACGCCGAGCACGAAGGCGACCGGTCCGCTCGCGGGCAAAACCTTCGTGCTGACCGGTACGCTACCCGGTCTCACGCGCGATGAAGCCAAGGCTCGCATCGAAGACGCCGGCGGCAAAGTCGTCGCGTCGGTTTCGAAGAAGACCGACTATCTCGTCGCAGGTGATCAAGCCGGCAGCAAGGCCGACAAGGCGGTCGCGTTGAACGTACCCATCATCGATCAGCAGGCATTGTTTGAATTGATCGGCGCCCCATCCACGCAGGAGCACGGCGATGCGCGTTAGAAAGGCAGTCTTCCCGGTCGCGGGCATGGGCACGCGCTTCCTGCCGGCCACCAAGGCGAGTCCGAAGGAAATGATGCCGGTGGTGGACAAGCCGCTGATCCAGTACGCGGTCGAGGAAGCCGCCGAAGCGGGGATCACCGACATGGTCTTCATCACCGGCCGCAACAAGCGTGCGATCGAAGATCATTTCGACAAGGCCTACGAGATGGAGGCCGAGCTCGAAGCGAAGAACAAGCAGGAGTTGCTGGAGATCGTTCGCAACACGGTGCCGCCTTCGGTCAACTGCATCTACATACGCCAGAACGAAGCGCTCGGTCTCGGACATGCGGTGTTGTGCGCGTTGCCGGTGGTGGGTCATGAACCGTTCGCGGTGTTGCTCGCCGACGATCTGATGGACACGCCCGATGGCGTGCCCGGTGTGCTCGCGCAGATGGTGCGCGTGTTCGACTTGAAGCATGCGAGCGTGCTCGCGGTCCAGGACGTGCCGCGCGAACAGACGCGCTCGTACGGCATCGTCGGCACGCGGCGCGGGTCGGCCATTGCCGCGGGCAACGATAGACTCGAAGAGATCACGCGCATGGTCGAAAAACCCACGCCCGAAGCCGCGCCGTCGACGCTCGCCGTGGTGGGCCGCTATATCCTCAGCGGCGCGTTGTTCGACCGGCTGCGCCTGGTGAAGCCCGGCGCTGGCGGCGAGATTCAGTTGACCGACGGCATCGTCGATCTGCTCGAAGACGAGCCGGTGCTCGCCTACCGCTTCGAAGGCGTGCGCTACGATTGCGGCTCGAAACTCGGCTATCTCATGGCGACGGTCGAATTGGGACTAAAGCATCACGAGACGGGAACGGCGTTCGCCCAATACCTCGCCTCGCTTCGAGAACACCCCTGACGGTATTCAAAAAGGAAACCATGTTCGCCATCCTCGGAGGCAGCGGACTCAGCTCGTTCGCCGAACTCAACGTCGACCGCCGCGAAGTCGTTCGCACCCCTTGGGGCGAACCGTCCGGCCCGGTGACGATCGGACGCATCGACGATGTGTCGGTGGTCTTTCTGCCGCGGCATGGGCAGGGCCACACGATTCCGCCGCACGCGATCAACTATCGCGCCAACCTCTATGCGTTGAAACACATCGGCGCCGAAGGCGTGATCGCGGTCGCATCGGTCGGCGGCATACGCGCCGACATGCAGCCCGGCGCCATCGCGCTGCTCGACCAGATGCTCGACTACACGTGGGGCCGCGACTCGACTTTTTTCGACGGGCCCGAACAACCGGTCACGCACATCGATTTCACTTTGCCGTACGACCCCGCGCTTCGCGCGCGCGTGCTCGAAGTCGCGCACGCCGACGGTCATCCGCTGATCGACGGCGGCTGCTATGCCTGCATGCAGGGTCCGCGTCTGGAGACCGCGGCCGAGATCGATCGCATCGAGAGCGACGGCGCCGATGTGGTCGGCATGACCTTGATGCCCGAGGCCGCACTCGCGCGCGAACTCGGCCTGCCTTACGTCGGTCTCGCGGTGGTGGTCAACCACGCGGCCGGCAGAGGCGATTCGAAGCTCGCGATTTCCACTGCCGAAATCGGCCGTACGCTCGAGACCTCGATAGAAAGCGTGCGGGCGATGATCGTGGCTTTCGTTCGCGCAAGCGGCCGGCACAAGTTTCCATGATTCACGACATCCTGCGGATGGGCGAACCGCGTCTGCTCCGCATCGCCAAACCGGTCGAGCGATTCGACACGCCCGAACTGCATGCACTGGTGGCTGATCTGTTCGAGACGATGCATGACGCGAATGGCGCGGGGCTCGCCGCGCCGCAGATCGGCGTCGATCTGCGCGTCGTCATTTTCGGATTCGCGAACTCCAACCAGCGTTACCCCGATGCGGAACCGGTACCCGAGACGGTGCTCGTCAACCCCGTGATCGAGATGCTCGAGCCGCTCGAGGTCGAAGATTGGGAAGGCTGTCTGTCGGTGCCCGGCATGCGCGGCGTGGTCCCGCGCCGGGATCGCATTCGCTATCGCGGCTTCGATCAGCATGGCGCGGCGATCGATCGCATCGCAAGCGGCTTTCATGCGCGCGTCGTGCAACACGAATGCGATCACCTCGACGGCATTCTCTATCCGATGCGCATCCGCGACTTCACGCGATTCGGGTTTACCGAAGAGTTGTTTCCGGGGCAGGAGATGGTGGACGATTGATTCGCGTCAAAAAGCTTCGTCGGGCCCCAGATGCCGCCATTGACCGATCGGCAGATCGCCCAGCGTCACGCGACCGACGCGCACGCGCTTCAAGCCGAGGACCGAGAGTCCGACCAGTTCGCACATGCGTCGGATCTGGCGCTTCCTGCCTTCACGCAAGACAACGCGCAACTGATCGCGATTTTGCCAAGACACGCGCGCGGGTTTCAACGCGATGCCGTCGAGCACGAGTCCATGCTGCATGCGTTGCAGGTCCGCATCTGAAAGCGTTCCCGCCACGCGGACCAGATACTCCTTCTCGATATTCGAGTCGTCACCGATCAACTGGCGCGCGACGCGGCCATCCTGCGTGAGCACGAGCAGGCCGGTCGAATCGATGTCGAGCCGGCCTGCCGGCGCGAGTCCGCGCGGCGGCCGCCAGTCGGCTGCAAGCGTGCGGGGATCGTGGTCCCAGTGCGCCCGCGGCACCACCAGAACCGACGCAGGTTTGTAGCCATCTTCGGCCTGGCCCGACACATAGCCGATCGGCTTGTTGATCAGTATCGTGATGCGCAGATCGCGTTCCTTCTCCGCCGCACCCGCAACGCTGATGCGCTGACTCGGCAGCACCTTGCTGCCCAGCACGTCGGTCTTCACGCCGTCGACGAAGACCCAGCCGCGCTCTATCCATTCGTCGGCTTCGCGGCGCGAGCAGAGACCCAACTCGGCCATGCGTTTGGACAGGCGCATCGGCGCGGGCGAGACCGCTGAATCGGGCGCCGAATCGGGCGCCGCATCTTTCGCCGCATCTTCCACTCTATTCGGCACCGAATTCTGCGCTGAATAGAGCTTCGAACTGGCGGCGTCTCGCGGAGCCGGCGCGCGCGTCTTCATGATGCGAGCACCTCGAGCAATTCGAGCAACTCGGTCTCGAGCTTGATCTGCGCCTTCGCGTCCGACAGGATCGCGCCGTCGACCAGAAAGAAATCTTCGACGCGCTCGCCGAGCGTCGTGATCTTCGCGGCCTGCACGTTGACTCGATGACTCGTCAACACGCGCAGGATCGCGTAGAGCAGACCGTCGCGATCCGACGCGGACAGCGTGAGCAGGAAGAAGCGGCCGCGTTCATCGGGCCGCAGATCCACCGTGGGTGCGATCGGAAAGCTGCGCGACTGCCGCGAAGGCCGGCCGGTCGCGGGAGCAGGCAGCGGGGTCGGATGCGCGAGATGCTGTGCGAGATCGCGCTCGATCCCGGCGATGCGATCGCGATAGTGGCCGCCGTCGGGATCGAGCACGTGGAAGGTGTCGAGCGCGTGCCTCTCGCCTTCGGCGCCGATCGTGGTGTGCACGCGCGCATCGAGAATATAGAAGCGCTGACGATCGAAGTATTGACAGATACGCGCCAGCAGATCGGACTGGTCGGGCGTGAACACCACGATCTGCAAGCCTTCGCCCGCAGGTGAGAGCCGCGCCTTGATGCGTGGGCGCGAGGTGTCGCGCGCGAGCGCGAACGCCCGCGTGATCCAGGCGATGTCCTGGGCGTCATGCCGCAGGAACCACGCGACATCGAGGCGTTTCCAGAAGCGTTCGATCGCATCGGGATGGAAAGCATAGAGACCGAGGATGCGTCGCGCATCTTCCTGGCGCGCCTGCAATTCGGCCGGAGCGCTGGTGGGCGCGCCGCTGCCGTCGGCATTCTCGATCACGCGCAGCGCGCGGAAATAGAGGTCTTCGAGCAGCTTGCCCTTCCACGCGTTCCAGACCTTGGGGCTCGTGCCCCTGACATCGGCAACCGTCAGCAGATAGAGCGCGGTCAGGCGACGCTCGGTGTCGACCGTGCGCGCGAATGCACTGATGGCCTCGGGGTCGGACAAGTCTTCCTTCTGGGCGACGCGTGACATCGTCAGGTGATGCTCGACCAGAAACTCGAGCAACCCGATGTCGTTCACGTCGAGCGAGTGCTCCCGCGCGAACAGCCGCACATCGGCCATGCCGAGCTTCGAGTGATCGCCGCCTCTGCCTTTGGCGATATCGTGAAAGAGGGCGGCGACATACAGCAGCCAGGGACGCTCGAAGTTGGCGATCAGACGCGAGCACAGCGGATACTCGTGAGCGAACTCGGGCATCGTGAAGCGGCGGATGTTTCGCACCACCATCAGGATGTGCTGATCGACCGTGTACACGTGATAGAGATCGTGCTGCATCTGGCCGACGATGCGCCTGAACACGGGGAGATAGCGGCCCAGCACCGAGAGCTGATTCATGCGCCGCAGTTCGTGCACGATGCCGCGCGGCTGCTGCAGGATCGAAAGAAACAGCGCGCGATTGACGGGATCGCGGCGAAATTTCGCGTCGATCAGCGTGCGGCCATGCCAGATCGCATTCATGGTCCGCGCCGTCATGCCTTCGAGTTCCGAATGCTGCTGCATCACGAGAAAGGCTTCGAGCAGGGCCGACGGATTGCGAACGAACACGCCCTCATCGACGATGTCGAGCAGGCCGCCGGCGTTCTGGAAGTCCGCATCGGTGGCGGAATCGATGAGTACGGGCGCCACGTTGCGGGCCGGAAAGAGCGCGGCCTCGATCGTCTGCAACACGATCACGTTCAATTGCGTGACGACCTTGGCAGTGCGGTAGTAGCGCTGCATCAGCACTTCGCTGGCGCGGCACATCGGTGTTTGCACGAGCCCCAATTCTTCGGCAAGAGCGGTCTGCACATCGAACACGAGCCGATCTTCGCGGCGTCGCGCGATGCGATGCAGGCGTATGCGAACGAGTTGAATGAATTCTTCGCAGCGACGCAACTGGCGCGCCTCGATGCGAGTCACGATCCCGCGTTGCGCGAGGGCCTTCCACGAATCGCCGAGGCGTGCGGCGCGCGCGGTCCACAAGATCATCTGCAGGTCGCGCAGGCCGCCCGGACTCTCCTTGATATTGGGCTCGAGCGCGTAAGGCGTGTCCTGAAACTTCGCGTAGCGCTGATGCTGTTCGAGCATCTTGGCGCGAAAGAACTTCCGGGGTTCGATCGCCGCTGCGATTTGCTCCGACAAGGTCGACGCCAATTTGCGACTGCCCGAAAGAAAGCGCGCCTCGATCAACGCGGTGGCGACCGTGATGTCGCGCTCGGCTTCGGTCAGGCACTCGGGCACGGTACGCACGCTGTGTCCGAGTTCGAAGCCCAGGTCCCACAACAGGCCGATCAGGTTTTCGATCGTCGCGGCTTCGCTTGCGCTCGGTGCCTGGTCGAGAAGCATCAGCACGTCGACGTCGGAATGCGGAAACAGCTCGCCCCGCCCATAGCCGCCGACCGCAAGCAGAGCCGCGCTGCGCGGCATCGCGGCCAGCTTCCAGCAAGCGCGCAGCGCGACGTCGTGAGCACGCGCGAGTCCGCGCAAGAAGCGTTCGGCGCGCGGTTGCATGTTGAACTCGTGCATCAGGCGCGCGCGTTCAGCCTGCAAGCCGGACCTGATTGCAAGCGCTTCGGAGGTGTGTGCCGCGAGACCGGAAGCGCGAGCCGCGGTCAGGGTCGAGTCGTTGCTCGCAGCGTGGGTCGTATCGGATTCCATCAAGGCGTGACCGCGATCATGACGATGGACCCGATGTTTCGGGTCGCAGGGCCGTCTTGTTCACGGACAGGTTCTACGCCGCGTGCGGCAGTTCGGCGGGCGCCGCGGGCGTGCCCTCGGACACCGTCAGCACTTCGTGCCCGTCGTCCGTGACGAGCACGGTGTGTTCCCACTGCGCCGACAGGCTGTGGTCCTTGGTGACGATGGTCCAGCCATCGGCCATCTCGCGGATCTCGCGGCGACCCGCGTTGATCATCGGTTCGACCGTGAAGATCATGCCGGGCACGAGCAGTTCAAGCGTCCCTGCTCGACCGTAGTGAAGCACCTGCGGGTCTTCGTGAAAACGCTGTCCGATGCCGTGCCCGCAGAATTCGCGAACGACTGAGAAGCCGTTGCGCTCCGCATGGCGCTGGATGACATGACCGACGTCACCCAGATGCGCGCCCGGCCTGACGGCGCGAATGCCGAGCCACATGCATTCGAACGTGATCTCGCACAGGCGCCGCGCTTGAATCGAAGCTTCGCCGACCAGGAACATGCGGCTCGTATCGCCGTGATATCCGTCCTTGATGACCGTGACGTCGATGTTGACAATGTCGCCGTTCTTCAATACGCGGTCGCCGGGAATGCCGTGGCAGACCTGATGGTTCACCGACGTGCACACCGACTTCGGGTAGGGACGATAGCCGGGCGGCGCGTAATTGAGCGGCGCGGGAATCGTCTGCTGCACGTCGACCATGTAGTCGTGACACAGCCGATCGAGTTCGCCCGTGGTCATTCCGGGCTTGACGAACGGCGTGATGTGGTCGAGCACTTCCGACCCGAGGCGCCCGGCGATGCGCATCCGCTCGATGTCGGTGGCGGTCTTGATGATGGCGGACGATGCGGGGCGGGGAAGCGAACTCATGGGAGTGGGGTGGAACGATTCAGCGAAACCGCTATAATAGCGGGCTTGCCGGAAGCCGTCTGCGTTGCGACTAGGCAATCACCACAGGCAATCACCGCAGCGCGCGTCGTACCCGAGGCGCCGGCAGAAATCTGTTTGACCATCCGCGAGTCAGCGTACCGAGGGTGCCGTTTCCGTTGTGGACGGTGCAACGCTTGCTCTAGACCCAACCCTTAGGAATTCTATGTCGACCACCATGCGTGAAATGCTCGAGGCGGGCGTCCATTTCGGACACCAGACCCGCTTCTGGAATCCCAAGATGGCGCCGTTCATTTTCGGCCATCGCAACCGGATTCATATCGTCAACCTCGAGAAGACGCTCTCGAATTACAACGATGCGATCAAGTACGCGAAGAAGCTCGCCGCCAACCGCGGCACGATCCTCTTCGTGGGCACAAAGCGTCAGGCCCGCGAAATCATCGCCGAAGAAGCCAAGCGCGCCGGCGTACCTTATGTCGATCAGCGCTGGCTGGGCGGCATGCTCACCAACTTCAAGACTGTCAAGGCGTCGATCAAGCGCTTGAAGGACATGGAAGCGACCGTGGCCGATGGCGGTCAGGAGCGCATGAGCAAGAAGGAAGCGCTGACGTTCTCGCGCGAGATGGAGAAGCTGCAGAAATCGATCGGCGGCATCAAGGACATGAACGGCGTGCCCGATGCGATCTTCGTCATCGACGTCGGTTATCACAAGGGCGCGGTCACCGAAGCCGCCAAGCTCGGCGTGCCGGTCATCGGCGTGGTCGATACCAACCACTCGCCCGACAGCATCGCCTACGTGATCCCCGGCAACGACGACTCGAGCAAGGCGATTCGTCTGTATGCACGCGGCGTCGCCGACGCGATTCTCGAAGGTCGCAACAACGCACTCCACGACATCGTCGAAGCGCCCGAGAACGGCGAAGATTTCGTCGAAGTCAACGCGTAGTCGCGACCGATCGATAGCCCGTCGCGAGTCGCGCGATCGGGCCGAATGAACGGCAGTGCGGGGTGTCTTTCGCGGCGCCCCTTTTTTTTGTTTCGACGAATTTTCAACAGCCCAAGGCAAGGGGAAACACATGGCGGAAATCACCGCGGGCATGGTCAAGGCGCTTCGTGAAAAGACCGACGCGCCGATGATGGAGTGCAAAAAGGCATTGGCCGAAGCCGCAGGTGACATGGACAAGGCCGAAGAGCTGTTGCGCGTCAAGCTGGGCAACAAGGCGAGCAAGGCCGCGAGCCGCGTCACGGCCGAAGGCATCGTCGGCATCGTCATCGAGGGCAAGGTCGGCGCGCTGGTCGAGATCAACTGCGAGACCGACTTCGTCGCGAAGAACGAAGACTTCCTGCAGTTCACGAAGAACGTCGCGACGACCATCGTTCACCAGGATCCGGCGACGGTCGATGCGTTGCTCGGCATGCCGCTCGAAGGCAAGACGGTCGAGGAAACGCGCGCCGCACTGGTCGGAAAGATCGGCGAGAACCTGTCGATCCGCCGCTTCGTGCGCTATGAAACCGAAGCGAAGCTGGCGAGCTATATCCACGGCACGCGTATCGGCGTATTGGTTGAATACGATGCGGCCGACGATCAGGTCGGCAAGGACCTCGCGATGCATATCGCGGCCAGCAAGCCGCTGACGATCTCGAAGGACGACGTTCCCGCCGACAAGATCGAGACCGAACGCAAGGTATTCGCCGCGCAGGCAGCCGAGGAAGCGACGAAACGCGGCAAGCCCGCCGATATCGTTGCGAAGATGGTGGAAGGGCGCGTCTCGAAATATCTGGCCGAAGTCGCGCTGCTCGGTCAGCCGTTCGTGAAGAACCCCGACGAGACGATCGAGAAGATGTTGAAAGCCAGGGGTGCGCGTGTGTTGCGCTTCGCGCTGTATGTGGTGGGTGAAGGCATCGAGAAGCGCAGCGATGATTTCGCGGCCGAAGTCGCGGCCCAGGTCGCAGCGGCGCATAAGTAATTGCGCTGGGGAAATCAACGATAATGCCGCGCTGCTGTCGTCCCTGCGAAAGCAGGGACCCAGTGACGTTAGTTCGCAGACGCTGGGTTCCCGCGTTCGCGGGAACGACGGGACGGCACGAACAGCGAGGAATGACGCGAGATGGCATTGGCCTACAAGCGGGTGTTGCTGAAGCTCTCGGGCGAAGCGTTGATGGGTGACGATTCGTTCGGCATCAATCGAGAGACGATCGAAACGATGGTGGCCGATATCGCCGACGTGGTGAAGAGCGGCGTCCAACTCGCGATCGTGATCGGCGGAGGCAATATTTTTCGCGGCGTGGCCCTCGGCGCGTCCGGCATGGACCGCGCTACGGCCGACTACATGGGCATGCTCGCGACGATGATGAATGCGCTCGCGCTGCAGGACGCCTTGATGCGCGCCGGCGTCTCGGCGCGGGTGCTGTCGGCGCTGCGCATGGATCAAGTGGTTGAGCCGTATATCCGGCCCAAGGCGATGCGTCATCTGGAAGAAGGAAGGGTAGTGATTTTTGCGGCCGGCACCGGCAATCCGTTCTTCACGACCGATACCGCCGCTGCCCTTCGGGGAGCTGAGATCGGCGCCGAGATCGTGTTGAAGGCGACCAAGGTCGATGGCGTCTACAGTGCCGATCCGAACCAGGATGCAGGGGCGACGCGCTATGCAACCATCAGCTTCGACGAAGCGATCGGCAAGCATCTGCAGGTGATGGACGCGACCGCCTTCGCGTTGTGCCGCGATCAGAAGCTGCCGATCAGGGTGTTCTCCATCGTCAAGCCGGGTTCGTTGAAGCGCGTGTGCGAAGGCGCCGACGAGGGCACGCTGGTTCACGTTTAGACGAAGACAGGACACGCGCATGGCGATTGCCGACATCAAGAAGACGGTTGAGCAGAAGATGCAGAAGTCGCTCGAGACCTTGAAGGCCGACCTGGGGAAAGTCCGCACTGGACGCGCCCATACAGGCTTGCTCGATCACATCCACGTCGATTACTACGGCACGCCGACAGCCTTGAGTCAGGTCGCCAACGTCACGCTCGTCGATGCGCGAACCATCGGCGTGCAGCCGTGGGAAAAGAAGATGGTGCAGGTGGTCGAGAAGGCGATTCGCGAGGCCGACCTCGGACTGAACCCCGCCACCAGCGGCGACATGATCCGCGTTCCGATGCCCGCGCTCACCGAAGAGCGGCGTCGTGAATTGACCAAGGTCGTCAAGAGCGAGGGAGAGGACGCCAAGATCGCGATCCGCAATCTGCGTCGCGATGCGAACAATCAGTTGAAGGACGTGCTCAAGGCCAAGGAGGTTTCCGAGGACGACGAGCGCCGCGCGCAAGACGACGTGCAGAAGCTGACCGATCGCAACATCGGCGAGATCGACAAGATGGTGGCGCAGAAGGAAGCGGAGATCATGACGGTTTGAGCTCGCGCTCGATCCGCTCGCTCGCATCGCTCAATGATCGGCCGACCGCTCATGCATCGTTCCTTGCGTCGTTCCCGCGTCGTCCCCCCGGCGCTTCGCGTTCGGCTGATCCCGCGATGAACCGGCGCGTCAGTTCCACCCAGACCATTCCCGAGACGGCCGACGTGCCGCGCCACGTCGCAATCATCATGGACGGCAATGGCCGCTGGGCAACCTCGCGACATCTGCCGCGCGCGGCCGGACACTCGAAGGGCGTCGATCGCGTCGAGGAGATCGTCGAAGCCTGCATCGTTCGCGGCGTTACGCATCTGACGTTGTTCGCATTCAGTTCCGAAAACTGGCGGCGTCCCGCCGACGAGGTGTCGCTGCTGATGCGTCTGTTCATCGGCACGCTGGAGAGGCAGGTCGCGCGCTTGCACGCCAACGGAATTCGCCTTTGCGTGATCGGCGATCTCGAACGGTTCGAACCGCGCCTGCGCGGATTGATCGAGTCGGCGCAACAAAAGACGTCGGGCAACGACAAGCTGACATTGACGATCGCCGCGAACTACGGGGGACGAGCAGACATCCTGATTGCGATCAGGAAGCTGCTCGCGGACCGGTCCGAGCTGGCAAGCGATCCGTCGCGAATCGACGAAGAAAGTTTCGCGCCCTATCTCGCCATGCATGGCATGCCCGAGCCGGATCTTTTCATTCGTACCGGCGGTGAACAGCGCATCAGTAACTTCCTTCTCTGGCAACTGGCCTACACCGAGCTTTACTTCACCGATGTGTACTGGCCGAACTTCGATGCCGAAGAGCTGGATCGGGCGATCGCCTGGTACCGGATGCGCGAGCGCCGCTTCGGGCGTACCAGCGCGCAACTGGGCGCGTGAGCCATGTTGAAGCAGCGCATCATCACGGCTCTGGTGTTGGTCGGTCTGCTCGCGCTGGTGCTGACGGTCGCGCGGCCCTGGGGCTTTCCATTGTTTGCGTTGCTGCTGGTCGGCGCCGTGATCGCCGAATGGCTCACGCTGCTCGGCCTGTCGCGAACCACGACGGTGGTCGCTGCGGGTCTGATGATGTTCGTGCTGTGGATCATCGACTCGAGCGCGTATGCCTCGCCGGTGGCGCTGGTGGTCTGGGTAGCGGCTGCGGGGGTCTGGTTCGCACTCGCGACGTCTCTCTTCGTCGCGGGCCGCTTCCCGCCATCGGATCGCTGGCGAATCGGGTATGCCGGTCTCGGGCTGTTGCTACCAGCGGCCTGCTGGTTTGCATTGGTTGCCGCGTATCGCGAGGGATTGGTGTTTCTTGTTTCCATCCTCGCCATGGTCTGGGCCGCAGATGTCGCGGCGTATTTCGCAGGCCGCGCGTTCGGAAAGAAGAAACTTGCGCCGTCGATCAGCCCTGGCAAGACCTGGGCTGGGGCCATCGGCGGCGCGATCGCTGCGCTGGTGTTCGCTGCGATCGCGGCCAAATGGCCCCTGTTGTCCGGAAGTTATTTCGACGTGCTGGCGCAGCGCTGGCCGATGGTCGCGATGCTTGCCGCTGTTCTCGTGTTGGTGATTCTCAGCATCGTCGGCGATTTGTTCGAGTCGCAGTTGAAACGCCAGCGCGGCGTAAAGGACAGCGGCCGTCTGCTGCCGGGACACGGCGGCGTTTTCGATCGAGTCGATGCGTTGCTTCCGGTCGTTCCGATCGCCGTGCTGCTGACTCTGATCGCTTGACGGAAGAATGATGCGATGAACGCGTTGATCGACCCACGTCGCGGCAGTCATGCGGGCGCGCATCGCGCGCCATCGGCCGAAGTGCAATCGATCACGATCCTCGGCTCGACCGGCTCGATCGGCGTCAGTACGCTCGACGTACTCGCGCGTCATCCGGATCGCTATCGCGTTCACGCGTTGACGGGCCATACCCGCGTTGCCGAACTCGCGGAGCAATGCCGGCGTTTCGCGCCCGCGCGCGCGGTGGTTGCGAATGCCGACGATGCGAAGACCTTGCGCGAGATGCTGGCCGCGAGCGGCCGTCACGCGATGCAGATCGATCATGGCCCGGAGGCCCTGTGCGAAGTCGCGCGCGAAGCCGAGGTGGTGATGGCCGCGATCGTCGGCGCGGCCGGATTGGCTGCGGCGATGGCCGCGGCGCGTGCGGGCCGCCGCGTTCTGCTCGCGAACAAGGAGGCGCTGGTGATGGCCGGCTCGCTGTTCATCGATGCCGTCGTCACGGGCGGCGCCACGTTGTTGCCGATCGATAGCGAGCACAACGCCATCTTTCAATGCTTGCCCCATCCTGTCGACGGGCGCCATCAACACGCGGGCATCGCGCGCATTGTGCTCACCGCCTCGGGCGGCCCGTTTCGCACCATGCCGATCGATCAGATGGAGCGCGTCACACCCGACGAGGCGTGCGCGCATCCCAATTGGAAGATGGGCCGCAAGATTTCGGTCGACTCGGCGACGATGATGAACAAGGGACTCGAGGTGATCGAAGCGCGCTGGCTGTTCGGCCTTGCGCCCGATCGCATCGAGGTCGTGATTCATCCGCAAAGCGTGGTCCATTCGATGGTCGAATATGTCGATGGCTCGGTGCTCGCGCAGATGGGCAACCCCGACATGCGCACGCCGATCGCGCATGCGCTGGCGTGGCCCGAGCGCATCGCATCGGGCGTGCCGTCGCTCGATCTGACCGCGATCGCGCGGCTCGATTTCGAGAAGCCCGACCTCGGACGCTTTCCCTGCATCGATCTCGCATACCATGCGCTTGTTTCGGGAGGCAGCGCGTCGGCCATTCTCAACGCCGCCAACGAAATCGCGGTCGATGCGTTCTTGAATCGGCGTATCCGCTTCACGGATATTGCGAACTTGGTCGATCGTGTGTTGAATGCGTTGCCTGCGAGCGCGCCGAAGTCGCTCGACGACATCTTCGAGATCGACATGAAGGCTCGAGAGTGCGCACGCGAATGCATGGACGAACTCGCGGCCCGTTGAAGAAAAACCTGGAAACCTGTCGATGAATTTTGTCTGGACCGTTGCCGCATTCTTTGCCGCGCTCGGACCCTTGATCGTGTTTCACGAACTCGGCCATTACGCGGTCGCGCGTCTGTGCGGCGTGAAGGTGCTGCGCTTTTCGGTCGGCTTCGGTCGTCCGTTGTTGAAGTGGGTGCGCGGGCGCGACAAGACCGAGTGGGTGCTCGCGGCGATTCCTTTCGGCGGCTATGTCGCGATGCTCGACGAGCGCGAGATGAAAGTTGATCCGCAGGCCGCGCCGATTCCCGAGAGCGATCTGCGGCGCGCGTTCAATCGGCAGTCGGTTGCCAAGCGCATCGTGATCGTTGCCGCCGGACCGTTCGCGAATCTGCTACTTGCGGTGCTGCTGTACGCGGGCGTGAACATGGTCGGCGTCGACGAGCCGCGCGCGATGTTCTCGACGCCAGGCGCGAGCAGCGCGCTCGCGCAGGCCGGTATCGATGCGCCGTTCGAAGTGACCGCGCTCGATGACGATGCGATTCGATCGATCGTCGATTTGCGTTGGCGCCTCCTGAAGATTGGCGTCGATCACGGGTCGGCGCTGCTGCAGGTCAGACGAGTCGATCAGCCGGCCGACACAGGCCGCCGCGTGACTCTCGACCTCGCGCGCTTCGAGACCAAGGACCTCGAAACCGACTTCATGCAGAAACTCGGGCTCGCGCTCTTGCGACCCAAGCCCACGATACGCGACGTCGCCGACGCCAGCGGCCCCGCGGCCCTCGCGGGTTTGAAACGCGGCGACCGCGTCGTGTCGATCGATGGCAAGGCGATCGACGACGTCGACGCGCTTCAGCACATCGTCGGCGCCTCACCAGGCAAGAAACTCCAGTTCGTGATCGAGCGCAACGGGGCGATGGTGACGACATCGGTCACGCCGATCGCCGCTGCCGTCGCGGCGTCGAGCACCCCGCCCAGCGCCGCGTCCGGTCCCGCGCCGAGCACTGCAGCGGCCCCCGCGACAATGGGACGCATCGGCGTTCAGTTGGGTGCCCAGCTTCAGACGGTGCGCGTGCATTACGGTCCGTTGGAAGCGGTCGCACACGGCGCCGTGCAGACATGGGACCTGTGCGTGTTCTCGGTTCGGATGATCGGCAAGATGCTGTCGGGCGAGATCTCGCTCAAGAACATCAGCGGGCCGGTGACGATCGCCGATTACGCGGGCCAGTCGGCGCGACTCGGGCCGCTGGCCTTCATCAGCTTCGTCGCTTTCATCAGCATCAGTCTGGGCGTGATGAACCTGCTGCCCGTGCCGATGCTCGATGGAGGTCATTTGCTGTATTATTTCGCCGAAATTGTCAGGGGGCGCCCGCCATCCGAACGGTTTCTCGAATGGAGTCAGCGGGCAGGCATGTTCCTCCTTGCGGGCTTGATGGTCGTAGCGCTGTTCAACGACGTCGTGCGCTTGCTGTCGTGAGCGATCGTGAACAGGCAGGTCGCGCGTGAATGGCTGCGTCGCGCGATCCTCTCGCGCTTGTGGTTCCCTCCCAGCATTTTCGACCCCACGCATCTCTTGATGACGAAATCCCGTTTGTTGCGCTTCACGCGCTTTCCGCGCTTTCAATTCCGTCCTCTCGGCATCGCGGCTGCCTTGATCGCTTCAGGCGTCGGCGCATTTGCGACGCATGCGGCACATGCGTTCGAGCCCTTCGTGGTTCGTGACATACGCGTCGAAGGCATACAGCGCACCGATGCGGGCACGGTCTTCAGTTATCTGCCGGTCAAGGTCGGCGAAACCTTCACCGATGAGAAAGCCACCGCGGCGCTGAAGGCGCTCTATGCGACCGGCTTCTTCAAGGACGTGCGCATCGACGTCGACCGCGACGTACTGGTGGTCGTGATCGATGAACGTCCCGCGATCGCAGGCATAGAGTTCACGGGCTTGAAGGAGTTCGACAAGGACACCTTGAAGAAGGCGTTGAAGGACATCGGCCTTTCCGAGACGGCGATCTTCGACAAGGCGAACCTCGATCGCGCAGAGCAGGAGTTGAAGCGTCAATACCTCACGCGCGGCAAGTACGGCGCGCAGGTGACGACCACGGTCACGCCGCTCGAACGCAATCGCGTCAACATCACCTTCAACATCGACGAAGGCGACGTCGCGACGATCAAGCAGATTCATTTCGTCGGCAACAAGGCGTTTTCGGAAAAGACGCTGATCAAGGAACTGGCGTTGACGACACCGGGTTGGTTCACCTGGTACACCAAGAGCGATCAGTATTCCAAGCAGAAGCTCGGCGGCGACCTCGAGACCTTGCGCTCGTATTACCTCAACCGCGGCTATCTCGAGTTCAACGTCGAATCCACGCAGGTATCGATCACGCCCGACAAGAAAGACATCTACATCACGGTCAACATCAGCGAGGGAGAGAAGTACACCGTCTCGGACGTGAAGATCGCCGGTGAGGCGCTGGTCACTGAAGAAGAGTTGAAGAAGCTCATCAAGATCAAGGCGGGCGAAACCTATTCGGGAGAAAAGCTGACCGAGTCGACCAAGGCGATCCAGGACCGGCTCGGCGCGCTCGGCTATGCGTTCGCCAATGCCAACGCCGCGCCCGAATTGAATCGCGAGCAGCACACGGTGGCCTTCACGATCTTCGTCGATCCGGGCCGTCGCGTGTACGTGCGCCGCATCAACGTCAACGGCAACACCAAGACGCGCGACGAAGTCGTGCGGCGCGAGTTGCGTCAGGCCGAGGGCGGTTGGTACGACGTCGATGCGATCAAGTTGTCGAAGGAACGACTCGAGCGGCTGGCTTACTTCAAGGAAGTCAACCTGGAGACGCCGCAGGTCTCCGGCACCAACGACCAGGTCGATGTCAACCTCGCAGTGGTCGAAAAGCCGACCGGCAGCTTCAACGTCGGCGCAGGCTTCGCGCGGCAGGAAGGCGTGATACTCACCACCTCGGTGCTGCAGGATAATCTGTTCGGCAGCGGCCAGAACGTCGGCCTGAGCCTGAACACGAGCAAGCTCAATCGCACCGCGGCGTTGTCGACCACCAATCCCTATTTCACCGACAACGGCGTGTCGCGAACGTTAGACATCTTCTATCGCACCACCACTCCTTCGACCATCAGCCTGGGCGACTACACGTTGAAGACCGCGGGGTCCGGCGTGACGTTCGGCGTGCCGTTCACCGAATACGATACCGTCTTCTTCGGCGCGCGCTTCGAGCACACGCGTATCGATCTGACCGCGACCAGTCCGTTGGCGTACGTCAACTACGTGGCGACCTTCGGCCCGTCGACCAATGCGTTGACCGGAACCATCGGTTGGCAGCGCGACAGCCGCGACAGCGCGATCACCGCCACCAGGGGCCGCTATCAGCGCGCCAATTTCGAATCGACCTTGCCCGCCGGACAGCTTCGCTATTACCGTGCGACCTATCAGCAAACTTATTACTATCCGATCATCAAGGACTACACGCTGTCGCTCAATGGCGAAATCGATATCGGTCACGGATACGGCGGACGTCCGCTGCCGGTGTTCAAGAATTTTTACGCAGGCGGCATCGGGTCGATCCGCGGATACGAAACCAGCTCGATCGGTCCGCGCGATCCGAATGGCGATCCGATCGGCGGCGCCAAGCGATTCAACGGCAACATCGAGTTGCTCTTCCCGCTGCCGGGGACGGGCAAGGACCGCGCATTCCGCGGCTTCACGTTCATCGATTCGGCCGCGGTGTATGCCGAAAAAGCGCGCATCACGTCAACCGGCCTGAGGTACTCGACCGGCTTCGGCATCAATTGGCTTTCACCGATCGGCGCGCTGCGGCTCTCCTACGCGATTCCCTTGAAGACCAAGCCGGACGATCGACTGCAACGTCTTCAATTCACCATCGGCAACAGCTTTTAATTTCTTGGACCGTTCGACACAAACCGTGAACGATCTCGGGCCCATCGAGTCGGTGGACACTCGTGGCAAAATCATTTTTTCGCACAAAGGTTTCTCCATGGAAATTCGATTCATTCGACGATTGATCCCAGGCCTCGCGACATTCGCGTTCGTCGCAGCGATGCAACCCGCGGTCGCGCAGGAGAATTCGAAGCTCGGGTTCGTCAGCCTCGATCGCATTCTGCGTGACTCGACGCCGGCTAAGGCCGCGCAGTCCAAGCTCGAAGCCGAGTTCTCCAAGCGACAGAAAGATCTTCAGGACGCAAGCAATCGGCTGAAGGCCACGGCCGACAAGCTGGACAAGGACGCACCGGTACTGTCAGAGGGCGACCGGGCCCGGCGCCAGCGCGAACTGGCCGATCTGGACAAGGACTTTCAACGTCGCCAGCGCGAGTTCAACGAAGACATCAACCAGCGCAAGAACGAAGAGCTGGCGAGCGTCGTCGAGCGCGCCAACAAGGTGATCCGGCAGATCGCCGAGGGCGAAAAGTACGACATCGTGTTTCAGGACGCGGTCTACGTGAACCCGCGCATCGACATCACCGACAAGGTGTTGAAGACGCTCAACGCGACCAAGTAATCGTGATGCGGGAGCGACGTGATGCCATGCCCGCACGATTCACGCTGAGGGAATTGGTCGATCGCTTCGGCGGCGCGTGCGGTGGCGATCTCGAGCGAAGCGTGGTGGGTTTCGCCGCACTCGAAGATGCAACACCCGAGCATCTCGCTTTCGTGACGGCCGCTCGCTATCGAGGCGCGATCGCGTCCTCGTCGGCCGCGGCGGTACTGGTCAGCGACAAGGACGCCGAGCATCTCGCATCGCAGTCCGAACGTCTGTGGATCTGCGGCGATCCCTATTTGATGTTCGCGCGCATCGCGCAATTCATCGAGGCGGCCAATCGGGCGGAGCAGGTGCATGGCGTCGATCCTCTGGCCACTGTCGACCCGAGCGCGCGTATCGACCCGAGCGCACGGATCGACCCTCACGCGTCGATCGGCGCCAACGTCGTGATCGGTGCGCAAGTGCGGGTCGGCGCGGGCTCGGTCGTCGGAGAGGGATGCACCATAGCCGAAGCGACGTTGATCTACCCGCGGGTCGTTGTCTATCCGCGCTGCTCGATCGGAGCGCGCTGCATCGTTCACTCGGGCGCGGTGATCGGCGCCGACGGTTTCGGCTTCGCTCGGGATGGACCGCGCTGGGTCAAGATTCCGCAAACGGGCGGCGTGACGATCGGAGACGATGTCGAGATCGGCGCGAACACCACCATCGATCGCGGCGCCTTGAGCGACACGCGCATCGCGAACGGCGTCAAGCTCGACAACCAGATCCAGATTGGACACAACGTGCAGGTCGGCGAGGACACCATCATGGCCGCCTTCGTGGGCATCGCGGGCAGCGCGATCATCGGGCGCCGATGCATGATCGGCGGCGCGGCGCGCATCATGGGGCATGTGGCGATCGTTGACGATGTGGTGGTGTCGACGCAGACTTTCGTGAGCCGCTCGATCACCAAGGCAGGCCAATACACCGGCTACTATCCGATGTCGGAGCACGTGGCATTCGAGAAGAGCGCCGCGGTGTTGCGGCGCCTCGATGGTTTGCGTGACCGCGTTCGGACACTTGAAGCCGCAACAGGTCAGACTCGAAATTCGGCAGAGCCCGAAAGCCCCGCATGACGACCCTCGACATCCATCAGATCCTCAAACATTTGCCGCATCGCTTTCCGATGCTGCTGGTCGATCGCGTGCTCGAGTGCGAAGCGGGCAAGTCCATCAGGGCGTTGAAGAACGTCACCATCAACGAACCGTTTTTTCCCGGCCACTATCCGCACAGTCCAGTGATGCCCGGCGTGCTCGTGATCGAGGCGCTGGCGCAGGCGGCTGCGATCCTGTCGTTCGTGACGATGGGCACCCGACCCAACGACAAGTCGATGTATTACTTCGTCGGCATCGACCGCGCGCGTTTCAAGAAGCCGGTGCTGCCGGGCGATCAACTGATCCTCGAGGTGTCGTTGACCCGTTCGATGCGCGGCATGTGGAAGTATGCGGCGACCGCGAGAGTCGACGGGCTCGTCGCCGCCCAAGCGGAACTCATGTGCGCGTACAAGATGGTCGGCGAAGAAGCGTAGGGTCGCGCGCGATGGTTCGCATTCACCCGACTGCGCTGGTCGATCCACGCGCGCAGCTCGCCGATGATGTCGAGATCGGCGCCTACAGCGTGATCGGACCGCACGTGGCGATCGGTCCCGGTACGCGCATCGCGGCGCATGTCGTCATCGAAGGACACACGCGGATCGGCGCGCGCAATCGCATCGCCGCGTTCAATGCGATCGGCGGCGAACCGCAGGACAAGAAGTACGCCGGCGAAGCCACGCGTCTCACCATCGGCGACGACAACCTGATCCGCGAGTACTGCACGCTCAACATCGGCACCGAGCAGGGCGGCGGCGTGACGCGCTTGGGCAACGACAACTGGATCATGGCCTACGTGCATCTCGCGCACGATTGCCAGGTCGGCGACCACACCATCTTTGCCAACAAGGCGCAACTCGCGGGGCACTGCGAAGTCGGCGATTGGGCGATTCTCGGCGGCGACACCGGAGTCCATCAGTTCGTGCGCATCGGCGCGCATGCGATCACCGGCATCGGAACCATGCTGCGGCAGGACGTGCCGCCGTTCACGATGGTCAGCGGCGATCCGGCCACGCCTCACGGCATCAATGTCGAAGGTCTCAAGCGTCGCGGCTTCGATGCGCCGGTGATCGCGGCTCTGCGGCTCGCGTACAGAAACCTGTACCGAAGAGGGTTCACGCTGATCGACGCGCGCGCGGCGATCGCCGCACAAGCGGCCGCGCATGAAACCCACGAGGCCGACTCGGCCGATGCGTTGCGCACCCTGAACAGCTTTCTCGGTTCGGCCGCTCGCGGCATCGTCCGCTGATTGCGTCGACACCGGCTATGAGCGTTCCGGTTGCGATGGTTGCCGGCGAAGCATCCGGCGATTTGCTTGCGGGTCTGCTGTTGTCGTCGTTGAAAGAACGCCTACCGCAACTCGCGGCCTACGGCATCGGCGGGCCGCGCATGGCCGAGCAAGGCTTTCGCAACGACTGGCCTGTCGACAAGCTCGCGGTGCGCGGCTACGTCGAAGTGCTGCGTCATTATTTCGAGATCGCCGCCATCCGGAAAGAACTCAAGCGGCGATTGCTGGCCGCGCCGCCCGCCGCTTTCATCGGTATCGACGCACCCGATTTCAATCTCGATCTCGAACTGGCATTGCGCGAGGCGTGGCGTGGGCAGGGCAGGCCGGTGGTGCATTTCATCGGACCGTCGATCTGGGCGTGGCGCGGGAAGCGCATCGAGAAGATCAGGCGCGCGGTCGATCACATCCTCGTGTTGTTTCCCTTCGAGGAAGCGATCTATCGCGATGCGGGCATTGCGGCCACGTATGTCGGGCATCCGCTCGCCGACGTGATCCCACTCGTGACCGATCGCGATGCGGCACGTGCCGCGCTCGGTCTACCGCGCGATGCGCGCATCGTCGCGCTGTTGCCGGGCAGTCGCCTGTCCGAAGTGCACTACATGGCGCGCACCTTCATCGACGCCGCTGTGCTTCTGTCCGGACGTCATCCCGACGTGCAGTTCGTCGTGCCGATGGCCAGCGCGAACGCGCGCCGCACGTTCGAAGCGATTCGCCGTGAGCGTCACGATGATCTGCCGTTGCGGATATTCGACGGGCATTCCCACGACATTCTTGCAGCTGCCGATGCCGTGCTCGTCGCGAGCGGCACGGCAACGCTCGAGACCGCGCTTTTCAAACGTCCGATGGTGATCGCATACAAGATGGCGTCACTGACGGCGATGATGATGCGCCGCATGGGCTATCTTCCGTGGGTCGGCCTTCCCAACATCCTCGCGCGCGACATGGTCGTACCCGAATTTCTGCAAGAAGCAGCGACACCCGAAGCGCTCGCGCAGGCGCTCGACCATCAATTGTGCGACGACGCCAATCGTGGACAACTCGAAGAGCGCTTTCACGCGATGCACGAAAGCCTGCGTTGCAATACCGGCGAGCGCGCGGCCGCGGTGATCGCCGATCTGCTCGAACGCTCATCGATCGCATGACCCGCACCCGCTCCCTCTCGCTACGCTTCTTCACCACCGCCACGCGCGTATGCGGTGTCGATGAGGCCGGACGCGGACCGCTCGCCGGGCCGGTCTATGCGGCCGCCGTGATCCTCGACCCGGCGCGACCGATCCGCGGCTTGCGCGATTCCAAGCAACTCACGGCGGCCGAACGCGAGCGCCTTGCACCTCGCATTCGCGAACGCGCGCTCGCATGGGCCGTGGCCTCGGCATCGGTCGAAGAGATCGACTGCATCAACATCCTGCAGGCGAGCCTGCTAGCGATGCAACGCGCGGTCGAAGCGCTGGCGATGCAGCCCGAGCACGTACTGGTCGACGGCAATTGCCTGCCCCGGCTCAACGTCACTTGCGACGCGATCGTGCAGGGCGACGCCAAGGTCGCCGCGATTTCGGCGGCGTCGATCTTGGCAAAGACCTCGCGCGATGCGCTGATGCACGCGTTGCATCACGAGCATCCGCAATACGGCTTCGATCAGCACGTCGGCTATGGAACGCCTCGGCACCTCGCGTCGCTGGCGCTGCACGGCCCGTCGATCATTCATCGACGCAGCTTCGCGCCGGTGCGCGTGCTGCTCGAAGCGCGGGGCATGACGATGCCGACACTGCTTCAGCCCGAGTCCGCTTGGAGCGAAGACTGAAGGCCATCACATCGCGCGACAACGCGCTCTTCAAGACCCTGCGGCACATTGCGCATGACGCGTCGACGCGTCGAAAAGAAATGCTCGCGATGATCGAAGGCACGCATCTGTGCGAAGCCTTCCTCGAGACCGGTGCGCTGCCGCGCTACGCCGTGATCGGGCAATCGTCGATCGCACATCGCGAGGTCGCTGCGCTGATCACCGCGCTCGGCGACGGCGTGCCGGCTTCGCGCGTCCTGCTGCTCGACGACGCGCTGTTCCATGGGTTGAGCCAGCTCGTGCAAGGCATCGCGGTGCTCTTCGTGATCGACGCGCCGCGGCTTCCTGTTCCGGGTCGCATCGAACGATCGTGCGTGATGCTCGATCGCATCCAGGACCCGGGCAATGTCGGATCGATCCTGCGCAGCGCGGCCGCCGCGGGCATCGTCGATATCTATCTGTCGCTCGGATGCGCAAGCGCGTGGTCGCCGAAGGTACTGCGCGCGGGCATGGGCGCGCACTTTCATTTGCGCGCTCATGAGAACTGCGATTTGCAAAGCCTCGCGTCGCAAGCATCGATTGCACGCATCGCAACCGATGCATCGGCCACACGGTCGATCTACCAGGCTGACCTGACGAAGGACGTGGCGTGGCTGTTCGGCAATGAGGGGCAGGGGCTCGATCCGGGGCTGATGGCCGGGGCGACTGCGCTTTCGATTCCGCAACCCGGAAAGATCGAGTCGCTCAATGTCGCGGCATCGGCTGCGGTTTGCTTTTTCGAGCAGATACGCCAGCGCGCTATGCGCTAACGACCCCACAGCCGCGCGCCTAGATCTGCGAAAGCACAGTCTCTGCGTACTCGTGATTCAACAGCGTCTCGATATCCTCGACCACGATCGCGGGCGAGAACAGGAAGCCCTGGTAGTAGTCGCAGCCCGAGACGCGCAGCGCCTGCAGCTGCAGTTCGTTTTCGACGCCTTCGGCCGTGGTCGACAGCTTGAGCCCGCGCGCGAGGCTGATCACCGACGTCGTGATCGCCGCATCGCCCGCATCGTGCAGCATGTCGCGGATGAAGCTCTGATCGATCTTGAGGGTATCGACATCGAGCTGCTGAAGATGCGAAAGGCTGGAGAAGCCGGTACCGAAATCGTCGATGGCGATGCGCATGCCGCGATGCTTGAGATCGGCGATGACGTTGCGCGTGACACCGAGATCGAACAGCATGCTGGTTTCGGTGATCTCGACTTCGATGAAGCGGGGATCGACGCCGGTCTCTTCGATGACGCGATCGACTTCGTCGATGAAGGTCGCGACCAGCAACTGATGCGCGGAGAAATTGATCGACAGCACGCCGATCGCGACACCGCGGTCCTGCCATTCGCGCAATTGGCTGCAGGCCTTGCGAAACACGTGCAGGCCGAGTTCGTGGATCAGCCCAGACTCTTCGGCGATGCCGATGAACTCCTTGGGCGACACCACGCCCAGCCGCGGATCGGTCCAGCGCAGCAGCGCTTCGGCGCCGACGATCTTGTTGTCGGAGACGCGCACGCGCGGCTGGAAGTAGAGGCGCAGCGCATCCTTGTTCAACGCCAGCTTGAGCGCGCCCTTGACCGCGCTGCGCCGCTCGCTGCGTTGAGCCAGCATCGCTGAGAAGAACTCGAAGCGATTCTTGCCGTTCTCCTTGGCGCGGTACATCGCGAGGTCCGCGCTGCGCACCAGCGACTCGGGTGCGCGGCCGTGATCGGGATACACCGCGATGCCGATCGAGGCAGCCACCGAGAGCCGCTGATTCTCGACGCGGATCGGCGTGCCCAGCGCGGTGATGATGCGCTGCGCGGTTTCGTGAGCGATCGCCTTGGGCCGGGCGTGCCCGATCACGATCATGAATTCGTCGCCGCCGATGCGCGCGACTTCGTCCTCGGCGCGCACGCAATGACGCAGGATGCCGGCGATCTCCACGAGCATCAGATCGCCGACCCGATGGCCGAGCGTGTCGTTGATGTTCTTGAAGTGATCGAGGTCGAGGAACAGCACCGCGACGCCGGTGTTCTGCTGGCGGGCGCGCTCGATGAATGCGCGCAAGGTCGGCTCGAGCGCGTTGCGATTCAAGAGCCGCGTGAGCGTGTCGCGTTGCGCGATCTCGGTCAGGCGTCGCTCGGCCTCGACTCTTTGCGAGACGTCCTGGATCAGGGCGAGTGAAGACGCGATGCCGCCTGCCGCATCGCGCAGCGCGGCGATATGCCACTCGCAAGTCACGCCCGACCCGTCGCGCCGACGCGTCTCGACGATATGCAGCCGGGTATTGCCGAGTGCGGTGTTCGGGTCGTTTTCATCGGGCAGAAAATCGCCCAGGAGATCGGCGTCGATCAGGCCCAGCTCCGCGAACGGCCGCTCGAACACTTCGTCGCGCCGCCATCCGAACAGCGCTTCGGCTTGCGACGACCAGCGCGTGACCCGCCTTTTTCCATCGAGCGTGAACGAAGCCAACGGCGTGTTCTCGAAGTGCGCGGTCAAGAGGCTGTTGGCCTGCTGCAGGGCGATCTCCTGCTTCTTGCGCGCCTGGATGTCGGTGGCGGTCGTGTAGAAGCCGGTGACGGCGCCGGATTCATCGCGCGTCGGGACATAGCGCAACAGCACCCAGCGGCGCGCGCCGTCGTGATAGCGCATCTCGCGTTCGTACTGCACTGCTTCGCCTTTCAACGCGGCCCGTATATACGGCTCGGCGAAGCGATAGTCGTCTTCGGGCATCAACTCGCGCATCGGCATGCCGATCAATTCATCGGCAGCGCGTGCGTACCAGGTCGTCGTCGTGTGGTTGACGAAACGTAGGCGCTCCTCGGTGTCGACGAAGCTGATCGGCAGTGCCACGCTGTCCATCGCGCGCTGCATCTCGCGCACCGACTCCTCGTAGGCAAGCTGCGCCTGCTTGGCGTCGCTGATGTCCTGCGCGACGAAGTAGACGCCTCGCGTCTTGCCGCTGCGATCCAGGTCAGGCAGCCAGTCGATCGAGATGTGGCGGTGCCCCGCGACCGGCTCGGGCAATTCGTGTTCGGTATGCATCTGCGCGCCTCGCAGTGCGAGCTCGAACGAAGGGTTCAGCAGCGCGGCGATGTCGCGGCCGAAGACGTCCGTGGCCGAGCGGCCGATGATGTCGTCCTTCGCGCGGCCGACGAAATCCCCATACGCGCGATTGGAAAATTGATGGACCGCCTGCGGATCGATATAAGTCAGCGGCTGCGGAAAATTTTCGACGAACGCTTCGATCCATTGCTGCTGGCGCGCGCGCGTGTCCTCGGCGTTCTTCGAGTCGGTGATGTCGTAGCCGATGGCGTAGAGGCCGCGCGCGGCGCCGTCCTCGGCGAAATCGCCCACCAACGTGATGCGCAGCCAGCGCATGTCGTTCGGATTGCCGGTGGCACGGCGTTCGAACTGGACGCGTTCGCCGCGAAGAGCGGCCTTTATGTGCGGCATGATCACGGCGACGACTTCGGGCGTGAAGATGTCGTGCGGCGTCTTGCCGACCACGTCGTCGAGCGCGTGGATGCCGTAGTCCGAGAGAAAGCGCTGATTGCAATACTGATAGCGCAACGACGCGTCGACGTAGCAAATCTGCGCGGGCAGGTTGTCGGTCAGAAAATGGATGCGCGCGTCGCGTTCGGACAGTGCGCGCTGTGAGCGCTTCTCATCTTCGATACTGCGCGAAATGACGTACAGACCTTCGACGGCGCCGCTCTCGCCGCGAAACGGCAGGTAGCGCATTTCGCGCCATTCCCGCGAGTGTCCGAATTCGTCGTTGACTTCCTCGGTGACGGCTTCGCCTTTGAGCGCGCGCGCCAGTGGTTCGCAGTGATGCGCGAAGACTGCCGATCCCACGACCTCTTCGACCGAACGTCCGATGATCTGGGCGCGCGTCTTGCCGTGTCGCTTCAGGGAGCTCTGGTTGACGTACCGATAGCGCAGGTCGCGGTCGAGAAACACGATCGCTTCCGGGATGTTTTCGGTGAATCCGCGGAAGTGCGCTTCGCTTTCCTGCAGCATCGTCGATGCGAGGCGCGACTCGTGGATGTCCGAAACCAGAACGTAGACGCCGTTCAGAAAACCGTTGCGATCGAAGCCGGGGACGAAGTCCACACGATGCCATCGCATCGCTCCCGAACCGGGAGCGAATTGTCTCTCGACGCTGTGTTTCTCGCCGGCGCTGGCGCGTACGAAGCTGGCATCGATGATCTGCGCGAACACGCTGGACACGCGCGCGGGCGAGGTGCCGCCGATGCTCTGCTCCGAAATGTCGAAGGCCTCGCAGAACGCCCGGTTGGCCCACTTGCACAGGCCGTCGCTGCCGATGAAGACGAAAGGCAGCGGCAGGCTTTCGATCTGCTCGCGTTGCTTGCGCTCGCGTTCGATCACGTCGTCCTGTGCGATGCGCAGCGCCGCGCGCATCGGCGCGCTGACGGTGTTGCCGCCCAAGGGCAGGATCGATGATTCGGTGGGCTCGAACTGATCCGACCCGCGCCGTCCGAGCCTATGCATGACGCCGAGCACGCCGATGACGCGACCTTTGCGATCGCGCTGCGGACGATATTCGAAACGGCTCGCTCCACCGATGGCGCCGTTGTGCCGATGGGCGACATCGATGTCCAGGCTTTCGCCCGCGAGAGCCCGCTCGAAGTAAGCACGCGTGACCTCCGCCTGCCCTTCGGGAGAAAGTTCGTCGACGGTCTTGCCGAGCAGTTCGTCGCGGGTATGTCCGACGAGTTTGCAATACGCCGTGTTGGCGAATTGAAGGACCAGGTTCGCGTCGAAGAACGTCAGGGGCGCATCGACCCAATCGATTACCGCGTGGATGAGGTCGCGCTGATCGGGTGTGATCAGGTCCCCGAGATCGCCGAACGCGCGCTCGCCGATCGACGAGGCAGACGCCAGCGCCGCGGCGGCGTCCGTCGGTCGCGGTTCATTGCGGTGGATGCGGTTGATCAGTTGTGCGAACAAGAGTCGACTCCCTGCCCGATTATAGTCATCGAAACTTGATCGGTTGCCTTCGCGTATGGCGACGCAGGGCGGCCGTCGGTCGGTCGGCCCGCAAGCGGGCCGATATTCTTAGAACGATCGACGCTCCAGCCTGATCTCTTGCAGGATGGTGGTTGCGATTTCTTCGATCGATTTGGTCGTCGAAGACAGCCAGCGTATGCCTTCCCGACGCATCAGACTCTCGGCCGCGATCACCTCGGCGCGGCAGTTTTCGAGCGCTGCGTACTTGCTGTTGGGCCGGCGTTCGTTGCGCACTTCGGCCAGGCGCTCGGGCGCAATCGAAAGGCCGAACAGCTTGGCGCGGAACTCCGGGAGCACCGACGGCAAGCGATCGCGCTCGAAGTCTTCGGGAATCAGCGGATAGTTGGCTGCCTTGATGCCGTACTGCATGGCTAGATAAAGACTGGTCGGCGTCTTGCCGCTGCGCGAGACGCCCACCAGAATCACATCCGCGTTGGTCAGCCCGCCGTGCGTCTGGCCGTCGTCGTGCGCCAGTGAAAAATTGATCGCATCGATCCGCTGGTTGTATTGCTTGGAGTCGGCGATGTTGTGCGAGCGCCCGATCGAGTGGGTCGACTTGACTCCCAATTCCTTCTCGAGCGGCTCGACGAAAGTCTGGATCATGTCGAGAAAGAGACCGTGCGCGCAGCGCACCGCGTAGTTGATCTCGGGGTCGACCAGGGTCGAGAACACGATCGGCCGAAGCTGCTCGTCCCTTGCGACTCTGTTGATGCGCTCGATCACGTCGGCCGCCTTGTCCATCGTGTCGATGAAGGGAATGCGCAACTGCTTGAGTTCGACGCCCTCGAACTGCGCGAGCAGGCTGTGTCCGAAAGTCTCCGCGGTGATGCCGGTGCCGTCGGACACGAAGAACACCGTTCTCACAGGCGCCGGAGTCGGCGAAGGCAGTGCGACGATGAGCGTGCTGGACGCGGAAGACTGCGGCATCGTTTGCGACATCAATGCGACATGGACCGTGACATCAAGACGAGTGTTCGTCGGAGGAAGGCGCGGACCCGCAGGTTAGAATCGACCTCGTTGGGGCCACGCCAGATAGTGGCGGAATTTAACACCAAGGAAGCGGCAACGCCCATGTCGGATCAGGCACGAGTCATCGATTTCACGCAATTGCGCGCCAGCGACGTCGATGCGGTCGGCGGAAAGAACTCGTCGCTCGGCGAGATGATCAGCCAATTGGCCGATGCGAGTGTGCGTGTTCCGGCGGGCTTTGCGACCACGGCTTCGGCGTATCGTGAATTTCTCGCGGCAAGCGGACTGACCGACCGGATCGCAACGCGTCTCGCAACGCTGGACGCCGATGACGTGAAGCAACTCGCTTCCGCGGGCAAGGAGATTCGCGCCTGGATCGTCGATGCGCCATTGCCCGCTGCGTTCGAGAACGAAGTCCGCGTCGCCTTCGCGCGTCTGGAGAGCGGCGCTGCCGCCGAAGGCGCGGGCGAAGGTACGAGCCCGTCATCGTTCGCGGTCCGCTCGTCGGCGACCGCGGAAGATCTGCCCGACGCCTCGTTCGCTGGACAACAGGAAACTTTTCTCAATGTGGTCGGCATAGCCGACGTGCTGGTCACCATCAAGGAAGTGTTCGCATCACTCTACAACGACCGCGCGATTTCGTATCGCGTGCACAAAGGGTATGCAGAGACCGAGATCGCGTTGTCGGCCGGTGTGCAACGCATGGTCCGAAGCGACCTTGGCGCCGCAGGCGTCATGTTCACGATCGATACCGAGTCCGGCTTCGAGGACGTGGTCTTCATCACGTCGAGTTACGGATTGGGCGAGACGGTGGTGCAGGGTGCGGTCAATCCCGACGAGTTCTACGTGCACAAGCCGATGCTCGCAGCCGGCAAGCGCGCGATTATTCGACGTCAGATCGGCTCGAAGCTGATGCGCATGGAGTTCGCGGCCGCGGGGTCGAAGGATCGCGTGCGCACGGTCGATGTGCCGGTCGCAGAGCGCAATCGCTATTCGCTTTCGGACAACGAAGTGATTGAGCTCGCGCAATACGCGGTCGCGATCGAGAAGCACTACGGCCGGGCGATGGACATCGAGTGGGGCAAGGACGGCAGCGATGGCAAGCTCTACATTCTTCAGGCGCGGCCCGAGACGGTTCGCTCCCAGATCAAGCCGGGCACGTCGGAACAGAAGTTTCGTCTCAAGGGGGCAGCGGCCGATCGTGCCGCGGTGCTCGCCAGCGGGCGCGCGATCGGCCAGAAGATCGGAACCGGTCCGGTGCGCATCGTCGAAGACCCGAGTCAGATGGACCAGGTCAAGCCCGGCGATGTGTTGGTGGCCGACATGACCGACCCCAACTGGGAGCCGGTCATGAAGCGCGCATCGGCGATCGTCACCAATCGCGGTGGCCGCACCTGTCATGCGGCGATCATCGCGCGCGAACTCGGCGTGCCGGCCGTGGTGGGCTGCGGCGACGCGACCGACCGCCTGACCGAAGGCGCGCTCGTCACGGTCTCGTGCGCCGAGGGCGACGAAGGCCACGTCTACGACGGCGTCCTCGAAATGGAAGTGACCGAAGTCGTGCGCGGAGAACTGCCGCCGATACCGGTGAAGATCATGATGAACGTCGGCAACCCGCAACTGGCCTTCGATTTTCGTGCGATCCCCAACGACGGAGTCGGCCTCGCGCGTCTCGAGTTCATCATCAACAACAACATCGGCATCCACCCGAAAGCGATTCTCGACTACCCGGATATCGATGATGACTTGAAGAAGGCGGTCGAGAGCGTCGCGCGCGGACATGCGTCTCCGCGCGCGTTCTATGTCGACAAGCTGGCCGAAGGCGTCGCCACCATCGCGGCCGCGTTCTGGCCGAAGAAGGTGATCGTGCGCCTGTCGGACTTCAAGTCCAACGAATACAAGAAGCTGATCGGCGGGTCGCGCTACGAGCCCGACGAAGAGAACCCGATGCTCGGCCTGCGCGGCGCCGCACGCTATCTCTCGCCCGACTTCGCCGAGTGTTTCGAGATGGAATGTCTGGCGATGAAGCGGGTGCGCGACGAGATGGGACTGGTCAACGTCGAGTTGATGGTGCCTTTCGTTCGCACGCTCACCGAGGCCGAGCGCGTCATCGATCTCTTGGCGAAGAACGGACTCGAGCGCGGCAAGACCAATGGCGCAGCGCCGGGCGCCGGAGTCAACGCAGAACTGCGCGTCGTGATGATGTGCGAGCTGCCATCCAACGCGATCCTCGCCGAAAGCTTTCTCGAATATTTCGACGGCTTCTCGATCGGCTCGAACGACCTCACGCAATTGACGCTCGGTCTCGACCGTGATTCCGCCCTCGTTGCCGAAGGCTTCGATGAACGCGATCCCGCGGTGATGGCGCTGCTCAAGCAGGCGATCGCGACCTGTCTCGCCAAAGGAAAGTATGTCGGCATCTGCGGGCAGGGGCCGTCCGATCATCCCGACTTCGCCGAGTGGCTGATGAAAGAAGGTATCGACTCGATCTCGCTGAATCCCGACACCGTGGTCGATACCTGGAATCTACTGTCGAAGGTTCAACAGCGATAGGCGTGCGCAGTCGCGCGCTGCTATCGATAGCGGGGAGTTCGCAATGAACGATGTCGTATGGTGGTTCGTGCTGGCCTTCGGTCTCCTGATCGCCGAGTTGATGACCGGGACCTTCTATCTCTTGATGGTCGCGATCGGTTGCGCGGTCGGCGGGCTGGTTGCGCTCGCGGGAGGCGGCGTGCCCGCGCAACTCGTCGTAGGCGCGGCGGTCGGCATCGCGGCGACCCTGATCCTGCGTCGCACGCGCTGGGGCATGCGCAGGCTCAACGGCGATGCGGCCGAAAATCGCGACGTGATCCTCGACATCGGCGAGGTCGTGCAGGTCGAGACCTGGCACGACCGGACCGCGCACGTGCGCTATCGTGGCTGCCAGTGGGACGTCGCGCTCGAAGCCGGTGCGGCGGCGCGCGCAGGCGCGCAAGTGATCAAGGCCATACGCGGCAGCACGCTGATTGTGGCGCCGGTTTCGTGACGGCTAGTGTCATTGGTTTTCTCTGACTCGAAGGAACATCCATGCAAGGCGTCGGCATCATTGCACTGGTTCTATTCATCATCTTCATCGTGTTCGCGGTGCAGACTATCAAGGTCGTTCCGCAGCAGCATGCGTGGATCGTCGAGCGCCTGGGCAAATATCACGCGACGCTCGCGCCGGGTCTCAACATCGTCATCCCCTTCATCGACCGCATCGCCTACAAGCACGTGTTGAAGGAGATTCCGCTCGACGTACCCAGCCAGGTCTGCATCACGCGCGACAACACCCAGTTGCAAGTCGACGGCATCCTGTTCTTTCAGGTCACCGATCCGATGCGGGCCTCGTACGGTACGTCCAACTTCATCGTCGCGATCACGCAACTTGCGCAGACCACGCTACGCAGCATCATCGGCAAGATGGAACTCGACAAGACCTTCGAAGAGCGCGATCACATCAACGCGAGCATCGTGGCGGCGATCGACGAGTCGGCCGCGAACTGGGGCGTGAAAGTGTTGCGCTACGAGATCAAGGACCTGACGCCGCCGAAGGAAATTCTTCACGCGATGCAGGCGCAAATCACGGCCGAGCGCGAGAAGCGCGCGTTGATCGCCGCGTCCGAAGGCAGAAAGCAGGAGCAGATCAACATCGCGACCGGCGAGCGCGAAGCGCAGATCCAGCGCTCCGAGGGCGAACGACAGGCTGCGATCAATCGTGCGCAGGGCGAAGCGTCCGCGATCCTTGCCGTCGCCGAGGCGAACGCTGCGGCGATCCGTCAGGTCGGCGCGTCGATCGCGGGGCCGGGCGGCATGGAGTCGGTCAACTTCAAGATCGCCGAGCAATATGTCGCGGCGTTCGAGAAGCTCGCCAAGACCGGCAACACCCTGATCGTGCCGGCCGACCTGTCGAATGTTTCGACGCTGATCGCGTCTGCGATGCAGACGGTGAAGAGTCAGAACGTTTCACGGTGAGCAAATCATCCGCGCTGCGCTCGGACTGACATGATGCTCAACGCGTCTTCATCAACCGCTGCTGCTCGCGCTTCCAGTCGCGATCCTTCTCCGTCTGCCGCTTGTCGTGCAGCTTCTTGCCTTTCGCGAGTCCGATCTCCAGCTTGATGCGGCCTTTCGCGAAGTGCAGGTTGATCGGCACCAGCGTGTAGCCCGCGCGCTCGACCTTGCCGATCAGCTTCTTGATTTCTTCGGCATGCAACAGCAGCTTGCGCGTGCGGGTCGGGTCGGGCGTGATGTGGGTCGAGGCGCTCAGCAGCGGCGTGATGTGCGCGCCGAACAAGAACACCTCGGCGCCGCGCACCAGCACATAGGCCTCCTTGATGTTGGCGCGGCCTTCGCGTATCGCCTTAGCTTCCCAGCCTTCGAGCACGAGGCCGGCTTCGAAGCGATCCTCGACGAAGTATTCGTGAAACGCTTTCTTGTTGTCGATGATGCTCATGCGGTGCGAACCCTCTTGCGGCCTTCGGTAGAATCGTCGCTTTTCGTGCCGACGCGAACGCGCATTCTAGTGGCATCGGTCCGGCATTCGCAGGCATCCGCATGGCCACCATCGCAAAGTCCGTCCTCGTTTCGCACAGCGCCGAAAACATGTTCGCACTCGTTGCGGATATCGAGTCGTATCCGGATTTTCTTCCGTGGTGCGGCGGCGCGCGCATCGTGTCGCGCGAAGGTCAGGACGTGACCGCCGCCATCGACATCCGCTTTCATGGCATCGGGCAGAGCTTCACGACCATCAATCGGCAAATGCCTTACGGCCGAATCGACATGCAGCTCGTCGAAGGTCCGTTCTCGCAACTCGAGGGCGGCTGGCGCTTCACGCCGTTGGGCGACGACGCCAGCAAGGTCGAACTCGAACTCGAATACGACTTCAACAATTTCCTGCTCGGCAAACTCGTCGGTCCGGTGTTTCATCAGATCGCGGCGTCGATGGTCGACAGTTTCGTCAAGCGCGCCGATGCCCTCGCCGATGGATCTGCTTGATTTACGGCTCGCGCTTCGTAGCTTGAAATTCGCGCAGTGAACATCGAAATCTGCTACGCCGACGCGAAGGGCGCGACTCGTGTGGCGATCGAGGTCGACGAAGGCGCGACGCTCGGCGAGGCTCTGGATGCGAGTCGCGTGATCGAGCGCCTATCGCTGAATCGCGAGGACCTTTCCTTCGGCATCTTCGGCAAGCGGGCCGACGCGGATGCGCGTCTGCACGACGGCGACCGCGTGGAAATCTATCGCCCGCTGACCGTCGATCCCAAAGAGGCACGCCGTCGACGGGTGGAGAAGAAACGCGTCGAAGCCGAGCGTTCGTCGTCAAAGAAAATCAAGTGACGCTTGCACGAGAACGCAGTGACGTGCAACACGTAGTGACGCTAGCGCCGAGAAGGCGTGGCGCGCAAACCGAAGCGACGCGGGATCCCGAGCTGCGATCTATTTGCAGTACTGCGCGATCTGCGATTGAGATTTTGCAATTTCGCTCTGGCGTTGTGCGTCGTCGATATAGTACTTCTCACCTTTCTCATTGACGCGCGCGGCGCGTCCGCCGCTTTGCAAGGCCACCACATTGCCGCGCACGGCGGTGCAGTTTTCCTGCATGGACTTGACCTTGGTGGCTTCCGCATCGGCTTTCTTCGCGGTCTCGGCTTCGTCCTTCTGGCGCTGTTTGTACTCGAGGTCGCGATCGGCAAGGCTCTTCGGGGCGTCGCTCTTTGCCGCGCCCTTGGCCTCACCTTCCTTCGCAGGCGGCGTTGGCGTGAAGTCCGCTGCGCGCGGTTTCGGCGACTTCATGATACGAGAAAGCGGCACGTTGACCGGCGGCGGCTGATCGCTGACGACGACCCGGCCGGCCTCGTCCTTCCACATCCATTGAGCGTATGCGGGAGAAGCAGCAAGCGATGTCGCGACCACTACCGCTGCGAGAGCGAACGACGGGGCGAACTTCATCGCGTATTTCATCTGTTTCGTCCTGAAAGAGTTGCGACCACGGTACGTCAGCGTATCGAGAGCGTCAATGTGACAACGCGTGACATCGACTGCAATACGACAGTCGGGCAAACCCGATCGCCGACGCTTGCGGCGACCGATCCGCGTCAAGCAACAACGCGGCTCGCGCGATCGCCGATGACGCAAATGCGTGCGATTCGCGTCGTGCCGACCATGCCGGCTAGGCCGTCCGATCGAACCCCTTCTGTATAATTCCGTTTTGGGACAAAAGGAAACGCGATGCGTTTGAGTCAAAAAGCCCTCACGTTCGACGACGTACTGCTGGTCCCCGCCTACTCGGCCATCCTCCCTCGCGATACCGATCTCACGACGCTGCTCACGCGCGGCATCAAGCTCAGCATCCCGCTGATCTCCGCGGCGATGGACACCGTCACCGAAGGCCGCCTCGCGATTGCGATGGCGCAGGAAGGCGGCATCGGCATCATCCACAAGAACATGACCGGCAAGGAGCAGGCGCGCGAAGTCGCGCGGGTCAAGCGTTTCGAATCGGGCGTGCTGCGCGATCCGATCACGATTCCGCCGTCGATGAAGATCCGTGACGTGATCGCGCTGACGCATCAGCACGGCATCTCGGGCTTTCCGGTGGTCGAAGGCAAGCAGGTGGTTGGCATCATCACCAACCGCGACCTGCGCTTCGAAGAGGAGCTCGACGCCGAAGTGCGCGACAAGATGACGCCGCGCGACAAGCTCATCACGGTCAAGGAAGACGCGTCGCTTGACGAAGCCAAGCGGCTGATGAATCGCCATCGGCTCGAGCGCGTGGTGGTCGTCAACGGAGACTTCGAACTGCGCGGGCTGATCACGGTGAAGGACATCCAGAAGGCGGTCGAACATCCGCACGCGTCGAAGGACGAGCAGGGCAAGCTGCGCGTGGGCGCGGCGCTCGGCATCGGTGCGGACACCGATGAGCGCGCCGAGGCGCTGGCAGCGGCGGGAGTCGACGTGTTCGTGGTCGACACCGCGCATGGACACAGCGCCAACGTGCTCGCGAGAGTCAAGGCGATCAAGACGCAGTATCCGAACATCCAGGTGATCGGCGGCAACATCGCCACCGGCGACGCCGCGAAAGCGTTGGCCGATCATGGCGCCGATGGCGTCAAGGTGGGCATCGGTCCGGGGTCGATCTGCACGACGCGCATCGTGGCGGGTGTCGGCGTGCCGCAGATCACGGCGATCGCCAACGTCACCAAGGCGCTGGCAGGCACCGGCATCCCGGTGATCGCCGATGGCGGCATCCGTTATTCGGGAGACATCTCGAAGGCGATCGCGGCAGGCGCATCGTGCGTGATGATGGGCAGCCTGTTCGCGGGCACCGAGGAGGCGCCGGGCGAAGTGATTCTGTTCCAGGGCCGCTCATACAAGGAATATCGCGGCATGGGTTCGTTGGCCGCAATGACCGAAGGCTCGGCCGATCGCTACTTCCAGGACCCCAGCAACAACATCGACAAGTTCGTCCCCGAAGGCGTCGAAGGGCGCGTGCCTTACAAAGGATCGGTCGCCGCGATTCTTTTTCAGATGGTCGGCGGCCTGCGGCAGAGCATGGGCTACTGCGGATGCGCCACCATCGACGATCTGCGCAACAAGGCCGAGTTCGTCGAGATCACCACCGCGGGCATACGCGAGTCGCACGTGCACGACGTGCAGATCGTCAAGGAAGCACCGAACTATCGCGTCGAGTAGTCGACTGATCCGCAGCGTGCGCCGCACGACGAACGCATGAACGACATCGCAAACGCGACGGCATCGAGGCGGCAAGCCGCGGTTCCGTTCATCCTGATCTGCGTACTGCTCGACGTGCTCGGCTTCGGACTGATCATTCCGGTGCTGCCCTCGCTGGTCGGCGAGTTCACGGGCGCCCGCGATGCGCAGGCGTACTGGTACGGCGTGCTTACCGCGGTCTATGGCGTCATGCAGTTCACGTGCGCGCCGCTACTGGGCGCTCTGTCGGACCGCTATGGCCGCAGGCCCGTGATGCTGTTTGCGATCGCGGGCCTGGGCCTGGACTTCCTGCTGATGGCGGTGGCGCCGTCGCTGGCCTGGTTGCTGATTGCACGCATCATCGGCGGCGCGACTGCGGCGAACTTCTCGGTCGCGAGCGCATATATCGCCGATGTCACCGAGCCCGATAAACGCTCCAAAGCGATGGGCTTGATTGGCGCCGCGTTTGGTATCGGCTTCATCATCGGTCCGGTGGTCGGCGGCTTGCTCGCTGGCATCAGCCTCCGATTGCCGTTCTATGTCGCTGCGTGTCTCGCGTTGATCAACGTGGCGTACGGCTACTTCGTATTGCCCGAATCCTTGCCGCTCGATCGCCGTGCGCCCTTCGTGCTGGCGAAGGCCAATCCGTTCTCGGCGCTCAAGGGCTTGCTGCAATTGCGCGGCGTCGGCGGCCTGGTGTGGGTTTATGCCTTCACGACACTCGCCCAATTCATTCTGCATTCGACGTGGGTGCTGTTCACGACGTTTCGCTTTGACTGGACGCCGCGCGAAAACGGCATCTCGCTTTTTGTCGTCGGATTTTCCGCGGCGATTGTGCAGGGCGTTTTGCTCGGCATGTTGTTGAAGCGTTGGGGCGAAGTGCGCACGACTCTGATCGGCCTCACCTCAGCGGCCATCGCCTTCATCCTTTATGGACTCGCGCAGCAAGGGTGGATGATGTATGCGGTGATTGCGGCCAATGCGCTAGGCTTCGCGGTTGGCCCCGCATTGCAGGGACTGATTTCGAACAACGTCGATCCGAAGGCACAGGGCATCACGATGGGTTCACTGAGTGCGCTCGCGAGCATCATGACCGTGCTCGCGCCGCTGATCGGTGCGCCGTTGCTCGCTGCCGTCAGCCACTTGCCTCCGAGCGATTGGCGCGTCGGCGCGCCGTACTTTGCGAGCGCCGTTCTGCAGGTGATCTCGCTGGTCATTGCGATCCGACATTTTCGTTCGCATCGCATCAAGCTGTCGGTGTCGGTCGCCGATCCAGAAATCATCGCACCCTGACGCATGTCCACGCACAGCAAAATCCTCATTCTCGATTTCGGCTCGCAGGTCACGCAGTTGATCGCGCGACGCGTCCGCGAAGCGCACGTGTTCTGCGAAGTCCATGCGAGCGATGTCGACGATGCCTTCATCCGCAACTACGCAAGCGACGGCGCCGATGGTGAAGGTGGCGAGTTGTGCGGCGTGATTCTTTCCGGCAGTCACGCGAGCACTTACGAAGACCGCGATCTGCGCGCGCCCCAGGCGGTGTTCGAACTCGGCGTTCCGGTACTCGGCATCTGCTACGGCATGTTCGCGATGACGGTGCAGCTCGGAGGCGTTGTCGAGGCGAGCGATCGACGCGAGTTCGGACTCGCCGAAGTGCGCGCGCGCGGTCATACGGCATTGCTCGACGGCATCGCCGATCGCGTCACCTCCGAGGGCCACGGCATGTTGAAGGTGTGGATGAGCCACGGCGACAAGGTCACGACGATGCCGCCGGGCTTCAAGCTGATGGCCTCGACCGACAACTGCCCGATCGCGGGCATTGCCGATGAAGAGCGCCGTTTCTTCGGCGTGCAGTTCCACCCCGAGGTCACGCACACGATGCAGGGCAGGGCGATCCTCGAGCGCTTCGTGCTCGACCTGTGCGGTGCGAAGCCCGACTGGGTGATGCGCGACTACGTCGAAGAAGCGGTCGAGAAGATTCGCGCGCAGGTCGGCAGCGACGAGGTCATCCTCGGATTGTCGGGCGGCGTCGATTCTTCAGTGGCCGCGGCGTTGATCCATCGCGCGATCGGCGATCAGCTGACGTGCGTGTTCGTCGATCACGGCCTGTTGCGTCTGGGCGAGGCCGAGCAGGTGATGCGCACGTTCGCCGATCACCTCGGGGTCAAGGTGATTCACGTCGATGCGAGCGCAGCCTTCCTCGGCAAGCTCGCGGGCGTGGCCGATCCCGAAGCCAAGCGCAAGATCATCGGTCGCGAATTCGTCGAAGTCTTTCAGACCGAGTCGGCGAAATTGAAAGACGCGCGGTGGCTGGCGCAGGGAACGATCTACCCCGACGTGATCGAGTCGGCCTCATCGAAAGTCGGCAGCGCAAAGAAAGCCACGACCATCAAGAGCCATCACAACGTGGGCGGGCTGCCTGAATCGTTGCATCTGCAACTACTCGAGCCGTTGCGTGAATTGTTCAAGGACGAGGTCCGTGAACTCGGCGTCGCGCTCGGCCTCCCTCGTGACATGGTGTATCGCCATCCGTTTCCGGGGCCGGGGCTTGGCGTGCGCATCCTCGGTGAGGTCAAGCGCGAATATGCCAACCTGCTCAGGCGTGCCGATGCGATCTTCCTCGAAGAGCTTCGTGCGACGCCCTTCGTTCCGGCAGTCGGGACGAGTGCCGAAGAGCACATGCGCAACTGGTACGACGCGACCTCGCAGGCGTTCGCGGTGTTTCTTTCGGTGAAGTCGGTCGGCGTGATGGGCGACGGCCGCACTTACGAATGGGTGGTCGCTTTGCGCGCCGTGCAGACCACCGACTTCATGACCGCACACTGGGCGCCGCTGCCGCACGATCTGCTTGCCCGCGTCTCGAATCGCATCATCAATGAAGTGCGCGGCATCAATCGCGTGGTGTACGACATCTCTGGCAAGCCGCCGGCAACGATCGAGTGGGAATAATTCGGAGTGCTTCGGCGACTTTCGAAGACTATCGGAAGTTCTCGTTGATAGATTGATCCGTATACGCGGATCAGTCGCTGTCGTGGCGGATCGGCGAAGCGGTCGCATCACCGGGCCACGCGATCCATGTTCCAGGATGGAGGAGACGCTGGGCCCGGTGGGATACAACGCGATGCGTGGGCACGGCGGCATGACGGCACGCATCGTGGAAGGTGGCCGAAGCCGGGGTGATCGCGTGCGCCTCGGGTAAGGCCTTCGACAAACTCGCGCAACCCGGGCGAAGGCTGGGGGCCCGATTGCGCCCGTCAATTTGTCGCGCGGAATACCTATCCGTAACCCCATCGATCGCCCTCGCCGTCGCCCTCGCTGCTACTCTCCTGCGATGTCCGATGAGTTGCTACGCCTCGAATCAGGAATTGCCGCACTCGAAGTGCAGCGCGCGCTGCTGGGTGACGCCGTCGTCGATGCCGCGATCACCGGTCTCAGGACAAGGATCGACACGCTGAGGTCCGCAGCCGCGCCGCCGCCCAAGCAAGCGCAGACCCTCAGGCAAGTGAGCATCCTCTTCCTCGACGTGGTGGGCTCTACCACCCTGAGCCAACACCTCGACCCCGAGGAGATCAGCGGCGTGATGGACGGCGCGCTCGCGCGCGGCACGTCCCTCGTCGAAGCGCATCGGGGCCGCGTCCTGCAATACGCGGGGGACAACCTGCTCGCCGCGTTCGGCGCCGATGAAGCGAAGGAAGACGACGCCGAGCGCGCCGTGCGTTGCGGGCTCTCACTACTCGCCCTCGGCAAGACACTGGCAACGGAAGTGAAGGCCGCGCACGGCCACGCCGGCTTCGACGTACGCGTCGGCATCCACACCGGTGGCGTGCTGCTCGGGGGCGGCGTCGACGACGGCGACACCATCCGCGGCATCGCGGTCAATATCGCGGCGCGCATGGAGCAGACGGCGCCCGCCGGCGCGCTGCGCATCAGCCACGACACGTACGCGCAGGTGCGCGGCGTATTCGACGTGACGCAGCAGGAGGCGCTGACGGTCAAGGGCGTCGATGCGCCGGTCGCGAGCTACCTGGTGCTTCGCGTCAAGCAGCGAGCGTTCCGCGTCGAGGCGCGCGGCATCGAAGGCGTGGCCACGCGGATGATCGGCCGCGACGCGGAGCTCGAAGCGTTGCAGGAGGCGTTCAAGCGACTCGTGCGACCAGGCGCGGGACTCGAGCGCGTGCTGGTCGTGTCCGACGCAGGCGTCGGCAAGAGCCGCCTCCTGTACGAGTTCCGCAACTGGGCCGAGGCCCGGTCCGAGCGCTACTTCGTCTTCCAGGCGCGCGCCACCCCGCAGATGCAGGGGCAGGCCTACGGGATGCTGCGCGATCTGCTGGCGTGGCGCCTACAGATCGGCGAGGGCGACAGCATGGACGTCGCGAAGCGGAAGCTC
>JBBSEF010000011.1:0-61334 GCA_038240015.1 Burkholderiales bacterium
CTGATCGACGGCTTCGCGATCAGCGCGTTGTACGCGCTGGGCGCGACCGGCTTCACGCTGATCTTCGGCGTCTCCGGCGTCCTCAACCTCGCGCACGGCGCCATTATGGTCGGCGCTGCGGTCGCCGCTTTCGCCGCGACCAGCGAACTCCACCTCGGTCCGTATCCCTCCGCGCTGATCGGCGTGGCGACCGGGCTGGTGCTCGCGTACGCGACCTACTACATCACGGTGCGGCCGATCCAGCGTTCGCGCGCGATCGCCGAGGCGGAAAAGGAGATCTTCATCCTCACGTCGACGCTGCTGTGGGGCATCATCATTCAGGAAGCGATCGCGTATCTGTTCACGAACAACGCGAAGACGGTGGCGCCGCTGGTCGAAGGCGTGGTCACCGTGCTCGGGGTGCGTACGCCGATCAACGAATACTTCACGGCTGCGGTGTGCTGGATTGCGATCGGCCTGCTATGGCTCATCGTCAACAAGACGCGGCGCGGCAAGGCCGTACGCGCGGCATCGATGAATCCGCGTGGCGTCACGCTGGTCGGCATCGAACTGTCCAAGATCTATCTTGCGGTGTGGACGGTCTACGGTCTACTTGCGGGCACCGCCGGCATCCTGCTCGGCATGTTCCTCGGCGTGAGTTCGTACAGCGTCGGTCCGCTGACGGCGAGCGCGTTCTCGATCGTCGTGCTGGGCGGACTTGGAAGCGTATCGGGCTCGCTGGCCGCAGCCTTCGTCGTCGGCTATCTCGAGACGCTCACCGCATACCTGATCTCGCCCGCGTATCGCACGATCCCGTCGCTGCTGCTGCTCGTGATCGTGATGTACGTGCGACCGAGCGGACTGTTCGGACGTCGCACCGCATGAAGCGCCTGATGTCGTCGCGCGGCTTCATCGCCGCGTTCGTCGTCCTCGTGCTCGGCGCGTGCCTGCCGTTGGTCTCGTCGTCCGGCTACATCCTCGGCCTTCTGACGGTCGCGTTCTACACCGCGGTTTTCGCGATGGCGTGGGACCTTCTGTTCGGCTTCGCGGGCGAGGTCAACTTCGGCCCGACGTTCCTGATCGGGGTCGGCGCGTACACCGCAGGCATCCTCGACGCGCGCTTCGCTCCCGAAATCTCGATCTGGATCTGTGTGGTTGCCGGCGCCGCCGCGGCGGTAATCGGCGGCGTCGTGCTTGCGTTGCCCGCCCTGCGCGTGCGCGGCCCGTACTTCGGACTCACGACGCTGGTCGCGGTGCTGATGCTGCAGAACTTCATCGTCGTCTTCGCGGACCTGACTGGCGGCGAGATCGGCCTGTCGGTGCCCGACGTGTTGTCCGTGAAGGCGAGCGTGAACTACTGGATCGCGTTCGGCTTCATGACGATCAGCGGCGCGATCCTGTTCGGCCTGTCGCGCTCGCCGATCGGGCTCGTGCTGCAGGCTAGCGGACAGGACCCCGTGCAGGCCGGCGCGCTCGGCTTCAACGTCGCCAAGCACAAGCTCGCCGCGTTCATCGTCAGTGCGTTCTTCTCCGGTCTCGCAGGTTCGCTGATGACGTTCTATATGGGCACGCTGTCCGTCGGGACCTTCGTCGATCTCGCGGTCGGCGTGCAGGTCATCATCGCCGCGGTACTCGGTGGACGACGCACGGTGATCGGCGCCGCGATTGGAGCGATCTTCCTGATCGGCGCGGGTGAACTGCTGCGGCCGCTCGGCGAACTCTCGACGCTGATCGTGTCGGTCTTCGCGCTACTGGTGATCCTGTTCTTCCCCGAGGGTTTCCTCGGGATGCTGCGCGGACGGGCTGGTCGTGGCTGAGGTCGTCGTCCCGCCCGCGATGCTCGAGGTGACGAAGCTGACGAAGCGCTTCGGCGGTCTGGTCGCGGTCAAGGAGCTGAGCTTCTTCATCCGTCCCGGCGAGATCCTCGGACTGATCGGACCGAACGGGTCCGGCAAGTCGACCGCGATGAAGTCGATCATGGGCGTCGAGCGGCCGACTTCGGGTTCGGTTCGACTCGAGGGCGTCGAGATCGTCGGCCTGCCATCGCACAAGATCGCGCGACTCGGCATCGGCCTCGTGTTCCAGCATTCGCGGCCGCTCAACCGTCAGACCGTCCTCGAGAACATCAAGGTCGCACTGATCCCCGATCGGCTCACACAGGTCTTCGCGGGTCGCGAGATCGACGACCGCGCGCGCGAAGTCGCGGAGCGTGTCGGCCTCGGACACGTCATCGATCGCCGGCCGCCGACGTTGCCGTTCGCGGACCTGCGACGACTCGAACTCGCGAAGGCCATCGCGCGGCATCCCCGCGTGGTGCTTATCGACGAACCGTTCGCGGGACTAACCGCCTCCGAGGTCGCGACCTTCTCCGAACTGATCCACGGTTTTCGCGCCGAAGGCCGCGCGGTGCTGCTCGTCGACCACAATGTGAAGAGCGTGTCCGCGCTCGTCGATCGCGTGCTCGCGATGTACCTTGGCGAACGCATCGCCGAAGGTAGCGCGGCCGAGGTCATGGCGAACGAAACCGTCCGTCGCGTCTATCTCGGCGGTGCGCTCGGCCGCGTGACGCGCGAGGGGACCGACGCGAAGCGTCCCTGCGCGCTGGAAGTCGGTCGCGTATCGGTGCGCTACGGCAAGGCGCTCGCGCTCGACGACATTTCGCTGGTCGTCGGGGAGGGTGAGTTCGTGTCGCTCGTCGGCCTCAACGGCGCCGGCAAGACCACACTCTTCAACGCGATCTCGGGGCTCGTCCCCCATAGCGGCTCGCTGCGCTTCTGCGGCGAAGCGCTCGCGGACAGGAGCGCGGCGTCGATCGCGCGCGGCGGCGTCGTGCAGTGTCCCGAGACGCGCGAACTGTTCGGCGACATGAGCGTGCGCGAGAATCTCGACCTCGGCGGCTATGCGCTCTCCGATGAAGAGCGCGAAGAGCGCTGCGCGTGGATGTTCGAGCTCTTCCCCATCTTGCGCGATCGTCAGACACAGATTTCGCGCACGCTGTCGGGCGGCGAACAGCAGATGCTCGCGATCGCACGCGCGCTGATGATGAAGCCGAAGCTGCTGATGCTCGACGAACCGACGCTCGGACTCGCCCCCGTCATCCTCGAGACCCTGTCGAAGGCGCTCGAGAAGCTGCGCGCGACCACGTCGATCAGCGTGCTGCTCGCCGAGCAAAACGTGACGTTCGCGCTGCCGCACGCGGACCGCGTCTACGTGATCGATCACGCGCGACTGGTGTGGGAGGGTTCTCCCGACCGCTTCGAGAGCGAAGCCGCGGCGGCGTATCTCTGAACGCCGAACGCATCCGTGTCTGTTCCGAGCAGTCGTCGACGAGCCAGCCTTTGGTGAAGTTTTTTTTCAAATGCTTCGATGAAGTCTGCCCCTGAACAACCCGCAGCGATAACGCCGAGTACTCGTCAGAGTTCGTCCCGGAAATTTGAACACGGCGATAAGTGGACTCTATCCCATGTGGGCAGCGAGGCTCTTGTGCAATGTTCCGGCCGACGCCGCTCGCGCGCAAGGAGCGCAGGAAGTTGGAGTTGCCCCGCTCCCCGTTGATTTGGCGCCTGATTACTACGCGGGTACGATGAAGCCGGAAACAGAATTGGGCGCTGGCGGCGTGGTGCATGCGATGCACGCCCTTACATAGATCAAGTTGGGTTAGGTGCTCGGTTGCATGCGGGGCTGATGGTTGTAGGTTTTTTCGAACTTGGCGGCGACTGTTGCACGAACGTGCTGCGCAGCGACGTGCGTTGTCACCAACCTTCGACGTGAGTGAACGGTGCCAAACGGTATCCTTCGGTCACGCGACCTTCGCAAAACTATTGGCGATGAGGGTGGAAATAGCGGCTACTCCCCCTGGGGACGCCACCATCATTCAGAAAGTCAGGAAGCTCATCGAGGCTTGCGAATTCGCCCGGCACTCTCCTTTTTTCCGTCGCCACTCGGAAAAAACGTTCCCCAGACCCACTTCGCCAGCGCGGCGAAAACCAGTGCCGAGAACGCGGCGAGCGGTTTGTTCTTCTCGATGATACTGAACCAGTCATCGGTTTCGAACACGCCATCCGCTGAAACGAACGCGGTCCCGGCGAGAGCGACCGACATCGCATCCGAAGCGAGCTCGAACTTGATCGCGCGCAAGTTCGGATCGGCCGTGCAGTCCGCGACGCGCAAACGGCGCGGCTCCCAGAACCGGTCGTCCGACCTTGCGCCGCAGGCGTAGGCGCCATACGACTGGCTTCCCGATCTGCGTATGCCCAGATACCGCAGCGGCAGACCGGCAACACCGTGAAGCTCGTCGGCGGCTCCCAGATGCAGCGTCGAACCCGGCTTTTCCACAGGGAAGGTGATGGCGAACGTGCGTCCCTCCGCAACGATGACGGTGATGGGGATTGCGCCGGGGATGCGCAGCACGGGCCCTTTCGCGATCTGCAGATTCTTTTGTTCCGGTGGTGTGCTCGAGTCGCCCATGATCACTGCGAGTTGCACGATCAATGTCGCCTTGCTCGCCGAGAATCGCAGGCCCGGATGGGCTCCTTCGCCGATATGCGCGATGCGCACTTCGGGTGTTCCCTGCAGGGCCTCGACGGAGACGTCGACGGTTGTATGTCCGCTACCTTTCTTCGCCGTGAGCCAGTCGATCCGACCTTGCGTCTCCGGAAGGTCGAGCTTGAAATCGGACCGCAGCATCTGCGCACCCTCGTCCTGCAAACGCGCTTCCTCGAAGCGTACGTCGACGCCTTCGTTGTCGATTCCCTCGACCGAGATCAGCGGCTGCCGCCCCGCCCCGACTGGACTGAGGACGATTTCATCGACCACCGCCGCCTTCCAGTTGCGGCCCGTTACATCGACCGCGAGGGGCAGGTGGGTCACGTAATAGAACAACAAGGCCGCGGCCGCGAGAACCACGCCCGCGGCGATTTTTTGCCTGATTGCCGCTGATCGCTGTGTCGAGAGAACCGCGGCGGACGCGTTTTCCACCTACGGCGCTACCTGGACCGAAGTGGGAGAAATGGCGCCGACCCAACTCCGGTCGTTCTCCGAGTACCAGCCGCGGACTTGCAGGCGATGCACACCGCTTGAACGGACACCGGTGTCGCTCATGCCATTCCAGGCACCGCCCGAGTTCGGGCCGACTTGAACCGAGTCGGTACGGCTGGCCTTGACGCGTTGAACGTTGATGACGCCGGGCGTCGTCAGGTCGTAGCGAAGGATCTCGACCGCGGCATGGTTGAACGGGTTCTTCGCCTCGTAACTCATCGCGACCTGTTCTGTCGGAAAGCGCGGTCGCGCGGGTCCGAAGCTGAGATTGTCGATGGCCACCGACCCAACGGCACGCGGCCCGGCGCCGATTCCATAGACTTCGATCGCCTCGGCTTTTCGAGGGCCGGGCTGCCCGCACGCCGGACTTCGGGAGTGGATGACATACATGGCGACTCTCTCGTCATTGCGAGTTCGAAATGTCGGGGCACGTCTCTCCTTGGTGGGGGGAAGATCGATCCGCTTGTACTGCCGGCCGCCTCGACCCTCCCAATCGAGAGGCTCGCTGGACAGTAGTTGGTCGTCGACGCTTATTTCCAGGGTCGTGCAGGTGCCAGGCTGCGAAACAAAATCGATGACGACGGGCCAGCCGCTTCCGACATATCCCTGAACCGCGAATACGCCGACGCCGAAGGAATCGGGGAAGCGCGGGCCGTTCTCCAGCAAGCCCTGGTCGCTGACCACGGCTCCCTTTTTTCTGGCGTTCGAAGCGACTGCTGCAGCGGTGATGGCGAGTGCCCCCAAGCCGATTGCCCAGGGAACCCAGTTGCTCCCGCCGCCCGAGGACGTCTCCGCGGGCGCCGGTGAAGGAGGCGGCTGTACGTCGCTGGCAGCCTGGCCCGATTGCGCGGCAAATACCGTGCACAAGAGCAGCGTTGGCAAGCGAACAGAAAACGATGAGCGCCGATCCATTCCGACCTCCCATGCCAGCATACGATGAGGCAATTCGTCGAGCCTTCAAACAATTGTAGACCAGCGCGCTGCCGAAATGACGATGCACGCACTCACGCAAGCTTCGTCGCCGGAGAAGACGGCATACGGGGTTGGCTCTCGTACCGCAATCTGGTCAATCAAGGCGAACTAGTGCATCTAGCGTCGGCCGACGGGTAGCCGTTGCCGATGCCAATGACCAGCATCAGATCGTGTTCCGAGGATTCGAGCAGAATCTTGGGATATTTTTCCGCAGCTCCGCAATAACGCGGCTCGATGTTTCCGATAAAACAAATTTGCGGAAATCCAATGTTCATATAAGATTGCGAATCATTCTCGTTTGCATTCGATCCAAGGTGTTCTCCGCGAGATCGATCGCGAACACTCTTTAACAACGATTGTTTCCATCGTTTCATTTCTTAAACCCCACGGATACAAGCCGTGATCCCCACCATGCCTGCGAACATGAAAAAAATCTGCGCCGCACTGATGTTGGCGGCCATGGCCGCGCCGGCCTTCGCGACCGAGGCCGAAGTTTCCGCCGCAGTCGCAACACAACTCGATCGCATGCAGCGCGAAATCGACGGCTTGCGTGCCGAAGTCCAGCGCATGAAGACCGAGCAGGCCGCGCAACAACCTGCCGCTGCTCGCGCACCCGCGCAATCAGTGGCTCCGCAGGCAGTCGATGCGAATGCGCCAAACCCGTCTGCGTACGCCTCGCTGACTGCATCCGATGCGAAGGCTGCAACGTCCGAACCCGCGACCGTCTTTTCCGGCTATGGCGAAGTCAACTACAACCGTCCGCGCAAGAACTCGGCCGACGCGCAAGTCGACGTGCGCCGCGCGGTGCTCGGCCTCACTCATCGCTTCACCGACAAGACGCGCCTGAACATGGAGCTCGAGGTCGAGCATGCGGTGGTGTCAAGCAAAGACCAAGGCGAAGTCGCGCTTGAGCAGCTCTACATCGCGCATCAGCTGACGTCTGACATCGGCTTGCAGACCGGCCTCTTCCTGATTCCCGCTGGCCTGATCAATCGCAATCACGAACCCACTGCGTACTACGGCGTCGAGCGCAACTTCGTCGAGACTGCGATCATTCCAACGACGTGGCGCGAAGTCGGCGTTGGCATCGTCGGCACGCCGGCCAGCGGATTCGCACGCGGTCTCGAATGGAACGTCGGCATCACCAGCGGCTTCGATCTGAACAAGTGGGATGCGACGTCGAGCGACGGCCGCGACTCGCCTCTGGGCAGCATTCATCAGGAAGGGCAGAAGGCGCGCGCGCGCAATCTATCCAGCTATCTGGCTCTCGACTACAAAGGCATCCCGTCGCTGCTGGTCGGCGCATCGATCTTCAGCGGCCGCGTCGGCCACGGCCAGCCCGACTTCGCAGCGCGCGATGCGCGCGTGACACTGTGGGACGGCCACGCCCGCTGGACGCCGGGCCGATGGGACCTCTCGGCTGTCTATGCGAAGGGCACGATCAGCGGCACGCGCGATCTCAATCTCACGTTCGTCGGCGACCCCACGCCGGTGCCGAAGGAATTCTTCGGCTGGTATCTACAAAGTGCCTATACGGTGTGGAGCAACGGCGAGTCGTCGGTGTCGCCCTTCGTTCGCTACGAGCGCTTCAACACCGCGTCGAAAGTTGATGACTTGCCCGCCGGACTCGGCTTCGATCCGACACCCACCGAACGCGTCGCGACCGTCGGGCTTTCGTATCGCCTGAATCCCAACGTGGTCTTCAAGGCCGACTACCAGAAGTTCAAGGTCGATTCATCGCGCGACCGCTACAACCTCGGACTCGGGTATGCGTTCTAACGGCGCGTTCCGATCGCGTTCGCCTTGACCCCATGACCAATCGCTTTCTGCTTTCGTCGTTTCCCCTCGCGACTCTTGCGGTCGCGGCCGCGAGTAACGCCTTTGCCGTCGAGTATCTGACGGTCGAGGCGGCGCAGCGACTGATGTTTCCATCGGCTTCGAACTTCATACTCGAACGGCCGAAGATCACACTCGAACAACTGCGCGCGATCGACGCGAGCACGCATGCCACGAGCCAGGCGCGGCAGTTCCTGTTGTTTCGCGCCGAGGCCGATCAGCGTTCGCTCGGTCGCGTCTATGTAGACGAAGTGATCGGCAAATCCGAACTCATCACCTACGCGGTCGCAATCACTTCCGACGGTGCGGTCAAGCAGGTCGAGATTCTCGCGTATCGCGAATCGCATGGCTACGAAGTGCGCGACCCGCGTTGGCGCGCGCAGTTCATCGGCAAGCGCGCGGCGTCGCCGCTCGCGCTCAACGACGACATCGCCAATATCAGCGGGGCGACTCTGTCGTCGCGACACGTCACCGACGGCGTGCGCCGCATCGTCGCGATCGATGCCTGGCTGCGAAACGAGAAAACGTGATGCGCGACGCGATGCCGCAAGCGCCGCCGGACCTGATGCCGGACTTGGTGCGCCGCTCGCAGCCGTGGCTCGGCACGTTCGTCGAGATCACCGTACGTCATCGCGACATCGATCTGGCGCATCGCGCAATAGCCGCCGGGTTCGCCGCGATCGCGCACGTGCATCGTGCGATGAGTCCGCAGATTGCTAGAAGCGATGTGGACCGCATCAATCGCGCGCCGGTCGATGTAGCCGTCCGCGTGTGCGAGGCCACGTGGAATGTTCTGCGCATCGCCGATGACTTGCATGTTCGCTCGGATGGACTGTTCGACTGCGCTGTCGACACCTGCGGCGCACCGTCCTCCCAGCGCGACCTCGATCTGTCGCGCGAAGGCGAAGTCATCAAGCGCAGCCCTCTCGCGATCGACCTCGGCGGCATCGCGAAAGGCTATGCGGTCGATGTCGCACTTCGCGCGGTCCGCGATGCAGGCGCAGCCGGCGCCTGCGTGAATGCCGGTGGCGACATCGCGGTGTTCGGAGACGAGTCCTATCGCATCGAGGTGCGCGATCCGTTCGAACCCGGCACGCGGCATCCGCTTGTGGAGCTTGATGCTTTCGCGGTCGCTACTTCATCGATCGAAGAGTGCGACGCGCTTCACTGCGGCATGCACGCACGCCATGTGGATCGCGCCGCGTTCGATCGCGGCGCAACGATCTGCGTGATCGCCCCGCAATGCGTGTATGCCGATGCGCTCACCAAGGTCGTTGCCTTGCGCGGTGCCGCGGCCCATCCGCTGCTTGCGCCGCTTCTTGCGTACTACCGTGCAAGCGCCATCGTGCTCGACTCAAACCATGCTTAGGCCCGCCGCCCCGATCGATGCGATCCGCTTGCGGGTCTGGCATCGCTGGCTCACCTGGTTGTCGACCGGCCTCTTGATCGTCACCGGCCTCGCATGGCTCGCGCTCGACTTCTTCGCTCTCGGCCGTCCCGATATCGTCGGGCCGCATCCACTTTCCCATCCGCTGCTGGCTGCGCATGGCGCGATCGCGATGGTCGCCTTGATCACCTATGGCGGCGTGTTCGCATCGCACGTGCCGCGTGCTTGGGCGGTTAAGCGCAATCGATGGACCGGCTGCCTCATCGCAAGCGTGCTCGGGGTGTCGATCGTCACCGCGTGGCTCCTGTATTACGCGAGTTCCGAAAGCGTCCACGAGTTCGCCAGCGCGTTTCATTGGATCGTGGGGCTTTCGGTCGCGTTGATCTTGCCGCTCCACATCGTGATGGGACGTCGCGCGAGAGCCCTGGCCACGCGAGAGGCTCTTGCGTTCCCGGCCGATTGACTCGCCGCTGCACTCACGGGATCGATGGGGTCGCCGCAAGCTGCGAGCGATCTCATCGCCCCTCCGCCACCGCAGCGGATAAGATTCGTCGCGACGCAAAGAATCACCATCACGGACCTCCTCCATGTGGACCGACCTTATCGGCTGGTGCAGCACCGCGATCCTCGTCATCACGGTCGGGCGGCAGGCGTACACGCAGTGGAAGGAAGGCAGTACCGCCGGCATGTCGCGCTGGTTGTTCATCGGCCAATTCGCGGCCTCGCTGGGCTTCGTCGTGTACAGCTACCTGCTCGACAACATCGTCTTCGTAGTCAGCAATGTTTTTCTTCTTGCCATCGCATCGATCGGTCAATGGCTGTACCTGCGTAACAAGAAGCGCGAAGACGAATGCATCGGCAAGTCGCCATGAGCGCGCAACACAAGAGCGGCAAAAGTCCGCGCGCCTCCACGCCCTGGTGGAAGAAGCTAGGCCCCGGCCTCATCACCGGCGCGGCCGACGACGACCCGAGCGGCATCGCGACCTATTCGCAGGGCGGCGCGCAGTTCGGCTACAACGTCTTGTGGTCGGTGATCCTGACGTTCCCGCTGATGGTGGGAATCCAGCTCGCGAGCGCGCGCATCGGCCGCGTCACCGGCAAGGGCCTCGCAGAAAACTTCCGGCTCCTGTGTCCCGCCTGGGTCGTGGCTGTGCTGGTCGGTCTTCTCACGATAGCGAACGTCATCAACCTCGGCGCGGATCTGAACGCGATGGGCGACGTCGCCGCGCTGGTATTGGGTGGCAAGGAAGTCTGGTATGCGGCGGCCTTCGGCGTGCTCTCTTTGATCGCGCTGGTAGTCGTTCCGTATCGCCGCTACGTCACCGTTCTCAAATGGCTCACGCTGGCCCTGCTCGCCTATGTGGGCGTCGCGTTCACCGTGCGTCTCGACTGGCCTGCCGTGTTGCGTTCGGCCGTCTGGCCGGATGTGACCTGGTCGAAAGACTACGCAACGACCATCGTCGCGATCCTCGGCACCACCATCAGTCCCTACCTGTTCTTCTGGCAAGCCGCCGAGGAAGTCGAAGAGATCAGACGCATTAGCAGCGACAAGCCGCTGCGGCGCGCGCCCGAACAGGCGCCGGCGCAGTTCCGCAGACTGAAGATCGACACGATTGTCGGCATGGGCTTTTCGAATGCGATCGCCTTCTTCATGATCGTCGCCACTGCGGCCACGCTCCATGTCCACGGCATCACGCAGATCGCCTCGACGACCGAGGCCGCCGATGCACTGCGGCCGATCGCCGGCGACGCGGGCTTCTTCCTGTTCGCGCTGGGCATCATCGGCACCGGCCTGCTCGCGATTCCCGTGCTCGGCGGATCGGCCGCCTACGCGATCGCCAGCGTGTTCGGCTGGCGCATGGGACTGGATCGAACCTTCGGACACGCAAAGGCGTTCTACCTCGTGATCGCGGCAGCGATCGTGCTGGGCATCGTCATCAGCGCGATCGGCCTCGATCCGATCCGCACGCTCTACTGGTCGGCGGTGATCAATGCGCTGATCTCGGTGCCGATCATGGTCGTGCTGATGCTGGTCGCATCGAGCCGGAAGGTGATGGGAGATTTTCCGCTCACGATGCGCGGCAGGATCTTCGGGTGGGCCGCGACCCTTGCGATGGCCGCCGCGACCGGAGTGATGGGATGGAGTTTCGTGGCGAGTTGAGGGAACCGAAATGAAAATTCGCATCGTCGGCGGCGGGCCAGCGGGGCTCTTCTACGCCTACCTGATGAAGCGCGACGATGCGCGTCACGACATCCGCGTCTACGAGCGCGATCCCGAGGACGCGACCTACGGCTGGGGCGTGGTGTTCTCCGATGTCGCGCTCTCGTTCGTGCGCGAGATCGCGCCCGAGTTGTACGACGCGATGACCGCGAACCAGGAAGTCTTCGACGAGATGGCGGTCGTGCATCGAGGGGTTCGCGTCACGCTTGCGCACAACACCTTTCATCGCATGGCGCGCATCGATCTTCTCAAGGCGCTGCACGCGCAATGCCGCGAGGTCGGCGTCGAGATCGTGTTCGACCGTCGCATCGACGACCCCGCCGAAGTCGGCCCCTGCGATCTGATCGTGGCTGCCGACGGCTCCAACAGCGCGATCCGCACGCGGCTCCGCGAACACTTTCACTCGACGCTGGACGAGCGGCCCAACCTGCTTGCGTGGTACGGCACGACCCGGCTCTTCGATGCGCTGTCGCTGATCTTCCGGCAGAACGACGAGGGTCTATTGATCGCGCACACCTATCGGTTCAGCCGCACGCACAGCACCTTTCTGGTCGAGTGCGATCCCGCGACGTTCGCGAAGTCAGGGCTGGCCCGCATGAGCGAAGCCGACAGCCTGGCCTATTGCGAACAGGTCTTCGCCGAGGATCTGCAGGGTCACGCGCTGTTGTCGAATCGTTCCAACTGGTTTCGCTACACGATCGTCAAGAACGAGCGCTGGCATCACGACCGCATTGTGCTGCTCGGCGATGCGCTGCGCACCGGGCATCCATCGGTGGGCTCGGGCACGCGCCTCGCGATGCAGGATTCAATCGCGCTTTTTGACGCGTACAAGACCTGCGGCGGCGACGTGCCCGCGATGCTCGACGAGTTCGTGCGCATCCGCCAGCCGGGGTCCGACGCGCTGCAGAAAGCCGCGATCAAGAGCACCGAGTGGTACGAGAATCTCGGACCGAAGCTCGCGCTCGATCCAATTTCATTTGCCTACGATTACGTGACCAGAAGCGGGCGTGTCGATCATGCGAATGTGAAGAAGCGCGATCCCGAACTCGCGCGTGCGTATGAGAGGTTGCATCCCCATTTGCGGGACTCGGAATGACAGACTGGAAGAGACCCCCATGCTTGAAGGTATCGTCCCCTGGCCCGAAGAATTCGTGACGCGCTATCGCGAGGCCGGCTTGTGGGAAGGCCTTACGGTCACCGCGATGGTCGAGCGCACTGCAAGGCGGACCCCGCACAAGACCGCGATCGTCGCGGGCGATCGTCACATCACGTATGCGGCGTTGACGTCCGACGTCGATCGCCTCGCCATCGCGCTGCATGCGGGCGGCTTGCGCGCAGACGATCGCGTGGTCGTGCAGTTGCCCAACATCGCCGAGTTCGTCACCCTCTATCTCGCACTGAATCGCATCGGCGCGATACCGGTGATGGCGCTGCGTGCGCATCGACACGCCGAGGTGCGCCACTTCATTCGGGCATCGGGTGCGGTCGCGTATGTGATCGCCGACGTGATCGGCGGCTTCGACTACCGGACGATGGCGGCCGAGATGACGGCCGAGTTTCCACTGCTCGCGCACGTGATCGTCGCGGGCGTCGCAGAAGCGGGGCAGGTGTCGCTGCAAAGTTTGATCGGCGCGTTCGATCAAGGCGCGCTGGCAGATGCCGAAGCCTCGTTGAAGAATATTCGCGTCGATCCGATCGCGGTCAGCACCATGCTGCTGTCTGGCGGCACCACCTCGATGTCGAAGCTCATCCCGCGCACCCACAACGACTACGTGCTCAACGCACGCCTGTGCGGAGCCGCAGCGCACTTCGGACCCGACACGGTCTTCATGCCGATATTACCGCTCGGTCACAACTACAACCTCGCGTCGCCCGGCATGCTCGCGACGTTCTACTACGGAGGCACGGTCGTGATCGCACCGTCGACCGATACCGAAGCAATCTTCTCGTTGGTGGAGTGCGAGCGCGTGAGCGTGATCGCGGCGGCCGTACCGTTGATCTCGAACTGGCTTAACAGCGACGTGCCGAAACGCTTCGACCTGTCGTCGTTGAAGGTCGTGCAAAACGGCGGCGCGCGCCTGCCGCCCGAACTGCGCGCGCGCCTGCGCGAGCGCTTCGGCTGCACGCCGCAGGAGATCTACGGCACCGCCGAGGGCTTGATCAACATGACGCGACTCGATGACGCCGACGATGTTCTTCTCGAAAGCTCCGGCGCGCCGGTGTCCGACTTCGACGAAATCAAGGTGCTCGACGACACCGATCGCGAAGTCGCCGACGGCGAGTCGGGCGAACTGCTCACGCGCGGGCCGTACACGATTCGCGGCTACTACAACGCGCCCGAGAAAAATCGCGAGGCATTCACCACCGACGGTTTCTATCGCATGGGCGACATCGTCAGAAAGCGCGGCCGCAACGTCTACACCGAAGGCCGCCGCAAGGACCTCATCAATCGCGGCGGCGAGAAGATCGGTTGTGAAGAAGTCGAGAACCTGATCTTCTCGCACCCCAAGGTGAAGACCGTGGTGCTGGTCGCGATGCCCGACCCGGTGTTCGGCGAGAAGGCGTGCGCGTGCGTGATCACCAAACCCGGCGAGACGTTGACGCTCGAAGAGTTGACGACTTTTCTTCGGACCAAGCAGATCGCGTCGTTCAAGCTGCCCGAGCGCCTCGAAGTCATGAATCAGTTTCCGATCAGCCCGGTCGGCAAGATCATGAAGCGCGAGCTGCGCGAGATCGTCGCGGCAAAGCTCGCAGCAAGCGCATCGGTGTATCCCTGAGGTCGAGCGATGCAGGCGGCCGTCTGGCTGGCCGGGGGGTTCTATTGTTCTTGGCGATCGGCCGTGACCTACGATATGTGCTAGCAAGCTACGGCGCGTTGCTCGGCGCGGCCCGAATGAAGACAGGGAGAGGCACGACGCTCGCCGAAGGCTCGGGGGGCGCGTTCGAGGCATGAAGGTCATCGCAGACGACATCAGTGCGGACAGCCTGGCCGACATCGGCAAGGTGCTGTCCGATCCGACGGTGCGCAGCGTCGCGGCCATCCTCCAGGCGGTACGCGCGCATCTGGGTATGGATATCGCTTTCGTGTCCGAGTTCGTGGGCGAACAGCGATACTTTCGATACGTCGATTCGCGACAGGAACAGACGCTGCTGCGGGTCGGCGAAGCGCGTCCGCTCGACGACGACTATTGCCTGCGCGTGGTCGAAGGCCGGCTGCCCCAATTGATCGTCGATACCGCGCGAGTCCCCGAGGCGATGGCCCTGCCGATGACGACCATCGCGCCGATCGGCTCGCATCTGAGCGTGCCGATTCGATTGCGCAACGGTCGCGTGTACGGCACGTTCTGCTGCTTCAGCTTTTATCCCGACTTGACGCTCACCCGGCGCGACCTTCATTTCATGCGCGCGTTCGCAGACGTGGCCGCCCATCAGATCGATCAGGAACTCGAAGCCAACACACTGCGCAACGAGAAAGCCGATCGCATCGCAGCCGCGCTCGCTCAGAATCAACCGGCCATGGTCTATCAGCCGATGATCGCGCTCGAGGGGCGCGCGCGCGTGGTCGGCCTCGAATGTCTGGCGCGATTCGAACTCGGGTCGGACGACAACACCCGGCGTGGTCCCGCACTCTGGTTCTCCGAAGCCGCCGAAGTCGGCAAGGGGTCGGCGCTCGAGCTGCAGGCGATTCGCAACGGACTGCGCGCGCTCGCGTCGATGCGGCTCTCAACCAGGCCCTGCGCCCGCTGCGCGAACAAGGCGCGCGCGTCGCGATCGATGACGCGGGCGCCGGCTATGCAAGCATGGCGCACATCCTCAACGTCGCGCCGGAGTTCATCAAGCTCGACCTGAGCATCACCCGCCACATCGACATCGATCGCAAGCGCCGCGCCCTGGCCGCCGCATTGATCGAATTCGGCCGACAGAGCGATTGCGAAATCGTCGCCGAGGGTGTCGAGACCGCGACAGAGCTGAGTGAACTGCGGGGCCTGGGAGTGCAGTTCGCGCAGGGTTATTTCATTTGCGAACCGGTCCCCGGCAACCAGGTCGAGGCGACCCTGACCGCGCACTCACGCACCTAGCTCACGCCATTGCGTCTTGCGATAAGGCCGGACCCGTTTCCAGATCGTAGCGATCACGCCCGGCTTTCTTTGCGCGATACATCGCCGCGTCGGCGCGTTCGATCAAGTCGTCCGGCGTGATCGGTTCGCCGCCGAAGACCGCGACGCCGATGCTGGTCGTGATCGACAGGCGGATGCCGTTGACGTCGAATGGCCGCCGCGTCTTGCGAAGAATCTTTTCGGAGATCGACCGCACGTCGGCGATGCTGCGCAGATTTTCTGCGACGACCACGAATTCGTCGCCGCCGATCCGCGCGACGACGTCGGTCGCTCGGACCGCGTGGGCAAGCCGCGCCCCGAACGCGCGAAGCAGCGCATCGCCATTTGGATGACCGTGTATGTCGTTGACTTGCTTGAACCCATCGACATCGAGATAGAAGAGCGCCATCGCATCGCCCGACACGTTGCTGCGGCCAATGGCTTCGCCCAACGCGGTCTCGAAGCCCGCCCGGTTGACCAGCCCGGTAAGCGTATCGATCGAGGCCAGGCGCGAGAGGCGTTGCTGCTCGCGCTTGACCTCGGTCACGTCCTGATGGATGACGTGAAAGCCGATCACACCTCGCCCTTCGTCGAATTGCGGAATGATCTTGACGTTCAGATGAACCTGTTCCTTGCGGGTAGCCTGGCGTTCGAAGACCACCGTCTCCCCCTCTGCGGCGCGGCTGAAGTACGGTTCGTACGACGCCGCGACGTCGGCGGACGTGACCTCCTCGAGCGTCTTGCCGATGATTTCGGAGCGCGGCCGGCCGAAGAATTCCTCGTAGCTGCTGTTGACGAATCGGAATCGGAGATCGCGATCCATGAAAGCCACCAGCATCGGCAATGAATCGGCAATCGAGGCCATACGCGCTTCGCTTTGCCGGATCGCGATCGTGGCCGCCTTGGCATGGGTGATGTCGTGCATCGTGCTCGAAAAGAATTCCACACGACCACTCGCGCCGCGATGGGCGATCAACATGTGATCGATCGGGATATCGGCGCCGTCCGCTCCGATGATGGCGGTCTCGCCCACCCAGATTCCGCCGGCGAGCGCGGCCGGCACTGCCACGCGCTCGATGATCTCGACCACCCAGGGCGGGTAGTGGTCGGCGATCGTCGTTCCACGCACATCCTGTTCGCTGCCCAGACCGCGCGCGACGCGACCCGACGCGTTGATATACGTAACCCGCCCTTTCGTATCGGTCGTCGCGACGAAGTCGCGACCGGTCTCGAGGATCAGCGCGAGCTGCGCACGTTCGTGCTCGCTCGCGAGTCGCGCTGCTTCCAGAGCCGCCTGTTGCTCGAGCAGGCGATTGAATGCGTGAGCCAGTTGACCGGTCTCGTCGTTGCGGCCTGTGACGACGCGTGCATGGGTGTCCGGCCGCAGCGCCAGTCGATCGATCTGATCGCGCAGTCTGGTCAATGGCTTCAGCATCCCCCACGCCAACAACCAGATCAGCGGGAGCAGCACCAGCGCGCTCAATGCCGTGATCGCAATGCTGCGTTCCCTTGCCGCCTCGATCAAACCGAATGCTTCTTCCGACGGCAGGACCGCGACGAGTATCCAGTTGGTCATCGCCAGCGGCCGATGGCTGATCAGCGCCTCACTGCCTCCATCGAGCGTGCCGAGCGAGCTGCCCAAGGCTCCGCTATCGAGCGCGGCGGACAACGCGCGGCGCTCCGTTGCCGAAAGCTCTTGCAAGACGCGGGCGGGATCGGGGTGCACCACGAATTGCGGTTTGGGCCGCGTCGAGATCACCTCGAAATAGCCGCTGCGACCGATTCTGGTCGAACCGAGATGGCCGATGAAGTTGGGCATGTTCAAGCGCATGATGCCGACCAGGACGGCGGCGATCGTGCCATCCGGATTCTTTATGGGCGCGGCGAAGCTGACGATCGGCTCGCCGTCCAGCTTGCGAGGGATCGGTTCCGAAATGGTCGGCTGGCCTGTCCGGAGCACGCGCTGGAACCAGGCGCGCGATCCCACGTTCAGGCCGATGCGTTGATCGATCGGCGGCGCGTCGGCACGGATGATGCCGTCGGGGCTAATGATCTGGACATCGTCGAAAACGGAACGAAGCGCCGGCCGCTCCGTCAACAGCGAGCGCATGTGCACCGTGCTGTCCAGCGAGGCCGGCGGGATCGTGGTCGCGACAGCCATCAGTGCGTCCATCGCCAGCTTGAGCTTGCCGTCGAGATCGTCGCCGGCGCGCGCCACCAGCGAAAGTTGCTGGCCCGTGATGACCGTGAACAGGTCCTTTCGCGCGTTGCTCAATGTGATTGCCGCAAGGCTCGCGACAAAGAGCAGCACCACGCATGACATCGCGAAGGCAAATCGACTCTTGAGGCTGAGCGCTTTCATCGTCGTGCCGAATTCTCCTCTTATCGGGCCGAGCGGACGCGCAGATCAGATGCGCTTGAGCAACTCGGCCTTCTTCGCCGCGAATTCTTCGTCGCCGAGGATGCCTCGAGCGTGCAACTGCGCAAGCTTCTCGATCGCTTCGAACGGATCGGATGGTGCGACGAGGAGAGGCACGGGATCGTGAAGTGCGTCGCGAGCCGGTTGTGATGGGGCGCTGGCGACGGCGTGAGATGCATCGCCCGCGATCGTGGGCAGCCGGTCGAGGTCAACGACGAAGCCGAACTGTTCGGTGAGCTGCGCGATTGCCGCGCTTGCTGCCGGAGCAAGAGCCGCCATCATGATTCCTGCGATTCGGTGACCGCGACGAGCAGGGAGACATCGTGGAGTGGATGCGGGATGCGACGCATCGGGATCGAGAAGCATTCGGTCATCAGCTCCTCGGTCATGGTCGTGTCGGTGGGACCGCATGCGAGCAGGCGCCCGTGCTTCATCAAGGCCACGCGGTCGCAGTACAACGTGGCGAGATTCGGATCGTGAAGAACCGCGACGACCGCAATGCCTCGCGCGCGCGCCAGTGCGCGAATCATCATGAAGACCGCGTGCTGATGCGCGATGTCGAGCATCGCAGATGGTTCGTCGAGCAGCAGCGCGCGCGCGGCGACGCCGCCATCGGATTCGTCATCGAGCACCTGCGCGATCACGCGCGCGAGCATCACGCGCGCGCGCTCGCCGCCCGATAACGTCGGGACGCTGCGTGCGGCCAGATGCAGCGCGTCGGTGCGGCGCAGCGCGTCGTGTGCGACGAGGCGATCGCTCGCGCCTGGGTTCCCGCTGCAATAGGGCGATCGCCCTAACAGCACGATCTCCAGCGCAGTGAGGGCGAATGCGAGCGTGGACTCCTGCGGCAGAACCGCACGCTGCCGAGCCTGTTGCAGCGGCGTCCAGTCTCGCAACGCGCGATCGTTAAGCCGTACCTCGCCGCGATCGGGATCCACATCGCCCGCCATCACCTTGAGCAGCGTCGACTTTCCTGCGCCGTTCTCGCCCATCAGCGCCAACACTTCTCCAGGCCGCGCGACCAACGAAACGTCGTCGACGATGCGGCGACCGGCGCGCTCGACCGTCACGCTGCGCGCCTCGAATACCCCGGCAGTAGCATTCATGCGAGATGCTCGCGGTGCCGCATCAGCAGCCACAGAAAAAACGGCGCGCCGAGCAACGCGGTCACGATGCCTATCGGCAGTTCGGCCGGCGCGATCACGACGCGTGCGGCCAGATCGGCGGCAAGCAGCAACGTCGCGCCCAAGAGGGCCGCGCCGGGAATCACCACGCGATGATCCGGCCCGCAGAAGAGCCGAACGACGTGGGGTGCGACCAGTGCGACGAAGCCGATCACGCCGCATGCAGCGACGAGCACGCCGGCCAGCAAGGCGGACCACGCGATCACGTTGCGCTTCAATGCCTGGGTGTCGAAACCCAGATGACGCGCTTCGCGGTCGCCGAGCAGGAGCGCGTTCAGCGCCGGGCTCATGCGCACGAGCGCGATGCAGGCGATCACGACGATCGTGGCGATCACTCCGACGTGCTCGAGGCCCGCGCCGCTCAAGCTGCCGAAGTTCCAGAAGCTGATATTGCGCAACTGTTCGTTGCTCGCCATCGTCGTGAACACACCGATGCCCGAAAACGCGAGCGCATTGATCGCGATGCCCGCCAGCAGCATGGTCGTGAGTGACGTGCGGCCCGCGCGCGTCGAGAGCCGATACAGGAGCAGCGTCGCTGCGAGGCCGCCGAGAAAGCCGGCGATTGGCAGCGTCAACGCGGCCGCGATGGTCGGGAAGCGCGCGAACACCGGGCCTCCCAGCACGATGGCCGCGGTGACTGCGAGCGCCGCGCCGCTCGATACGCCGATCAGCATCGGATCGGCCAGCGGATTGCGAAACACGCCTTGCAGCACCGCACCGGCGGCTCCCAGCCCGGCGCCCGCAGCGATGCCGAGCACGATGCGCGGCAGCCGAATCGAAAGCAGCACGGCCGAGGTCTGCGCGGTCACGTCATCGGGCAGCGCCGCGCCGAACTGCGCCAGCGCGACCGCGACGATCTGGCGCCACGAGATCGCTACCGCGCCGGTCTGTATCGCCAGCACGACCAGAGCGAGCATCAACCCGGTGAGAATGCCGAGCGCGAGCGCAGGCCGCGCGCGCCGCGCCGAGCCGCGGCGTTGGGAAACCCACGACGCGCCATTCATCGGGCGACGAGAAGATTGAACGGATCGGAAAGGTGCACGCGCACAGTGTTGCATGGCTGCCTGACCTAGAATCGCGGGCATCTCTTTTTGCGCCACGCGATACGATGAAACTCTATTACATGCCAGCCGCCTGCTCGCTGTCCGTTCAGATCACCCTGCACGAGTTGGGCATGCCTTATCCCCGGTACTGGTGGACAGCAAGACCGAGACCTTGCCGGACGGCAGCGACTATCTCGCGATCAATCCGCGCGGACAGGTGCCGCTGCTCGAACTCGACGACGGCAGCCGCTTCACCGAAGGGCCGGCGATCGTGCATACCTCGCCGACAGCAAGCCCGGCAACACGCTGATGCCCGCCGCGGGCACGCTGCGATGCGCGACGCGGGCTTGCTGAAAGCGTGAACGCCCGAGTCTGTCATTGCTGCGAGACCGGTGACCGAGGAGCGTTCGACCGCATGCTGGCGAGCAAACCCCTCGCAAACCCGCATGAATAGCGGCTTTCGTGGAACAGTCACGATTTTTGCTTTACAGTGCGGTGCATGGTACTCGTCCTCGGACTCGACATCGCAGGTCAACCCTTCCGCTGGCTCTCGCCCGAGGAAGCGGTGAGCTACAACGCGACCGGCAAAGTAGCCTGGTCGATCGGCGATCCGGTGGTGATCTTTCACGGCGGCTACAACCGCATGGGCGTGCAGTCGATCATCGAGTCCGCGCCGATCATCGCGATTGCGCGCTCGGACATCATGGCCGCGAAAGCGCTGGCTTATCCGCCGCTGGGCGACCGCAACGATTTGCTGTTCAAGCGCGATCGCCACGTGTGCGCGTTCTGCGGCGAGAAGTACGGCCGCGACAAGCTCACGCGCGACCACATAGTGCCGCGCTCGCGCGGCGGCAAGGACGCGTGGATGAACGTGGTCGCCGCCTGCCGTTACTGCAATCACAAGAAGGGCGCGAAGACGCCTGAGGAAGCGCACATGCCTCTGCGCTATCTGCCGTACGCGCCTTGCCGCTACGAGCACTTCCTGCTGTCGGGCCGCAACATCCTCGCCGATCAGATGGACTATCTGACGGCGATGCTGCCGGCGCATTCGCGGTTGAACGGGTGAGGTTGCGCTCGCCGAAGGACTCGACTCGGAACGGTCCGTGCCGGCGCATCACGAGACGCGAATCGCTGCTTGCCTGAGGCTTCGTGCAGCGGCGTAAAGCACCCGATCGGCTGTCGCCAGGATTCGTGGTTCCCGATCGATGCACATCGCAAGATGCAACGCATCGCCGGCACGAAGGCCGAGCGTGTATTGCCGTAACAGCAGTTGCGCGCGTGCGAAAGTGGAACGCTCGACCGGCAAAATTCGCAGGCCGGACGAAAGAGTTTCATCGAACTTCGCCTGGGCGTCATCGGCTTGCCGCGCGGTGAGTTGCCGCGTACGCACCTTCAGTCCCAGCGCACTTGCGAACTCCACCAGAGTCCAGTCGCTGACGACGAGTTCTACCGTCTGCGCCTCGAACCATGCGCCCGTCCGATCGCTGGCGGCTTCCTCGACATAGAGCGGAACGAGAAGGCTCGTATCGAGATAGAGGCTAGAAGCCGGCATCTCGCATTTGGCGAATCAGATCGGCGGCGGCGACCTTGCTCCGCGGCAGCGTACGTCTGAATTCAGCGATCGCTTTCCAGTCGATCTGGTTTGCGGGAGCCGTTTGCGCGGCCTTGGACGACGGCCGCACAACGGAGGCGACAGGTTTCCCTCGCCGCGTGATCGTAATGCGTTCGCCCGTTTCCACGCGATTCAGGATTTCCGACAGATGCGTTTTGGCTTCGGCGACGGTGTATGCACCCATGTTCGGCCTCGTTTCAGGTGGTCATCTGGATGACCATCATACCGCATCCCATCGGCGAGACCTTGACGCAGTTGAATCGTCCCAGTCGCTGCGCAAAAGCCCATACAGCGCCGTATCGGAAATCTCGCCGCCGACGATCCAGCGTTCGCGCAGCAACCCTTCGCGCACGAAGCCGAGCCGTTCCAGGCTGCGTGCGGAAGCGAGGTTGCGCGGATCGATGTCGGCTTCGACGCGATGCAGGTTCAGGGTCGTGAAGCCATAGGTCAGCAGCGCGGTGAGCGCCTCGTGCATCAGCCCGCGTCCGCGCGAGACACGATGCAGGGCATAGCCGACTTCCGCACGCCGATTGGCGTGATGACAGTTGTGGAACGTACAAGTCCCGATCAGCGTTGCCGTTTCTCGATCTTCGATTCCGAACCGGATCGCAGTGCCTTCACGCAGGCTTTCGTGATCGCGTTCGACCATACGCAAGCCTTCGGACGGATCGGTCCACGGCGCCGTGCTCCAGAAGCACATCGTCTCTCGATCCGAGAAGATCGCGAAGAGCGCCGGCGCATCGCCTTCGATCAACGGCCTCAGAAGAAGGCGCAGCGTTTCGATCGTGATCGGCTCGAATGAATGCTCCACGGCTCGAACCGGATCAAGTTGCTTGGACTGCCTCGCTCTTGGGATTCGGACCGAATCGATTCGCACCCGGTTGGCTGTCGATTACGAAGAAGATGATCAGCACGATCGCTCCGATGAAAGGAATCAGGCCGATGAGCACCCACCAACCGCTGCGATCGGTGTCGTGCAACCTTCGAACGCCCACCGCGACCGTCGGGACAAACAGGGCCAGTCCGAGGATGGCCTCCAGCAGACCGCGCGTTGCGAACGCGCTGTCGAGAAACGACAGGACAATCCCGATGAGCGCATAGACGAGAATGAAGTACCAATATTCCTGTCGACGCGCACGTCCTTCGAAGACGGCGTATTTCTTAAGGACGGTGATAAACCAGTTCATCGAATCTTCTCCCCGTTTGGTTTCGAGATCGTTATGGGAATTGCGAGCGCTCTATCGCTGATTTCCTTCATGCGGTTTTTATGCGCTGCGCAGGATCGTAGAAAAAAGTTTCCTCTGCAATGCGTTCACCCTCCCAGCGTTGATAGGCGAGCTCTTCCATGTGGGTCACGGTTCCATCCAGCCATTCGAAGTGGAATATCCATCGAATGATTACCCGGTCGCCATGTACGAAGACGGGTCGCACGCATTGCGACGTCAGTGTCCTGACTCGCGACAAGACGCGACGCTCGTTGGCTGCATGAGCCTCGCGGCCGACTCGCGGAGTCGATTGGTTTTCCTGCATCGACGAGTCGGCGGTATAGAACTCTTCAACGGCCTCGGCATGCGCATTCTCTTCGACGCGCGCGATGAATCTCTCGAGAGTTTCTGAGGTGGGCATGTCAGAATTCACTGACGACCGGCGAATGTGCTGGCTGCGGAACCAACGAGAACACCGACGCCGGAACCGGGACGCCGTGGATGAGCAAGCGATTCCTGGCAACGCATTCGAGCAACGCGCCGGACTTTTCGGCGACCCGCTCGCTGGCGACATTGCCGACCGCAATAACAATCTCGATCCGATTGAGTGCAAGCGTTTCGAACCCGAAGTTCGCCAGCATCAGCACGCACCTCGACGCGAAGCCCTGCAGCTGTCTCGACTGACGAACCCAATAGCCGAGGTTGCAGAAGCGGTGCTGCGTGTTGATCTGGTTCAGGCCGGCGCCGCCGAGAAGCTCGCCGTCGGACTCGGAAAACACGCCGAACTCGAAGGCCGTCTCGTTGCTCAGACCTTCGTTGCAAGTCGCGAACCAGTCCCGCGCATCTTGGTCGGCATAGGAAGAATGGCACCACGGCATCCACCGACCGACCGACTCAGCCGATTCTCTGGCCGCGATGGCGAACGACTCGGCGTCGCGTTCTTCAAATGGGCGCAGCCGTAGTCCTTCGGCAACGAGAGTGTGCGTCTGCCTCACGGCAAATACTTCCAATCCCCACCCTTGATCTGCACCATCACCCGCGCGCGCTGATCGAGACCCAGGTGGTCGGTCTTGCTCATGTTGACAACGCCGTTGGTCGAGGGCTCGTTGCGAATGTTCTCGAGCGCGTCGCGTAACGCGGCGCGGAATTCGGCGGTGCCGGGCTGGGCCTTCTTCAACGCTTCGGGAATCGCTCGTTGGAGCAACAGTCCCGCATCCCACGCGTACGCCGCGAAAGCCGCGACATTGCCGGCGCCGAACTTCGATTCGTAGCGCTTGACGAAATCGGTCGCGGGTTTCTTGACGGCGTTCGCGTCGGGCAATTGCGACGCGACCATCACCGGACCGGTCGGCAGATAGGTGCCCTCGCAGTCCTTGCCGCACACGCGCAGGAACTCACGGTTGGCGACGCCGTGGTTGTGATAGATGCGCCCCTTGAAGCCGCGCTCGACCAAGGCGCGCACCGGGGTTGCCGCGGGCGTGCCCGATGCGCCGATCACGACCGCATCGGGATTGCTGGACACGATCTTGAGGATCTGGCCGACGACGCTGGTGTCGGTGGGAGCGAAGCGTTCGCTCGCAACCACCTTGATGCCTTTCAATTCCGCATACTTCGCGACCTCGGTGTAGAACGCCTCGCCGAGCGCGTTGTTGAATCCGATGAATGCCATTGTCTTCACGCCCGCGTTGCTCATGTTCTCGGCGATCGCGGTGGCCATCATCACGTCCGACTGCGGCGTCTTGAACATCCACATGCGGTTCGTATCCATCGGCTCGACGATGCGCGACGACGACGCCAGCGTGATCGCGGGCGTCTTGCCCTCGCCCAGCACGGGCAGCATCGCGAGCGAGTTGGGCGTGGTGGTCGAGCCGATGATCGCGTCGACCTTGTCTTCGCTGATCAGCTTCCTGGTATTGGTGACGGTAGTGGTCGTGTCGGACGCGTCGTCGAGCACGATGTACTCGACCTTCTTGCCGCCGATCTCGCGCGGCAACAGCTCGATGGTGTTCTTCTCGGGAATGCCTAGCGATGCGGCCGGGCCGGTCGAAGAGATCGTGACGCCGATCCTGATCTGCGCGTAGCCGATGCTAGAACAAAGAAATGCCGCGGACGCGGCAGCGAGTGCCGCTGCGCGAAATGATTGCCTCATGTGGTCTCCTGATGGTGATGCGTCCACGGCATCGCGGACCGCTCGCAATGTGCGATTCTGCCGCACATCGAAGCGTGGGCACAAAGAGATTGTCAGGATGCGCGGGCAGAGCGGCCCGCGGCAATTCAACTCGCCATGCGAAACGTATTGCGGCCCGAGCGCTTGGCTTCGTAGAGCGCCTCGTCGGCGCGCCGCATCAGCAGCGACGGCGTTTCGTGTTCCGACCCACGCATCGCGATCCCGATGCTCGACGTCACCTGCAGAAAACTCTCGTCGATGATGAAAGGTTTCTGCACGGCGGCGATGATCTTGCGCGCGATGAATTGCGGCTCCTCGTCGCTGTGCAGCCCTTCCAGAAGGATGACGAATTCGTCGCCGGCCAGTCGCGCGACCGAGTCGGTGGGGCGCACCGCTTGCGCGAGTCGCTGCGCGAAATCCTTGAGCAGCGCGTCGCCGCCGGCATGGCCGAAGCGATCGTTAACCTGCTTGAAGTGATCGATGTCGAGAAACATCAGCGCCAGCGGTTCCCGCATGCCACGCTCGGACGACAACGTGGCGGCGAGTATCTCGTTGAACTGGTGGCGATTGGGCAGCCCGGTCAGCGTATCGAACTGCGCAAGACGCGTGAGCCGTTGCTCGGCTTCCTTCGCGGCGGTGATGTTGAAGTGCATGCCGTACACGCCCCTGACCGCGCCTGTCGCTTCGTCGAAGTCGGGGATGAAGCTGCCTCTCAACCAGCGCGAACGCCGGCCAGATACCGGCACCTCGAGTTCGTATTCGTTGCGCTCTCCGCGCATGCTGCTCGCGAACTGAACCTCGAGTTGCGCCACCAGGTCGGGCGGCAGGAATTGTTCGAACGGGCGCCCGATGATCTCCGCAAGCGGTCGCTTGAACCACTTCTCGAACGCGAGGTTGGCGAATCGAAAGCACCGCGTCCGATCGATGTAGCAGATCATTGCCGGCATGTTGTCGGTGATGGTCACGAGGCGCTTCTCGCTTTCGGCGAGCCGAAGTTCGGACGCCCGGCGCTCGGTCACGTCATTGGTGAACGCATAGAAGCCCAGCACGTTGCCCGCTGCATCGAAATCGGGAACGTAATCGGTACGAATATGGAACACGTTCTCGCCCGTCCCGCCGCTGATCTCGGCTATGGTGGTCTCCCCGGCCAGCGCGCGACGGATATAGGGTTCGATCTTCCGATAGAGATCTTCGCCGCGGATTTCGCGAACCGTCTTGCCGATGAACTCGGCGGGCTCGATCGTGGTCTGCGGACCCTGAAAATTGTTGACGAAGCGATAGCGTTCGTCCGCGTCGATGTAAGTGATCTTCGACGGCACGTTGTCCGAAATCTGGCGCATGTGATGCTGGCTCTTCTCGAGCGCGTTCTCGCGTTCCTCGAGCGCCGAAGCCATGCGATTGAAGTTTGTCGCGAGGGTCGCTATTTCTCCTCCGGTTACCACGTCGCTGCGATGCGCGAGATCGCCAGCGGCGAGTCGTTCGGTGTCGGCGGCCAGACGCAGCAGCGGCCGGATCGTCCACGATGCCACGCGGCCGGCCAGCAGCATCACGAGTACCAGGATCGCAATTCCCACCCCGAGACTGGTCAAGAGACGTTCGCTAATGGGTGCGATCGCCTTCTCGATCGGCTCGCCCGCGTACACGATCCACGGCACTTTGGTTGCGACCGAGTAACCCAGATAGAGCCGTTGGCCATCGACGCCGGTGGCTTCGCGCGCGCCGCTGCCTTGCGCAAACGCCGCCTTGATGCGCTCGAGTTGACCCGCCGGCTTGCCGATCCAGCTTTCGGGATCGATCGAGCGGGCGACGATCGTTCCGTTTTGATCGAGCACGCTCACCAGCGTGCCGGGTTCGAGACGGTGATTCGGGTCGAGCTGCGCAATCAGGGCATTGAGCCGCGTGGCCATCGTGATGACCGCGATCATCCGGCCCTCTGCGTTGAAAACGGGGCGCGCGAACTGCGCGATCGATTCACCGCTGAGGCGCGAAACGATCGGCGCCTCGATCGCCAGACCGGGACGTTCGATGACCTCCATGAAATAGCGCCGGTCCACGATGTTGATGCTGTGAATCGCGGGCGACGGATCGAGCGACGCGATGCTGCGGCCGCTCAGCGACCAGACCGCGATGTTGGAAACCGAGCTCGGGACGTTGCTGCGCATGTTCTGCAGCAGCGTCGATACCGAGGCGTTGTCGTTGATGTCGGGGCCGATCGAATGCGCCGCCGTCGCAAGGATGCTGTCCATCTGCTCGATGTGATCATCGAGCCGGGAGGAAAACAGATTCGCGAGCGACAGCGTCTGTTCGCGCAGGTGCGCCTTCTCGATGGCGGCCTGTTGGGTTGCGTTCCAAACGATGTAGGCCAGGAACGGCAGGCCGAACGCGATCACCACGGCGCGAAAACGCCAGCGGATATTCAGATGTTCGAGACCGTCGGTCATGAGACGCTCACGCGCCATGCGACGCCACCCCGCCCACCACGCCGACACGCCTGTCGCGCGAGACGCATTCGACTCTGAATCACGCTGCGAAACCGACTTCATTTCATCATCATCCACACTGCCCGGACTCACCAGCCTGCTACGAACACGAGAGGCCGCATCCCGGCAGACTTCACCTGGTAACAATGTATCGCCCGCGCCGTGGAATTCTTGAGGGATTTCGTTGGAAATGCGCGGCCCGTTCGCGGGTGCGCAACGCACGACGGCGCAAATTCAAATCACCGCAAGAACGCGACGCAGCGCATCGACCGCCGAGGATGGCAACCGGTTGCGTCAGACCCAGTGAAAGCCTTTCGCAAGCAACCCGGCGAGACCGATCGATGAGGCAATCACCATGCCGCCGAGGATGAGCAGATGCGCATCGACCTTCTTGGCAAGGGCGCGCAGATCGGTCTTGACCTCGCCCAAGTCACGCTGAATGTGCTCGGCATGAGCTTCGAGTTTTGCGATTCTGGCTTCCATGCCTGAATCATACGGCCCGCTTCCGCTGGGATCAATTGGCATTGCCGACATCGCCTGGTCCTCTCATCATCCGGCTCGCGAACATGATTCTTGATCTGTCGGCATGAAGTCAAGATTCATTCCGACGATGCGGATTCAGGACACGAGGTGACGCCGATTGATTCGCCGACCATTCGCAGCTTTCCAATAAGCAAAGCGTATCGGCCTGCGTGCTTACCGGATTTCCCTCCGACTCTCCACCAACGCGACAAACCAATCCATGCTCTCGGGGTTCGCCATCGCATCGAGATTGACGACCGCAGCCAGCGGCTGGCCCATCAACAACTTCTTGACCGGCAGTTCCAGTTTCTTGCCCGACAGCGTGCGCGGCACCGACGCGATGGCGTAGACGTCGTTGGGAACGTGACGGGGCGACAGCGCCAGTCTCACTTCGGCCTTGATATGCGCGATCAGCGTGTCGTCGAGTGTATGGCCTTCACGCAATACGACGAACAAGGGCATCCACGACTCGCGCCCGAGATATTCGAGATCGACGACCAGGCTGTCGATCACTTCGGGCAGCGCCTCGACCGCGCGGTAGAGCTCGCTCGTGCCCATGCGGATGCCGTGACGATTGATGGTCGCGTCGGAGCGGCCATAGATCACGGCGCCGAGCGTGCGCTGGCCGTCGTCTTCGACATGCGCGATCAACTTGATCCAGTCGCCGTGCCGCCACACACCGGGATAGGTGTCGTAGTAGCTCTCGATCAAACGCCGCTCTCCGGGATCGTTCCAGAAGTAGAGCGGCATCGAGGGGATCGCCTCGGTGCACACGAGTTCGCCCACTTCATCGATCAAAGGCCGGCCGCGTTCATCGAAGGCCGCGACCGCGGCGCCGAGCGCGCGGCATTGCATCTCGCCGACGCGAACCGGCAGCGTGACCGAGCCGGTCGTGAACGAGGCCGCCAGATCGGTGCCGCCCGAAATCGGGACCAGCCACAGGTCGCTCTTCACGTGCGCGTAGATCCAGCGATACGCGTCGTCGGACAAGGGCGATCCGGTCGAGCCGAGGCTCTGCAATTTCGAAAGGTCGAAGTAGAGTCCCGGTTCGACACCGGCCTTCAGGCACGACGCATGAAACGCCGCGCCCGCGCCGAAAAAGTCGATGCCGCGCTCGGCGACAAAACGCCACAACGTGTTCCAGTCGGGCCATCCTGCGTTGCCATCGTAGATGCACGCGGTCGCTCCGCACATCAATGCCGCGACTTGCGAGTTCCACATGATCCATCCACTGCTCGCGTACCAATGGAAGCGGTCGCCCGGCGCGACGTCGAGTTGCAGCCGGGTGTCTTTCATCGCGACCAGGATCACGCCACCATGGCCGTGCACGATCGCCTTGGGGCTGCCGGTGGTGCCGCTCGAATACACGATCCACAGCGGATGATCGAAAGGCAGCATCGCGCACGACAGCGCAGCGTTCGATGCGATGGCGTCGGACCAATCGATCACGCGGGTCACACGCGTCACGTGCGCCAGTGCGCGCGAGCGCAATGCGTTCGCTGGTCGCGAATGCTCATCGACGACCGATACGACGATCAGCGTCTTCACGCTAGTCAATTGTTCAAGGAGACCAATGACCGTCTCGCTGCGGTCGTGGACCTTGCCGCCATAGCGATACGCATCGCACGCGATCAAAGCCACCGGCTCGATCTGACGAAAGCGATCGAGCACGCCGACCGCACCCATGTCGGGCGCGCACACCGACCACACCGCGCCGATGCTCGCGACCGCGAGAAACGCAATGATGGTCTCGGGCACGTTGGGCAAATACGCGACGACGCGATCGCCCGCAACCATACCGGCCGCAGTGAGCGTAGCGGCCAGCGACGCGACGTGTCGTTCGAGCTCGGGCCACGACAGGTCGGGCTGATCGCCGAGCTCGTTGCGAAATACGATGGCCGGTCGAGTCGAGTCCTGCGCACTCGCGGCGCGCCCGTTGCGAAATACTTCGGCAACGTAATTGAGCGTCGCGCCTTCGAACCACTTCGCACCCGGCATCACATGCCGATCGAGCACGCGTACATGCGGCGTGGGCGATTCGATCTCGAAGTATTCCCAGATCGATTGCCAGAATTCTTCGAGCGAATCGACCGACCATTGCCACAAAGATTCGTAGCCGCTGAATGTGCGGCCGCGCGTGATGCCGCGCGTTTGCTCGAGCCAGTTCTTGTAGGCCGTCACTTGCGCATCGCGTATCCGCGCGGGCGATGGTCGCCAGATGATCTCGCTCATGTCGTGGACGGACTGTCGAACTCAAGCACCGCGTAGGGCCCTTGCTCGCCGTCCCCGTAACCGACCTCGCGCCAACCGAACGATGAATAGAACGCCAGCGCAGCGGTGTTTGCGCGAACGCATTTCAAGCGCCACGGAAGGGCAAGCCGGGTGCGAAGGAAGGAAAGCAGCGCCGTGGCGACGCCCTGACGCGCGAACTCTGGCGCCACGTACAGATGATGGACGAAAGAATCCGATTCGTAGACCGAAAGAAAACCTTTGAGGCGTCCATCGGGCGCGCAACTGACGTAGACGGCTTCGCCGTGCGACACGCTGGCGAAGTCGGATTGGAGGCGGGCGCACTCCGGCAGCCAGGCGGCGTTGCCGATGATGCGCGCATAGAGGTTCCCGATGGCTTCGGTATCAGTCGATGCGGCGGCTCTGACTTCATGCGTCGGCAAGTCGCTCTCTCTCGGCGAATATCGGTCGTGTGTACAAATCGCATACTCAATACATGTTGATCGATACGGCCACGTGCTCACCCCTCCCGCTTCTCCCCCAACCCCAGATAACTCTCGATCACACGCGGGTTGCTCGCGAGTTCTTTCGCCGGTCCTTTCAACGCGACCGAGCCGGTTTCGAGCACGTAGCCATAGTCGGCGACTTGCAACGCGGCGCGCGCGTTCTGTTCGACCAGCAACGTAGCGACACCAGTCGCACGCAACGCCGCGATGATGTGGAATATTTCGCGGACGATCAGAGGCGCCAGCCCGAGACTGGGTTCGTCGAGCATCAACAGCCTGGGCTTGCCCATCAGCGCGCGCCCCACCGCCAGCATCTGACGCTCGCCGCCCGAGAGCGTGCCGGCCTGCTGCTTGCGTCTTTCTTTCAGTCGCGGAAAAAGCGTGAAGACGTGGTCGAGCTCATCGGACCAACGTTTGTGTTCGTCACCGCGTCGCAGTCGATAGCGACGAAACGCGCCTAGCATCAGGTTGTCTTCGACACTCATGCTCGCGAACAACTCACGCTTCTCGGGTACCAGCGCCATGCCGCGCGCGACGCGCTCTTCGGCGCCGCGCAACTCGATGCGCCCGCCCTCGTAGTCGATCGCGCCCGCGCAATGACCGTTGGTCGGCAACGAGCCCATCAAGGCATTGAGCAGCGTGGACTTGCCTGCGCCGTTTGCGCCGATCACCGTCACGATCTGTCCGGGTGCGACATCGAGATCGGTCGGCGCGAGCGCGGTGACTTTGCCGTAGCGTGCGGACAGTCCACGCACCGAGAGGATCGCATCGTGCGTGGCGCGCTCGACGGCCGCAGTCATGCGCGCACCTCATGTTCCAGCTCGCCATCAATGCCCCCGAGGTAAGCCTCGAGCACCACCGGATCGCGCTGGATCTCGCGCGGCAATCCTTCGGCGAGCTTGCTGCCGAAGTCCATCACGAACAGATGATCGGTGAGCCCCATCACGAATTCCATGTCGTGCTCGACCAGGAGGATGCTCATGCCTTCGGTGCGCAACTGGCGCAGCACATCCGCCAACGCCTGCTTCTCCTTGTAACGCAGACCGGCGGCGGGTTCGTCAAGCAGTAGTAGCACGGGATCGGACGCGAGAGCGCGCGCGATTTCGAGGATGCGTTGCTGCCCGAGCGGGAGATTGCCGGCTTGCTCGAACAGACAATGACCGAGTCCCACGCGTTGCAATTGCAATGCAGCCTCATGACGCAGACGCGCTTCCTCTTTGCGATCCAGGCGCAGCGACGCGCGCACCAGACCCACCGACGAACGCAAGTGCGCGCCGAGTGCGACGTTGTCGATCACGCTCATCCCGGCCAACAGTTGCACGTGCTGAAAGGTGCGTCCCAACCCCTTGGCGCTGATGTGGCGCGCGAGCATGCCGTCGATGCGCTCGTTTCTGAACAGCACTTCGCCGCGCGTGATCGGCAACACGCCGGTGATGAGGTTGAAGGTCGTGCTCTTGCCTGCACCGTTGGGCCCGATCAATCCCATGATCTCGCCGGCGCGTACCTTGAAGCTGATGTCGTTGACGGCGACGAGGCCGCCGAACTCTTTGCGAATCGCACGCACTTCGAGCACCACGTCGCCGGCGGCGGGTCGCTCGCGTTTGGGTAATGCGTCGGCCTTACGTACAACCATCGGCACGACCATCGACGAGGTCCTTGTAGCGACCGCGCCGAATTCATCGTCCTCCAACTTCGCGTCCCCTTTAAAAAACCCCGTGATGATCGGCCACAACCCCTGCGGCGCGCGCTGCAACAGGAAGACCAGCAGCATGCCGAACACGATGCTCTCGAAGTTGCCGTTGCTGCCCAACAAGCGCGGCAACCAGTTCTGCAATTGATCGCGCGCAATCGTGACGACACCCGCGCCCAGCAGCGCACCCCACACGTGCGCCGCGCCGCCGACCACCGCCATGAACAAATATTCGATGCCCGCATTGATGCCGAACGGCGTCGGGTTCACGACTCTTTGCAGATGCGCGTACAGCCAGCCCGATATCGATGCGAGCAGCGCGGCGTAAACGAAGATCACGATCTTCACTCGCGTCGTGTTCACGCCGAACGATTCGGCCATGATCGCGCCGCCACGCAATGCGCGAATCGCGCGGCCGGGCCGCGAGTCGAGCAGCGCCTGCACCGCGAGCACGCTGGCGATCACGAACAGCCAGATCAGAAAATAAATATCGCGCCCGTGTTCCAGCGACCAGCCGAACAGCGTGATCGGCGGCAAGCCGTTCAAGCCGTCGTACTTGCCCAGCCACTCCATATTGCCGAACAAGAAGTAGAAGCTGATGCCCCAGGCAATCGTACCCAGCGGCAGATAGTGTCCCGACAAGCGCAAGGTCACGAGACCGATCACGAGCGCGATCACAGCCGTCGCGACAAGACCCGCAGGCAGCGTGAGCCACGGCGACACGTGATGCACGGTCGTCAAGTAGCCGGTCATGTACGCGCCGATGCCGACGAACGTCGCTTGCCCGAACGACGTGAGGCCGCCGACGCCGGTGAGCAGCACCAACCCGAGCACGACCAGACTCGCCATGCCGATGTAGTTGAGCAGCGTGATCCAGAACTCGGGCGTGTTCGGATAGAGCGGCAGCGCGATCAACACCGCGAGTGCGACCGCGAGGGCGATGCGGCTCGCGGTGAACCGCGAGGGATGGTCGCGCGACATCGGCGCGTTCACTCTTCCTCCTCGACATGATGGCTAGTCATCGAGCGCAACAACAGCACCGGAATGATCAGCGTGAAGACGATCACTTCCTTGTATGCGCTCGCCCAGAACGACGAGAAGGCTTCAAGCAGGCCGACGAGTATCGCGCCCAATGCAGCCAGCGGATAACTCGCAAGCCCGCCGATGATCGCGGCGACGAAACCCTTGAGACCGACGAGAAAACCCGAGTCGTAGTAGATGGTTGTGATCGGCGCGATCAACATACCGGAGAACGTGCCTATCAAGGCCGCGACCGCGAACGTAATGCGCCCGCTCATCACAGTGCTGATGCCCATCAAGCGCGCGCCACGACGATTGACCGCGGTCGCGCGCAGCGCCTTGCCGTAGAGCGTGAATTCGAAGAAGAGATAGAGTGCGGCGATCAACAGCACACTCGTTGCCACCACCACCAGACTTTGCCCCGACACCGTCAGCGCGCCAAGCGCGATCGAGCCTTCGGCGAACGCCGGCGTGCGCGAACCTTCGGCGCCGAAAAAGATCAGACCGAGTCCCGTCATCGCGAGATGCACGCCGACCGACACGATCAACAACACCAGCACCGATGCTTCAGCCACCGGTTGATACGCGATGCGATAGAGAATCGGGCCGAGCGGCACGACCAGCGCGAGCGTGAGCAATACGTGCACGCCGAGCGGCAGCGCATGGCCCGCTGCAAAGCGCGCCATCGCATAGAGCGCGATCGGCAACAAGAGATAGCCGAGCGTCGAGCGAACGAGCGGACTGAAGTTGCGCATGCGCACGGCGACTGCGATGTCCATCAACAACGCGACCACGCCCGCGCCCACCAACAGCAACGCCGTGCCCGGCGTCTTGCCCGCGACGAAGCCCGCGAGCGTCAACGCGCCGAAGGTGACGAACTCGCCTTGCGGAATGAAGATCGCGCGCGTGACCGCGAACACCAGCACCAGCGCGATCGCCAGCAAGGCATAGATCGCGCCGTTGGTGATCCCATCCTGAACCAGGATCAGCGCGATCGATGTGTCCATCGTCGACTCCCTCCCCTTCAAGGGGAGGAGCTTATTTCTGCAACACCCACGCGCCGTTCTGGATCATCACCATCACGCGGGCGCGCGTGTCAAGGCCCGAGTGGTCGGTCTTGGTCATCGTGAAGACGCCGTGCGTCGCGGGCAGGTTGCTGGTGGCTTCGAGCGCGTCGCGCAGCGCCTTGCGAAACGCGGGCGTGCCGGGCTGCGCGGTCTTCAACGCTTCGGGAATCGCCTTCTGCAGCAGGAGGCCGGCGTCGTAGAGGTGCGCGCCGAAATTGGCGACCGCCCCGGCGCCGAGTCCTTCGTAGGCCTTGATGTATTCGAGCGCGGGCTTCTTCGAGAGGTTGCTGTCGGGCAATTGTGCGGCAACCAGAATCGGGCCCGAAGGCAGGATCGTGCCGTCGCAGTCGGCGCCGCATACGCGCAGGAAGTCGTTGTTCGCCACTCCGTGCGTCTGGTAATACTTGCCCTTGTAGCCGCGCTCTTTCAACGCCTTTTGCGGAAGCGCTGCCGGCGTGCCTGACGCGCCGATCAGAATCGCATCGGGGTTGGCCGCCATCAGCTTCAACACCTGGCCGGTGACGCTGGTATCGGTGCGCGCATAGCTTTCATTGGCAACGATCTTGATGCCCTTGGCTTCAGCCGACTTGGAGATCTCGGAAAACCAGCCTTGACCGTACGCGTCGCCGAAGCCGATGTAGCCGAGCGTCTTGATGCCGGCCGCGGCCATGTGATCGGCGATCGCGCTGGCCATCAACGCATCGTTCTGCGGCGTCTTGAACACCCACGCGCGCTTGGCATCCATCGGGTCGACGATCTTCGAACTCGCGGCCATGCTGACCATCGGCGTCTGCAATTCGGACACGACGTCGATCATCGCCAACGAGTTGGGCGTGATCGACGAGCCGAGCACGACATCGACGTTGTCTTCGGTGATCAGCTTGCGTGTGTTCTTGACCGCAGTCGTCGTGTCGGACGCGTCGTCGAGAACGATGTACTCGACAGTCTTGCCGCCGATCTGTTTGGGCAACAGCGTCGCGGTGTTCTTTTGCGGAATGCCGAGCGACGCGGCCGGTCCCGTAGCCGATAGCGTGATGCCGACCTTGATTTGCGCTTGTGCCAAAAGCGGTGCGAATGTGAATGCGGCGCAAGCGGCAATCAATGCTGCGCTCGCAATTCGATGGATGCGTGTCATCACGTGATCTCCTGTGCTCAACGATGTTCAGGACGCCGAGCATAATGCAAAGCGGCGCCGCGAACCTGCGCGGGAAAACCCTCAATCGAACCATGTTTATAGCTTCTCGTTCATGCAAGGTTTCGATCGCGATCGTCGCCATCGTCGGCCTCGCTGCATCGACTTCGCCGGCCCTCGCATGGAGCGCGAAAGCGCACGCGATGGTCGGTGACATCGCCACGCAATGGCTCACACCATCGGCCACGCTCGCGGTCGCCGAGCTGTTGAAAAACGATCTGGGCGCCGATGGCAAACCCTCGGGCCGCGCCACGCTCGCGCAAGTCGCAAGCTGGCCCGATGAAGTGCGTCCGCTGCCGGAATACAAAGCGACCTACGACTATCACTTCGACGACATTCCGATCTGCGGTGAGATTGACCGCGCGAAATATTGCGCGAACGAGCAATGCGGTACCGCGTGGTTCAGCAAGCAAGTCGCGATCCTCAAAGACCGATCCGCGCCCAATCGCGCGCGCAACGAAGCATTGAAGTGGATCGTGCATCTGGCGGGCGATCTGCATCAGCCCCTGCATGCGTCCGACGACAGCGACAAGGGCGGCAACGACGTCAAGATCACGTTCTTCGGCAAGCGCATGGACGATCCCGTGGACGGTCGCACGCAGTATCCGTACAACCTGCACACCGCATGGGACCGGCTGATTCCCTATCGCATGTTCGACGAGCGCGGCGGCTACGAGGCGTTTCTCGCCGACATGCCGAACGACATCACGCGCAAGGATTGGGAGGTCGGCGACATCGATGCGTGGACGATGGAGAGCTACATCGCGTCGCGCGACTTCATCTACCCCGCGTTGCCGACACGCTTCATGTGCGGCATGCCGATCACCGAAGTCGTTGCGCTCGGTGAAGCCTACTATCGACCCGCCGCCGAAATCGCGTCCGCCCAAATCAAGAAAGCCGGCGTGCGCTTGGCGAAGGTCTTGAACGACGCGTTCGCGGAACGCTGAGAACTTGCGGGCGTGCGGCGGGTCTGTCGAACTTGCGGCCGCCGTCGTCCCGGCGCAGGCCGAGAAAAAAAATATGTCCTCACCCATCGAAGACTACGCATTGATCGGCGATTGCCAGACCGCCGCGCTGGTTTCGCGCGACGGCAGCATCGACTGGTTGTGCCTGCCGCGCTTCGATTCGAGCGCGTGCTTCGCGGCGTTGCTGGGCACGCCCGATCATGGCCGCTGGCGCATCGCGCCGGGTCGGCTGCCGGATGCGGAGCCAGTGACCGTCACGCGATGCTATCGCGACGACACGCTGATTCTCGAAACGCTGTTCGAGACTTCAAGCGGCAGCGTCGCATTGATCGACTTCATGCCGCCGCGTGACGACGGTGTCGTGTACCTGATTCGCATCGTCGAGGGCCGCAGCGGTCGCCTCGCGATGCGCAGCGACATGTCGGTGCGCTTCAACTACGGTTCCACCACGCCGTGGGTGACGCAGTTGACCGACAAGGACGGCATCCGCGCGATCGCCGGCCCCGACATGATCACGTTGCGCGCGGCCGCCGATTTGAAAGGCGAAGGCATGCAGACTGTCGCTGCGTTTGACGTCGAAGAAGGCCAGCGCGTCGCCTTCGTACTCAGCCACAGCGCATCGCACCTGCCGATCCCCGAGGCCATCGATGCCGAAGCAGCGCTCGCCGACACCGTGAATTTCTGGGCGAAGTGGAACGAACGCGGTCTCGATGCGGGCGACTACACGAAGGCTGTACGTCGCTCGTTGATGGTGTTGAAGGCACTCACCTTCGGTCCCACCGGCGGCATCGTCGCCGCGCCGACCACGTCGCTGCCCGAAGCGATCGGCGGGGTGCGCAATTGGGACTATCGCTATTGCTGGCTGCGCGACGCGACGCTCACGCTGTTCGCTTTGATGAACGCGGGCCACTACGACGAAGCGCGAGCGTGGCGCAGGTGGCTCGAACGCGCAGTCGCGGGCGATGCCTCCGAACTGCGCATCATGTATGGCCTGGCTGGAGAACGGCGGCTCGAAGAGTGGGAGATCGAGTGGCTGCCCGGTTACGAGAACTCGAAGCCGGTGCGCATCGGCAACGCCGCGTCGAACCAGTTGCAGCTCGACGTTTACGGTCAGGTGATGGCGGCGCTTCACTACGCGCGCCTGGGCGGTTTGGGCGGTACGGGCGATGGCGACGAAGTGTGGCCGTTTCAATTGAAGATGCTCGAACACCTCGAGACCATCTGGCAACGTCCCGACAGCGGCATCTGGGAACCACGCGACGGACCGCAGCACTTCACGTTCTCGAAGGTGATGGTGTGGACCGCGTTCGATCGCGCGGTGAAGTCGGCCGAAAAATTCGGACTCGAAGGTCCGGTCGATCATTGGCGCGCGCTGTGCACCGTGATCCATGAAGAAATCTGTGCGAAAGGTTTCGACGTCGAGCGCAATGCTTTCGTGCAGAGCTACGGATCGAAGGCGCTCGATGCGAGCTTGCTGCTGATGCCGCTCACCGGCTTTCTGCCGCCCGACGATCCACGCGTAGTCGGCACCGTGCAGGCGATCGAGCGCGAGCTGATGGTCGATGGCTTCGTGCTTCGCTACAGCACTGCGCAGACCAGCGATGGCCTGCCGCCGGGTGAAGGCGTGTTCCTCGCGTGCAGCTTCTGGCTGGTCGACAACCTGCGCTTGCAAGGCCGCGTCGATGAAGCGCGCGCGCTTTTCGAACGCCTGTGCGCCATCGCCAACGACGTCGGACTGCTGGCCGAGGAATACGACCCGATCGCCAAGCGTCAACTCGGTAATTTTCCGCAGGCGTTCTCGCATGTGTCGCTGATCAACTCGGCGCTCGGTCTCACGCGCACCGCGTGCATGGCGGCCGATGCGAAAGCCGATACGGCGGGAATGGCGGTCGAGATGGCCGACATGGTGTTCTAGTTTTCACAACGAATTTGCAACCTCGCGAGGAGAGATCGCAATGCAATTGGGCGTAGTGGGACTCGGCCGCATGGGCGGCAACATCGCGCGGCGGCTGACGGCGAAGGGTCATCGCTGCGTGGTCTATGACCGCGATGCGAGCACGGTCGAAAAGCTCGCCACCGACGGCATGACGGGCGCAAAGAATCTCGAAGATCTCGTCTCCAAACTCGAGCGGCCGCGCGCGATCTGGCTGATGCTGCCGGCCGGCAAGGTCACCGAAGACAGCATCGCCGCATTGCGACCGCTGTTGACCGCCGACGACATTCTGATCGATGGCGGAAACACTTTTTATAAAGACGATATCCGCCGTGGCGCACTGCTCAAGGCCGATGGCATTCACTACATCGACGTCGGCACGTCGGGCGGGGTGTGGGGACGCGAGCGCGGCTATTGCATGATGATCGGCGGCGATGACGCAGCGGTCGAGCGCATCGATCCGATCCTCGCGGCGCTCGCGCCGGGTCGCGGCGAACTCACTGTCACACCCGAACGCGAAGGCCGCAAGGACCTCGACGCGCGCGCCGAACAAGGCTATCTGCATTGCGGTCCGATCGGCTCGGGCCACTTCGTGAAGATGATTCACAACGGCATCGAATACGGCTTGATGCAGGCCTATGCCGAAGGCTTCGACATCCTCGCCAACAAGTCATCGGAAAATCTTCCTGAAGACGAACGCTACGATCTGAACCTCGCCGACATCGCCGAAGTCTGGCGGCGCGGCAGCGTGATCGCATCGTGGCTGCTCGATCTGACCGCGATCGCCTTGGCCGAAGACGCAACGCTGTCGGGCTTTACGGGCGACGTGTCCGACTCGGGCGAAGGCCGATGGACACTCGACGCCGCGATGGAAGAAGCGGTGCCCGCGAACGTGATCAGCGCCGCGCTCTACGCGCGCTTCCGATCGCGCCGCGAGCACACGGTGTCCGACAAGATCCTGTCGGCGATGCGCCATCAGTTCGGCGGGCACGTCGAAGAAAAGAAAAAATCATGACGGCCGCAAAAAAGAATGCGTCGAAAAAGAGCGCGCCGCAGGATGCAAAGCGGGACGCAACGCATGGCGATGGCGCGGACGCACCTCGCCTGATCGACCAGGTCGACGCACCTCCCGCGCCAGCGTGCACACTCGTCATCTTCGGGGCTTCGGGCGACCTGACCCATCGCCTTTTGGTGCCCGCGCTCTACAACCTCGCGCGCGCAGGCTCGCTCGACGACGGCTTTCGCATCATCGGCGTGGCGCGCGGTCCGATGACCGATGACCAATTCCGCAACGATCTGACGCAATCGATCGAGAAGCATTTCGCCCAAAGCGGCGGCGAGTTCGATCCCAAGGGCGACGGCCAAGCAATCGAGAAGCGCAAGTGGTCGTGGATGCGGGACCGCATCCACTATCTGTGTGCCGATCTCACCGATGCGGCGTCCTACGCCGAACTTGCAGAACGCATCGGCGAGATCAGCGTCACACCTCCCGGCGCAACAGGCAAGAAGGACAAGAGCGCTTCCGATCACGCGGCGGCCGGCAACGTGATCTTCTATCTCGCCGTGGCTGCGGCGCTGTTCGAGCCAACCATTTTGCATCTGGCCGAGTCGCAGTTGTTGAAGCAGACCAAGAACGGCTGGCGGCGGGTCATCATCGAGAAGCCTTTCGGTCACGACCTCGCTTCGGCCAAGGCGCTCGACAAGGCCATCCTCAAGGTGTTGCGCGAAGACCAGATCTTTCGCATCGATCACTTCCTGGGCAAGGAGACGGTGCAGAACATCATGGTGCTGCGATTTGCGAACGGCATCTTCGAGCCGCTGTGGAGTCGTCAGCACATCGATCACGTGCAGATCACAGCGAGCGAGACCGTCGGCGTGGAAGGACGCGGTTCGTTCTACGACGCCACCGGTGCCTTGCGCGACATGGTGCCCAATCACATGTTCCAGTTGCTCGCGATGTGCGCGATGGAAGCGCCCAACTCGTTCTCGCCCGACGCGGTGCGAAACGAGAAAGCCAAGGTCGTGCAGGCGATCCGCGTGTTGCCGGCGCGTGAGGCCGCGGCCAATGCCGTGCGGGGGCGCTATACGGCGGGTACCGTGCAGGGCGAGCGCATGAAGAACTATCGCAACGAGCCGAACGTCGTGCACGACTCGAACACCGAGACCTACGTCGCGATGAAGTTCGCGATCGACAACTGGCGTTGGGCCGACGTGCCGTTCTATGTTCGCACCGGCAAGGCGCTCGCGAATCGCCGCACTGAGATCGCGATCCGCTTCAAGCAGGTGCCGTATGCGATGTTTCGCGATTTGCCGCAAGCGACTTCGCCACCGAACGAACTGGTATTGCACGTACAGCCTGAAGAGGGTGTATCGATTCGCTTTCAGGCGAAGGTGCCGGGACAGACGCTTGCGATCTCGGGCGTGAAAATGAATTTCAAATACAGCGATTACTTCGAGGCCGAACCGAACACCGGATACGAAACGCTGATCTACGACTGCATGACCGGCGACGCGACCTTGTTCCAGCGCGCCGACAACATCGAGTTGGGCTGGGCTGCGGTGCAACCGATACTCGACGCGTGGAGCAAAGGCTACGGCGAGATCGAAGACTACAAAGCCGGCAGCGACGGGCCATCGGCGGCTGATGAACTGCTCGCAAGAGATGGGCGACGGTGGCGTGATCTTTCGTAAGCTTTGCACCGACAAATGGTCTGCGATGATTGTGTCCGAAAACGGCTAGCTCCACAGTGACGATCGCGTCACCGTGTGCCCTTTCCAACGAACCGGTGACGCCATGATCGAATCCGAAGCGCAAGATTTCGTGAACCGATTCGCCGCAGCCTGGGCAACGAGAGACAGCAATGCCTTCATCGCCATCTGGCATGCAGACGGTCGATTGCATTCGCCCTTCAACAGTCGCATCGTCGAGGGCCGCGAGTTGGGTAAGCTCAATGAACTGCTGAGCGCACAAGTGCCGCACCTCACATGGACGCTGCTCAGCTGGACCTGGCGCGGCGATGTCGTGGTGGTGGAATGGGAGAACTCGAATCGATACGGCGACCGGACTCTTCGCTGGCGCGGCGTGGACAAGTTCACGCTGCGCGACGGAAGGGTCGTCGAGGAAGTCGTCTATGTGGACACGGCGCCGATGCAGGCGATGCGCGCAGGGCAACCGGTCGTGCCCTTGGTGCAGCTTGCGGATTCGCTGATCTGACAGATGGCCACACGAATGGTGGGCCACTTGACCACATGACCGACTCCGTCCGAATCCGTTTTCTGATCTCCGACGTCGACGGCACGCTGGTCACGCCCGACAAGATCGTCACGCCCGCCGCGCGCGATGCGGTCAATCAACTGCGCGATGCGGGCATCGGCTTCGCGTTCGTCAGCAGTCGCCCGCCGAAAGGGCTCGCGTCGATCGCAGAGACGTTGTCGCTCGCCGGGAGCACCAGCGCAAACGTCGATCGGCCCGTGGCTGCTGCATTCAACGGAGGCGCGCTGCTCGATGCGCAACTCAGGCCGCTGTCGTTCAAGCCCTTGCTCGAAGCCGACGCGCGAGTCGCGCTCGATGTGCTCGCGGCGATGCAGGTGGACGCATGGGTCTTCACGCTCGACGAATGGCTGATCGTCAATCGCGAAGGTCGCTATGTCGCTCACGAACAGAAAACAATCGGCTTCCCGCCACGCGTGGTCGATGGCTTCGACGAGGTCGGTGGCATCTTGGGCGGCGTCGGCAAGATCGTCGGCAGCAGCGACGATCCCGCGTTTCTCGAACGCGCCGCAATCGCGATCAGTCAACGGCTTTCGACGCAGGCGCGCGCATTGCTCTCGCAAGCCTATTATCTGGACATCACGCACGCCGAAGCCAACAAGGGCAGCGCACTACGCGCGATCGCCGAATACGCCGGCCTCGCACTCGATCAAGTCGCCGCGATCGGCGACATGAGCAACGATCTCGCGATGCTCGAGATCGCGGGCTTCTCGATCGCGATGGGCAACGCGCCCGATGCGGTCAAGGCCGCAGCCGATGCCGTCACCGCGAGCAATCGTGAAGACGGTTTTGCGAAGGCCGTTCGCGAGTTGGTGCTGCCGCGCGTGCAGCGTGGCGCATGAGGAGATCAACGATGAGCACCAGCGACGAGACGCCATCCGACCTCGCGAAGCGCCGCAAGACGCGCCACGCCGTCGAAGTTGTGCCCGATGCCGAATCGCTTGCGTCGCGGGCGGCCGAATGGCTGATCGGACAGATCGCGCATGCAGTCGCCAGGCGCGGGCGCGCGGCAATCGCGCTGTCGGGCGGCTCGACGCCGCGCGCACTCTACGAGCTGCTGGCTCAGCATCCGTGGCGTGACCGCATCCAGTGGAACTTGCTGCACGTGTTCTGGGGGGACGAGCGTTTCGTGGCCGCCGACGACCCCGCGAGCAACGTGCGCATGGTGCGCGAGGTGCTGCTCGATCGCGTCGAGATACCAGCCTCTCACGTCTATGCGGTGGCGCTCGATGCCAACGCTCCGAACGCAGACGACACCGATGCGGCGTTCGAACGCGCGCGCGCGGCCGCGGCACTCTACGAAACGACACTGCATGCGTTCTACGGCGGCACACGCCTGGACGACACGAGACCGTTCTTCGATGTGGTCTTGCTCGGGCTGGGCGAAGACGGCCACACCGCGTCGCTTTTTCCGGGAAGCAAAGCGCTCGACGAACGCGAACATTGGGTCGCTGCGGTCAAGACCCGGGGCGATGGTAAAACCAGTACGACCGCGCCGATCCGCATCACGCTGACCTACCCGATCCTCGAATCGACCCACGCGGTCGCGTTCCTGGTTGCAGGCGTTGGCAAGCGCGAGATCGCGCGGCGCGTGCTCGACGGCGACGAGACCCTGCCTGCGGCGCGCGTGCATGCGATCGGCGGAACGCTGTGGATCATGGACGAGGCTGCCGCAACCCCGAACCACAGTGCGCGGGAACGACGGTAGTCAAGCGCTACCCGCGCACTCCGAGAAGATCCAGCATGAACGCATACTCCTCGGCCACTTCATGCAGTCTGCGAAACCGTCCCGACTTGCCGCCGTGTCCCGCTTCCATGTTGATCTTGAAGACCAGCGGATGATCGTCGACTTTCATCTCGCGCAATTTCGCGACCCACTTCGCAGGCTCGAAGTACTGCACCTGTGAATCGAAGAGGCCGGTCGAGACGAACATCGCGGGATACGCCTGCTTCTTCACGTTGTCGTAAGGGGAGTACGACAACATGTACTTGTAGTAGCTTTTCAACTTCGGATTGCCCCACTCGTCGAACTCGTTGGTCGTCAGCGGAATGCTTTCGTCGAGCATGGTCGTGACGACATCGACGAAGGGGACTTGCGCGACCATGCCGCGATACAGATCGGGGCACAGGTTGACGACCGCGCCCATCAGGAGGCCGCCGGCGCTGCCGCCTTCGATGAAGATCTTGTCCTTCGCGCCATAGCCTTTGGCGACCAGCGCTTCGGTGACGGCGATGAAGTCGTCGAAGCTGTTTTTCTTCTTCAGCTTCTTGCCGGTCTCGTACCACGCGCGACCCATCTCCTCGCCGCCGCGGATGTGCGCGATCGCATAGACGAAGCCGCGGTCGAGCAGCGACAAGACCGTCGATCGAAACGCGGGATCCATAGCTGCGCCGTACGAGCCATAGCCGTATTGCAAGAGCGGTGACGTGCCATTGCGCCTGAAGCCTTTGCGATAGACCAGCGATACCGGCACCCGAACGTTCCCGCTTCGACGGTTCTTTGCAGTGACCCACACGCGTTCGGTCGCGTACTTGTTCGCATCGAAGCCGCCGAGCACCGGTTGCACCTTGAGCAGCTTCTTCCGCCCGGTCTTCATGTCGACTTCATAGACCGACGACGGCGTGGTCAGCGACGTGTAGTTGTAGCGCAGCGTATCGGTCGCCTGTTCGTTGTTGGCGCCCAGCGAGGTCGTGTACGCGGGCTCGGTCGAGTCGATGTAGAAAGACTTGCTGCGGGGGCCGCTGCGCGCGTGGCCGCTAGTCCACGGCACGACGCGCAGACGGCGCAGCCCATTGCTGCGCTCGTCGATCGCGTAGTAGTTGGCGAAGAGCGCGAAGCCGTTGATGAAGACTTTGTCGCTGTGTGCGACCAGCGGCTTCCACGCGTTGCGATCGCCGACTTCGTTCTCGGCCACTTGCATCAATCGATAGTTGGGCGCAGCCCAGTCGGTGCGTACGATCCAGCGCGCGCCTTCGTGTCCGGTTGCGATGTGGCTCGCCGAATAATGAAACTTCGCTCGGCGCGGCGCGAAGACCTTGAATGCGCCTTCGGGCTCATCGGCCGGCAGCACGCGCTGTTCGTCGGACTCGGTCGACGACAGGTCGATCACGATGTAGCGCTCGGAGGTCGTGCGATGCACGCCGGTGTAATAGGCCTCGTCCTTCTCTTCGTATATGAGGGCGTCATCCTTTGCATCGGTGCCGAGCACATGCTTCTTCACGCGGTAGCTGCGCAAGGTCCTGACATCGTTCTCGACATAGAACAGCGTGCGATCGTCTGCAGCCCAAGCCACGTCGCCGCTGACGTTCGGCACCACGTCGGCGGCGGTCTCGCCGGTGACGAGGTTCTTGATGCGGATCGTGTATTGACGGCGACCCACGGTGTCCTCGGCGTAGGCCAGCATCTTCTGGCTCGGGCTGATGTCGATGCCGCCGAGCTGATAGAAATCGTGACCGGCCGCGAGTGCGTTCACGTCGAGCATCACGACTTCAGGGGCGGTCTCGCTGTAGCTCGCGCCGCTCTCGCGACGCGCGAAGATCGGGTACTCCTTGCCCTCGACGAAGCGCGTGTAGTACCACCACGCGCCTTTCTTCGATGGCACCGTCGCATCGTCCTGCTTGATGCGTCCCTTGATTTCTTCGAAGAGTTTTTCTTCGAGGCCTTTGTAGCGCGCGCTGTACCGCTCGAACCACGCGTTCTCTGCGTTCAGATGCGCGAGCATCTCCGGGTTCTTGCGCGTGTCGTCGCGCAACCAGTAGTAATCGTCGTTGCGATCACCGTTGGGAGACTTGACCGTGTGCGGCTTCCTTGCGGCGATCGGCGGCTTCGCCGCCCGCGCGGTGGAAAACGCGTCGGCCGCGGCGGAACGAGGAGAGGTCATGGATGTGGATGGGTCATGAGCAAGTCGATCGGGATTCGGACGAGGTGCGGCATGGCGAGTCGGATGGGACGTGAAGAGTCATGGATCGGTCCGCGACGCGATGCCGCGCTCGCGCTTCTTCTCCCATGGGCGCAGCACGTCGTTGTACGCCCATCGAAGCAAGTGCAAGGCTTTCGCATCGGTGCGACGCGCGAGCAAGCGCACCAGGCCCGCATGCGACAAGGTCTCGCCGAATTCGTCGTGCGACCTGCGCTCGCCGAGTTCGAAGCGTTCGAGAACTCCCGCGCGGCGCGGCATCGCGAGGACGGCGTGCACGTCCGCGCTGGAAAACCACAGGAGCCCGTCGGCTTCCGCAATGCGGATCTGATGCTGGTCGAAGACGTAGTAGCGTCCCTGCCAGGGCGTCCAGGTTCGCTCCTTGACCCATCCGAAATACGCGGGGAAGAACGCCACGAGCGCTTGTGCTGCGAGCATCGCGAAAAGCGGCGCGAGCAGCACGGCGAAGATCAAGGCGTCCATGCCGCCGCGCGCATACAGGACGGCAACGAGGACCGCATAGCCTCCCGCCAGCGTCGCGATGATCGCGAGCGACGGGCCAAGGCCCATGGCATCGCGCATCGGCCTTCTGCCGATACGCCAATCGCCTCCACGACCTGAGCGGATCATCCTGGAACTCTCGTCACCGGGTCTTGCCGGGCGGCGCGTTTGTCATCGTGATGCCAAGGCGATCGAAGAGGAACGTAAACACATCGGCATCGAGTTCGATCGCCGAAGACAACGACATGCCCCACTCGGTCACGTTGAACGCACCGTTGGGTGCGAGCTCCACTCTGAGCATGTCGTAGATGCCGACGTGACTGACGATCGCGGCGAAAAGATCGGGATGCTGGACCAGTTCGGCGCCCATCAGAAGGCCTCCGTTGCTGCCGCCCTCGATCGCGAGCTTCTTCGGACTCGCGTAGCCGCGATCGATCAACAGCTTCGCGGCCGCAGCGAAGTCGTCGAACACGTTCTGCTTCTTCGTCAGATTGCCCGCGAGATGCCAGTCCTCGCCGAACTCGCCGCCGCCGCGAATGTTGGCGAAGGCATTGCGCGTGATGGGCGCGTTGCCGATCAGCTGCTTGAGCTCATCGCGAATCGCATTGCGCGACGGCAGCGAATCGAGCGTGCGACGCGTCACGCTGTTTTGCTGCGCGACCCAATCTTTGACCGCGGGATCGTCGAGCGTCTCGAGCCATCGATAGTCTTCGGTCACTTTGCGCTCGCCGGCCGTGCCCGAGTACGTGTCGGTCACGGGACGTTTCGCGGACGTGGGATACGCAGACATCGGTACGGTCTGCGCGGACGCTGTGCTGGTGAACACCATCATTGCGGAGCCGACGATAGACAAGAATACGCCGAGCAATGCCCGTGAGAACAATGCGCGCGTGACGGCGCGCGTCGTAAAGAAGTTGTGCATGGCATTCGAAAGAGAAGGGTCACGCGGCGCGTGCCGACGCTTTGCGCCGGCACGAAGAGCGCAATGTTAACGGAAGCTTTGTGTCTGGAAGCCTGCGCGCGAAGTGCATGCGCGAAGCGCGCAGGAGAGGGAGGCAGGCAAGGATTTGGATTGTCGGATGTCATCTGTTCGCGCTTGCACGCACATCATTTCTGCTTCGGCGAGCCGCTCTCGTCGCTCTGGGCTGGCGGCGTTCGCTGGTCCGGGCCCCCCGTGATGGCGACGTGCCGCGTGTGCAGGATGCGAGCGATCTCTTCGAACGACGCGCGCGAATCGTTATCGGCCTTTGCAAGCAGTTCGTAGCCGGCACGCTCGAGGTCGGCGGCGGCAATACGGTTGGCCTGCCACTTCCGATGAAAGTCGCCGCCGGTTGAGATCGTGATCAACACGGCCGCTGCGACCGAGAAGAGTGCGGCCAGGTCTTTCTTCAGCGGCTCGCTTCGAAGGATGATCTCGAACTTCAGGATCACTCCCGCGAGCGCGCTGAGCGTGGCGGCGAGGAACGTGATGCCCCAATAGATGCCGCTCCATCGTTCGGTGTTGGCTCTTGTCTCGTTGTAGTTTTCGAGAATGGTCTTTGCAACCAGGGATTGGTCGGTTCCCTGCTTTGCGATCAGCGCTTGCAATGCTGTGCCGAGCGCTTCTCCTCGCGGCCACGAGTCGCGATAGTGAAAGAACAAGTACACCGCGGCAATCACGATGCAGGCGAGCAGAACGGTCGCTGTTACGCGTAGCCTGGATGAAGACGCCACTGAATCGCTCATTCTTTTCTCCCTGACGACCAACTTTAGGCATGTGCGGCGGAGGGCGGCTTGGCGCTGATTGCCGAGACGATGGAAGGGTCAGTACTCTGCGTCAAGATCTGCCGTTCGCTGCAAGAGAACTTCGTTTTCAAGCACGCCTCTTGCAGCGGATGCCTCTGCAGACACCGGGACGAAGCCAAGCCGCTCCGCGAGTCGTATCGAGCTACGGTTCTCCCGCTCCGAGCGAAGGAAGAATGTCTTTGCACCGAACTTGGCGGCAACGACATGAAGCATTTGTTCGACCGCCCGACTTGCGAAACCACGGCCCCAATGCGAACGAGCAATCACATAGGCTACGTTGGCTTCCGAGTTTGGATAGACCGTTGCTTGCACGTACCCGACCACTTGTCTGGACTCATTTCGTATGACCCAGTTGAGCCATTGCTCAGCGCCGTCCGGAGACTGGCGGGATTCACTGCGCAAGAGTTTCTGCCTGAGCGCTTCTACAGACCGGGGAGGGTCTTCATCCAGGTATTGGTAGAGCGCCGGCTCGGCGAGAACGGCAAACAATTCTTCGGCGTGGGCAACTGTTCTGGGCTCGAGCGTGAAGGCGGGTGATCCAACGGGATTCATGAGAGCCTCTACCGTGCCGTCCGTATTGAGCGCTGGGTTAGGCGGATCGGTTACGCACACCACGCGTACCTGTAGTTAGCAGAACGAAGATAGCAGCCACACACCCGAGCGCAATCAGAACAGACACAGCCAAGACAGTAAGCGAGAAGAACGCGCTTGGATACACTCGGAATTGCTGCAAGACAACTGCAGCCGCATATCTGAGCGGGAACAACAAGGCGCCTGCAGAACACCACCGAATCACGAGGGATACCGTGCGCGAACGTGTCGGGATCACAGCCGGAAGCCAAAGTGGTGAAGCGACAAGTGTCCCAATCAAAAACCAGACGAATTCGTTTCCGCTCGCGCGTGCGCTTGACTCGACGCCGTGGGTAAACATCGCGCCGAGGCCGAATATGGCCAAGGCAAGTACGACAGCGATAACAAGGAGAAAGACCCGGCTACGAGGTCGCATTGGCGGCCGCCCAACGTTTGACTTCAGCCTCGGACCAAAAGGCGCGAAGCGGCCTTTGGCACGTCTGCTCGATGGAAAGGTTGGGCGACAGCGACTTCACGCCATGTGCTCCATGCTCGAAGGCGTGGCGACCCAACGGTGCATTCGCTCTTCGTACACCGAGAAAAGAAGGAGCGGGAAAGCCAGGCTCGGCAAACGCTCCAACCGGAACGGCGACGTGTTCTGACTGGCCCTCAAGCTCGTAGTGGACGGTGGCACCGCACTCCGGGCAGAAGTGAAATACGACTTTGCTTCCTTCGTCGCCAACACGGGCGTACACCGCGAGGCGCCTGTGATTTGCACCGCCCGCTCGTGAAAGCGCGCCTGAGCACCGAACACACTGCCCGTCCTGCGCTGACAAGCCAGGCAATGGCAGATTGAGACACGGAGCGGCTCCTCATTTGTAGTGAGACGGAGCTGGCCGCAACTGCAGGATGCAACGCGATTGATCATGTGTTCGGAGCGAGGCGCTTCTGTTGCCTTACGTTTGACATGAGCGGCGGGCCAAAGGGCGCGAAGCGGTCTCTGGAACGTACGCTCAATGGAAGGGTTAGGCGTCGTCCGGCGTACAACGTCGGGTTGTCCTACCCTGGTCGCACTGTATTCGGGGAAAGATGTGTCCTCACTAAGCGAAGGAATAAGCAATGACTGACCCGCGCAACGTAGCCCACGACAAGAAAGTCCAGCAAGAGAAGAAGCATCAAGGCGAAGAGATCGCTCCTGGGGCAGACAAGAAGTCGCAACCAGGGAAGAAAACGCACATGGAGAATCATGCGTCCGACGTCGCGAAGGTACCGGACGAAGCGGCACCGGTGCCGACAGGCGAGAAGGCGCTGGAATGACGCAGGTAGTGTTGGAATACCTGATCACTTCGATCGTTCCTGAAGGTTAAGGTCGCTGGCTCAATGTAGGCCAGGCCAAAGCAACGCCGCGGTAAGCAACAGAATGCCAGCAGCGGCCACGTTCCAAACTAGAGAGCGAACAACAGGCACGCCGTAGAGCGGAACATATGCCATGCGTGCCCAGAAGTAGAGTTGCACACCCCAGTGCGTAAGCGCTCCCTGACGATTGGCAACGTGAGTCGCGAGTACGAGTGCGGCAAAAAGCGGAAATGTTTCAAGAAAGTTGCCGAGAGCACGGGCGAATCTATCTGCTGCTCCGGTGAGAGGCGGCACGGGCTCTTCTCTTGACCCTGCAGCCCAGTGATAGCTGCGTTGGAAGCTAGCGGTGTGCGAGGCAAGAATGATTTGCACAAAGCCCAGCAGCGCGCTGTAGCCCAGCATTTGAAGCTCAAGAGTCATCACTTATCCCCTCACCACATAAATGATTGCTGTGGCCGTGCCGTCGTTTGGGGTTGTAAAACATCTCGATGTAATCGAACACTTCGCGTCTTGCAGCTTCGCGATCCGCCGCCTCCACTTTGAACTCTTCCGTATATCGTTTGCCGCTCATGGACACCTCCGTAACCTCAGTTTATGAGGCTCGCAGCTGTCTAGAGAATCGGGGGCGGTTCATCCCTTCGTTAGGTCAGAGTGTCAACCAAACCGATGCAAGCTTCATGTCCGCTCGATGGAAGGGTTAGACCACAGTGCGGGCCGACAGCTCGTAGAGGACATCAGGGCAGTGCTCCTCGTTCAACTCTCCGTCGGTGAACTCTACGGCGACGAAGCCGCGACGTTCATAGAACCGTCTCGCACCGCGATTCGCTTGGAAGGTGTAGAGCCTGATCGGACGCGGCAGCGTTTCTAGCGCACGCTCCAGCAGCCTGGAGCCGATGCCCAGGCCGACGTGCGAAGGCTTGACCATCATTTGATCGATCCAGTGAATGCCGACAGCGCTCGACGTAGACATGACGCCGACCACAGCCTCTTCATGCTCGGCAACCAGCACGCCGCCATTCGGAACGAGATGCTCGCGCACCCAAGTCCGGAGCTCGAGATCTGGATGTGCCGAAGGCGCGTACGGCATGAACGCTAAGCGCGCGAGGATCAGGACTTCGGCTACGGCCGCCGCGTCTTCGGTCGTGGCGGGGCGCAACCGTACGTTCACTGGGGTCTAACTAGATTTAGACACCACGAAATCTAGAAGGACGTGCTGCATAAGTCAACGCGCAAATCGCGCAAGCGCCCGCTTCTACTCACGCACACGCGACGCGCCGACTGCCAGTGGTCCTCACGATGCCTGAGGTCAAGGCCTTGCTCGACGAACTCGACGGCACGATGTGGCTGGTCGCGTCACTGCTCTATGGCACGGGCATGCGTCCTGCTCGAGGGGCTCCGACTGCGCGTGAAAGGTGTCGAGTTCACGCGGCGCGAAATCGTCGTGCGCGAGGGCAAGGGCAGCAAAGACCGCGTGACGGTTCTGCCCAAGAACCTGATGTTGCCCCTGCGCGATCAGTTGATAAAGGCCAGGCGCTTGCACGCGCTGGATCTCGAAGACGGATACGGCGAGGTCGCGCTACCCCATGCGCTCGACATCAAGTATCCGCGCGCGGGCCGTCGATGGAGTGGGCAGTCTGTCTTTCCGAACCCATCGCGTTCGACTGATCCGCGCACGGGTGTGATTCGTCGTCATCATCTTTACGAGCAGAACATCCAGCGCGCCGTCAAGGGCGGACGCGGCGTGACGAGTCCGCTCGATCGCATGTGAGCGCGGCTCACCCGCGTTGCGCTCTATCCTTCTGATTCTGCGCCTCGATGTTCTCGCGCGCCTCCTGCCACTGCGCGTCGCTCCATTCGCGCAGCGCATAGAAGTTGCCGCCGGTAGCGAGCGCGTTGCCGCCATCCATCATGATCGATTCGCCGTTCAACCACTGGCATCCATCGCTTAGCAGGAAGGTCGCGAGGTTCTGCAGTTCTTCCATCTTGCCGGCGCGCGCCATCGGGTTGGTCTTCGCGCTACGCGCACCCGGCTGTTCGCCGGGGTTCAATCGCTTCGACATGCCTTCGGTGGGAATCTCGCCGGGGCCGACCGCGTTCAGGCGTACGCCGTATTGCGCCCACTCGGTCGCGAGCGACTTGGTCATCGCGTCGATCGCGCTCTTGCTCATCGCGCTCGGCACGACATACGGTCCGCCGTTCTTGACCCACGTGACGATGATCGACATCACGCTGCGGTAAGGCATGTCGCGGATCCATCGCCCTTCGCGTGCCATCGCGACCCAACGTTTGCCGACCGCGTGCGTCACGTAAAACGTGCCGTGCATGACGATGTTGGCGACCGCATCGAAACCGCGCGACGACAGTGCGGACGTGGGCGAGATGAAGTTGCCGGCGGCGTTGTTGACGAGGCCGGTCAACGGGCCTTCGTCGAAGATCGATTCGACCATCGCATCCACTGCGGCCGCATCGCGGATGTCGACCCCGAAGGCCTTGACGCTGCCGCCGTGCTCGCGCATCACGGCCTGCGCCGTCTCTTCGACGACGCTTTGCCTGCGGCCGCAAATGAAGCACGACGCGCCGAGTTGCACGAAGCGTTCGGTCATCGCGCGGCCCAGACCGGTGCCGCCGCCGGTGACGAGAATGCGTTTTCCCTTGAACAGGTCGGGTTGGAACATCGGTGCCTCCGTCATCGAGTCAGTGCGTCAATCGTGCTTGCGCGCGTCCTCGATCACCTTGCCATCATTGGACAGATGGCCGGCCGCAACGAACTCCACATCGCCGCGCAATCGGATCACGTCGCGAATCGAACTCACGATCGCGGCGCGACGCGCTTCTTCGTCGACGGCTGCATCGCCTGTGAGTTCGCACATCAACGTCATGCGATCGTCGCCGATCGCGCCCGACACGACCATGCGCGCACGCGCGATCTCGGGATGGCGCTTGACGATCGCCGCGACCTGCGCGGGATGAACGAACATGCCGCGCACCTTGGTGGTCTGATCGGCGCGGCCCATCCAGCCCTTGATGCGCAGGTTGGTTCGACCGCATGGCGATGGGCCTGACAAGACTGTCGACAGATCGCCCGTCGCGAAGCGCACCAGCGGATAGTCGTGATTGAAATTCGTGACGACGATCTCGCCTACCTCGCCCTCGGCGACCGGTTCGCCGGTACCGGGTCGCACGATCTCGACGAGCAGGTCTTCGTCGACGACGAAGCCCGGATGAACGACGCCATCGGTCTGTGTTTCGTACGCGACGCAACCGAGGTCGGCGGTGCCGTAACCCTGCAAGACCGTGTTCATGCCGTGCTCGACCAGCCATGCGCGCAGCGACGGCGGCAGCGGCTCGGCGCTGACCAGCGCGCGCCTGATGCTCGAAATGTCCGCGCCGTTCTCGATCGCCTTCTCGATGATGAGCTTCAGAAATGAGGGCGTACCCGCATAGAACGCGGGCTTCAGGCCCGCGATCGCCTGCAACTGCATATCGGTGTTGCCCACGCCCGCGGGAATCACCGGGCATCCGATCTTCTTCGCGCCGCCTTCGACCATGAAGGCCGCCGGAGTGAAGTGATACGAGAACGCGTTGTGCACGATCTGTCCGGGACGCAAGCCCGCAGACCAGAGCGGCCGCGCGAATCTCCACCAGTCATCGCCGCGTCCTTCGGGATCGAACGTGGGACCGGGCGACATGAACAAGCGCGACAGGCCCGAAGTGTCGGTTGCGGCAAGGCCGCCCCACGGCGGCGCTGCTTCCTGCAGTGACTTGAGGTCGGACTTGCACGTGACCGGCAGCGCCGCGAGCGCGGTTCGTGAGGTAATGGCCTGCGAATCGACGTCCGCAAACAGCTTCGCGAATCCGCTGGCGGTCTTGGCGCGCGCGATCAACGCAGGCAAGCGTCGCATCAGATCGGCTTCGCGATCGTGCGGGTCGCGGCCTTCGAGGGCGTCGAGATGCGACCCCGCGGGACCCGCGCCCCGGACCGGCGTACTCATCGCGCTCCTTCGCTTTCTGCCGTCATGATTTTTTGCTGCAGGGTCTTGGAGAGTTTCGCCATCACCATGCGATGCGCGTCCGACAGCAAGGCCTTCGCCTCGGCATCGCTCAGGCGTTTGACACCCTCGAGCTTGACCCACTTCGCGCGCGCGAGATACGGCGCGGGCGTGAAGCCTTCGCGATCGGTGAGCTCCAGAAAACGCGCGTCGTCGGCCTTGAACAAAATCGTATCGGCGAGCTTGCCATTCTCGATCGTGAACATCGCGAACATCTTGCCGCCCACCGAGAACACCGCATGATTCTCCCACTTGATGTCGCGCGTCGCCGCCGGGAGCGTCGCGCAATAGTCGTGGGCCTTGGCGATGTTCATTGGTCGCGCATCAATCGTCATGCATCAATCGTCAACGAGCTTGGTCGCACGCCGCTTGGCCTCGTCGATGAACTTGCGCTGATCGGGGGATGTCTCGACGGGGTATCGATCGAAGCCCGTACCCGAGGCCTTCTTCAAATCGCCGAAGAGCTTGCCGTCGTCGTCGTGAAAATGCACGAAGGCCTGACCGACCAGATAGAAAATGCCGGCCTGCTTCTCGCGCACTTGCGGGATCGCGCGCAGTTGACGGATCAACGATTGCAGCGTTGCGAGTGCTTCAGTTCCGGCATGTGCCACGCGCGCCTCCGTTTGCGCCCTGCAAGCGTCACGCGAGCCAGCGCTTTCTGCGCCGGTAACTCTTCACGCTGCGAAAGCTCTGGCGCTCGCCCGCCTCGCTGCCACCCGTGCCGCCGGTGCCCAGATAGAACTCCTTCACGTCCTCGTTCTCGCGCAGCGCGGCCGCGTCGCCGTCCAATACGATGCGGCCATTTTCGAGGATGTAGCCGTAGTCGGAATAGCGCAGCGCCATGTTCGTGTTTTGCTCGGCCAGGAGAAAAGTCACGCGCTCCTTGATATTCAAGTCCTTCACGATCTCGAACACTTCGTCGACCACTTGCGGCGCGAGACCCATCGAGGGTTCGTCGAGCAACACCATCTTCGGCGTAGCCATCAACGCGCGTCCGATCGCGCACATCTGCTGCTCGCCGCCCGATGTGTACGCCGCCTGCGATGAGCGCCGCGCCTTCAGTCGCGGGAAATAGGCATAGACCTTTTCGAGCGTCGCAGCCACGGCCGCCTTGCCGTCCTTGCGCGTGTACGCGCCGGTCATCAGGTTGTCTTCGATGTTCAGATGTCCGAAGCAGCGCCGCCCCTCCATCACCTGGATGACGCCGCGCTCGACCATGTCGGAAGGGCTGAGCTTCTCGATGCGCTCGCCGCGCAACTGGATCGATCCCTTCGTTACCGCTCCGCGTTCGCCTTCGAGCAGGTTGCTCACCGCGCGCAGGGTGGTGGTCTTGCCGGCTCCGTTGCCGCCCATCAAGGCCACGATGCGGCCTTCGGGGACTTTCAACGACACGCCCTTCAGCACCAGGATCACGTGGTTGTAGATGACCTCGATGCCGTTGACGTCGAGGAGTATGGAATCCGATGGGCTCACGGCTTCTTTCGATCAACGTTCAACCACCACCGCATGGAGCGACAACGCTTTGCAAGAGCCTCCGTCGTTCCCGCGCATGCGGGAACCCGGTGTCTTTCGATTGCCGCCACTGGGTCCCCGCTTGCGCGGGGACGACGGCCGTGCTTCTTTCAGGTCTCGCAATCGGCCGCGGTCCTGCGCACCAGCTTCTTGTCCGATAGGTATTTGTCGGCGCTGGTCTTGATCATCGGCTTGATGATCTGCTCATCGGCGTTCAGGTAGTCGGATGTAATCGTCCACTTGGCGCCGTCCCAGGTCGAGATGCGCGCTGCGTTTGAACCCATGTGATCGATGCATGAGGTCGACAGCGGACGCATCACGGTGCCCACGCCGAGCGTGTCGAGCCGCTTCTGGTCGAGCGCCAGATTCTCCAGTCCCCAGCGCACTTGCTCACCGGTCATGGTCTTGCCCTTGCCGTAGCGCTCCTGAGCGCGACGCACGGCCTCGATGGCCAGCATCTGAATGATGACGCCGCGCGTGTACAGGACCGATCCGACCTCGTCGCGTGGGCCCGAACCTTGACCCTTGTCGTGGACGTACTTCAGGATGTCCTGAATCACCTTGGGCGCCTGGCCCGCGGTGTTCAACGTGATCGCGTTGTATCCCTTTGCGCTTTCGCCCACGTCCTTGGTGTCGGGCTCGGCGCCGGCCCACCACACGCCATACATCTTGTCGCGCGGATAGCCGGTCGCTTGCGCTTCCTTCAGCGCCGTGGAGTTCATGATGCCCCAGCCCCACAGCAACACGTAGTCAGGACGGCTCTGGCGGATTTGCAGCCACGCGGCCTTTTGCTCCGCGCCGGGCGCTGCGACCGGAATCAACTCGAGCTCGAAACCCTGCAATTTCGAGCGCGCCTGCAAGAGAGGAATGGGCTCCTTGCCGAATGGCGAATCGTGATAGACCAGCGCAATCTTCTTGCCCTTCAGCTTGTCGAGTCCGCCTTCCTTCTTGCCGATGTATTGAATCAATTCATCCGAAGCGGTCCAATAGCTGCCCATCAGCGGGAAGTTCCACTTGAATGCCGAACCATCGGCCGACGCCGACAGACCGTAGCCGAGCGTGAGGAGCGGGATCTTGTCGCCCGGTGCACGGTCGGTCAGCGCGAACGTGATGCCGGTCGATTGCGGATCGATCAGCGCCGCGCCGGGCCGCCCTTTCAATCGCTCATAGCATTCGACGCCGCGGTCGGTCGCGTAGCCGGTCTCGCATTCCTCGTAAGTCAGCTTGACGCCGTTGATGCCGCCGTCGCGAGCGTTGATCATCTTGATGTAATCGAGCTTGCCGTTGGCCCACGGCGTACCGTTGGGCGCATAGGCGCCGGAACGGTAAACGAGCAGAGGGAAGAACTGCTCCTTGGTCTGCGCCTGCGCGTCCGGCATGGCGAAGAGCCCGGTCGCGGCAACGATCGCGGCAAGCGCGATGCCTTTGAAAGTTTGCATCATCATGTGTCTCCAAGTGTTAACGCGCACGCGGGTGCGTGAATCGATTGACATCGCTTCGGCGAGAAACACTAGTGCATCGGATCGGGACAATCAATTGGGGAACACCCACAGTCCACCTCGCCTAGCCGCATCAATGCGGAAACGGCCAGAGGCGCAACTTGCCTCTTGCCGTCGACCACAGTCGGGCCAGTCCGTGGGGTTCGACGATCAGGAAGAAGACGATCAGCGACCCGAAAATGATGAACTCGAGGTGCGACGCAAGCGCGGTGGATATCGGGATCCCGAACCATTGCGGAATCCGGTTCAAGAGCAGCGGCAGCACGACGATGAATGCGGCGCCGAAGAAGCTCCCGACGATCGAGCCCAGGCCGCCGATGATCACGATGAAGAGCAATTGAAACGATCGGTCGATCGAGAACGCGGACGACTCCCACGAACCGAGGTAAACGAAACCCCACAGGCCGCCCGCCACGCCGACGATGAACGAGCTGACCGCGAACGCGGTCAGCTTCGCGTACACCGGCCGGATACCGATCACCGCGGCTGCCACATCCATGTCGCGTATCGCCATCCATTCGCGCCCGATGTGGCTGCGAACCAGATTCTTGGCGAGCAGCGCGAACACGCAAACGAACGCGAGGCAGAAAAGATATTTGCGTACCGGTGAATCGAATGACACGCCGGCCACCGAAAGGCTGGCGACGCTGACCGACCCCGAGCTCGAATTGTTGGTGAAGAAGGGAATGCGCAAGAACGCCCAGTCGGTGAAGAATTGCGCGGCCAGCGTGGCGACCGCAAGGTAAAGGCCCTTGATGCGTAATGAGGGAATGCCGAACAACACGCCGACCGCCGTTGCGCACAGGCCGCCCAGCAGCAGCGCTGCGATCAGAGGCATGCCGTCGATGCGCACCATCAGGTTGTATGCGGCGTACGCGCCGACCGCCATGAACGCGCCGGTGCCCAATGAGATCTGCCCGCAATAGCCGACCAGGATATTCAAGCCGAGCGCGGCGAGAGACAGAATCAGAAACGGAATCAGGATCGCGCGAAAGGTGTATTCGGACGTCACGACCGGCACGACGATGAAAGCGAACGCCAACAGCGCAGCGACCGCGACGCGATCCTGCAGCACCGGAAAGATCTGTTGATCCGCCCGGAAGGTCGTCTTGAACTGGCCGTTCTCGCGATAGAACATGAACTAGACCCGATCGATGATCTTCTCCCCGAACAGCCCTTGCGGCCGCACGAGAAGAAAAATCAGAGCGAGGACATACGCGAACCAGATTTCGATGCCGCCGCCGAGCATCGGCCCGAGATAGATTTCGGAAAGCTTCTCACCCACGCCGATGATGAGGCCGCCCACGATGGCGCCCGGTATCGACGTGAGTCCGCCGAGGATCACGACCGGCACCGCCTTGAGCGCGATCAACGACAGCGAGAATTGCACGCCGAGCTTGGAGCCCCAGATCATCCCGGTGACGAGCGCGACGATGCCCGCGACCGACCAGACGATCACCCAGATCCGGTCGAGCGGGATGCCAATCGATTGCGCCGCTTGATGGTCATCGGCGACCGCGCGCAACGCGCGGCCGGTCTTGGTCTTCTGAAAAAAAATCGCGAGCGCTGCGACCAGGACGGCTGCGATGAGGGCTGCGGCAAGGTCCTCCTGATTGACGAGAATGCCGCCCGGAAATGTTTTCTCGAAAAGAAAGATCGGATCCTTGGGCAGCCCGATATCGATCTTGTAGATGTTGTTGCCGAATGCCACCTGACCCGCGCCCTCGAGGAAATATTCAATGCCGAGCGTGGCCATCAACAACGTGATGCCCTCTTGATTGACCAGCTTGCCAAGCACCAGCTTCTGGATCAGCCATGCGAGAACGATCATCACCAGCGCCGCGACGACAAACGCGAGCAGGTTGTAGGCGAGTTTGTTTTCGATGCCGGTCCATTGCGGAATCCATTCGGCGAAGCGCGCCATCGCAAGAGCGGCAAACAGCACCATCGCACCCTGCGCGAAATTGAATACGCCCGACGCCTTGAAGATCAACACGAAGCCAAGCGCGATCAGCGAATAAAGCATGCCGACCATCAGGCCGCCGAGGAGCGTTTCGAGGAATGGTCCCATGTGCGCCTCGATGCGTCAGTCAGTGAGTCGTGCCGAGGTAGGCGGTGATTACGTCCGGGTTCTCGCGCACTTCGGCAGGTGAGCCATCGCCGATCTTCTTGCCGTAATCGAGCACAACCACGCGGTCGCTGATGTCCATCACCACCGCCATGTCGTGTTCGATCAGCACGATGGTGGTTCCGAACTCGTTGTTCACGTCGAGAATGAAGCGGCTCATGTCCTGCTTCTCTTCGACGTTCATGCCGGCCATCGGCTCGTCGAGCAACAACACCACGGGCTCCATCGCGAGAGCTCGGCCGAGGTCGACGCGCTTCTGCAATCCGTACGGCATGAGGCCGACCGGCGTCTTGCGGTAGGGCTGAATCTCGAGAAAATCGATGATGCGCTCGACCACCATCCGCTGCTCGCATTCCTCGCGCTCGGCACGTCCCACGCGGATGGCCTGCTGGAACAAGTTGCTCTTCATCTTCAGGTTGCGGCCGGTCATGATGTTGTCGAGCACGCTCATGCCCTTGAAGAGCGCCAGATTCTGAAACGTCCGCGCCACACCCATTTCCGCGACCTGGCGCGAGTTCATGTGCTTGAAGGTTTTGCCGCGCAGCCTGATCGCGCCGTGCTGCGGTTGATAGACCCCATTGATGCAGTTGAGCATCGAACTCTTGCCCGCGCCATTGGGACCGATGATGGCGCGGATCTCGTGTTCGCGGACATCGAAGCTCACTTCGCTCAACGCCTTGATGCCGCCGAACGCCAGGCTGATGCCCTGCACGTCGAGGATCACATCGCCGATGCGGCCTCCCGCAGTCGGGCTCAAGCGGCGCTCCGCAGGGACGGGAATACTTTCGCGTCGAGGATCTGAAGGTCGGCCGACACCACGCCGCGGCGCCCGTCTTCGAACCTCATCTCGGTTTCGACGAACAGGTGCGTGCGACCGTCATAGAGCGCATCGACCAGCGGCTGATAGCGCTCGCCGATGAAGCCGCGCTTGACCTTGCGCGTGCGCGTGAGCTCTCCATCGTCAGCGTCCAGTTCCTTGTGCAGCACCAGGAAACGGCTGATCTGGCTGCCGGCGAGTTTGTCGTCGGCGGCGAGATCGGCGTTGACCTTCTCGACGCACTCGCGAATCAACTCGCGAACTTCGGGCTTTTGCGAGAGGTCGGCATATCCACCGTAGGGCAGGTTGCGCTTCTCGGCCCAGCTTCCGACCGCTTCCATGTCGATACAGATGAATGCACATACGCGACTGCGCTTGTCGCCGAACGCCACCGCTTCCTTGATGTACGAAAAGAATTTCAGCTTGTTCTCGACGTACTTCGGCGCAAACATCGCGCCGTCGTTCTCGCCGCCGACGATGCGGCCGACGTCTTTCGCGCGATCGATGATCTTCAAGTGCCCCGCCGCGTCGAGGAAGCCCGCGTCGCCGGTGCGATACCAGCCGTCGGAGTCGAGCGCGTCGGCGGTCGCGGCAGGATTTTTGTAGTACTCCTTCAACAGGCCCGGCGACTTGATCAGGACTTCGCCGCTGTCGGTCAGCTTGATCTCGACGCCTTCGACCGGCACGCCCACCGTGTCAGCGCGCGCTTCGTGATCGGGCTGCAGGCACACGAACACCGCGGTCTCGGTCGAGCCGTAGAGCTGCTTCAAGTTGATGCCGATCGAGCGATAGAAAGAAAACAGGTCGGGCCCGATCGCTTCGCCCGCCGTGTAGGCCACGCGCACTCTCGAGAAGCCGAGCGTGTTGCGAAGCGGGCCGTAGACCAACAGATTGCCAAGCGCATAGCCGATGCGATCGAGGGCGGATACGGGCTTGCCGTCCATCAACGCGGGACCGACGCGACGCGCCAGCGCCATGCAGCGATCGAAGATCCATTTCTTAACCAGGCCCGCGTCATCCATGCGGATCATCACGGTGGTGAGCAGTCCTTCGAGCACGCGCGGGGGCGCGAAGTAATAGGTCGGTCCGATCTCCTTCAAGTCGATCAGGACCGTGTCGGCCGACTCGGGACAGTTGACGACATAGCCGCACACGAGCCACTGCGC
>JBBSEF010000012.1:0-59270 GCA_038240015.1 Burkholderiales bacterium
AACGACGTTGACCTGACCGCGCTCGGCCGTCGCGAGTTGCGGCTTGCGCGACGTCGCATCGGGATGATCTTTCAGGAGTTCGCGCTCGTCGAGCAGTTGACAGTGATGGAGAACGTGCTCTCCGGCCGGCTCGGGTATGTCGGCTTCTGGAAGAGTTTTCTCCGGCGCTTTCCATCGACCGATATCGCGCGCGCGTTCGAGTTGCTCGAGCGCGTGGGGCTCACCGACTTCGTCGACAAGCGCGCCGACGCGCTCTCCGGCGGGCAGCGCCAGCGCGTGGGCATCGCACGCGCCTTGATGCAGGCGCCCGAGCTGTTGCTCGTCGACGAACCGACCGCGAGCCTCGACCCCAAGACCTCGCGCCAGATCATGCGGCTGTTGTCGGAGCTGTGTGCCGAACGCGGGCTCGCGGCCGTCATCAACATCCACGACGTGCGGCTTGCGCAGCGTTTCGTGCAGCGCGTGATCGGCCTTAAGGCTGGTCGCGTCGTATACGACGGCGCGCCCGATGGGTTGACGCCGGATGCGCTGACTTCGATCTATGGCGAAGAGGATTGGAACGAAACGAAGACCGAAGCGGAGATGGACGCGGACATCGAAGCACGCGGGCAAGTGGTGATCGACCGCGATCGGTTGCAGGGCGTGTAGCGCGCGGAAAGGCGCTGGCGCTGGTATTTATTGGTAGTACCAATGAAAGTGAAGTGAGGCACCGCCGTTGCAAGCATCCGCAAGTTATTAGAACCGCATGGAGTTGTGCCATGAACTTGATGAGTGTTAATGGGTACCACGCAAAGATCGAATACGACGCGGACCTCGACTTGTTTCGAGGCGAGATCAGGAAGTCCCTGCAGGTTTTCCTCGACGTCTGCAAAGAGAAGAGCATCGAGCCGCGACGCAACTACTCGGGCAAGTTCAATCTACGCATTCCGGTCGAGTTGCACGAGAAGGCCGCAATCGTTGCGGAAGTGGAAGGCAAGAGTCTGAACGCGCTTGCGCAAGAGGCATTGCTTCAGCGCGTGGCGGCCTGAGCGATCTGCCGGCGCTCGCCATGTCCGCACGCGCTTGGACTCGCCCTCGCCTGATTCCCAACGCGACGCTGCGCGTTGCAATCATCGGCGCTGTCGTTCTCTATCTCATCCTCGCGATCGGCTCGCTCGACATCAACTGGTCTCGCATCGCGCAAGGCTTCGAGAAGGGCTGGCGTCTTCTTCTCGCGTTCATGCATCCGAACTTCGGTGCGCGCTGGGGCGAGATCGTCGTCGGCATGCGCGAGAGCCTGACGATGACGGTGTGCGCAACGGTGGCCGGCGTCGCGCTTTCGATTCCGATCGGCATCGGCGCCGCGCGCAACCTGGTCCATCCGATTGTCTATTTCATTTGCCGCGGCATCGTCGCGGTATCGCGCAGCTTGCAGGAAATCATCGTTGCGATCCTGTTCGTCGCGATGGTGGGCTTCGGCCCGTTCGCGGGATTTCTGACGATCACGTTCGCGACCATCGGCTTTCTCGCCAAGCTGCTAGCTGAAGACATCGAGGACATCGACGGCGCGCAGGTCGAGGCGATCGCAGCGGCGGGCGGGTCGTGGCTGCAGCGGCTCGAATATGCGGTGCGGCCGCAGGTGATGCCGCGCCTGATCGGGCTGTGCCTGTACCGACTCGACATCAACTTTCGTGAGTCGGCGGTGGTCGGCATCGTCGGTGCGGGCGGGATCGGCGCGACGCTCAACACCGCGATCGATCGCTACGAGTTCGATGTCGCCGCCGCGATCATCGCCATCATCATCGCGATCGTGATGCTCGCGGAATATTCGTCCAGCCATCTGCGCAAGTGGGTGCAATGATGGCGACGACGCACGCAGCTGCAACTGCAGCGCCGATCTGGACCCGACGCACACCGCGCGCGCGACTGTTGTCGTGGTTCGCCTGGCTCGCGCTGATCGCGCTCACCGTGTTCTGCTGGCAGACCATGACGCGCGACACGATCTGGTCGTTCGTGCTGGACGCACCGCATCAGGCGGCCGACATCGGGCAGCGCATGGTGCCGCCGCGCTGGTCGTATCTCAACGTTCTCTGGCGACCGCTGTGGGACACGTTGAACATGGCGACCTTGGGCACCGCGCTGGGCGTGTTGCTGGCCGTGCCGATCGCATTCATGGCCGCGCGCAACACGACGCCGAGCACACTCGTGCTGCGACCGGTCGCGCTGTTGTTGATCGTCGCATCGCGCTCGATCAACTCGCTGATCTGGGCGCTGCTGCTGGTGTCCATCCTCGGCCCGGGTCTGTTGCCCGGCATCATCGCGATCGCGTTGCGCTCGATCGGCTTCGTCGCCAAGCTGCTCTATGAAGCGATCGAGGAAATCGAAACAGCGCCGGTCGAAGCGATCGTGGCGACCGGCGCGCCGCGCGCGAGCGTCGTCGCCTACGGCATCGTGCCGCAGATCCTGCCCGCCTTCGCCGGCATCAGCGTGTTTCGCTGGGACATCAACATCCGCGAGTCGACCATTCTCGGGCTGGTGGGCGCAGGCGGCATCGGCCTGCAACTGGAAGCGTCGCTCAACACGCTCGCGTGGCCGCAGGTGAGCGTGATCCTGTTGGCGATTCTCTCGACCGTGGTTGTCGGCGAGTGGGTCTCGGCGAAGATTCGCCACGCCATCATATGATTCGTGCGGTGCGCATCGGCGGGCCGTGGGTCAATTGGAAGAATGGAAGCTCGTGAACTGGCTCAAAAGGAAACCTCGCATCGTGGGACTCGCCCTCACCGTTCTCGCTTTTCTCGTCTTCGCATTTCTGGTCGCCAATCTGGTCACCGGCGAAAAGAAAGTCGAGCATCGTGTCGAACGACTGTATTCGGCCGAAGACCCGGAATTCATTCACGTGATGGGTGTGCTGCTCGGCCCGCCCGTGATCTCGGGCAACAAATATCGCGTGCTCATCAACGGCGATCAGATCTTTCCGGCGATGCTGGATGCGATCAGAAATGCGAAGCGCACGATCGATTTCGAAACCTACATCTATTGGTCGGGCGCGATCGGAAGACAGTTCGCCGATGCCTTGACCGAGCGCGCGAAGGCGGGAGTCAAGGTGCATGTGTTGCTTGACTGGGTCGGCACCGAGAAGATGGACGACAAGCTGATCGACGAGTTGAAGTCGGCCGGAGTCGAGATCGAGAAATATCACAAGCCCCATTGGACCGGCCTGGGCAAACTCAACAACCGAACGCACCGCAAGCTGCTGGTCGTGGATGGACAGATCGGGTTCACCGGCGGTGTGGGAATTGCGCAGCTGTGGACCGGCAAGGCCGAAGATCCTGAGCACTGGCGCGACACGCACTTCCAGATCGAGGGCCCGGCCGTCGGACAGATGCAGGCCGTGTTCATGGACAACTGGATCAAGATGTCGGGCGCGGTACTGCATGGCGCTGAATACTTTCCGCCGATCGAGCCGGTGGGCGACGGGAGGGCGCAGGTGTTCAGCAGTTCGCCTGGCGGCGGCGGCGCGAGCATGGAGTTGATGTATCTGTTGTCGATCACGGCAGCGAAAAGAACGATTCGCTTGTCGAGTTCCTATTTCGTGCCGAACCAGGTCGCGATCCGCGCATTCGTCGATGCGATGAAGCGCGGCGTGAAGCTGGAGATCATCACGCCCGGTGAACATATCGATTCGGACGCCGTGCGCGATGCGTCTCGGGCCAAATGGGGGCCGCTACTCGAAGCGGGCGCCGAGATGTCCGAGTATCAACCGACCATGTATCACGTCAAAGTGATGATCGTCGACGAGTTCATGGTGTCGGTCGGATCGACCAACTTCGACGAGCGCTCGTTTCGTTTGAACGATGAAGCGAACTTGAATATCTACGATGCGGCGTTCGCGAAGGAACAAGTCGCGGTGTTCGAGGCCGACCTCGCGAAGTCGAAGCGCATCACGCTGCAGATGTGGGAAGCACGGCCGTTGCGCGAGAAGATCGTCGAGAAGTTCGCATCGTTGCTGGATTCGCAGCTCTGACAGTTACCTGCCCGCGCCGTTCGAACCGCTGTGCCATGACAGCCACAACCATTACCCTCCGACTCGCACGAACCACCGACGCACTAGCGATTGCGTTGATGTCGCGCGACCTGATCGAAGCGGGGCTGGGTTGGAGCTACCGGCCCGAGCGCATCGCCCACCTGATTCGGGACCGCGACACGACCACGCTGATCGCGGACCGGCACGGAAAGCCCGTGGGTTTTGCGGCCATGAGTTTCGGCGACGACCGTGCCCACCTCGGGTTGCTGGCCGTGCATCCGACACAGCAGCGGCAGGGGGTCGCTCGTCGCATGATGGAATGGCTGGTCGAGTCCGCCGCCGTCGCGGGCATCGCCTCGCTGCATCTCGAACTGCGCGAGCGCAACCAGGCCGCCCGCGCCTTCTATCGCCAGATGAATTTCTCCGAGACGCAACTCGTGCCCGGCTACTACCGCGGGTGCGAAGCGGCGATGCGCATGGAGCTCGTGCTGCGCGTCCATGATCCGGCGCCGATCACGTGGCAGCCACCGAATCTCGGGACGCGTTGATCCGCCGATCAATGCTCGCGCGCCATGCGCAGTTTGATCGATACTTCGCGGTTAGCAGGCAGCGGATCATCGTTAGAGTCCGCGCCCACAAGGAGAAGACATGGATGCGCCCATAGCCGTGCAGCGCCCGCGCGAATCGAGCTCGCCGGAACTGATCGTCGAGCTCGCCGAGTTGATCCACGCCAAGCTGCCGCCCGAGCAGGCCAAGGATGCGGCGGAGTTCGCCCGCCAGTACTACGGCCAGGTCGCGCCCGAGGATCTGGCCGAGCGGCCGCTCGCCGATCTTTACGGCGCTGCGCTCTCGCACTGGCACTTCGCGCGCAGCTTCGCGGGCGGCGCACCCAAGCTGCGCGTGTACAACCCGCGGCTCGAAGAGAACGGTTGGCAATCGACGCACACGGTGATCGAGATCGTCAACGACGACATGCCGTTTCTGGTCGATTCGATCACGATGGAGGTCAACCGTCAGGGCCTCACGCTGCACCTGATCATCCATCCGCTGCTGAAGATCCGGCGCGATGCCCAGCATCACATCGCCGGCCTGGCGCGAGATCGCAACGAGCCCGAAGGCCGATTCGAATCCTTGATCCACGTCGAGGTCGATCGCGTCACCGAGCCCGCTCGCATGAAGGCGCTGCACGACGGATTGATGCGCACGCTCGACGATGTGCGCGCCACCGTAGCGGACTGGAAGCCGATGCGGCAACGAGTGCTCGACATCGTGGCCGATCTGGAACGCAATCCGCCGCCGGCGCTGATCGACGACCTGACCGAGGGCCGCGCTTTCCTGCAGTGGTTGGCCGACGGGAACTTCACGCTGCTCGGCTGCCGCGACTACGACCTGGTGCAAGAGAACGGCGAGGACGGATTGCGCGTCGTGCCGGGCTCGGGCCTCGGCATCCTGCGCGACAGCGGCGAGGCTGCCGTGTCGGCGACCTTCGCCGCGCTGCCGGCTGAAGTCCGCGCGCGTGCCCGCGAGCCGCGCCTCCTGGTGCTGAGCAAGTCGAACGCACGCGCGACCGTGCATCGACCCGGCTACATGGACTACCTCGGCATCAAGCGCTTCGACGCCGCCGGCCGCGTGACCGGTGAGCGGCGCCTGCTCGGTCTCTACACATCGACCGCGTACAACACCAGTCCGATGGAGATCCCGCTTTTGAGAAGCAAGGTCGAATCGGTCACGCAACGCGCGGGCTTCCTCTCCAAGAGCCACGCCGCGAAGGCACTCGTCGCGGTCCTCGAGCAGTACCCGCGCGACGAGCTGTTCCAGATCACCGACGACGAGCTCTACACCACGGCGATGGGCATCGTGCGTCTGGGTGAGAGACAGCGCACGCGTCTGTTCGTGCGGCGCGACAGCTTCGGTCGCTCGTGGTCGTGCCTGATCTATGTGCCGCGCGAGAACTACAACACCGATCTGCGCGCGCGCATGCAGGCGCTCTTGATCGAAGTCTTTCAGGGAACCTCGTCGGAGTTCTCGGTGCAGTTCTCCGACTCGCCGCTCGCACGCGTGTTGATCGTGGTTCGCACGCAGGCGGGTTCGACGTCGCAGACGCTCACGCAGATTGACGTGCGCGAGATCGAGCAGCGGCTGGTGCGCATCGCGCGTCGCTGGGAAGACGAGTTGAAGCAGGCGCTGCTGGAAGCAGCCGGCGAGGAGCGAGGCAACGCGCTGTTCGAGCGTTATGCGGGCGGGTTCGCTGCCGGCTATCGCGAAGAACATTCGCCTCGCGCGGCGGTGCATGACATCGAGCTGATGGAAACCATAGACCAGCCCGACGCGCTGCCGATGAGCCTGTACGTGCCGCTCGAGGCGCCGCCCGGACGATTGCGCTTCAAGCTGATTCGCGCGGGGCAGCTCGCGCCGCTGTCGCAAAGCCTGCCGATGCTCGAGCACATGGGCGTGCAGGTGTTGGAGGAGCGGCCGTACGAAGTGCGACGCGCAGACGGAACCGAGATCTGGATCGACGACTTCGGCATGAGCGTGCCGCAAGAAGAAGAGATCGACGTCGAGCGCTTGCGCGCGCCCTTTCAGGAAGCCTTCCTGCGAACCTGGCGCGGGCACAACGAGAACGACGACTTCAATCGGCTGGTCCTTCTGGCCGGACTCGACTGGCGCGACGTGACGATCCTGCGCGCCTACGCGCGTTACATGAAACAGGCCGCCTCCACCTTCAGTCAGACCTATATCGAACAGGCACTGGCAGCGCACCCGACGATCGCTGCCGAGCTGGTGACGTTGTTCCACATGCGGTTCGATCCGGCGATTCGCGTGGACCGCGACGAGCGGCAGTTGGAGATCGCCGCGCGCATCGGCGCATCGCTCGACGACGTGGCCAACCTCGACGAGGACCGCATCCTGCGTCAATACCTCGCGATGATCCAAGCCACGCTGCGCACGAACTTTTTTCAGTGCGACGCATCCGGTGCGAGCAAGCCCGTGTTGTCGTTCAAGTTCGATCCGGCCAAAGTGCCGGGTCTGCCCGAGCCCAAGCCGATGTTCGAGATCTTCGTCTATTCGCCGCGAGTCGAAGGGGTGCATCTTCGTTTCGGCAAGGTCGCACGCGGCGGCCTGCGCTGGTCCGATCGCATGGAAGACTATCGCACCGAAGTGCTCGGTCTCGTCAAGGCGCAGCAGATCAAGAACGCGGTCATCGTGCCGGTCGGATCCAAAGGCGGCTTCGTGCTCAAACGCGCTCCCGCAGCCGGCGATCGCGAGGCCTTGATGAAGGAGGGCGTCGCCTGCTATCAAGCTTATCTGCGCGGGCTGCTCGACCTCACCGACAACCTCGTCGCAGGAGAAGTGGCGCCGCCCGCGGACGTCTTGCGCCACGACGCCGATGATCCCTATCTGGTCGTGGCCGCGGACAAAGGCACCGCGACCTTCTCGGACATCGCCAACGGCGTCGCCGGCGAATACGGCTTCTGGCTCGGGGACGCATTCGCGTCCGGCGGCTCGGCCGGTTACGACCACAAGAAGATGGCCATCACCGCGCGCGGCACATGGGAGTCGGTGAAGCGCCATTTCCGATCGATCGGTCTCGACACGCAGACGCAGGACTTCAGCGTCGTCGGAGTAGGCGACATGTCGGGCGATGTATTCGGCAACGGCATGCTGCTCTCGCGCCACATTCGCATGTTGGCCGCGTTCGATCATCGCCACATCTTCATCGACCCAAACCCTGACACCGAGGCAAGCTTCGTCGAGCGCGAGCGCTTGTTCAATCTGCCGCGCTCGTCGTGGGCCGACTACGACGCGACGCTGATCTCGAAAGGCGGCGGCGTGTTCGCGCGCAGCGCCAAGTCGATCGCGCTCTCGTCCGAAGCGCGCGCGGCTCTGGGCATCGAAGCCGAACGAGCGACGCCCAACGAGTTGATGCATGCGATCCTGCTTGCGCCGGTCGACTTGTTCTACAACGGCGGCATCGGCACCTATGTCAAGTCGGGCGCCGAGACGCACGCCGAAGTGGGCGACCGCGCCACCGACGCGATTCGCGTCAACGGCGCCGAGCTGCGCTGCAAGGTCATCGGCGAAGGCGGCAACCTCGGCTGCACGCAGCGCGGACGCATCGAGTACGCGTTGCACGGCGGCCTGATCAACACCGACGCGATCGACAACTCGGCCGGCGTGGATTGCTCGGACCACGAAGTCAATATCAAGATCCTGCTCAATGCCGTGGTGACCGAAGGCGAGCTGACTGCCAAGCAGCGCGACAAGCTGCTCGCCGAAATGACCGACGAGGTGGCGCAACTGGTTCTGCGCGACAACTACTTTCAGAACCAGGTGCTGGCCGTGACGCGCGCGCGCGAAGCCGAGGTGTTCGACGAACAGGCGCGCTACATGCGCACGTTGAGCAGCGCGGGCCGTTTGAATCGCCGCATCGAGTTCCTGCCCTCCGACGATGTCATCGCCGAGCGGCGCCTGGCCAAGCGCGGGCTGACGGCGCCCGAACTCGCGGTCCTCTTGGCGTACAACAAGATGGAGTTGTTCGAGCTCGTACTGGCCTCCGATGTGCCTGAGGACCCGTACATCGCCACCACGCTGGCTCGCTATTTTCCGAAGCCGCTACGCGAACGCTTCGCCACGCAGATTGCCCGCCATCCGTTGAAGCGCGAGATCATCGCCACGCATGTCGTCAACAGCATGGTCAACCGCGTCGGCCCTACTTTCAGCAATGGACTGCGCGAGGAGACCGGCTGCACGCCGACCGACATCGTGCGCGCCTACATCGGCACGCGCGAAATCTTCGACCTGGTATCGCTGTGGGTCGCCAACGAAGCGCTCGACAACAAGGTCGACGTCGAAACCCAGAACGCGATCGTGCAAGCAACCGTGCGGCTGATCGTGCGCGGCACCGTGTGGCTGTTGCATCAGCGCGAAGCGTTGCGCGACCTGGATGCGACCATCAAGCGCTTCTCGCCGGGCGTGGCCGAAGTGGCCGCGGGTCTTCCGCGCTGGCTCGCGCCTCACGAAAACGCGGCGCTCGAAACGGACACCGCGCGCATCGTGGCGGAGGGCGTGCCCGATGCGCTCGCGCGTCGCGTCGCGCAACTCGAAACCTTGTACGCGGCGCTCGACATCGTCGAAGTCGGCACCGAGACCGGCTGTGCAATCGACACGGTGGCCGGCGTTTACTTCGGCGTCGGCGGCCGGCTCGAGCTCGGCTGGTTGTCGCAACAGATCGGCATGCTGCCGGCCGACAGCCACTGGCAAAGCCTCGCGCGTGTGGCGATGCGCGACGATCTCTCGGTGTTGGCGCGTGCGCTTGCGCGCTCGGTCTTGCGCGCAGGCGATGTGCAACAGAGCGCCGGACAGAACGCACAACAGAACGCAAACGCGATGATCGCCGCATGGGAGGCGCAACGGGAGTTTCAGCTTCAACGATGTCTCACGCTCTTGGCCGATCTCAAGCCGGCCGGAGCGCTCGATATGTCGATGCTGTCGGTGCTGCTGCGAGAGTTCAGGGCCTTGGTCTAGCGAGCGCGTTAAGTTTTTTTTGATCTTCTGTCGATTTGAGCCATCGCCGTTCGTCGTGTTCTTGTAAAGCCAATGCAAGCATCCGAGGAGGCCCCCATGTTGCAAGACGCCCCGATGTATTCCTACATGCCCGCGAAGGACGTCGCGCGGGCGCGCAAATTTTACGAAGAGAAGTTGGGCTTCACGCCCAAGCTGGAGACGGCCGGTGGCGTCGTCTACGAGTTCGGCAAGGGCACCGCGTGCTTCTTGTATCCGACGCCGAACGCCGGCACGTCCCAGGCGAGCCAGGCGTTCTGGCAGGTCGAGGACATCGAGCGCGAGGTTGTACAACTGAAGGCACGCGGCGTGACCTTCGAGAAGTACGACATGCCGGAGATGGACGCGAACGGCATCTCGACCGCCGGCGGCGCGAAGGCTGCGTGGTTCAAGGACTCGGAAGGAAACATCATGGCGTTGATTCAGAACCTGTGAGTTCCGGTTTGTCGTGCTCGTCGATGATCGCGCAGCTTGCGTCCTTCGCACACATGAAGCCCGTTGCGAGTTTGCAATGAACGCTACCGTGTCGCACACACTCGATAACCGCAAACGCTGGATCGCATTCGCGGTCGTTTGCATCGGGACTCTGATGATCGTGCTCGACACCACGATCGTGAATGTCGCGCTGCCTTCGATCCGCACGGACCTCGGCTTCTCGGAGACCTCGCTCGTGTGGGTCGTCAATGCCTACATGCTGACCTTCGGCGGCTTCCTGTTGTTGGGCGGCCGGCTCGGCGACCTGTACGGTCATCGACGGCTCTTCGTATTCGGCACCGCGCTGTTCACGCTCGCTTCGCTGGCGTGTGGACTGTCGAACTCGCAGTCGCTTCTGATCGGGGCGCGCGCGGTGCAAGGCCTGGGCGGCGCGATTGTCGATGCGATCGCGCTTTCGCTGATCATGAATCTGTTCACCGAAAACAGCGAGCGCGCCAAGGCGATGGGCGTGTACGGCTTCGTGTGCGCGGCGGGCGGAAGCATCGGCGTGCTGGCAGGCGGCCTGCTCACGCATGCGTTGAGTTGGCACTGGATCTTTCTGGTCAACATTCCGATCGGCATCGCGGTCTGTGTGCTCGGCTTCACGCTGTTGCCCGCCGTGCAAGGGCACGCTACCGGCGGTCGACTCGACGTGGCCGGCGCGGTCACGGTGACCTTGTCGTTGATACTCGCCGTCTATGCGATCGTCGACGGCAATCGCGCGGGCTGGATGTCGGCGCAGACTATCGTCCTGCTCGGCGCAGGGCTCGCGCTGCTGGCTCTCTTTCTTGTGATCGAGTCGCGTAGCGCGACGCCGCTGATGCCGCTGCGGCTCTTCGCAATTCGATCGGTCGCAGCCGCGAACGTGATCGGCGTGTTGTGGGCGGCCGCGATGTTCGCGTGGTTCTTCATTTCGGCGCTCTACATGCAGCTCGTATTGGGATACGACCCGAAGCAGGTGGGTCTGGCCTTCCTGCCTTCGAACATCATCATGGCGATTTTTTCGGTGGGGATTTCCGCAAGGCTCGTGACGCGCTTCGGCTTTCGCGGGCCGCTTGCTGTCGGCTTGGCGTGCGCGGCGGTCGGGCTTGCACTGTTCGCGCAAGCGCCGGTCGATGGAAATTTCTGGATCGACGTGCTGCCCGGCATGATCTTGCTCGGGCTAGGTGCGGGCATGGCGCTCAATCCGCTTTTGCTCGCGGCGATGAGCGACGTCCAGCCGTCCGAATCGGGTATCGCGTCGGGCATCGTCAACACATCGTTCATGATGGGCGGCGCGCTCGGACTCGCGATCCTCGCAAGCATCGCCGCGGCGCGGACCGATGCATTGCTCAATGGATCGACCGCGGCAGCCGCCGCAGAAGCGGTCGCCCTCAACGGCGGATATCACATCGCCTTCATCGTCGGCGCGGCGTCCGCCGCGATTGCGGCTGCGCTCGGATTCCTGCTGATTCGCGGTGGCCGCAAAGCGGCTGTTCCGGCAGAGGCGATTGCGTTGAAGTAGAGGTTCGTGCCGATGGCGCGCACGCGGCCGCGCGGGCAAGCAGGAGCGCCCGCTCGCGCGCGTTCTTCGTCAACGAAGCCGCGTGCTCGAAAGCGCGCCGCGCTTCATCGTGCCGGCCGAGCTTGGCGAGAAGATCGCCACGCACGCTCGGCAACAGGTGATAGTTCTGCATCGCCTTGTCGTCGATCAATGTATCGACGATCTCGAGTCCGGCGGCCGGACCGAAGGCCATGCCGACCGCGACCGCGCGATTGAGTTCGACGATCGGTGAAGGCGTGAGCTGTGCGAGTGCGTCGTAAAGAGCGGCGATGCGCGGCCAATCGGTTTCTTCCGCGCTCCTCGCACGCGCATGACACGCGGCGATCGCGGCTTGCAATGCGTAAGGACCAAACGCGCCGCCCGACGCTTCGGCACGCGCGAGCGCGGTGAAGCCTCGGCGAATCAGAAGCTGATCCCAACGCGAGCGATTCTGTTCGAGCAAGAGCACCGGCTCGCCCTTGGGGCCGAGGCGCGCTCGCGTGCGCGACGCCTGGATCTCCATCAACGCGACGAGGCCGTGGACCTCGGGCTCTTCGGGTGCGAGCTCGGCGAGGATACGACCCAAGCGAAGCGCTTCGTCACACAGTGACGGTCGCATCCAGTCGTTGCCCGACGTGGCCGAATAGCCTTCGTTGAAGATCAGATAGATCACTTCGAGCACCGACGACAGCCGGGCTGCGAGCGCATCGTCGCGCGGGACTTCGAAGGGCACATGCGCGGCCGACAGCGTGCGCTTGGCGCGCACGATGCGCTGCGCGATGGTCGGCTCCGGAACCAGGAAGGCGCGCGCGATCTCGTCCGTGGTGAGGCCGCCCAGCAGGCGCAGCGTGAGCGCGGTGCGCGCTTCGGTCGAGAGCACTGGATGACAGGCGACGAAGATCAGCCGCAAGAGATCGTCATCGATGTCTTCGTCGAGCGCATCGTCGATCCGCGGATCGAACGCCTCGCCTTCGATCTCGAGCTCGCGGCCGATCTCTTCATGCTTGCGATCGATCAACCGGCCGCGCCGCAGCCAGTCGAGCGCGCGGTTCTTCGCGGCGGCCATCAGCCACGCTCCCGGGTTGTCGGGAACGCCCGCATCGGGCCAGCGTTCGAGCGCGGTGACGAGCGTGTCGTGCGCCAGCTCTTCGGCCACGCCCACGTCGCGCACCATGCGCGCCACCACCGCGACGATGCGCGCCGACTCGATCCGCCAGACGGCGTCGATCGCACGATGCGTTGATGCAGCGGTGACGCGTTCGCTCATCGCTCGGCACGCATCGCGCGAGTTCCGCGCGGTCGTCCACGCGACGTCGGCGCCATCGTTATTTCGGCGCTTCGCAATTGACCATCCACGGAATGCCGAAGCGGTCGGAGAACATCGCGAAGCGCTCCGCCCAGAAAGTTTTTTGCAGCGCCATCTGCACGTTGCCGCCTTCGGACAATTCCTTGTAGATGCGCTCGGCCTCGGCGACGTCGTCGAAACCGATCGAGATATGCATGCCTTGCGGCGGCTGGTACGGCATCGGGCCGCACGCGTCGGAACCCATCAGCGCTTGCTCACCCAGTTCGAGACTCGCGTGCATGATCTTGTCGCGATCGGCGGGCGCCGACTGATCGGCCATCGGCGATTCGCCGTAAGTCAGCATCATCACAGGCTTGCCGTGCAGCACCTTTTCGTAAAACGCGAAAGCCTCTTTGCAATTGCCGTTGAAGCCGAGATAGGTATTGAGTTTCATGGTGCTCTCCTGTTGAAAAAGTCATTGCCTGATTCGACGCGACCGGGTCCGTGCTTTCGCAGGGTGAAGGTCCTCAGGATTTCCTTGCGACTTCGGCGCGAAGACGCTCTTCCTGCGCGCGCAATTCAGCCGTGAATTCGGCGCCGAAGTCTTCGGCTTCGAACACGCGGCGGATCTCGATCTGTGCATCGCCCGCGAAAGGATTGGGGCAGCGCTTGACCCACTCGATGGCTTCGTCGAGCGACTTGACCTGAATCATCCAGAAGCCCGCAACCAATTCCTTGCTCTCGGAAAACGGGCCATCGACGACCGTGCGCGTCGAGCCCGAGAACATCACGCGCGCGCCTTTCGAGCTTGCCTGCAAACCTTCGGCCGCGAGCAGCACGCCGGCCTTGACCAGCTCCTCGTTGTACTTGCCCATCGCGGCGAGCAATTCCTCACTGGGCATCACGCCGGCTTCGGTGTCGCCGTTGGCTTTCAACAGAATCATGAATCGCATGTTGGTTTCTCCTGGTCGGATGTAGCGCGTCGGGTCGAAGAAGTTGGGCTTCTATCGACACGACGAAACAGCCACGCCGAAATCGACATGACCCCGGCGGTCACGAAAAATTATTTTGCGGCCGCCGTCATGCGCGTTTGAAATCGATGAACCCGCGCTGCGGATCGACATGCAGCAGCACGACGCGAAGCGCATCCCCCACGTCGAGGCCCGCAAAGCCTTGCGTGACGCGGCCTTCCACCACAGGGCGCCGCACGCGCACCCACGTTCCCTTGGCCGACGCGCCGGTCACGATCGCATCAAAGGTTTCGCCGATGCGCGACGCCAGCACCAACGCCGCGGCCGACTTGCGCACCTGACGCTCGACCTTGTCGGCCATCGTCTCCTGCACATTGCAATGCGCGGCGATCTCGGTCAACTCTTCGACCGAGTAAGGCGAAGGGGCCTTGACGAGCGCGGCTTTCAAGAGTCGTTGCGTGACGAGGTCGGCGAAGCGCCGATTGGGCGCGGTCGAATGCGCGTAGTTGGTCATGGCGAGACCGAAATGACCAACCGGCTGGTCGCCCGGCGCAGCCACCGCATATTCTCCCGAGCCCAACAGCTTGACGACCGACAACGAGAAGTCCGCGAAGTGCTCGGGGTCGCTGGCGCGGCGCTTCTCGAGCAAGGCCTCGAGCGCGACCGCGTCGGGCGTGTCGGGCAAAGTCTCGTGCGCCGATGCGGCCAGCGCGACGATGCGGCTCCAGCGTTCGGGCGAGCGCAGCACGCGGCGGATCGATGCGTACCCCGCCGCGTCGAGGAAGCTGGCGACGACGCCGTTGGATGCGACCATCAATTGCTCGATCAACTCCTTCGCGCGATTCTTCTGATCGGGTCGCAGATCGGTGAGCGTGCCGTTGATGAACACCGGCCGCGCCTCGATCGTCTCCAGGCTCAAGGCACCGCTGCGTGAACGCATGGCTTTCAACGCGCGTGCCACTTCATCCTGCAGCCGCAATTGACTATCGAGCCCTCGAACCGCGGCGAGGCGCGCCGGTGCAGGCCCTTGTCCGTCCAGCCATGCGGCGACGCTGTCGTAGGCGAGCTTCGCGTGATTGAGCACGCGCGCGCGATAGATCGCCGAGGCGGTCACGTCGCCTTCGAGAGTGAACGTCATATCGATCACGATCGCGAGGCGCTCTTCGGATTCGATCAGCGACGTGAGGTCCGTCGACAGCCGCTCGGGCAACATCGGGAAGATGCGCGCGGCCGTATAGACCGACGTGGTGTTGGTCTTCGCATGCGCGTCGATGGCGGTGTCCTTGGCGACAGCGGCATCGACGTCGGCGATCGCGACGAGGACCTTGAACGCGCCATCGCCCACCTGTTGCCCGACCGAGAGTTGATCGAGATCGCGCGAGTCGTCGTTGTCGATCGAGAACCACGGCAAATCGCGCAGATCGCGAATCGCGGAACTCGCCGCGGCAGGGTCTGCAAGCGGCGTTCGCATCGCGCTCGCCTGATCGAGCGCAGCCTTGGCGAAGTCGGGTTGCAGGCCGTGTTCGAGCATCGCGCGATGGGCGATGTCCTTGAGGTCTTCGGTGTTCATGGCGGGCGATCGAAAGAGGGCGACGCGCGATTCTGCCGTACTCGCGTTGCTCGCGATGCCTGACGCTGGGCGAGAGTGCGCTACGCTTGCGTTTCGCATATCTTTGTGTCGCCGCCTCGATGGTCATGAATACTTCACGCGCGCTGCTCGTTCTCGTTTTTCTGGCGAGCATCGCCGCATGCTCGAAGCGACCCGAGAGTCCACCGAAACCCAAGACGGACATCGTCGCCGCGAGTGGGCCAGCGGTCGTCGCGCGATCGAGCGCCATGGCGCTTCACAACGATGCGATCGCATGGCGACGTGGCGACGTCGATGCCGCATTCGCGGAAGCGAAAGCGGCGAACAAGCCAGTCTTTCTCTACTGGGGTGCGACCTGGTGCCCGCCTTGCAATCAGGTCAAGGCGACGCTCTTCAACAAGCGCGAGTTCATCGAACGCACGCAGTTCTTCGTGCCGATCTATGTCGATGGCGACACGCCGGCCGCGCAGCAAATGGGCACGCGATTTTCGGTGAGCGGCTATCCGACCATGGTGCTGTTTCGGCCCGACGGCACCGAGGTCACGCGGCTGCCCGGCGAGGCCGATGCCGAACGCTATCTGCAGATGCTTGCGCTCGGCATGAGCGCAGCGCGGCCGGTGAAGGAGACCTTGCGGATCGCAATCGCCGACGGCAAGCAACTGACGGCCGACGACTGGCGCTTGCTCGCGTGGTACTCATGGGACACCGACGATCAGCAACTCGTGCCGACCGCAAAAGTGCCGGCACTATTGAAGACCCTCGCCGCGCATTGCCCGGCCGACTATGCCGACGTGTGCGCGCGCCTGAGGTTGAAGAGCGCCGCTGCTGCCGGTGATGCGAAGGACAAGGCAGCGCTGGCGACGATCGAAGCCGTACTCGCATCGCCTGTGGCCGCACGAGAAAATTTCGACATGCTCACCAACGCGATGCCCGAGATCGTGCGTGCGACCACGTCGCCCGCATCGTCCGAGCGCGCAAAGATCATCGTCGACGCGGACAGCGCGCTCGCGCAACTCGCGGCCGATGCGAGCTTGTCGAACACCGATCGACTCGGCGCGACGATTGCGCGCGTTCAGCTTGCGACCATCGATGGCAAGCCGGCCGATGCCGACGGCAAGGCTGCCCCGATTGCGATTCCCGATGCGCTGCGTGATCGAGCGCGCACCGAAGTCGCACGCGCCGATCGCGCAAGCAACGACCCTTACGAACGCCAGACCGTCATCAACGCGGCCGCCTTCCTGTTGACGAGCGCGGGGCTGATCGACGAGTCCGATGCGCTGCTCAAAGCCGAGCTGACGCGCTCGCATTCGCCGTATTACTTCATGCTCGATCTCGCGGCGAACGCGAAGAAGCGCGGCGACAAGGCGGCTGCGATCGACTGGACGGCGAAGGCATACGAAGCAGCGAAGGGACCCGCCACGCGCCTGCAGTGGGGCGCGACCTACGTGACCGCGCTGATCCAGCTCTCCCCCGACGATGCCGCGCGCATCGAACGCGCCGCCACGCAAGTCATCGGCGAGGTCGAGCCCGCGCCCGCGAGCTTCGACGGACGCAATCGCAAGAGCCTGTCGCGCATGGCGACGCAAGTCGCGAAGTGGAGCGCGAAGGGAGCGCATGCCGCCGAAGCACAACGCATCGCAGAGCAGTCGCGTGCGTTATGCGCACGCGTACCGGCCGACTTACCCGAGCGTGCACGATGTGGCGCGTTGTTGAAGGTCGCGATGCGGGATCACGCGTAGGCTCACACTACGTCGCCGGCACACTCAACGCGAAGAGATCGCTGAACGCGCGCCGCATATCGCGCGCGCCCATGCGCAAGCTGTTGTTGTGCGTGCCGCCTTCGACGACCACGAGCCGTTTCGGCGCGGCGGCGGCGTCATAGAGCTTGCGGCCCAGATCGACCGGCACGTAGCGATCGACCGCACCGTGCAGCACGATCACCGGGATGTTCACGTCGGCGATCTTGTCGATCGCGTCGAATTTCTGCGACAGCAGCAGTTGCACCGGCAGCCATGAATAGGAATACGCGCGCGCGATGTCGGCCAGGTTCGTGAATGAGGATTCGACCACCAGGCCGCGCGCGGGCGGCTCGGCATGTTGCTTCGCGGCTTCGCTGCAGAGCGATGCAGCGAGGTCGACCGCGATCGCGCCGCCCAGCGAATGGCCGTAGATTAAGCGCCGATGCGGGTCGGGCTCGAGCCGCGCCATCGCGTCCCAGCCGACGCGCGCGTCTTGGTACACCCCGCTCTCGGACGGCGCCTCGCCCGCGCTCTTGCCGAAGCCGCGATAGTCGATTGCGAAGACCGAGAAGCCGAGCTCGTGCAGTTGACGAATGCGAAACAGTTGTCCGGTGAGATTCCAGCGCGAGCCGTGCAGATAGAGCATGGCGGGCGCATGCGCTCGCGCTGAGGGCCACCACCAGGCATGGATCGATTGACGTGAAGTCGCATCGCCGACATGCGAAGGCACCGGCAAGTCGAACTCCTTGACGTCGTCCGGAAGCCCGTCGTACCAGCGCGCTACACCCGGCTCGATGCGGAACACGAGCTCGCGTTCCTTGTCCGCGAGGCTAGTGCATCCAGCCATGGCGAGGACGGCTGCGAGTGCCGTCAAGACGAGCGTGCCGAGGACGCGCGAAGACTTCGAAGCGGGCAATGAAAAGGACATGCGAGGCGTTCAATGAGGGCGACCATCGGCACGAGCCGCTTGTCGGATTGCTTTACGTTTGAATTGCCTACGCGCTGCGACAGGAGCGCGCAAGCATTTGATTCTCCAACTGATCGGACCTTGTGGTTCGCTTCTTGCATGCCGAATGCATTTCGGCGCTCAGCTTCGCATGTCGAGCATCGGCCGAATCTTTCAAGCGCCTTGGATTGGAGATCCCCATGAGAACACTCCCGCGTCTTTCGCGTTCGGCAACGCGTTCGATCAGCCGTTTTTCCGCAATTGTCCTGGGTTGCGCGCTGACATGTTGCGCGTACGCAGCGCCTTTCTCGTTCACCACTGGAAGCCCCGATGGAAAGATCGGGACGGCGTCGCGGCCTTCGAGCATGAACGTGTCGGAAATCGAGAGTGCCGACGACTTCACGCTCGTCCAGGCTACGCGCATCACGCAGGTCACATTCACCGGTCTGTTGACCGGGGGAGCGACGCTCGCGTCGATTGGACAGATACGCATCGAGATCTATCGTGTCTTTCCGTTCGACTCGGTCGTTCCTCCCAGCGGCAACGTTCCCACGCGCGCCAATTCGCCATCGGACATTGCGTTCGCCGATCGCGGCTCGTTGAACGGCGAGCTGACCTTCGCCACCGCGCTGCTCGCTCCAAGCTTCACCGTGCTCAACTCGGTCACCCCGGGCGGCATCCATCCGTCTCCAACGCAGACCACTGGAGGCAACGGGGCCCAGACGGGGGCTGAAGTGCTGTTCACCGTCGACCTCATTGTTCCCTTCGTGTTGCCCATCGATCACTATTTCTTCATCCCGCAGGTGCAAGTGACCGGAGGCAACTTCCTGTGGCTCTCGGCCGCGAAACCGAACGGGCCGCCCGACCTGCAGAGCTGGACCCGGGATGCCGCGCTCGATCCGGATTGGCTGCGCATTGGAACCGACATCGTTGGCGGAAGCCCGGCCCCCAACTTCAACGCGTCGTTCTCGTTGATCGGACAGACCATCCCGGAGCCGGCGACGCTGGCGTTGCTTGGTGCGGGCCTTTTCGGCGTGGGATGGAAACGCCGCCGCGCGGCGGCGCGTTAAGTACGGCTCGCAGTTTTTCTGCGCGAGGCCGCGGTCGCCTTTTTCGCGCGCGCGTCCGCACGCGCATGCTTGCGCAAGAAAGCCAAAGCCAGTCTTTCGGCTTTGCGTGGCGCACCTTTCAGGTCGGTCTCGATCGCCTTGTGGAGAGCCCCGCTGCGCCACGCACGGAATACGACCGGATTGATGTACGACTTGCGCGCCACCGTCGGCGTGTTGCGCAACTCGTCTGCGACCGCCTTGATCGCAGCCACGATCGCGGCCTTCAACGCGCGCTCGGTGGGCGTCTCGGGCAACGGGGTCGCGGCTAGAAGGCTGATTGCAGACAGGGTCGCGCTCCAGGTGCGGAAGTCCTTGGCGGTGAAGTCTTCGCCCATCGCATCCTTCAGATAGACGTTGACGAGGTCGGACGTGATCGGATGGCGCGCGCCTTCGTCGTCGAGATACTGGAACAGCTGCTGCCCCGGAATGTCCTGACACCGCTTGACGATGCGCGAGAGGCGCTTGTCGTTCACCGTCACGTCGTGCGCGAGGCCGCCCTTGCCGCGAAACGAGAAGCGCGCGCGGCCGTCGCGAACGAACTGCACGTGCTTGTCCTTCAAGGTCGTGAGACCGAAGCTGGCGTTGTCGCGCGCGTACTCGGCATTGCCGATGCGTATGCGGGTCTCGTCGAGCAGACTCACCACGACCGCGAGCACCTTGTCGCGAGGCAGACCCTTCAACGCGAGATCGCGCCCGATGCGGCGACGCAGTCGCGGCAATGCGTCTGCGAACTCGATCATGCGTTCGAACTTCGCGCTGTCGCGCGCGGTGCGCCACTCGGCGTGATAGCGGTATTGCTTGCGGCCACGCGCATCGTGGCCGGTCGCCTGCAGATGACCGCGATCGTGTTTGCAGATCCACACGTCCGTGTAGGCGGGCGGGATCGCGAGACTGGCGATGCGTTTGAGTATCCGCGCATCGCGCAGCGTCTTGCTGTCGGTGTTCAGATACGCGAAGCGCTCGCCCTTCTTCACGCGCTTGATGCCGGGGTCGCTGTCGGATACATACACGAGCCCGACCGCCGCGCTCAGTTCGATCGCTTCGGTGACCGACGCGAGTGTTTCTTCGGTGTCGAGGGGAATGGAGGCTTTGTCGTTCACTTTGCGGTGCTCGCGGCAGGAAGTTCGGAGACGATCGCCATGGTGCCGTGTGCGCCTCGACGCGGGCTCAGGCATCGCACTCGCTTCTCGGTAGGCGAAGCGCCGATCATGCGAGGTCCGCGAACAGATCGGGTGTCGCGCGCGTGCGCTCGTGCGCGGATGACGATGCGAGTTCAGCGATCTGCATCAAGGCCCCCGCGCGCACGCCCAAGAGGCGAATGCGTTTGTCGAGCGGCGCGCGGCGTGCGCATTCGCCCGCGACGCGGCGGATCACGCGCGCATCCTGCGTGGGCATCTGCAAGGTAGTCGCGCGGGTCGCGATGCTGAAGTCGTCGTAGCGCAGCTTCAACCCGATGTTGTGTGCGAGGTAGCCCTTGGTCTGCAAGTCGCCGGCCAGCTTCTCGCACAACTCGGTGAAGATCGCCGACAACGCGGCGCGGTCGCGCACGGCGTGAAGATCGCGATCGAAGGTGGTCTCTCGGCTGATCGACTTGGTCTCGCTTTCGATCACGACCTCGCGTTGATCGCGGCCGTGCGCGACCTCGTGCATCCAGCGCGCGGTGTTGCGGCCGAAGCGGTCGCCGAGCACGCCGATGTCGGCCTGCGCGAGTTGACCGATGGTGTCTATGCCCATGCCGGTGAGCTTGGCGCTCGCCTTGGGTCCGATGCCATTGATCTTCTTCGCGGCCAGCGGCCAGATGCGCGTGGGCACGTCGGATGCTTCGAGGATCACGAGGCCGTCGGGCTTCTCGAGGTCGGACGCGATTTTCGCGAGCAACTTGTTGGGTGCGATGCCGATCGAGCACGAGAGCTCGGTCGCGTCCTTCACCGCGGACTTGATGGCAAGCGCGACTCGCGTGATCGCATCGCGGTCGAATGGATAGTCGGCGGGCGACGCCGGGTGGACTACCAGCGCAGTGAGATCGATATAGATCTCGTCGATGCCGCGATCCTCGATCGCCGGCGCGATGGTTCGCACGGCCGCCTTGAAGCGCCGCGACTGTTCTCTATAGGCATCGAAGTCGCTGGGTAGAAGGATCGCATCGGGGGCAAGCCTGGCAGCCTTCATCAGTCCCATCGCGGAGTGCACGCCGAGCTTGCGCGCTTCGTAGCTCGCGGTCGTCGCGACGCCTCGGCCCGCATAGCGACCCAGCGTGGCGAAGCGGCGCGTGGTCTCGCCCGTCACCGCATCGACGACCTCTTCGGGTTGATGGCGTCTGCCGCCGCCGACCACGACCGGATGGCCGCGCAGTTCCGGATAGCGCAACAACTCGACCGAGGCATAGAAGGCATCCATGTCGAGATGGGCGATGATTCGGGAGGGTTCGGACATGGCAATGCGCGACAAATTCTACGATTATCCATTCAGTTCTCCATGCGCTTGCCGTCCCACCTCACACTCCCCCTGATCATCGCGTGCGCGCTGTTCATGGAGAACCTCGACGGCACCATCATCGCGACGTCGTTGCCGGTGATCGCGCGCGACCTGGCCGAGAATCCGATCGCATTGAAGCTCGCGCTGACGTCGTATCTCGTGAGCCTCGCCGTGTTCATCCCGATCAGCGGATGGATGGCCGATCGCTACGGTTCGCGTACCGTGTTCCGCGCGGCGATCGCGGTGTTCGTGCTCGGCTCGATCGCGTGCGGTTTCTCGAACTCGCTGACCGGCTTCGTGATCGCGCGCTTCGTGCAGGGCATGGGCGGCGCGATGATGGTGCCGGTAGGACGCATCGTGCTGTTGAAAAGCGTCGAGAAGCGCGAGCTCGTGAAGGTGCTGTCGTACCTGACGATCCCGGCGCTGATCGGACCCATCGTCGGTCCGCCGCTCGGCGGTTTCATCAGCACCTATTTCGATTGGCGCTGGATTTTCTTCATCAACATACCGATCGGTTTGGTGGGCTGGACGCTCGCGGGCCGCCACGTGCCCGAGATCGTCGAAGAGCTGCGTCCGCCGCTCGACTGGATGGGTTTCGCGCTGTCGGGCTTCGGGCTATCGGCGTTGACGCTCGGGGCCGCGACCTTCGGGCAGCATCTGTTGACGCCGACCGGATCGGCGCTATGCGTCGTCAGCGGCGCCGCATCGCTGGCGTTCTACGTGATGCACGCGAGACGCTGCACGCGTGCAGGCAAGCATCCGGTCCTCGACTTTCGGTTTTTGCGCGTGCCGACTTATTTTGCCGGCGTGGTCGGCGGCACGTTGTTTCGTGTGGGCGTCGGCGCGTCGCCCTTCCTGTTGCCGCTGATGTTGCAGGTGGGATTCGGGATGACGGCGCTGCAATCGGGACTGCTCACCTGTTCATCGGCGGCCGCGGCGATGTTCATGAAGACGCTCGCGGCGTCGATCCTCAAGCGCTTCGGTTTTCGTACCGTGCTATCCGCCAACGCGTTGATCGCTTCTGCAACCATCATCGGCTACGGCGTCTTCTCTTCGACGACGCCGATCGCGTGGATGCTTGGCGTGCTGCTGTTCGGCGGCTTCTTTCGTTCGCTGCAATTCACGTCGTTGAACGCGTTGTCGTACGCCGATATCGAACGGCGCGACATGGGTCGCGCGTCGGGGCTTGCCAACGTCGCGCAGCAGATGGCGCTATCGATCGGCGTCACTATCGGCGCCGCGGTGCTCGAAGCGATGACCGCATCGGCCGGTCGCGTGAATGTCGCGGCAAGCGACTTTCCGGCGGCGTTCCTGGTGGTGGGCCTGATCTCGGCTGCTTCGTTCTGGCCGATCTTTGGTTTGTCGAAGAACGCCGGCGACGAGGTCTCGGGTCGCGCGATCGATCAGGCCGATCCGCCGCTCGAGCCGGACGCGACACCGCGACCCTGACGAAGCAGCGCACATCAAGCCGCGAGTTGCGGGGCCGCCTCGGAATGGTCGCGCCACACGGTCCGTGCAACGACGATCAGCAAGATGCTCGCAAGCGCCCAAGCGATCTCGGGCAGCCAGACGATCGTCGGTGTCTTCGCGAATCCTGTGGCGGTGCAGAGCATTCGCAACAGCGTCGCGATCGCGATCGCCGAGAACACCATGCCGCTTGCGGTACCCGCGCCGCTCGCCGATGCTCTGCCGCCCGACAGCGACACGGCGCTGCTGAAGGCCACGGTCGAGAACACGCCCCAGCCGCCGCCGGCAACGATGGTGCCGATCACGAGCACTACGAACGACGCGCTGCTCGCGCCGATCGCGAATGCGATCCATGCGATGGCGATCGCGATCGCTGCACCCGCCAACGCGCGATGGCTGGCTGCGATGCGCGCACCGGGGATCAGGCCGAATCCGAATCCCACCCAGAACCACGCGACCCACAAGAAAGCGTCGGCGCCGACAAAGGCTCGATACAGCGGTTGCGCGACGATCGCCGTGAGCAGTTGCGTGCCGAAGGCGGCGACCAGCACGGTGCCGGCGAGCGACCACGCGCGTTGCCGCCTCGCTTGCGTGGGAACGCGCAGGTCAGCCATTGAAGCCGGGTCGCTATCGCCTGCGACCTCGCGTTGCCGCGGCAGCAGCGCTTCGGCGCGCGTCGCCCACAGGCCGGCGAGCGCGAGGGCCACGGCGCTGAACGCGATCGGCAGGCGATTGTCGAGCGCCTTCAACCACAAGGTGAGATAAGGACCGACCGCGCCCGCGAGGCTGATGCCCACCAGCGCCATGCTGACCATGCCGGCCCTGCGCGCGCGCGCTCGACGGGGAGCGGCCGCCTCGCGGCCGCGCGTATGCGCGTCTTCACGCGCACCTTCGCGCGCGTCTTCACGTATCCGCCCGAGTAGCGAGAACACCGGTGCGCGCAAAGCCGACGAGGTCGCAGCCCAGACGAAGATCACGCCGAGCAGCAACACCGCGCTGCCGCTCTTCGCGATCCACGGCATGAGCAGCAAGGCTGTCGACGAAAGCATGGTGGTTGCGATCATCACGCGTCCGAGCCGCTTCCACATCGTCGCGATGCGATCGGCGTAGACACCGGCGGCCCAATCGCACGCGGCGAAAACGATCTGGTCGCCGATCAGCACGTAGATGAACCATCGCTTGTCGATGCCCGCCTCGCTCAGCATGCCGGGCAGGAACAGCACATACATGGTCCACGACAACGCGAGCAGGCACTGCACGGTCAGCACCCAGGCCGCCGTCTTGCGAAGCGCGGCGGGGCCTGAGCCCGTCGCTTCGACGGCGTTGCTGTCAGGTCGAGGATCCATGGGGGGTTTCGTTGACCGTTCGGCTCCAGCCGGCTCCGTGCTCGGCGTCGCGACGCCCGCGATCGTCGGTCAGCATCTTCTCCAGCTCGTCGCGACCGCTGCGCACGCGTGCGACGAGTTTGCGATCGTCGCGGAATTCCGGGAGCATGGCCTCGAGCGTGCTCAATGTCGAGCGTCGGAAGCGATCGGCGATGCGCCGTGCTTCGTAGGGCCGCATGCCGAGCGCTTCGAGCGCGGATCGTCCGGTGCGCAGCGCCGACTCGAAGGTCTCGCGCTCGACTTGCTGGATGCCGAGTTCCCGAAGCTCGAGCCAATGCCGCACGTTGCGCGCTCGCGCGAGGATGCGCAGACCGGGAAAGGTTTCGGTGACGGCGCGAGCGAGCTGCATGCTGTCGTCGACATCGTCGATCGCGATCACCAGCAACGCGGCGTCGCGCGCGCCGGCGGCTTCGAGCAGATCGAGCCGCGTCGCGTCGCCGTAGTAGACCTTGGAGCCGAAACGACGAAGCAGTTCGATCTGATCGGGGTCGTGATCGAGCACGATCACCGGATAGCCCGCGGCGCCCAAGGTCCGCGCAACCACCTGACCATAGCGGCCGAAGCCCGCGATGATCACCGACGCGCGTTCGTCGATCACGTCGCTCTGGTCGCCAGCGCGAGCGCGGCGCGCGACTCGGGCGGTCAGCTTGTCGGCCGCGATCAACACGATCGGCGTCGCGGCCATCGACACCGCAACCGCAGCGGTCAGGAGCGGCGCCCACTGCCCGTCGAGCACGTGCGCCGCGGACGCCACGCTGAAGACCACGAAGGCGAACTCACCCCCCTGCCCGAGCAATGCGCCGAAGGCCAGACGCTGGCTGCGCGCGACCCCCAGCGGCTTCGCGATCACCACCAGCACGGCGAACTTGATCGCGATCAGACCCGCGACCAGGAGCGTGAGGAAGGCCGGCCGCGCGAGCACCTCGCCGAAGTCGATACCCATGCCCACGCCGATGAAGAAGAGGCCGAGCAAGAGGCCCTTGAACGGCGCGATGTCGGTCTCGAGCGCGCGACGGTACTCGGAACTCGCGAGCACCACGCCCGCGATGAAGGCGCCCAGCGCCATCGACAATCCGGCGAGGCTCATCAACTCGGCGATGCCGACGACCAGCAACAGCGCGAACGCCGTGAAGACTTCACGCACGTCGGTTTTCGCGACGATGCGCAGGACGGGCTTGACCAGATAGCGGCCGCCGACGATCACCGATGTGATGGCCGCGACTGCGATCAACGCGCTTTGCCACACCGGGTGGGTGTGCGCGGCTCGATTGCCGACGCCGAGCAATTGCGCGACCAGCGGCACGAGCGCGATCAACGGAATTGCCGCGATGTCCTGGAACAGGAGGATCGCGAACGCCGATCGACCGGCGGGCGTGGCGGTCATGTTGCGTTCGGCCATCACCTGCATGCCGATCGCGGTCGACGACATCGCGAGCGCGAAACCCGCGATCGACGCGGCGGGCCATTCGAGACCGAGCGCGATCAGGCCGAGCGACAGCAGCACGCCGGTGGCGCCGAGCTGAACGCCGCCACCGACGAAGACCGAGCCGCGCAGCTTCCAGAGTTCGTCGAGGTCGAGTTCGAGCCCGATCAGAAACAGCATCATCACCACGCCGAACTCGGAGATCTGCACGATGCTCGCGACATCCGTGATCAGCCGCAAATTCCACGGACCGATCACGAAGCCCGCGATCAGATAACCGAGCACCGAGCCCAGGCCGACGCGCTTGGCGATCGGCACCGCGATGACCGCGGCGGCGAGATAGACGATCAGGTCGCTCGTCATGCGCGCGGGGTCGCGATCGGGGTCGAGGCGCCCGATGTCGCGTGCTCGGCCGTGTGCCCGGTTGCGTGCGCGATCGACGGAGCGGGCGCATGCGCCGTTGTCGCAGAGCCGTGCTCTCGAGCGAAGTGGACGAGACGCTCGCGATATTCTTGCGCTGCTTCCTGCACATGGTCGCGCTGGTTGTGCGCATCGTGAACGATCAGCGGGGCGAGCCAGTGCATGCCGCAAAAGCGCACGGTCTGGCGCATCGGCGCGATGAAGACGTCGAACGGATGCCCGTGCGGGCCTTCGGGCGAGTACGCGCGAAAGTCGCCGCCGGTCGTCACCACCCACTGCACGCTCTTGCCGACCAGCGCAGTGCCGCCTTCGCCATACGCCCATCCGAGCGCGAGCACATCGTCGATCCACAGCTTGAGCAGCGCGGGCGCGCTGTACCAGTAGATCGGATGCTGAAGCACGATCAGGTCGGCCGATGCGAGCACGCGTTGCTCGGCTTCGACATCGATGTCGAAGTCCGGATAGAGGTCATAGAGCGCGCGCCTCGTGACGAAGGGCACGTCGTCGGTCGCGGCAAGCAGCTCGCGATTGGCGAGCGATTGTTCGGCATAGGGGTGCGCGTAGATCAGCGCGATGTTCGCGTCGGACATCTGAGGATCGCGTGGCGAAGCGGCAGGAAAAAAATTGGAAGCGTGATGGTAAGGCGCAAACGCGGGAGTGCGGGCGTCGGATCGGTCCACGCGCAATCATCGCAAACCCTCGGCGCTCGATTGCAGCCATGCGCGCGACCGTGCACAAACGCCTGTTAGAGTCTCGCTCATGAGCGAACACAAACCTCTCGCCCCGGGCACTATCGTTTTTCATCCCGCTCGCGGCTATGGCGTGCTGACCGCAGTCAACCTGTTGACCGGCTGGGTCAGCGCGCGCTTCGGCAATGAAGTCAATACGCTGGACCTCTCGTTGTGCGACGACGGCATCGCCTACACCGACGGCACACCGATCCTGTTTCGCCGCGCGGCGCCCGACTACATGCCGCACGCGCGTCTGATGGCGATGGTGCGCGCGCTGCACGGCGCGGGCTACCAGCGCCTCTATCTGTACACGTGGCCCAAGCCTTCGGGCTTGCATTGGCGTTGGCATCTGTTCACGGGCCGGCGCGATCACGCGGGCTTCTGGGTCCAGCGTCCGTTGCGGCCGGGATGGTATGGCTCGGGCTCGGACTACAACTTCAATCCCGTGATGGGCTGGGGCGACGCGCCCGGGGCATCGACCGAAGGCTTGATCCACGCACTCGCTGCGCACGATCCCGAGGGGCTTGCCCAAGCGCTCGGGCGCGACGCCGATCACGCCGCCTGGTTCGCCGACATCTGCGATGCGATGCTGCCCAACTACGCCTACAGCCTCGGATGGGAAGCGGCCACGCGCAATCTGCGCCTGCAGGCCAGCGGCCCTCGCGGCATGCCGATCCATCTGCCGATCATGGCGGTCCGGCGCGGTATCGCGCGCTATGCGGGACCGCCGCTGCCGTGGCCGCCGGGATGGACCGATGGCTGGGCGCATCACGGCTATGTGCGCGCGTTTCGACGGGCGAGCGATCGGGCGAGCGAGACCGAAGGCTGACACTGCCGGTTCAAAACAAATCGCGCTGCTTGCCTCGCGTGACGAGCCTGTGCATCTGTTCGACCGTGACCTCACGCGCGCCGGGGACGATGCGGATCGTGTCGCCGGCAGCGACCGTGCCGGTCTCGAGCACTTCGAGATAGAAGCCGGTGAAGCCCGACTGCACCATCATCTTCACGGCATGAGGAAAGCCCATGCGCGCGCTGAACTTGAAGCACGGTCCGCGCGGCGCGTCGATGCGAAGACGCACCGGAGCGATATGGCTTGCGGCATCGTCTGCGTCATCGACTGGCGCATCGTTCGCTGCGGCGGCCGGTTCGATCACGAGCACGTCGCCGATCCATACGCGATTCTCGAGTACGCCTTCAAGCGTGAGGTTCTCGCCGACGAAGCCCGTCGGCATCGGCTCGTCGACTTTCATCGCCTGTTCGCGGATCGTCCGCCACACCGGATAGTGCTCGATCGGATACGCATAGACGGCCTTGTCGCGGCCACCGTGCACCGTGAGGTCGACTTGCTCGTCGCCTTCGAAACCGAGCGGCTTCAAGACGATGCGCTTCGGGTCGGCCAGCGTTGAGACGGGCGTCTTGCGGATGCCGCTCATCACCTGCTCGCGCGCGCCCCGTGGCGCCGCGACGAAGAGCGGCGCGCCCATGCCGGTGCTGACGGCGAGGACTCTCACGAGGCCGCCGCACCGAAGCGTTCGATCCGGCGTTGCGCGACGATCGACACGCCGATCGCAATGACGAAGGCGGGCAACGAGACCCACGGCAGCGCGGCCGATGCCGGCGATGCGAACGGATGGTCGAGCACGAACCCGCCGGCGGCCGCGCCGATGAACTGACCCAGATAAATCGCCGACGTGTTGAGCGCGACCGAGACCGCCGCGAGCGCGGGCGCGAGGTTGACGAGGCGCACCTGTTGCATGCTGTTGGCCGCGAAGTTGCCACCGCCCCACATCAGCGCCGCGACGATTGCGATCGCGAGGCCGATGAAGCCCGGGCCGACTGCGGGGTCCACTACAGCGCCGACTGCGGGCCCGACCGCGAACAGCACGATCCACAGCACGAACGCGAGCGTCATCGACGACAGCGCGACGAGGATTACCGGCGGTGTGCCGATGCGGTCCGCGATGCGACCTGCGACCAGATTGCCGGCGAAGCCCGCGAGGCCGTTCAACGCCAGCAGCGCCGTGAGCATCAGCGGGGTCGCGTCAAGCGCGTCGTGATAGGCGATCACGATGTACGAGAACAGCACGAACTGCGCGCTCGCGTGAATCGCGGTGACCGACACGACCATCAGCAGCGTCGGGTGCGCCACGATCGCGCGCCACGCGGCCGCGTCGATGCGCGCGACGAAGAGGCGCGCGGGTACTTGCCACCACACCAGCAATGCCCCGAGAGACGAGAGCACGCCGATGCAGACCATCATGGTTCGCCAACCGAATGCCGCACCGATCAACGCGCCGGCAGGCATTCCGAGCACCGCGGCGATCGACCAGCCCAGGAACACGAAGGCCATCGCTCGTGCGCGCCGATCGGCAGGCACGAGCAGGCTCGCGGCGCCCGCTGCCTGCGGCGTGAACAAAGTTCCTGCGAGCGCCGTCAGGACGCGGATCCACAACAGCGACCAATAGCCGGGCACTGCGGCCGCGGCGAAATGCCCGACGGCATACAGCGCGAGCGATGCGGTCAGCACCACGCGACGATCGAAGCGGCTCGTCAGCGCGCCGAGCGGCGGACCGGAGAGGCAGATGCCAAGCGCGAACAGTCCCGCAATCAGCCCGATCGCCGACGGCGATTCGTGAAGGTCGCGCGCGATCGTGTCGAGCATGCCGACGAACGCGAGCGCGCCCGTTCCGATCACCACGTTGCCGAAGGCCAGCGACCAGAGCGCTAGCGCGTTCGCGTTCGGCGCGGCAGGAGACGAAGCGCCAGCAGACATCATCGCTTCACGTCATCGCCGCATCGCCGATGTCCGCTCCGGTCGTCGCAAGAGCGGGCGGCCCTTTCAGCTCGACGACGTTGCCTTCGGGATCGGAGAGATAGATCGACGGGCCGTTGCCTTCGGCGCCGTAGCGAGAAACGACGCCGCCCACCTCGATACCCTTTGCGTTGAAATGCGCGATCAATCGTTCGCCGTCGAAGGGTTCGATGGCGAAGCACAGATGATCGAGATTACGCGCTTCGACTCCGGGAGCGCGGCCGCCCTCGCGACCGAGCTGGCCGTCGACCGTGACGAGGTCGATCAGCGAGTCGCCGGCGCGCAGTTGCCACAGGCCGAGCGCGGCCTGGGTCTTCTCCATCGTGCAGCCCAAGGCTTCGATGTAGAACGCGAGCATGCGATCGATGTCGACGACCCGCAAGACCAGGTGGTCGATGTGTCGGATGGTGAACATGTGCGAGCTTCGAAAGAGGATCGTGGGAGCGGGCGGCGATGAAGACGATGATCAGGGGCGGCGCTTCAACGCCTCGGGATTGACCACGTTGGAAGGTTCGCCGGCGACATAGGCGAGGATATTGTTGAATGCGGCCGAGAACATCGCTTCGTAGCTGTTCTTCTCGACGAACCCGATGTGCGGCGTGCAGACCACATTCTCCATCCGCAACAGCGGTTGGCCTGCAAGCGGCGGCTCCGATTCGAACACATCGACCGCCGCGAGTCCGGGTCGCGAGTTGTTGAGCGCCTTGATCAGCGCGCCCTGCGCAATCAGTTCGGCGCGGCTGGTGTTGACCAGGAGCGCGGTGGTCTTCATCGCCTGCAGGTCTTCGAGCGTCACGATGCCGCGCGTCTCGTCGGTCAATCGCAGGTGCAGCGAGACGACGTCGCATGTCGAGAAGAATTCGTGACGATCGGCCGCGACATCGAGCAGTTGTTCGCGCGCCGCTTCGCGCGAATGCGCGCGTCCCCATACCGTCACGTTCATCCCGAAGGCCGACCCGTAGCCTGCGACCAGGCGGCCGATCTTTCCGAAGCCCCAGATGCCCAGCGTCTTGCCGGCGAGCAGCTCACCCACGCCGTGATTGGGTGGGTCGCTGGCGCTCTTCAGGCCGCTCTGTTGCCAGATGCCGTGCTTGAGGTTGCCGATGTATTGCGGCAGCCGCCGCATCGCGGCCATGATCAGCGCCCATGTGAGTTCGGCCGCCGCGGTGGGAGCGCCCGCGCCATCGACCACGACCACACCGCGCTCGGTGCACGCGGCCAGATCGATATGCGCGCCGGCGCGACCGGTCTGCGAAATCAATTTGAGCTTGGGAAGCTTGGCGAGCAGGTCGCGGTTGATGCGCGTGCGCTCGCGGATCAACACAAGTGCTTCCGAATCCGCCAGCCGCACGCCGAGCTGGCCGGCGCCCTTGACGGTGTTGTTGAACACCTTGACCTCGTGGCCCGCGAGCAAGCCAAAGCAGTGAAGCTTGCGAACGGCGTCCTGATAATCGTCGAGGACAGAGATCTTCATGGCGGGTGTGAAGACACGCGATGGCACATCGGCCAAGGCTGCTGGGAAAGCGATGTATGGGGCCGCGGGAAAAACCCTCTGCTATGGTACATTCCACGACCCCGCACGGCTGCATGAGGTCATCATTGAGGGTCGCCGATTCGTTCATCGGAACGACGGGGAGACAGTCCGAAGACGAGCGCGCGGTACACGATGCCGCACAGGTTGTCGCTCGATACGGACCGCGGCGCCCGACCAAAAAGCGGCTCAATCCTGCAACTGATTTGTCCGGATGATTGTGACGTAGGTGGGTCATGCACGCGCTGCCAGTCGCTGTATAGCGGCGCTTTACATCGCGGTACTGTCGGCCGCGATCCGTGGAGAACGAAGATGAATGCAGTCGTGTCGCCATCGGCCGGAGCGTCCGCGCCGTCGTGGGTCAGGAACAGGAAGCTGATCGCGTGGGTCGCCGATATGGTCAGCCTTGCGCAACCCGACCGCGTGGCGTGGTGCGATGGCTCCGACGAAGAATACGACAGCCTGTGTGCCCTGATGGTCGAGTCGGGAACGATGCGCCGATTGAATCCCGCAAAGCGGCCTAACTCGTTTCTCGCACTGTCCGACCCGAGCGACGTGGCGCGTGTCGAAGACCGCACTTTCATCTGTTCGGAGCGCGCTGAAGACGCAGGCCCTACCAATCACTGGATCGCGCCTGCAGAAATGCGCGCGACCTTGAACCAACTGTTCACCGGCAGCATGCGCGGCCGCACCATGTACGTGGTCGCGTTCTCGATGGGTCCGCTCGGTTCGCCGATCGCGCACATCGGTGTCGAGCTCTCGGACTCGCCGTACGTGGCGGTCAACATGAAGTTGATGACGCGCATGGGGCGCGCCGTCTATGACGTGCTCGGCGCCGATGGTGATTTCGTGCCTTGCGTGCATTCGGTCGGCAAGCCTTTGACTGCCGGCGAGAAGGACGTGAAGTGGCCGTGTAATCCCACCAAATACATCGTCCACTTCCCCGAGACGCGCGAGATCTGGAGTTACGGCTCGGGCTACGGCGGCAACGCGTTGCTCGGCAAGAAATGTTTTGCACTTCGCATCGCGTCGACGATGGGCCGCGATGAAGGCTGGCTCGCCGAACACATGCTGATTCTCGGAGTCGAGAATCCCCAGGGCGATAAGCATTATGTCGCGGCGGCCTTTCCGTCCGCATGCGGCAAGACCAACTTCGCGATGCTGATTCCGCCCAAGGGCTTCGAAGGCTGGAAGGTCACGACCATCGGCGACGACATCGCGTGGATCAAACCTTCACACGATGGGAAGCTCTACGCGATCAACCCGGAAGCCGGCTATTTCGGCGTCGCGCCCGGCACCAACGAGAAGACCAACTTCAACTGCATGGCGTCGTTGCGCGCCAACACCATCTTCACCAACGTCGCGCTGACCGACGATGGCGACGTGTGGTGGGAAGGCATGACCAAGGAGCCGCCCGCGCATTTGTTGGACTGGCATGGCGAGGATTGGACGCCGCAGATCGCAAAGGAGACCGGACGCAAGGCTGCGCATCCGAACGCGCGCTTCACGGTGGCGGCAACGCAGAACCCTGCGATCGATCCGGACTGGGACAACCCCACCGGCGTGCCGATCTCGGCCTTCATCTTCGGCGGTCGCCGTTCGACCACGGTGCCGCTCGTGACCGAAGCGCGCAGTTGGATCGAAGGCGTGTACATGGCTGCGACCATGGGCTCGGAGACCACGGCCGCCGCGGCCGGTCAGCAAGGCGTCGTGCGTCGCGATCCGTTCGCGATGCTTCCGTTCTGCGGCTACAACATGGCCGACTACTTCGGCCATTGGCTCGCTCTGGGCGAAAAACTCGAGGCTTCGGGCGCCGGGGGTAAGCACAACGTACCCGCGATTTTCACGGTCAACTGGTTTCGCACCGATGCGGACGGCAAGTTCGTTTGGCCCGGGTTCGGCGAAAACATGCGCGTGTTGAAGTGGATGCTCGATCGCATCGAAGGCGAGGCGAGCGGCGTCGAGAACGTGTTCGGGACCACGCCGCGTTATGAAGACATCTCGTGGCAGGGCGCCGATTTCTCGCGCGAAAAGTTCGAAACCATCACATCGATCGACCGGGCCGCATGGCAGAAGGAGGTCGCTCTTCACAGCGAGCTCTTCGCCCGGCTGAAGCATCATCTCCCCGAGGCCCTGACGACGGTGAAGGATCAGCTCGAACGAAGACTCGCTGCGTAAATGTACAGAGGCTTGGAAACGGAAGGGGCGCCGCGGGGCGCCCCTTCCGTTTGGGCGCTACCACGCGCCTTCGGTTTTCTCCGGCGATGCGTTGGTGCTTTCGCGCGCGGGCCGGCACTATTTGAACCCGTCGGGCTTTATATCGACATTCCCCGGCATCTCGCGCTGCACGGCATTGTTGGCCTTGATGCCCGGCACTTCGGGAAGCGTTGCCGCGCCGGCGAAGACGTTGCCGTTGATGTTGATGGTCTTCGTTCCGGGCGCGAGAAAGATGAACCGCGCCCCGTTTGGGCGCTGACTGATGAAGGTGTTGCCCTTCGCGACGAACTCGCTCTTGGCGTCGGTGGACAAACCCTCCGCACCATAAGAGACGAGCGTGTTGTTCTCCGCGGAGGCCCCCTTCTGAAAGATGTTGAACGAGAGCAGCACCTGACCGCCGTTGGGGAAATCCGCTTCGTAGCTCGCACGACCGTCGGTCTCGTCGGCGAGGCGATTGTCGGTGAGGATCGAAATCGCAGCGCGACTCTTGAAGTTGTGTCCGACGATGGCGTGATGAAAATAACTTTGCTTGACGGTGACCTTGGCGATCTTTCCGACGTAGAGGTTGTGCGTGGAGCCATCGCCGCTGCCGTTGCGCGCGAACTCGCAATGCTCGATGGTGATTTCGCTCGTGGCGTTGGCTCCGGTGAGCAAGCCATTCTCGTTGTCGTGAAGGAAGGCGTTGCGCAGGAGCAGGTTGCGTCCCTCGACGCGAATCGCCGCGCCGTTTCCATCGGCGACGTGCGCACCGGACATCTCGACATTCTCGATGGTGACGTCGTCACCGCGCACGAGCCAGATCGCCTTGCCTTGCGCATCGCGGCCTTCGGCTCGGATATGCGGTCGCGGCTCCGCGCCGACGATCCGAATGCGGCTTGCGTTCCATACGGCAACGTCGCCTCGGTAGTCGCCTGACGCGATCTCGATCGTGTCGCCGTCACGCGCGGCCGCTGCGGCCGTACTCGGCGTGGCGTAGTCGAACGACGGGCCGACGCGCAAGACACGGCCGCCGGCGTCGGGCGACGCTTGCGCGGGACGCGGCGGTATGCCCGACGCGCTCGATGGGAGCGGAGCCCGTGCAGCAAGTGGGCGCGCGTCGATCGAGATAGCGCATGTGAGGCCGGCGCACAGGACCAATGCGCAAGCAATCGATGGAAGGCATTTCATGCGGGGTCTCCGAAAAAATGGTGATTGCGCTTCGAGCGGCAACACGCAAATTAACTGGTTGCGCGCGCTTCGTCACGCGTTTGCGTTCGCTCGCATCGAACTTTCGCGCGCGGCAAACGGGTGACAGCATGCGTGGATGAACGACTCTTCGTGACCCACAAGATCGTGGGCAATCAGGGTTTGCGCGCATCCAGCGGCCGGATGAATGCTGATACGCTGCCCCCTCTTTCCAACTGAACACTTCGCATCGATCGCATTGCGCACACTGCGCAATTTTGCTCAACCCCTTCCCGCACATTAGTCGTCGTTCGGACCTTGATGATCGCCATCGCAGCGACCGCGTGCTCGGTGCCAATGTTCGCGTTGGTTCGCTTGGGCGCGCTCGCGACGGAATCACGATGACGCAGACTGGCGGCAATGGCGTCGTGTCTTCGAAGGCTGACGGCGGCGTCATTCTCGAGACACGCGGACTGTGCAAGGAGTTCAAGGGCTTCGTGGCGGTCAACGACGTATCGATCTCGGTCAAGCGCGGGCAGATTCATGCGCTGATCGGGCCCAATGGCGCCGGCAAGACGACCTTCTTCAATCTGCTCACGAAGTTTCTGCCGCCGACCGCGGGGCAGATCGTCTTCAACGGCGTGGACATCACGAGCGAACGGCCTGCTCAAACAGCGCGTCGCGGGATCGTCCGCTCGTTTCAGATCTCGGCTGTATTCCCGCACATGACCGTGCTCGAAAACGTGCGCGTCGCCCTTCAACGCAACCTGGGCACGTCGTTCTATTTCTGGAAGCCGGAAAGTTCGCTCGCCCTGTTGAATGATCGAGCGCTGCAGTTGCTCGCCGAGGTCGGCCTCGAGTCGTTCGCCGATACGCAGACGGTCGAGCTCGCCTACGGCCGCAAGCGTGCGCTCGAGATCGCAACCACGCTGGCACTCGAACCCGAACTGATGTTGCTGGACGAACCGACGCAAGGCATGGGGCACGAGGATGTCGGCCGGGTCACCGAATTGATTCGCAAGGTGTCGGCCAATCGAACCATCCTGATGGTCGAGCACAACATGAGCGTGGTCTCGTCGATCGCCCATACCATCACCGTGCTTGCTCGCGGCGCTGTGTTGGCCGAGGGACCTTACGCGGTGGTATCGAAACATCCGAAGGTAGTCGAGGCTTACATGGGCAGCGCTGACGCGACGCTTCAGGGTGCGCATTGATGGCCAGCGTTCTATCGGTCGACGAGTTGAACGCCTGGTATGGCGAGTCGCACATCCTGCATGGGGTGGACTTCGCAGTCGATGCGGGTGAGGTGGTGACGCTGCTCGGGCGCAACGGGTCCGGCCGGACCACGACGCTGCGCGCGATCATGGGATTGGTCGGTCGTCGCAGCGGGTCGATCAAGGTGGGCGGCGATGAGACGGTGAAACTTGCCTCGCATCAGATCGCGCGTATCGGCATCGGATACTGTCCCGAAGAGCGCGGCATTTTTTCGACCCTGACGGCCGAGGAGAATCTGATGTTGCCGCCGGCGCTCAAAGGCGTCGCGGGTGGGTTGGTCGGCGAGCCGATGCCGGTGCAGGAAATCTACGCGATGTTCCCCAACCTGAAGGAGCGCGCATCGAGTCCGGGTACGCGGCTGTCGGGCGGCGAGCAGCAGATGCTGGCGGTCGCGCGCATCTTGCGCACCGGCGCGCGCTTGCTGTTGCTCGATGAAATTTCCGAGGGCCTTGCGCCGGTCATCGTTCAGAAATTGGGCGAAGTCATTCGTACGCTCAAACAAAAGGGCTATACCGTGGTGCTGGTCGAGCAGAATTTTCGCTTCGCGGCGCCGCTCGCCGATCGCTTCTGCGTGATGGAGCACGGCAAAATCGTCAAGCGCTTCGTGCAATCCGAATTGCAAACCAACATGGAAATGTTGCACGAGTTTCTCGGCGTTTAGATCACATACATTTTTTTGAAGAGGAGCAATACATGAAACTCAAGATCATCGCGGGTGCGCTGGCGGTTGCCGGCATGACCATGGCGGGTGGCGCGCAGGCGCAGTATTCCGGAGATGTCATCAGGATCGGATTCATCACCGATATCTCGGGGCTCTACTCCGACATCGACGGCCAAGGGGGCATCGAAGCGATCAAAATGGCGATTGCCGACATGGGCGGCAGCATCGGCGGCAAGAAGATCGAGTTGCTGACTGCAGATCATCAAAACAAGGCCGACGTGGCCGTGAGCAAGGCGCGCGAGTGGTTTGATACGCAGGGCCTCGACATGCTGATCGGCGGAACCAACTCGGGCACAGCCATCGCGATGTCTAAAGTCGCGGCCGAGAAGAAGAAGCCCTTTCTCGCGGTCGGCCCGGGCTCGAACCGTTTGACCAACGAGGATTGCACGCCGTATACGATTCATTATGCGTACGACACGGTTGCTTTGGCCCAGGTGTCGGGTTCGCAGATCGTCAAGAACGGCGGCAAGAGTTGGTACTTCCTGACGGCCGACTATGCATTCGGCAGTTCGCTCGAGAAAGATGCGACCGAGGTGGTCAAGGCTAACGGGGGAACCGTGGTCGGTTCCGTGCGCCACCCGCTCTCGGCTTCGGACTTCTCGTCGTTCCTTCTGCAGGCGCAGTCATCGAAAGCGCAGATCCTCGGGCTCGCCAATGCGGGCGGCGACACGATCAATGCGATCAAGGCCGCGAAGGAATTCGGCGTCACCAAGACAATGAAGATCGCGTCCCTCTTGATCTTCATCAACGACGTGCACAGTCTCGGGCTTCCGACCGCGCAAGGGCTGGTCGCCACGGACAGTTGGTATTGGGACAAGGACGCCGACAGCCGTGCGTGGTCGAAGCGCTATTTCGAAAAGATGAAGAAGGAGCCGTCGAGCCTGCAGGCGGCCGACTATTCGGTGACGTCGTTCTATCTGAACGCCGTGAAAGCGGCGGGTACCGATGATGGCGACAAGGTCATGGCGCAGATGAAGAAGTCGAAGGTCAATGATTTTTACGCAAAGGACGGCTACGTACGCGCCGACGGTCGCATGATTCACGAGATGTATTTGCTCGAGGTCAAGGCGCAGAGCGAGTCGAAGTATCCGTGGGACTACTACAAACTCGTTGCCAAGGTGCCGGGCGAGCAGGCGTTCCTCTCGGCGGCGAAGTCCGTTTGTCCGCTGCTCAAGAAATCGTGATCGACTCTCGCATGATTCACCGGCGTCGCGAGACGCCGGTGACGGCATGTAATCCGCAACCTTACATCGCATGACTGAAATCTTCGGTATCCCAATTCAGGCCCTCCTCGGTCAGCTCTTGCTGGGCCTCGTCAACGGCTCGTTCTATGCGTTGTTGTCGCTTGGCCTTGCGGTGATTTTCGGTTTGCTCGGCATCGTCAACTTCGCACATGGCGCGCTCTACATGATGGGGGCGTACGCCGCGTGGATCATGCTCGACGAGTTCGGGATCAATTACTGGTTCGCACTGGTTCTCGCGCCGCTGGTGATTGCTGCACTCGGCATCGTGATCGAACGTCTGTTCTTGAAGCATCTGTACAAGCTGGATGCGCTGTACGGCTTGCTCCTCACCTTCGGACTCGCATTGATCGCCGAAGGACTATTCATCCATCAATATGGTGTATCCGGTCAATCGTACGCGGTGCCCGAGGCATTGCAAGGTTCTACCGACATCGGCTTCATGACGTTGCCCAACTATCGCGCGTGGGTCGTTCTCGCGTCCATGGTCGTCTGCTTCACGACCTGGTTCCTGATCGAGAAGACGCGGCTTGGCTCGACATTGCGAGCCGCGACCGAGAACGCGGCATTGGTCCAGGCCTTCGGCGTCAACGTACCGGTGATGGTGATGTGCACCTATGGGGCCGGTGCCGCGCTGGCCGCATTGGCGGGCGTGCTGGCTGCGCCCGTGATTCAGGTCACGCCGCTGATGGGGTCTAACCTCATCATCGTCGTCTTCGCGGTCGTCGTGATCGGTGGCATGGGCTCGATCCTCGGCTCGATCGTGACCGGCCTCGCGCTGGGGTTGGTGGAAGGACTGACGCGCGTGTTCTATCCGGAAGCATCGAACGTGGTCGTGTTCGTCATCATGATCGTCGTGCTGATCCTTCGCCCGGCGGGTCTTTTCGGAAAGGGCGCTTGACGTGCGTCTCGAGTCGCGATCACCGTTTGCCCTTGCGGGTTACGCCGCTCTGTTCGTGCTGGCGCTTGCCGCACCTTTCATCGGTCTTTATCCGGTCCTGGTGATGAAGGTATTGTGCTTCGCGATCTTCGCGTGTGCATTCAATTTGCTGCTGGGTTATACGGGCCTGTTGTCATTCGGACATGCCGCGTTCTTTGGAGGCGCGGCGTATGGGACGGGTTGGATTGTGACGTCGATGAACGTCACGCCGGAGCTTGGCATTCTGTTCGGGGTGATGATCGCCGCCGCAATGGGCTTGGTCGTCGGTGCGATCGCCATTCGCCGGCAGGGCATTTATTTCGCGATGATCACGCTCGCGCTCGCGCAGATGGTGTTCTTCGTCTGCCTGCAGGCACCGTTCACGCATGGTGAAGATGGTCTGCAAGGCGTTCCGCGCGGCAGACTCTTCGGAATGATTTCGCTCGAGTCGAACACGAGCATGTATTACTTCGTGCTGGTTGTCTTTATCGCGGTGCTGCTGTTTATTCGGCGCATCGTTCATTCTCCCTTCGGTCAAGTATTGAAGGCAATTCGAGAGAACGAGCCTCGCGCGATTTCGCTCGGGTATGCCGTCGATCGCTATAAGTTGCTTGCCTTCGTTCTTTCGACGGCGTTGGCTGGGCTCGGCGGTTCGCTAAAAACTTTGGTGGTGCAATTGGCGACGCTCACTGATGTGCAATGGCAGATGTCGGGCGAGGTCATTCTCATGACGTTGCTCGGAGGATTGGGTACATTCTTCGGTCCCGTCTTGGGCGCGGGAATTGTCATTTCACTTCAGGATCTTCTCGCTGACCGCGTCGGATCATGGGTGACCGTCATCATCGGCGTCATCTTCGTGGTCTGCGTGCTGTTGTTTCGGCGTGGCATTGTCGGCGAGTTCGAAGCATTTCGGACAAGGCGTAAAGCTTAATCGACTTCTCTCCACGGCTTTTCTCGCGCGGTTCTCTTTGAACCACCCACGCCATTGCGTCGCACGACGCGTTTCGCGAGCATAGACCATGATTCTGCCGCGCTCGATTGCGGCGAACCGTCATTAGAAGAGCTCTACCATCAGACCAGCGACGAGATCACCTTTCTCAAGCCAATGAAAAGTGAGCGGAGACATGGTGTTGCGTAGGAGTGTGCGCCCACACCCAGATCAATTTCTCTTTTATGTTTCACGTGAAACGTGGATGGCGTGGCTTCTCGGGAAGCGGGATAATCACTCCTCTTTTTTATTGAGTGGTTTCTATGCAGGATCTCAAACGATTCGATGTGCTGGTTGTCGGTGGGGGACATGCGGGCACTGAAGCGGCCTTGGCTTCCGCGCGCATGGGCGCCGCCACTCTCTTGCTTACCCATAGCATCGAGACATTGGGGGCAATGAGCTGTAATCCCTCGGTCGGTGGAATCGGCAAAGGCCACCTCGTACGAGAGATCGATGCGCTAGGCGGCGTCATGGCCTTGGCGACCGACGAGGCGGGCATTCAATTCAGAATATTGAATCGCCGTAAGGGACCCGCCGTGCGTGCGACTCGCGCGCAAGCCGACCGTCTGCTGTACAAGGCGGCGATTCGGCGCCGTCTTGAAAATCAGCCCAACTTGTGGATATTTCAGGAGGCCGTAGACGATCTCATTTTGCATCATGACCGCGTTCGCGGTGTCATTACGCAGTCAGGGATACAGTTTTTGGCGTCTTCGGTTGTTCTGACGGCGGGAACGTTTTTGAATGGTCGGATCCACGTCGGTCTTGAGAACTACGCTGCCGGTCGCGCAGGTGATCCTCCGGCGATATCCTTGGCTTCACGGCTCAAGGAACTCAAACTTCCCCAAGGGCGATTGAAGACGGGGACGCCGCCACGCATCGACGGCCGAAGCATCGATTTTACAGCGATGGAGGAACAAGCCGGAGATCAAGAACCGGTCCCCGTTTTTTCCTTTCTTGGAAATCAGGGGATGCATCCCGCTCAACTGTCCTGCTGGATCACGCATACGAATCCAGCGACCCATCAGATCATTCGAGGGAACCTTGACCGATCGCCGATGTACAGCGGCGTCATCGAGGGCGTCGGCCCGCGTTATTGCCCTAGCATTGAAGACAAGATTCACAAGTTCGCGTCAAAGGACAGCCATCAGATCTTTTTGGAGCCGGAAGGTTTGACGACCCATGAGTTCTATCCCAATGGAATATCAACCAGCCTTCCATTCGATGTGCAGTGTGACCTCGTCCACACGATTCGCGGGCTGGAGAACGCGCATTTGCTTCGGCCCGGGTACGCGATCGAGTACGATTATTTCGATCCGCGCGCTCTCAAGAAAACCTTGGAGATGAAGGCGATCGGGGGGTTGTTTTTTGCCGGGCAAATCAACGGTACCACCGGATACGAAGAAGCCGCGGCGCAAGGGTTGCTCGCGGGAATCAACGCGGCAAGACTCGTTCAAGGATGGGACGCGTGGTTTCCGCAGCGCGACGAGGCCTATCTGGGCGTACTTGTCGATGATTTGACCACGAGGGGCGTGCTTGAACCATACCGAATGTTCACGAGCCGCGCAGAGTTTCGCTTGAGCCTGCGTGAGGACAACGCGGACGAACGTTTGACGGAGATCGGGCGGCAACTCGGTTGTGTGAACGACAAACGATGGGGCGCGTTCAATCGTAAGCGTGATGCTGTTTCACGTGAAACCGAACGCTTGCGTACGACGTGGGTTCACCCCAAAACACTGGATGCTGGAGACGCAGCGCGTGTCTTGGGTCAAGGCGTCGAACGAGAGTACCGGTTCCTCGATTTGCTTCGTCGTCCCGACGTCACTCATCGGGCATTGATGACGCTTCGTACTGACGATGGATCTCTGATTCTTCAGAACTCGGAGGACGACGAGGTCATCGAACAAGTTGAAATCAACGCGAAGTACGCCGGCTATGTAGCGCGGCAAAAAAACGAGGTAGCACGGGTGAGCGAACTCGAACACATGAAGTTGCCCCCCGGCATCGACTACGCCTTGGTGCGCGGACTGTCCTTCGAGGCTCGGCAAAAGCTCACCGCCCACATACCGACTACGATCGGCGAAGCTTCTCGAATTGCCGGGGTCACACCGGCGTCCATTTCATTGCTGTTGGTTCATCTCAAGCGCGGGTTGGGGCGGACATCCGTCAAGCGTCGCGACGAAGTCGCATCAGCATGATGGCGCAGCCCAAATTTCGCGCCGTATCGGCGCTGCCGAGTGGCGGCTATTCGGCGGAGGCGCCGACTCTGAATGAGATCCTTTCGCACAAGCTCCAAGAGGGTCTCGAATCCTTAGGTCTCTCACTCGCCGAAAATCAAAAAGAGCTTTTGATCAAGTATCTCGCGCTCCTGGTTCAATGGAACGCGACCTACAATCTGACCAGTGTGCGTGACCCTACCGATATGCTCACGCTGCACATTCTCGATTCGTTGTCGATTGTCGATCTCGTGCTCGGCACGGAGGCACTTGACGTGCTCGATGTAGGGACGGGAGCCGGCCTACCCGGAGTTCCTTTGGCGATCGCGTTGCCTCGACTGTCCATCCGATTGGTCGATGCGGTCGCCAAGAAAATTAGCTTTCTACAGCAGGTGAAGACCGCTCTCCAGCTTCCCAACATTATACCTCAGCATGCGAGAATAGAAGCACTTACTCTCGCCGAAAAGCCTACCGTCATAGTATCTCGCGCGTACGCCAATCTTACCAAAATGATTTTGTCCGTCAATCATCTCGCCGACCGATCAACGACCATTATCGCGATGAAAGGGATCATTCCAAGCGACGAACTCGGCGCACTTCCAGCACCATGGCACGTCACCGACCTGCGCGTGCTCGATGTTCCGTTCGTCGACGCCCATCGCTGCGCCGTGGTTCTCAGGCGCGCGTCCTGACCGCACCCTCGATCGAAGCTGATGGCAAAAATATTCGCAGTCGCCAACCAAAAGGGGGGCGTCGGCAAAACGACCACGACGGTCAATCTGGCCGCCGCGCTGGCCGCTTTGAATCAGCGCGTTCTGCTGATCGATCTCGACCCTCAAGGCAACGCGACCATGGGATCGGGAATCGACAAGCGCACGTTGCCAACAAGTGTCTATCAAATGCTGCTCGGCCTGCAGCCGCTGCTCTCGGTCAGAAAACATTCCACGACCGGGCGATACGACGTTCTTCCTGCCAATCGCGAACTCGCGGGTGCCGAAATCGATCTGGTCGAGATGGATCACCGCGAAACCCGGCTCAAGACTTCGCTCACACCCTACCTTTCAGAATACGATTTTGTCCTGATCGATTGTCCGCCTGCACTTTCTCTGCTGACTCTCAATGGCCTCACCGCTGCGCAAGGCGTGATCATTCCAATGCAATGCGAGTACTACGCGCTCGAGGGTCTGTCTGACCTGGTGAACACGATCAAGCAGGTCCATCGAAACTTCAACCCTGACCTCGAAATCATCGGGCTCTTGCGCGTGATGTTCGATCCTCGATCCACCTTGGCCAATCAGGTGTCCTCCCAACTCGAATCGCATTTTGGAGACAAAGTGTTCAAGACGCTGGTGCCTCGAAACATCCGACTCGCAGAAGCGCCTTCATACGGGATGCCGGGCGTGGTCTTCGACAAATCGAGCAAGGGGGCACAGGCCTATATCGCATTTGGCGCGGAGATGGTCGAACGATTCAAGCTTCGTCTCACGCCTTCTCCAAATGAAGCGACATCACCGGCTCGAATCGATTCAACAACGGCGAACGCAACATGACCAAGAAGAAAGGCTTGGGACGCGGCCTCGAAGCGTTACTCGGCTCCAATGAAACCCCTATGGAAGCCACAGAAGGCTCGAACGTTCCGCACTCGTTGCGCATCGACGTTTTGCAGCCGGGCAAGTATCAGCCTCGCACGAGAATGGACGAAGGCGCGCTCGCCGAATTGGCGGAGTCCATCAGATCTCAGGGAGTCATGCAGCCGATCCTGGTTCGCGCGATCGGCAACGCTCGCTACGAGATCATTGCCGGAGAGCGCCGCGTACGCGCTGCCGCGCTTGCAGGTCTCGGCGAGGTTCCGGTGCTCGTGCGCGATGTACCCGACGAGTCGGCCGCTGTCATGGCGCTGATCGAGAACATACAGCGCGAAGACTTGAACCCTCTGGAAGAGGCGCAAGGCGTGCAGCGCCTGATCTCCGAATTTCATCTGACACACGAGAGTGCGGCAAGCGCGATAGGTCGCTCGCGCAGCGCGACCTCAAACCTGCTGCGACTATTGAATCTCGCCAAGCCCGTGCAGAGCCTGCTGATGGCCGGTGACATCGACATGGGACACGCGCGCGCGCTGCTGTCGGTCGATGCTGCCACGCAGATCACGCTGGCCAATCAAATCGTTGCCAGACGCATGACCGTTCGAGATGCCGAACGCATGGTTTCGCGTGTCGGCGCGAGCTTCGAGTTGTCGCACTCGAAAGCGTCTCGATCGCGTGCCGCCAGCGATCGCGGGAATGACATCGCGCAATTGGAAACGGAATTGTCGGATCGCCTCGCGACGAAGGTCACGATCAAGATGCGCGGAAAGCGGCAGGGCCAATTGATGATTGCATTTGCCGACTTCGATCAACTCGAGGGCCTTCTCGAGACGCTCCGCAGCCGCAACGCCTGATGCCTCGATATTCGAACGAAGGACGTATCGCATGCGCTGGATCAATCGCCGCGAATAACCCGGACGCGTGTGGTGCGCATCCCGTGCTTCGTGCCTATGCGAATGTCAATGGCGCCGTCCTGTTCAACGGCATGCAACGCATGCTGGATCGCGTCGAGAACAAGCGGACCGTTCGCTCTATGCACGCTCTCGATGAACTCCAAGCCTTCTTTCGATGACAAGGCATCGTCATCGATAGGCAGCCGCCCTTCAATGACCTCAATACCTTCGAAGCGAACATCGGAAGGGTCGGAAAGCCGTCCGCCTTCTGGCGCCGCACCGTAGGCTTCGTTCTGCGCCGTCTGAATCTCCTGTCCTTGCGCCATCACCGGCACAACGCGCATGCGCGACGACAACGTCAGTTCGTTGAGCGCCGCCGAGTCCAACTGGCTTTGCGCGGCCACGATCAAATCGCCGTGTTCGATCGACAAGGGCACGATCCCGAGGCGCCTCGCCGCGCTTGCAGAGATGGTGCGAATCGCATCATCGGACGGCGTGAAGTCTGCGAGCGAGACGAAGGGCCGGCCCATCTTCTTCGCGTGAATTTTGTTGAGGGTGTCCGGATCCAGCACGCCCATGTCAACGAGTATCTGTCCCAGCGGACGTCCGCGATTGGCGCGTTGCCGTGCAAGGACGATCTGCAATGCATCAGGTTGCACTGCCCCGAGTTCGATCAGCGCCTCGCCGAGTCTGAGACTCGGCTTGGTTCGCTGATGGGCGAGTGCTGCATCGAGTTGCTGCGACGTGATCAATCCCTCTTCGATCAAATAGTCACCCAGCACGAGCTTACGCATCTGTTGCTGCTTCTCGACCGCGGCCTTGAGTTGCTCCTCGCTGACCGCATTTTCTTCGACGAGCAATCTGCCGATCGGATCGCCTGCCTGAAAGTATGCGATCGCCGCCTCGGGAACGAACACGCGTTCGAGTTGATCGCCCGCCACGCTGAAGAAGAGGAATAGACCAATCGCATTGCGAATGAAGCCGACCGTTTCGCCCGACTCGATTTCATGGTCGGCAAACTCCAGGTTGTAAACCTGAACCTGCGAAGTCGTGAACGAAGACTCGACTTGGCCGAGCACGTGCGCTTCTATTGGTCGCGCGCGCACAGGAACGGTAAGGCGAAGACGTTTAAAGCGCGATGTCCTGACGACGATCTTGGATGGATACCGCGGGTGCGCCGCATGCGGACGAAACACCAGGTGCTCATCGCGGCCCGTGAAGCGCAGGAGTTCGCCGCGCTCGAGCGCGCCATCGTTAAACAGAATTTCGCAGCGCTGTGGCGAGCCTTCGTCGACTACCAGGCGGAGGTGCGCAGGTTCGGGCCAATGAATCGTGACGCTGTCCGGAACACCGGAACGAGGTTGGGTCATGAGGAGGGAGTTGGGGAAATCGGTGGGTCGCACGAGGAGCGAAGACTATCCCGGAATGGCGCGTCGAACCATCGGACCATTACCGACAGCATTCGAGGTTTTGTTTCAGGAACATGCAGCGTTCGCTCGTAAGCCGGCGGCGGCGCGACTCTTGGTTTGACGCGCTGTCGTATAAGAAAGTATCATCTCGCGGCTTTGCGTTTCCAAGTCGGAACCTTCGCATTTCCGTTGCGGCGATCCGCAAAAATCAATGGCGAAAGCGGTCCTCTTGCAAGTCGTCGCGACCCTCGTGGTCTCGGGACTCGCGGCGATCTGGGGCGGTATGAGCGCCGCGCTTTCGGTCATGTTGGGCGGTTTGGCCTGCGTCGTGCCGAATGCTCTGTTGGCATTCCGTCTGCACGTCCAGACCCGGCGCCCCGGCGGCGCTACGGTCTACGGATTATTGGTCGGCGAATTCGTCAAGGTCGCAACGACGGTCGCGCTGCTGGTCCTGATCGCACATGCCTACCGAGGGCTCAATTGGTTGGCGCTGATCGTCGGTGTGATCGTTGCCTTGAAGAGTTATTTTCTGATGTTCGTGTTCGTTCGCCGCTAGCCTTCAGGTTTGTACCGGCAGTTCTCAACACCCCGCTTCGACACTTGCGACCGGAACAATTCATGGCCACCGAAAGCATCGCAACCGAACACGCTCCGACGGCGTCGGAATACATCATTCACCATTTGACGCATCTTCAAACGGCGAAGCCCAAGGGTCTCGTCGATCTGTCGGTCATCAATTTCGACTCGCTGTTTTTTTCGACCTCGCTCGGGATCGTTTGTTTGTTCTTTCTGTGGAAGGCTGCCAAGGCGGCGACCTCGGGGGTGCCGGGGCGTTTTCAGGCGGCCGTCGAATTCCTGTTCGAGTTGGTCGACAACGAAGCAAAGGGCATCGTGCACAACGCCGAGAGCAGAAAGCTCGTCGCGCCTCTCGCATTGGTCGTGTTCGTCTGGATCTTCCTGCTCAACGCGATGGACCTGTTGCCCGTCGATCTGCTACCCATCATTTGGGGCTGGCTCTACGGAGTTACGGGACACGAGCCCGAGCACGCCTATCTGCGCAGCGTGCCCACCGCTGACCTCTCGATCACGATGGGCCTCTCGGTGGGCGTTCTCATCCTCTGCCTGATCTACAACGTCAAGATCAAGGGCCTAGGCGGCTGGCTGCACGAGCTGTACGTGGCGCCCTTCGGGACCGTCAGGCTCTCGGCCAACCCGCTCACCTGGGTTGGCTTCATCTTGCTCTCGATCGCCAACGTGGCGATGCAGATCGTCGAATTCGTCTCCAAGACCGTCTCGCATGGCATGCGGCTCTTCGGCAACATGTACGCGGGCGAGTTGATCTTTCTGCTCATCGCCCTGCTTGGCGGCGCCTTCACGCTCTCGGTCGGAGGCTTCGCGCTCGTTCTTTTGCACATCGGCGCCGGGACCCTCTGGGCCATCTTCCACATCCTGATCATCACGCTGCAGGCCTTCGTGTTCATGATGCTCACGCTCGTTTATATCGGCCAGGCGCACGACTCGCACTAAACCCTTTTAGTTATTCATCCATCCACTCAGGAGTTATCAACATGGAACTTATCGGTCTCGTTGCCATCTCCGCCGGCCTCATCATCGGCCTCGGCGCACTCGGCGCCTGCATCGGCGTCGGCATCATGGCCAGCAAATACCTCGAATCGGCCGCGCGCCAGCCCGAACTGATGGGCGTGTTGCAGACCAAGGTGTTTCTGTTGCTCGGCTTGATCGACGCGTCGTTCATCATCGGCGCGGGCATTGCGCTGTGGTTCACCACCGCCAACCCGTTCCTGGCGCAGATCGTCAATCTGCCGAAGTAAGTCTGCGCAGTCGACCTGCCTCCGGCGGGCCGATCATCCACGTCACAGTGATCGAGGTAAAAACGTGAGCATCACAGCGACATTCATCGTTCAGATGATCGTGTTCCTGATTCTGGTCGGGTTCACGATGAAATTCGTCTGGCCGCCCATCGCCGTCGCGCTGGACCAACGGGCAAAAAAAATAGCCGAGGGTCTTGCGGCAGCCGATCATGCCAAGCTCGAACTGGCCGAAGCGCACAAGCGCGTCGATGCCGAGCTTGCGCAATCGCGCAACGACAATCAGATGCGTCTGGCCGAAGCCGACAAGCAAGGCGCTCTCGTCATCGCCGAGGCCCGCAAAGTAGCCGAAGCCGAGAAGTCCCGCATCCTTGCCGAAGCCAAGTCCGAAGCCGATCAGGAAATGCAACGTGCGCGCGATGTGCTGCGCGAACAAGTGGCGACGCTGGCCATCAAGGGCGCGGAGCAAATCCTGAAGAAGGAGATCGATCCTGCGCGTCACTCGGCGTTGTTGGCCGAGTTGAAGACGCAGTTGTAATCCGCAACGATCAACCGCGCTGTCAACCGCAGATATCAACCGCAGTTCTCGACATCCATGGCCGAAATTTCCACCATCGCACGTCCGTATGCCGAAGCGCTGTTTCGCGTCGCGACTGAAGATCAGGGCGTCGACGCGTTGGACCGGTGGTCGGCACTCGTTTCGAACATCAGCGCGGTCGCCGCCGATCCGGACATGCGCCGCGTGATGAGCGACCCGCGGGTTTCGGGCGGTCAGGTCTATGCCGTCTTGATGGGCGCGGTCAGTTCCGAGCCGAGCACGTTCGCACAAAACTTCGTGCGCACCCTGATCGAAAACGATCGTCTGTCGGTGATGCCTGAAATCGGCGCGCAATTCGCGAAGCTGGTCGATGCGAAGCGAGGCAGCGCCGACGTGCTGATCACGAGCGCCTTCGCGATGGATGAACGTGAAGTGTCCGAACTCGTCGCGGCTCTGGAGAAAAAGTTTGCGATCAAGCTCAAGCCGGTCGTCGCGGTGGATCCCGATCTCATCGGCGGCGTGCGCGTGGTCGTCGGTGATCGTGTCCTCGATACGTCGGTGCGTTCGCGGCTGGCCGCGATGAAGGCGGCGTTGATCGCCGCTTGACCCAGCATTTTTCAGCGGGTCGCTTCGCGACCGGCGTACATGAATTTTACGGAGTGTATTTATGCATCTGAATCCTTCCGAAATCAGCGAGCTCATCAAGAGCCGCATCGAAGGCCTGGGCGCATCGACCGAAGTGCGCAACCAAGGCACGGTCGTGTCGGTGACCGATGGCATCGTCCGCATCCACGGCCTGTCCGACGCGATGCAAGGCGAGATGCTCGAGTTTTCGCCGGACTCGCAAGGCAACCCCACTTACGGACTCGCGCTCAACCTCGAGCGCGACTCGGTCGGCTCGGTGATTCTGGGCGAGTACGAACACATCTCCGAAGGCGAAACCGTCAAGACCACGGGTCGCATTCTCGCTGTGCCGGTCGGACCGGAGTTGATCGGCCGCGTCGTCAACGCGCTCGGTGCGCCGATCGACGGCAAGGGTCCGATCAACGCCAAGATGACCGACGTAATCGAGAAGGTCGCGCCCGGCGTGATCGCGCGTCAATCGGTGTCGCAGCCCATGCAGACGGGCCTGAAGGCGATCGACTCGATGGTGCCGGTCGGTCGCGGTCAGCGCGAACTGATCATCGGCGATCGCCAGACCGGCAAGACCGCGGTCGCGATCGACACCATCATCAATCAGAAGGGTCAGGACTGTACGTGTGTCTACGTTGCAATCGGACAGAAGGCATCGTCGATCAAGAACGTCGTGCGCGCGCTCGAACAACACGGCGCGATGGAATACACCATCGTCGTCGCCGCGAGTGCATCGGAGTCGGCGGCGATGCAGTACGTGTCGGCTTACTCGGGCTGCACGATGGGCGAATACTTCCGCGATCGCGGGCAAGACGCGCTGATCATCTATGACGATTTGTCGAAGCAGGCCGTGGCCTATCGTCAGGTGTCGCTGCTGCTGCGCCGCCCGCCCGGCCGCGAAGCCTATCCGGGCGACGTGTTCTATCTGCACTCGCGTTTGCTCGAGCGCGCCGCGCGCGTGAATGCCGCGTATGTCGAAGCCTTCACGAAGGGCGAGGTCAAGGGCAAGACGGGTTCGCTGACCGCGTTGCCGATCATCGAGACGCAAGCCGGCGACGTGTCCGCATTCGTGCCGACCAACGTGATCTCGATTACCGACGGCCAGATTTTCCTCGAGACCAATCTCTTCAATGCTGGCGTGCGTCCCGCGATCAACGCGGGTATCTCGGTGTCGCGCGTCGGCGGCGCCGCGCAGACCAAGGCCATCAAGAGTCTGTCGGGCGGCATTCGGACCGACCTCGCGCAGTATCGCGAGCTGGCCGCGTTCGCGCAGTTCGCATCGGATCTGGACGAAGCTACGAGGAAGCAGCTCGATCGCGGCGCGCGCGTGACCGAGCTGTTGAAGCAGCCGCAGTACGCGCCGTTGCCGGTGTCGCTGATGGCCGTCTCGTTGTTCGCGGTCAACAAGGGCTTTTTCGACGACATGGAAGTCAAGCAGGTGCTTCCTTTCGAGTCGGGTCTCCACAAGTCCTTGAAGTCCAAGAACGCGGCGCTGATCGAGAAGATCGAAACGAGCAAACAGGTCGACAAGGACGCCGAGAAGGAACTGATGGATGCGATCACCGAGTTCAAGAAGTCCGGCGCGTACTAACGACAAGAGGACGATCGATGGCGGCGGGTAAAGAAATACGCGGCAAGATCAAGAGCGTCGAGAACACCAAGAAGATCACGAAGGCGATGGAGATGGTCGCCGCGTCGAAGATGCGCAAGGCGCAGGACCGCATGCGTCGCGCGCGTCCTTACGCCGACAAGGTGCGCAATATCGCCGCGCATCTGGCCCAAGCCAATCCCGAGTTCACGCACCCTTTCATGATCGCGCACGACGAAGCGAAGGCGGTCGGCTTCATCGTCGTGACGACTGACAAAGGTTTGTGCGGTGGACTCAACACCAACGTTCTGCGTGCAGTGACCGCGCGCATTCGCGAACTGCACGGCCAGGGCGTCGAGTCGCAGGCGGTCGCGATCGGCAACAAGGGGCTGGGCTTCCTGTCGCGTATCGGCGCGAAGGTACTCGCCAACGCCGTGCACCTGGGCGACGCGCCTCATCTGGAAAAACTGATCGGCCCGGTGAAAGTTCTGCTCGATGCTTACGCCGACGGCAAGCTGAGCGCCGTATACCTTTGCTATACGCGCTTCATCAACACCATGAAGCAGGAGCCGCTGGTCGAGCAGTTGTTGCCGCTGTCGACCGAGCGCATGCAGCAGACCGAAGAAGAGAAGAAGGCTTACGCCTGGGACTATTTGTACGAGCCCGATGCGCAAAGCGTGATCGAGTATCTGATGGTGCGCTATGTCGAAGCGCTGGTGTATCAGGCCGTCTCGGAGAACATGGCATCCGAGCAGTCGGCTCGCATGGTGGCGATGAAGGCTGCGACCGACAACGCGGGGAGCGTGATCGGTGAACTGAAACTCGTCTACAACAAGACGCGCCAGGCCGCGATTACGAAGGAATTGAGCGAGATCGTCGCGGGCGCCGCGGCGGTTTGAAGTTTACGAAATCGAATGCTGATTGATTGAGGACGCGCAATGAGTGCCAACATGAATATGGCTGCACCGGCTGATGTGAAAACACCTGTGACTCCGACGGCTCAGACCGAAGGCAAGATCGTCCAGTGCATCGGTGCCGTGGTCGACGTGGAATTTCCGCGCGACGCGATGCCGCGTGTGTACGACGCGCTGAAGATGGAGGGCACGGCGCTAACGCTCGAAGTCCAGCAGCAGTTGGGCGATGGCATCGTTCGCACCATCGCGCTCGGGTCTTCCGACGGCCTGCGTCGCGGAATGATGGTCAAGAACACCGGCGAAGCGATCTCGGTTCCCGTGGGCTTGGGCACGCTCGGCCGCATCATGGACGTGCTCGGCAATCCGATCGACGAAGTCGGTCCGATCGATTCCACGACGTTCGCGCCGATCCATCGCCGCGCGCCGGCCTACGATGAACTGTCGCCGTCGCAGGACCTGCTCGAGACCGGCATCAAGGTGATCGACCTGATCTGCCCGTTCGCCAAGGGCGGCAAGGTCGGTCTCTTCGGCGGCGCCGGCGTGGGCAAGACCGTCAACATGCTCGAGCTGATCAACAACATCGCGAAAGAGCACTCGGGTCTGTCGGTGTTCGCAGGTGTGGGCGAACGTACGCGCGAGGGCAACGACTTCTATCACGAGATGGCCGAGGCTGGCGTCATCAGGCTCGACAATCTGCCCGAGTCCAAGGTCGCGATGGTCTATGGTCAGATGAACGAACCGCCGGGCAACCGCCTGCGTGTCGCGCTCACCGGGCTGGCGATGGCCGAACATTTTCGCGACGAAGGACGCGACGTGCTGTTCTTCGTCGACAACATCTATCGCTTCACTCTGGCGGGAACCGAAGTGTCGGCGCTGCTCGGCCGCATGCCGTCGGCCGTGGGTTATCAGCCGACGCTGGCCGAAGAAATGGGCCGGCTGCAAGAGCGCATCACGTCGACCAAGACCGGCTCGATCACGTCGATCCAGGCCGTGTATGTTCCTGCGGATGACCTGACCGACCCGTCGCCTGCAACCACCTTCGCACACCTGGACTCAACCGTGGTGCTGTCGCGCGACATCGCGGCGCTCGGCATCTATCCGGCGGTCGACCCGCTTGACTCGACCTCGCGTCAGCTCGACCCCAACGTCGTCGGCGAAGACCACTACAACACCGCGCGCGATGTGCAGAACACCTTGCAGCGCTACAAGGAACTGCGCGACATCATCGCGATTCTGGGCATGGACGAACTCGCGCCCGAAGACAAGCTGATCGTTGCGCGCGCGCGAAAGATCCAGCGCTTCCTGTCGCAGCCGTTCCATGTGGCCGAGACGTTCACGGGCGCGCCGGGCAAGTACGTGTCGCTCGCCGAAACCATCCGCGGCTTCAAGATGATCGTGGCGGGCGAACTCGATGCGCTGCCCGAACAGGCGTTCTACATGGTCGGCACGATCGACGAAGCGATCGAGAAGTCGAAGAAACTCAATTGATGGAAGCGAGTTGACCGTGGCCAACACCATTCACGTCGATGTGGTCTCCGCCGAGGAATCGATCTTCTCCGGCGAGGCGGAGTTCGTCGCGTTGCCCGGCGAAGCGGGCGAGCTCGGCATCTATCCGCGGCACGCACCGCTGATCACGCGCATCAAGCCGGGCGCCGTGCGCATCAAGATCGCTGGGCAGGCCGAAGACGAATTCGTTTTCGTCGCGGGCGGCATACTCGAAGTGCAGCCCCACCTCGTCACCGTACTCGCCGACACCGCGATCCGCGGCGAGGACCTCGACGAGAGCAAGGCTGCCGAAGCCAAGCGCAGCGCCGAAGAAGCGATGGCTAATGCGAAGAGCGACCTCGATCTCGCGCGCGCGCAATCCGAGCTCGTGGTCATGGCGGCGCAACTCGCCGCGATTCAGAAGCTGCGTCACAAGCGTTAGGTCGGCGGGGACCGCGAATGCGCGCGCTGCATGCCCGGGCTCGAAGCGCGATCGAATCGTGCGGCTTGGGGTGCGTGGTGATCGTGCTCGGGCTCTTCGCCGCATGCGGTACGCAGTCGAGCTCGAAGCCCGCGACAACCGAGGAGTCGCCGGTTGCCGAAGCGAAGGCCGCCGCAAAGGGAACGGACCCCGAGGCCGAACCTCCGCGCGAGTCCAAGGCGCGCAGCATCGACGGCTACAAGCGCGACGCCGCCCGTCGCCTCTACTTTCGCAATACCCCGCAGCTCTTCGACGGAGCGCCGCCCCCAGTCCTGAAGTCGGTCGTTGTGCTCTCGATCCGGGTCGATGCAAACGGCGTTCCGCTTCGCGTAACGGTGATGCGATCCAACGGCTTTCGCGATCTCGAACAGCGCGCGATCAAGAGCGTTCACGATGCCGCGCCGTTGCCGGTCCCGCCCGTCGCAATCGTCAAGCAGGGCACGCTCGAGTATGTCGAGACGTGGCTCTTTCGCGACGATGGCCGCTTTCAGATTCGATCGCTTGCCGAAGCGCAGGCATCCATCGACAAGTGAAGCGCAACGCGTGCGCAAGGCAGTTCAGCAAGACCCGGTATAGAAACGCAGAGGGCACACCGCTTCGTAACGTTCGTTGCCTCCGACTTCGACTTGCGCACCTTGAGTCACGCGTCGACCTCGTTCGTCGACCCGCATGTTGAAAGACGCCTTGCGCCCACAGCGACATACCGTCTTCATCTCTTCGAGATCGTCGGCAAGCGTCAGCAAAGTGCGCGAGCCCGGAAACGCCTTTCCCTTGAAGTCGCTGCGGATGCCGAAGCAGATCACCGGCACCCGGTCCGTGTGCGCGAAGCGATGCAGATCCGTAACCTGACTCTCGGTCAGAAACTGGGCTTCGTCGATCAACACGCACGAGGGCAGCGGCCGCGAGCGTAGCAGCACCGAGAACTCGGTCGTCGTGTCGAACATTTCGGCAGCGCGCGTGACACCCAGCCGCGAGGCGATGAGACCGTCGCCGTATCTGGTGTCGATGGCTGCGGTGAAGAGCGACACGGTCTGTCCGCGCTCTTCGTAGTTGTGCGCGACCTGCAGCAGCGCGGTCGACTTGCCTGCGTTCATTGCGGAATAGCGGAAATGGAGTTTGGCCATCGGTCGTGAATCGGTTTGGATTTCTCTTGGTCAACGCGAGGTCGAGTTGCGGCATCTGCGCTGTTGAATGGCGGACGATGCGAGGCTGCATGATGCAACACTCGGTTTCGATTGCAGGGCCGCCGGTAGAATGCACGACCTTCGATGGATGACCCGCATGCTCGTCACACGCTTCGCCAACGACACCTTTCTTCGCGCTCTGCAGCGCGAACCGACACCGTACACGCCGGTGTGGTTGATGCGTCAGGCCGGCCGCTATCTACCCGAGTACCTCGCGACCCGCAAGCAGGCCGGATCGTTTCTCAATCTCGCCAAGACGCCTGACTACGCAACCGAGGTCACGTTGCAGCCGCTCGAGCGCTTCGAACTCGACGCGGCGATTCTTTTCTCCGACATCCTGACGGTTCCCGATGCGATGGGCCTCGGGCTGCAATTTCTCGAAGGCGAAGGGCCGCACTTCGAGCGGCCCGTCAAGGACGAAGGCGACGTGGCGAAGTTACGCGTGCCGCCACAAGAAAGTCTGCAATACGTCTACGACGCCGTCTCGCAAATCCGACGCGCGCTCTCCGATGCCGCGGGTGTACAGCGCGTGCCGCTGATCGGATTTTCGGGAAGCCCCTGGACGCTTGCCTGCTACATGGTCGAAGGGTGTTCGTCCCGCGACTTCCTGAAGATCAAGACGATGCTATATCGTCGGCCCGACCTGCTCGCACGCATCCTCGAAATCAATACGCATGCGGTCATCTCGTACCTGTCCGCACAAATCGAAGCTGGCGCGCAAGCAGTGATGATCTTCGATACCTGGGGTGGCGTCCTCGCTCACGGCGCCTATCAGCGATGGTCGCTCGCGCACATGAAGCGGATCATCGATGGACTGCCGAGCAGCCATGCGGGCGTTCGCGTACCGAGCATCATCTTCACCAAGGGTGGCGGCCTCTGGCTTTGCGACATCGCGAAGACCGGCGTCGACGCAATCGGCCTCGACTGGACCGTCGATCCCGTGGTGGCGCGCAAGCAGGTTGGCGATGATTGCGCGCTTCAAGGAAACCTGGACCCCGCCGTGCTTTTCGGGGATGACGCTGCTATCCGCGATCAGGTGAAGAAGGTCCTCGACGGGTTCGACAGTCCGCGATCGACCGGACATATTTTCAATCTCGGACATGGCATCTCGCAGTTCACTCGACCCGATGCCGTTAAGACCTTGGTCGACGCGGTTCATGAAATGAGTAGCCAACGTCTCGAGGCGGCGAGCGAGCACTAACCGCTACCGCGAATCGAGGATGCAGATTTGATGGCGACGTTGCAAAATTGTCGCCGCCTCGCTTGACTTATGCACAAAATCGGGTGCTCAGCGAAAGGAGGACACGCCGCGCGGTCCCCTCAGCTTGCAGTTGCCAAGTGTTTGATTCTAAAGTGGATCGAGCTTGCCCAATATTTCGGCATTTTGACAAAAAACCTTTGGACTCCGACAGTTAGCCGCATCGCAGCACCGTTCTTCACAAAGTTGTCCACAATATTTGTGCAAACCTAAAAAGCGTCGTAGTCACAATTACTTACTGCATCTTCCTGCCAAATTTTTGCGATCTTGTGTGTTGAAAAGCTGCGGCTAGATGGTCAGCATACTTCGCATCGCTCTCGACACGCCCGCCGCCGCTTCAGCCGGGGAAGGCCTGTACGACTATCGATGGGCGGGCCCTTCAAAGGTCGGGCAATTGGTCATCGTGCCGTTTGGATCGAGGACTCTCGTCGGCCTTGTAGTCGAAGTGAGCGACGCCGCAACCGTCGAACCGGAACGCTTGCGCGATGCAACCGCCATCGTCGAAGGGCTCGCGCCGTTGTCGCAGGAGTGGTTGGCTCTGGTCCGATTCGCAGCGCGTTACTACCATCGTTCGCTCGGAGAAGTCGCACTGCCGTCGCTTCCTTCCCCGTTGCGGCAGGCCGATCGCTACACGTTGTCGCTTCCTTCCGCCGACGGAACGCGGACCGCACATCTTGCTTCGATCGATCGAGCGATCAAACGCGCGGAGCGAGCGATTGCCCGTGAGTCGAAGGGCGCGCAGATCCAACCCGCCGCCGATGCGCTCGTCTTGACTGCGATGCAGTCCGAGGCGCTGGACGTCGTGCTCGCAGCGCGAACCGCCTTAACGCCGCTTTTGCCGATCCTGCTTTACGGCGTGACCGGCAGCGGGAAGACCGAGGTCTATCTGCGCGCCATCGGCGAAACGATTGCCGCGGGACTGCAGGCGCTGGTGCTTGTTCCCGAAATCAATCTCACTCCGCAACTCGCCGAGACCTTCCGGCAACGGTTGCCGCAAGCGCGCGTCGCGAGTCTTCATAGCGGTCATGCCGAAGGTCAGCGTTTGCATCAGTGGTGGCTGGTGCACGAAGGTCAAGCCGACGTCCTGCTCGGGACGCGACTCGCCGTGCTTGCCTCGCTGCCGCGGCTCGGTCTGATCGTGGTCGATGAAGAGCACGACGGGTCGTACAAGCAGCAGGAAGGTCTGCGCTATTCGGCGCGCGACCTCGCGATCATGCGTGCACATCAGGGACGCAAAGGACAGACCATTCCTGTAGTGCTCGCGTCGGCGACGCCATCGATGGAGACTTGGGCGCGTGCCGAGCGGGGCCGTTATCGCAAGGTCGTTCTCAGCGAGCGCGCGTCGTCGGACGCGCGCCTGCCCACGATCCGCCTCGTGTCGTTGCACCGTGCAAAGACGGAGCACGGCCTGACCGGCGCGGTTCGCGAGGCGATTGCCGATCGCCTCGCGCGACACGAACCCGTCCTAGTCTTTCACAATCGTCGCGGCTATGCACCGGTGCTTGCGTGCGGCGCATGCGGCTGGCTCAGCGATTGCCCGCGATGTAGTGTCCACGCCGTGTTTCATCAGGCCGATCGCCGACTGCATTGCCATCATTGCGGATGGCAGCAACGTGTGCCGCGCGTGTGTCCCACGTGCGGCAACGCCGACCTCGCGGCGATCGGGCGCGGTACGCAGCGCGTTGAAGAAAATCTGCGCAGCTTGTTTCCTGCCGCGCGCATCGCGCGCATCGATCGCGACAGCACGCGGAAAAAAGGTGCGGCAGCGAGCCTGCTCGACGCGGTCCATGCGGGCGACCTCGACATACTGGTCGGTACGCAAATGCTGGCGAAGGGCCATGACTTTCGCAACGTCACGTTGGTCTGCGTGCTCGATGCCGACAGCGCTCTCTACTCGCATGACTTTCGCGCGAGCGAGCGCCTGTTCTCCAACCTCATGCAAGTCGCGGGACGCGCGGGACGAGGCGGCGCCCGCAGCGGCGAAGCCGAAGTGCTGATACAAACCCGCGCACCCGAGCATCCGCTCTTCGGCGCGCTGGTCGAACATGACTTCACGCGCTTTGCCGCGAGCCTGCTCGACGAACGCCGACGCTCCGGCCTTCCGCCGTTTTCGCATCAGGCGGTTCTGCGAGCCGAGGCGAAGACTGCCGAAGACGCCTTGATGTTCCTCGGCGCCGCGCGCGCGGAGGGATCGCGCATCGTCGATGAATGCGGATTGGCTAAAGCAGTCACGCTCTACGATCCGGTGCCGATGACGATCGCACGGATCGCCGGAGTCGAGCGCGCGCAATTGCTGGTCGAGTCCTCCGCGCGTCCCGCGTTCCACACGTTTCTCGATGCATGGCTGCTTGCGTTGCATGCGCTGCGGGCGCGCACGCGATGGCACATCGAAATCGATCCGATCGAGATATGAGGCGACGCATACGCGAGGGCTTGTATGCAGTCCTACAGATCATTCAGGGCGCTGCTGAAAGGACGTGGCCCGCGATGCGACTAGAGTTCGTCGACGTAGAGCGGGTGCCACAGCGCTCTCTCTTTTTCCAAACTTTCATTGCGAGGTGCAGATGAACAAGGATCAAGTGAAGGGTCGAGTCGATGAAGCCGTCGGCAAAGTGAAGGAAGTCACCGGTCGGGCAGTGGGCGACAAGACGCTGCAAGCCAAGGGACTCGCGCAGGAAGTCGGCGGCAAGGCTCGTGCAACCGCTGGCGACGTGGTCGAGGACGTCAAGGATGTCGTGAAGGACCAGGACAAGATTCGGGACAGGGATCGTTAACCGGTTGCTTGCCAATCGAGAAAAGGGGCGCGAGCCCCTTTTTTGTTCCGATCGATTTGTATGGAGGCCCGCCATGCCCACCGGATTGAACACATCAGCACAGTCGATGCCGCAGTCGATGCCGCAGTCGATGCACATCACCCCGAACCCCGATCCGCAACCCCGACCTTCGCCGAATCCGGTTCCCGGGCCGGCGCCGATCACCGACCCGGTCGAGCCCGTGGAAGTGCCCGAGCCGACCGGTATCCCACCCGTGACGCCGCCGCCGATCGGCGATCCGCCGGTGATTGCACCGGTCGCTTGATCAAGCGGCGTACCTGGCACGCCGCTCACGCGCGGACAACGAGGTGTCGCAGCAGCAGCGCATGGTGAAATTGAAGCGGCGCGAAGCCAAGGTTTGAAGGGAGCCGACGCGACGACCGCGCGTGTGCGATTCTTCGGGCTTCTCGTTCTCGCCCTTTCACGACCATGGACCAAACGGCACTGCGTGGCGAGCGTCGCTCCTATCGCTATTACGACT
>JBBSEF010000013.1:0-57980 GCA_038240015.1 Burkholderiales bacterium
CGCCCGACGACGGCAAGAAGGTGTTGTACTACCACGACCCGATGGTACCCGGCGCCCGGTTCGACAAGCCCGGCAAGTCGCCCTTCATGGAGATGCAACTGGTGCCGGTCTATGCCGACGGCGGCGCGGGCGGCAAGGACGCAAGCGGCGTCACGATCAACTCGCGCGCGCAACAGAACCTCGGTATACGCACCGCGGAAGTCGCGACCGGCACGCTCGCACCCGGCATCGAAGCGGTGGGCAGCGTGGCGTGGAACGAGCGCGATGTCGCGGTGGTTGCGGCGCGCGCCAACGGCTACGTCGAAAAGCTGTTCGTTCGCGCGCCGCTCGATCCGGTCGCGAAGGGGCAGGCGGTCGCGGCGCTCTATGTTCCTGACTGGATCGCAGCGCAGGAGGAGTACCTGGCGGTGCGGCGCATGAGCGCGTCCGGCTCGTCGCATGCGGACTCGCCCCGTGCGGACTCGTCACCTGGGGACATGAAGCCGCTGGTCGACGGCGCGCGCCAGCGCATGCGACTGGCCGGCATGAGCGACGCGCAGATCGCGCGGGTCGAGTCGCTCGGCAGAGTCGAGCCGCGTATCGCGATGGTCGCGCCGATCGCCGGCGTGATCGGCGAGCTTAATGTGCGGGAAGGCGCCGCAGTGACCCTCGGCATGCCGATTGCGCGCATCAATGGGCTCTCGACCGTGTGGATCAACGCCGAGTTGCCCGAGGCGCTTGCCGCCCAGTTGAAGCCCGGTAGCAGAGTCGAAGCCAAGTCGCCAGACGGCGCGGTGGTGATGGGTAAGGTGGGCGCCTTGCTGCCCGAGGTCAACGCGCAGACGCGTACGTTGAAGGTTCGCATTGAAGTCGATAACGCGGAGAGAAAACTCTTGCCGGGCATGTTCGCGACGCTGCGCTTCAAGCCGTCCGCGCGCGACGACATGCTGCTGATCCCGACCGAGGCGATCATCGCGACCGGCACGCGCACCATCGTCATGCTGGCCGAAGACGGTGGGCGCTTCACGCCGGTCGAAGTCGAGCCCGGCGTCGAAGCGAGCGGCAAGACGGAGATCAAGAAGGGGCTGAAGGCGGGGCAACGCGTCGTGTTGTCCGGACAATTCCTGCTCGACTCCGAAGCGAGTCTGAAAGGCATAGCGACGCGTCAAAGCGCAACTCCCGAAACCAGCGCTCCACCCGCCGGCGCATCGACCGGGACCAAGCCGTGATCGCGCGGTTGATCCGCGCGTCGATTGCGAACCGCTTCCTGGTATTGCTCGCGACCGCGATGCTCACCGCTTGGGGCATCTGGTCGCTGGCGAAGACGCCGCTCGATGCGCTGCCCGATCTGTCGGACGTACAGGTCATCATCCGCACGACCTTGCCGGGTCAGGCTCCGCAGATCGTCGAGAACCAGGTCACGTATCCGCTGACGACGACGATGTTGTCGGTGCCGGGAGCCAGGACCGTGCGCGGCTATTCGTACTTCGGCGATTCGTTCGTCTACATCCTCTTCGAGGATGGCGTCGATCCGTACTGGGCGCGTTCGCGCGTGCTGGAATACATGAACCAGGTGCAGTCGCGCCTGCCGCCGCAAGCCAAGATGGCGCTCGGTCCCGATGCGACCGGCGTCGGCTGGGTCTTTCAATATGCGTTGATCGACCGCAGCGGCCGCATGGATACCAGCCAGTTGCGCGCGTTGCAGGACTGGTTCCTGAAATACGAATTGAAGACGGTCGTCAACGTGGCCGAAGTCGCGAGCGTCGGCGGCCTGGTGCGGCAATATCAGATCGTGCTCGACCCCAACAAGCTGCGCGCCTACGGCATCACGCACGGCAAGGTGATCGCCGCGGTCCAGCGCGCCAATCAGGAAGTCGGCGGCGCGGTGCTCGAACTCGGCGAAGCCGAATACGTGGTGCGCGCATCGGGCTATCTGCAAGGGCTCGACGACTTTCGCAAGATCCCGTTGAGCGCGACCGATGCCGGTGTTTCAGTCAGACTCGGCGATGTCGCGCGCATCCAGGTCGGCCCCGAAGCGCGGCGCGGCGTCGGCGAGCTCGGCGGCGAAGGCGAGGCGCCGGGCGGCGTGATCGTGATGCGCTCGGGCAAGAACGCGCTCGAGACGATCGCGGCAGTGAAGGCCAAGCTCGCTGCATTGAAGGCGGGACTGCCGCCGGGCGTCGAGATCGTGACGGTGTACGACCGATCCAGTCTCATCGAGCGCGCGGTCACGAATCTGCGCGACAAGCTGATCGAAGAGTTCGTCGTCGTCGCATTGGTGTGCGCGCTCTTCCTCTTTCATCTGCGTTCCGCGCTGGTCGCGATCGTCTCGCTGCCGCTCGGCATCCTCGGCGCGTTCATCGTGATGCGCTATCAGGGAGTGAACGCGAACATCATGTCGCTCGGCGGCATCGCGATCGCGATCGGCGCGATGGTCGATGCGGCGGTCGTCATGATCGAGAACGCACACAAGCACATCGAGTCCTGGCATCACGCGCATCCCGATCAACGCTTGCAGGGGCATGAGCAATGGCGCGTCATCGGCGACGCCGCCGCGGAGGTCGGCCCTGCCCTCTTCTTCTCGCTACTCATCATCACGCTGTCGTTCATCCCGGTCTTCACGCTCGAAGCGCAGGAGGGCCGCCTGTTCGCGCCGCTCGCGTTCACGAAGACCTACGCGATGGCGGTCGCGGCAGGCCTGTCGATCACGCTGGTGCCGGTGCTGATGGGACTGCTGATCCGCGGGCGAATCCCGAAGGAGACGGCCAATCCGCTCAATCGCTTCTTGATCGCAGCCTATCGGCCGTTGCTGAACGCGGTGCTGCGACGACCGACGCTCACGCTGGTCGTCGCCGCGATCGTTGCCGTTGCAACGATCATTCCGGTGTTGCAACTGGGAGGCGAGTTCATGCCGCCGCTCGACGAGGGCGACCTGCTGTTCATGCCGAGCGCGCTGCCTGGTCTATCGGCCGGTAAAGCGTCGGAGCTGCTGCAACAGACCGACCGCCTGATCCGCACGCTGCCCGAAGTGCAGACGGTGTACGGCAAGGCAGGTCGCGTCGATTCGGCCACGGACCCCGCGCCGCTGGAGATGTTCGAGACCACCATCCAGTTCAAGCCGAAGAGCGAATGGCGTGCGGGCATGACGGCCGACCGCCTGGTGCAGGAGCTCGACGCGATCGTGAAGGTGCCGGGTCTCTCGAACGTGTGGGTGCCGCCGATCCGCAATCGCATCGACATGTTGGCGACCGGCATCAAGAGTCCAGTGGGCGTGAAGGTCGCAGGCACGAGCCTCGCCGAGATCGACCGCATCGCAAGCGAGATCGAACGCGCGGTGAAGGATGTTCCGGGTGTGTCGTCGGCGCTGGCCGAACGTCTCACCGGAGGCCGCTATGTGGATGTCACGATCGACCGCGACGCGGCCGCGCGCTACGGGATGAACATCGCCGATGTGCAGAGCGTGGTGTCGTCGGCGGTGGGCGGTGAGAACATCGGAGAAACGGTCGAAGGCTTGCAACGCTTTCCGATCAACCTGCGTTATCCGCGCGAGCTGCGCGACTCGGTCGAGAAGCTGCGTGCTCTACCGATACTCACCGAACGCGGCGCGCAGATTCGTCTGGGCGACGTGGCGCAACTGCGCATCGCCGACGGGCCGCCGATGATCAAAAGCGAGAACGCGCGACTGTCGGGCTGGGTGTATGTGGACATTCGCGATCGCGATCTGAAGTCCGCTGTCGTCGACATGCAGCGCGCCGTGGCGAAGAAGGTCAAAGTCACGCCGGGCTACTCGGTGTCGTGGTCCGGGCAGTTCGAATATCTCGAGCGCGCCACCGCGCGATTGAAGATCGTCGTGCCGGCCACGCTCGTCATCATCTTCACGCTCTTGTATCTCACGTTCCGCCGCATCGATGAAGCGCTGTTGATCATGGCGACCTTGCCGTTCGCATTGGTCGGCGGCTTCTGGCTGCTGTTCTTGCTCGGCCATAACATTTCGGTGGCCAGCGGCGTCGGCTTCATCGCGCTTGCGGGAGTCGCGGCAGAGTTCGGCGTCATCATGCTGCTGTATCTGAAGCAGGCGTGGGAGGCGCGCGTGGCCGCGGGCACGACCGGCAACGACGACCTGCTCGATGCGATCCGCGAGGGCGCCGTGCTGAGAGTGCGACCCAAGGCCATGACGGTCGCGGTCATCGTCGCCGGCCTGCTGCCGATCATGTGGAGCCACGGCACCGGCTCCGAAGTCATGCAACGCATCGCCGCACCGATGGTGGGTGGGATGATCACCGCACCGCTGCTGTCGATGTTCGTCGTGCCCGTGGTGTACTTGTTGATGCGGCGACGGCGCGAGCAGACGGCGTCGCGACGGTTGTTCTGGCGAGAAGGTGCCTTCCGCAGCGGCGTGGAAAAAGAAAGAACGACATGATGAACATGAATATGGGGATGGGCATGATGCTGGGAATGGGCCTCTTCGGATTGCTGGTCCTTATCGTCTTGGTTCTTGTCGTCGTCGCGCTGGTCAAATATTTGATGTCCGGGCCGAAGTAAACAGTCCGACGGGGAAGCTGGCGAGTCCGCGAGCAGCGCGCGTGTCGGGACGCGAACAAGATCTCAACATTCGCGATGCGTTCCTCTGCACTTCGCACATCCATCACCGGGCATGCGCATTGATATGAGTGATGCCGCGATCGCCCGGAGCCGTGCAAGCGTCATCAAGGCGTGGGAGACGGCGACGCAATCGCCCGATCGACGAGGGCTTGCGCTTCTTGCAGGATGCGTTGCAGATGATCGGCACCGCTGAAACTCTCGGCGTAGATCTTATAGATCTCTTCGGTGCCCGACGGCCGTGCGGCGAACCAGCCGCTTTTCGTGATCACCTTGACGCCGCCGATCGGCGCGCCATTGCCGGGCGCGTTGCCGAGGATGCTCGCGATCTTTTCACCCGCGAGTTGGGTGGCGTCGATGCTCTGCGGGGCAAGCGCGGCAAGCTGCTTCTTCTGCTGTGGCGTCGCCGGTGCCTCGACCCGGTCGGCGATTGGATCGCCGAACTCGCGCGCGAGCTCGGCGTACAACATGCCGGGGTCGCGTCCGCAGCGCGATGTAATTTCGGCCGAGAGCAGTGCGGCGACGATGCCGTCTTTGTCGGTGGTCCAGACGGTACCGTCGCGGCGCAGGAAGCTCGCGCCAGCGCTTTCCTCGCCGCCGAAACCGAGCGACCCGTCGAGCAGGCCGGCGGCGAACCACTTGAAGCCGACAGGAACTTCATAGAGCGTCCGTCCGAGCCGCGCGGTCACCAAGTCGATCAGGCGCGTGCTGACGACGGTCTTGCCGACGGCGGCGTGCGGTCCCCATTGTGGCCGGTGCTGAAAGAGATAGTCGATGGCGACCGACAGGTAATGATTCGGCGCGATCAAGCCGGACCCCGCGGTGACGATGCCGTGCCGATCGTGGTCTGTGTCGCACGCGAACGCGATGTCGAAGCGGTCCTTGATGTCGAGCAGGCGCTGCATCGCATAGGGTGACGACGGGTCCATGCGAATGCGTCCGTCCCAGTCGAGCGTCATGAAGCGAAACGTCGGATCAACTTCGTCGTTGACCACCGTGAGGTCGAGCCGATAGCGCTCGGCGATCCGTGCCCAGTAGTGCACGCCTGCGCCGCCGAGCGGATCGACGCCCATACGGATCTTCGCGCCGTGGATTGCGTCCATGTCGATGACGTTGCCGAGGTCGGCCACGTAACCTGCGAGAAAATCGTGGCGGTGTGTCGTTGCCGCGTGCAACGCCCGCGCGTACGGCATGCGCCGCACACCGCTCAACGCGCTTCGTAGAAAGTCGTTCGCCGCGGCTTCGATGCCGCTCGTGATGTCCGCGCCGGCCGGTCCGCCGTTCGGCGGGTTGTACTTGAAGCCGCCGTCTTCGGGCGGATTGTGCGACGGCGTCACGACGATGCCGTCGGCGAGCCCGGACGAGCGGCCACGGTTGTATGTGAGGATCGCGTGCGAGACAGCGGGCGTCGGCGTGTATTCGTCATCGGTCGCCAGCATCACGTCGACGCCGTTGGCCGCCAGCACCTCGATCGCACTGGCGCACGCCGGCTGCGACAGCGCATGCGTGTCGATGCCGAGAAAGAGAGGCCCATCGATGCCATGACTCGCGCGGTACTGGCAGATGGCCTGCGTGATCGCCAGCACATGCCACTCGTTGAACGAGACGTTGAACGAGGAGCCGCGGTGCCCGGAAGTTCCGAACGCGACGCGTTGCGCGGGCACGGACGCGTCGGGAACCTCGGTGTAATACGTCGTGACGAGCTTCGATAGGTCGACCAGCGACGAGGGCGGCGCCGGCTTGCCGGCCAGCGGACTGATCAGGCTGGCCATGGCGTCGTTGCCCGGTCGTTGCGCTCTCTCCAGTAAAGCATCAGTGCCAGTGCCCACGGCAGTACGAAGGACAGGATCAGCCACTTGAAGTCCGAAGCAATGACGAAATTCACGGTAGCCATCAATCCTATGGAGGTCAAACCGGCGAGCGTCACAACGGCTGCAGCGCCGCGGCCGCGCTCGCGAAAGCCGGTCAGCGCGACGTATAACGTCAACAGGCCGGTGGCAAACATGTAGCCACCCATGACCCAGAACACGCGGCGAAGCCAGATCGCGAGCCCCGGCGCCGCTGCCTGAAGATACGCCAACGACGTTCCCATGAAACGCGGGTCTTCGGGCAGCAAGGGAGGTCGCAGGAATACGAAGTACACCCCGAGGGCCATGAGGACCGCGCCACCGAGCGCCAGAACCGTTGCCGAGTAAGGTCGAAGTCTCATGGGATCGGCGAACTCTGCGGCCTCGGGTTCTTGATGCCCGCAAGCTTGGTGCGCTTGAGCATCAGCGCGTTGATCGCCACGATGGCCGAGCTCCCCGACATCGAGAGCGCCGCAATCTCCGGTGACAGGGTGAACGGATAGAAGACACCGGCCGCAATCGGGAAGGCGATGGTGTTGTAGGCGACCGCCCACCACAGGTTCTGGTGCATCTTGCGTAACGTCGCGCGGGACAGTTCGATGGCGCCGACCACGTCGTACGGGTCGCTCTTCATGAGGATGACCTGCGCGCTTTCCATCGCCACGTCGGTGCCCGCGCCAATCGCGAAGCCCACATCGGCTTGGGTCAATGCGGGCGCATCGTTGATGCCGTCGCCGACCATGCCGACCTTCTGGCCCTGGTCCTGAAGCTCCTTGATCTTCGAAGCCTTGTCACCGGGCAACACATCGGCAAGCACGATATCGATGCCGAGTTCCTTGCCGATGCGCTCGGCCGTCGCTCGGTTGTCGCCGGTGATCATCGCGACCTTCACGCCGCGTTCCTGCAGCTTGGTGATCGTGGCCCGTGAGGTCGGCCTGACTGCATCGGCGATGGCGATCAGGCCGATGAGCTTGCCGGCGCGAGCGACGTGGACCACGGTGCGGCCGCCGCCCTCGAGTCTTGCTGCCTCGGAAGCCAGCGCATCCAGGGCGATCCCCTCGGATTCCATCAGCTTGCGGTTGCCCAGCAACACCACGTCGCTGCCGATGGTGGCGCGGGCGCCCTGCCCATCGATATTGGTGAACCCGGAGGCAAGCTCGGTCGGCGCGGTGCCCGCGCGTTTGAGTACCGCCAGCGCCAACGGATGTTCCGAGAACTTCTCGACGGCTGCGGCGAGCGCCAGCAACTGTCCCTCGTCAACACCCGCTGCGGTAACCATCTCGACCACATCGGGCTGACCGAGCGTGAGCGTGCCCGTCTTGTCGAACACGATGACAGTGAGCTTGGTCGCGTTCTCGAGCGCAGCCGCGTTCTTGAAAAGGATGCCGTTCATCGCCCCAAGCCCGGTACCGACCATGATCGCCATCGGCGTAGCCAGTCCGAGCGCGTCTGGACACGCGATCACGAACACCGTGATGGTCAGCGTCAGCGCGAACAGCAGCGGCTGGCCGATGACCCAGAACCACACGCCGAAGGTCAAGAGACCGATGGCGATGGCGGCAAGCACCAGCCATTGCGAGGCTCGATCGGCCAGCAGTTGCCCCGGCGCCTTGGAGTTCTGCGCCTGCTGGACCAGCTTGACGATCTGCGCGAGCGCCGTGTCGGCGCCGACCTTGGTGGCCTTGTAGCGAAAGCTGCCGCTCTTGTTGATCGTCGCGCCGATGACGGTGTCTCCGACGGCCTTCTTCACCGGCATCGACTCGCCCGTCAGCATCGACTCGTCGACCTGAGAGCCGCCGTCGATGATCTCGCCGTCCACCGGGATCTTGTCGCCCGGCTTGATGACGACCGTCTCGCCGGCCAGCACCTCCGAAGTCGCCACCTTGATCTCGACGTCACCGCGCAGCACCGTGGCCATCGGCGGGGCGAGGTCCATCAACGCACGAATCGCGTCCGAGGCGCCGGCGCGTGCACGCATCTCGAGCCAATGCCCGAGCAGGATGAAGACCAGCAGCACCGCCGCTGCTTCGTAGAACACCTCGCCCTCGTAGAAGAACGTGGCGCCCACGCTGAAGACGTAACCCGTGCCGACCGAGAGCACGATCAAGGTCGCCATGTTGGCCACCTTGTTGCGCGCGGCGCGCCAGGCGGCGACATAGAAGGGCCAGCCCGGATAGATGATGGCGCCGCTCGCGACGATGAAGAGAAACAGCTTGTTGTCGAGGCCGAATGGCGTCGCGAAGTCGCCGAACATCCTGCCCATCGGCGAGTAGACGAATACGGGAATCGCGAACAGCAGCGCCACCAAAAAGCGGTTGCGCATGTCGTTGGCCATGTCCTGCATCGACATGCCGGGTGCGTGGCCCATGTCGTGCATCATGTCGCCCGCTGATTGGGCCGGCGCGTCACCGTGTCCTGCGTGGGCGGCGTGCCTCGGTTCCGTGGGCTTCGACAGTGGCCGCTGGCCATGAGCCGCGTGGCCGGCGTGCGCATCCCCGGTCATCTTGTGGCCCTCGGGATCGCAGACGTGAGCCGGAACGAGTTCACCCCGGCAGTGGTAACCGCAATCGACGACGCGTTGCCGAATGGCTTGCAGCGTGGTCTTCGCTTCGTCGTAGTGCACGGTGGCGCTTCCGGCGACGTAGTTCACGTCGACGTGGTGGACGCCGGGTAGCGTCGAGAGCTGCTTTTCGACGCCGGCCGCGCTCAGGGTGGAGACCAACTCGCCGACTTCGACGGTGCTCGTTTTCATGGGGGTTCCTTGAACTCGAACGCGATGTCCGGGTCGGGCTGGACGAGCATTGAGTTCAGACGCGAGTGCTTATTATCTGCTGACACGATTCGCCACGGCGCGACGGTCGCGTGCCCGGCCGCACTTGCATGCGCACTACCCCGACAATCATCATCGTCATACGCATTGACTCTGCGATCGTTCGACCTTCATGACCGTCTTCGTCCTTGAATCCACGCTGACCTGCCCGCACTGCGGATTCGCTGAAGCGCGGACGATGCCCGTCGACGCGTGCCTGTTCTTCCACGAATGCGCACAGTGCAAGGTCTTGTTACGCCCTCGATCGGGCGACTGCTGCGTGTTCTGCAGCTACGGCTCCGTCAAGTGTCCGCCGGTACAACAACAGACGGGATGCTGCGGATGAGATGACCGGCGCCTTCGCGTGCACGGGAACGACGGGGGTTGTGGGGTCGCTCATCGGGTAGTCAGCAATCGTTCGGCGGGTAGCCTGCGTCGGTCAGTGCAGCCGCGACCGTTGCGCGATCCTTGCTGGTTTCAACGCGTACCGTGTGGGTCGCCAGATCGACTTCGACCCCGGCGGCCGGATCGGCTTGCCTGACGGCCTGGGTCACCCTGCTGACGCAATGGCCGCAACTCATACCTTCAACATTGAATTCGAGCATGACTATTCCTTGGGTAAATGATCGAGAGGGTCACTCTAATCCTTGCCACGATGGGAAGGTCAAGCGTTTCGAAAGAGTCCTCATATCGCTCGCACGGGTCTCGATGAAAGGCGCTTGACCTTCACATCATGGAAAGGTCTAGACTCCATCCATCGCTGCAAAAGGCAGCTCGCCCCGGATCGATACGTTTCATGAACAACACCGCCACCCTGACCCACCCCCTGGCCGGCTATGACGTCGGCGAGCAACGCGTGAGCCTGGAAATCGACGGCATGACCTGCGCATCGTGTGTCGCGCGGGTCGAGAAAGCCTTGAAGCAGGTACCCGGCGTCACGTCGGCCCAGGTCAATCTTGCGACCGAAACGGCCGAGGTCAATCTGACGCAGCGCGACGGCGCCGAGGCGCTGTTCGCGGCGGTCGAGCGCGCGGGCTATACCGCGCGTGCGCATTCAGACGCCGATGTAGCGGGCGTGGCCGTTTCGCGCGCGCGTAGCGAGTGGTTGCCGGTTGCCCTCGCCGCTGTTCTCTCGGCGCCACTGCTCTTGCCGATGCTGGGGGCACTGTTCGGTCGGCACGCAATGCTGAACGGCTGGTGGCAATTCGCGCTGGCCACACCGGTTCAATTCTGGCTCGGAGCACGCTTCTATCGCGCCGGCTGGAAGGCGCTCAAGGCGCGCAGCGGCAACATGGATCTGCTGGTCGCGCTCGGAACGTCGGCGGCCTATGGACTGAGCGTCTATCAGTTGTTGCGGATCGGCCCCGATGGCATGGCGCACCTGTACTTCGAGGCTTCGGCGGTCGTGATCACGCTGGTGCTGCTCGGCAAGTGGCTGGAGGCGCGCGCCAAGCGTCAGACCACCGAAGCGATCCGCGCGCTGAATGCGCTGCGGCCCGAAGTCGCACGCGTGCGCCGCGATGGCCGCGAGATCGAATTGCCGATGGCTGAAGTGCGCGTCGATGACTCGGTGGTCGTGCGCCCCGGCGAGCGCGTGCCGGTGGATGGCGTCGTGCTTGAAGGCGTGAGCGAAGTCGACGAATCGCTGATCACCGGCGAAAGCCTGCCGGTTGCGAAGCACGAGGGCGACAGGGTGACCGGCGGCGCGGTCAACGGGGAGGGTCTGTTGCTGGTGAAGACCACGGCCGTCGGTGCTGAATCGACGCTGGCGCGCATCGTGCGGATGGTCGAATCGGCTCAGGCCGAAAAGGCGCCGGTGCAGCGGCTCGTCGATCGGGTGAGCTCGATATTCGTGCCCGTCGTGATCGGTATCGCGTTCGTCACGCTGCTCGGCTGGGGTCTCGCCAGTGGCAATTGGGAGACGGCGATCCTGAACGCTGTCGCGGTGCTCGTGATTGCCTGCCCGTGCGCGCTCGGGCTGGCGACACCGACGGCGATCATGGCCGGCACCGGCGTGGCCGCGCGTCACGGCATTCTGATCAAGGACGCCGAGGCGCTCGAATTTGCCCATGATGTCAAGGTTGTCGCCTTCGACAAGACCGGCACGCTCACTGAAGGCAAGCCGCGGCTGATCGAGATGCAGGCGGTCGCGGGCGACACGGCGGCGCTGCTTGCGGCGAGCGCGGCGATACAAGCAGGCAGCGAACATCCGCTGGCTCGGGCGGTGCTCGACGCAGCGCGCGACGCAGCGATCGAGACGCCGCTTCGGGATGGCATCGCTGCACCCATCGCCGTTCTTGTCGCAAGCGAAGTTCGCGCCGTTGCCGGCCGCGGCGTCGCCGCGCTGGTGAACCAGCGTGAATTGCGTTTGGGCAGCAGCCGCTACATGCGCGAATTGCGGGTCGATCTCGCTGCGCTCGAACCTCGCGCAGCCGAACTCGAGTCGCAAGGTCGCAGCGTGTCGTGGCTGGCCGACGTGACCGGGGATACAACCCGGCCGCGCCTGATCGGACTGCTCGCCTTCGGCGACACGATCAAGCCGAGCGCTGCACTTGCCGTGCAACGGCTGCATGCGCAAGGCGTGAAGACCGCTCTCGTCAGCGGCGACAATCGGGGCAGCGCAGAAACGGTCGCCCGGCACCTCGGCATCGACGAGGTTCGTGCCGAGGTGTTGCCCCAAGACAAGGCCGCAATCATCACTGGACTCAAGGCAGGCGGCATCCGGGTCGCGATGGTGGGCGACGGCATCAACGATGCGCCTGCCCTCGCGGCCGCTGATGTCGGCATCGCGATGTCCACCGGCACCGAGGTCGCGATGCATGCGGCGGGCATCACTTTGATGCGCGGCGATCCGGCGCTGGTCGCGGACGCGATCGACATCTCGCGCCGCACCGTCGCGAAGATCCGTCAGAACTTGTTCTGGGCTTTCGCGTACAACATCATCGGCATTCCGCTCGCGGCCTTCGGACTGTTGAGCCCGGTCGTCGCCGGCGCGGCGATGGCGTTCAGCAGCGTGAGCGTGGTCGGCAATGCCTTGCTCTTGCGCCGATGGAAAGGAAGCGAGCGATGAACCAGTCAACGATGTCGACCGAGCCCTTCAACATCGGCAAGGCAGCGACGCGTTCCGGCGTGTCCACGAAGATGGTGCGCCACTACGAGTCGCTCGGCCTCTTGCCCAGGATAGTCCGCACCGATGCGGGCTATCGGCAGTACACCGACAACGAGGTTCACACGCTGCGCTTCATCCGGCGCTCGCGCGATCTGGGTTTTTCGATGGCCGAGATTTCCGACCTGCTCAAGCTCTGGCACAACCGCCGCCGTGCGAGCGCCGACGTGAAGCGCATCGCCTTGCGCCACGTCGCCGATCTCGAACGTCGCATGGAAGAGATGGCGGCCATGAAACGCACCCTCGAAAAACTCGCGCGCTCCTGTCGCGGCGATCACCGCCCCGACTGTCCGATCCTCGACGAGTTGGGTGACCCTCGCTGAACGGCGTGGTGGGTGAAGCGTCTGTTCGCCGCACACGTGGCAACATCGCTCCAACCGAGTTGAGTCCTCGACTCGGCGACACGAATCGCTATTTGAGATACCATACCCCCCTATCTTATGGACGTCACTGAGCACCCATGAGCCACACCATTCGTGAGAAAGCCAAGCTGTTGGGACGCGTGCGCCGCATACGCGGGCAGGTGGAAGCGCTGGAACGCGCGCTCGAAGCAGAACAAGGCTGCGCCGAAATCCTGCATCAGATCGCAGCTGCGCGCGGCGCAATGAACGGCCTGATGGCGGAAGTCATCGAGGAGCACATTCACACCCATATCGCCAGTCCGACCATCGCGAGCCATGCTGCACGCAGCCGAGGCGCTGACGAGTTGATCGATGTCGTCCGCGCCTATCTCAAGTAGTCACCAAAAAATCAATTCCGAAACACTTCTGAGGGCCGTAATGTTTCATTCGATCTTGGTCTGGCTGGGATTCTCGCAGCCTAAAATCCCTCGTCAAAACGATGGTCAGGCGCACGGCCACACCCACGGTGTCATCGACTCCACGCTCGCGACCACTACGGAAGGGATCTGGGCGATCAAATGGTCCTTCATCATTCTAGGCATCACGTCGGCGATCCAACTTGTAGTCGTGTACGAATCGAAAAGCGTTGCGCTATTTGCCGACGCCATTCATAACGTCGGCGACGCTGGCACAGCGATTCCGCTCTGGATCGCCTTCATGCTCGCACGGCGTAAGCCCAGCGAACGCTTCGCATACGGCTACGGGCGGGCCGAGGACCTGGCCGGCGTTGCGATTGTCCTCATCATTCTATTTAGTGCACTGGGCGCGGCGTACGAAGCCATTGACCGACTGCTTCACCCCCAATCGATTGGGCTTCTGGGTTGGGTGGCGGCCGCCGGCGTGATCGGCTTCATCGGCAACGAAGCGGTCGCGGTGTTTCGTATTCGCATCGGCCGGAAGATCAACAGCGCAGCACTCATCGCGGATGGATTCCACGCTCGCACCGATGGCCTGACGAGCTTGGCAGTCGTGATTGGAGCGGTGGGCGTCTGGCTGGGCTACCCGCTTGCCGACCCCATCGTCGGATTACTGATCACCGTCGCCATCTTCGGAATCGTGTGGCAGTCCGCGAAGGCGGTTCTATCCCGGGTGCTCGATGGCGTGGACGCGGACATTCCTCACGAAATTCGTCGTGCGGCGGAGCACGTTCCTGGTGTGCGGGCAATTGAAGCAGTCCGGGCAAGATGGTTGGGTCACCGCCTGACCGCAGACATCGATATCGCGCTGGATGGAACCGTAACGCTTCACGAGGCAGACAGCGTCAGTGCAGCGGTTCGTGAAGAGCTACTCGGCCATATATCGGCATTGGCAACGGTGCGCGTACTCGTAAAGTCTTTCGGCGTCGATCTCGAACCGGTGATCGCTGCACCCGGACATGGCTCGCATCATCATGCGCCTGCCCCTTTTGTCGTAAAGAGCAAGCTGGCACGGGGCGTGCTCGAGATCATCGACACCGCAGCGGGAGAGCGTATGCAACTCAGAACCACGCGTGCCGCGAAGGGACTATCGGTCGAGGTACGCATTCAACGGGACGATGGGAGGATCGAGCGATTGCCACTTGCTCAGACGCCGAACGACGCGATGCGATTCATTAGCAGTGAAGCACCCGAGGAGCCCCATGAGTTTGATGGAACCCTCAAGCTTTTTGATGACGAAGGCGAGGAAGCGCTTTCATTTCATCTAAGCGAACCCGAGGTCCACCAATGATCCGCGTCGGTCGCGAGTCCTTGGCGCTCACCGATTTTCGATCATGGCCGTTTGCCGCACCAGATGGCGAAACAGCCGCGCCGAGTCACTCTCCGAACGCACCGAGGGGCGCGCGGCCACGCTCGACGCGAACCAGCCGTCATGACCTACGCTGTAACGACAAACGCAAGCGCACCGTCTTGTCCGACTTGTTGGCCCACATCCAGCAGTAGTCCTGGTCGAGTTGCACGTCGAGCCGGCCTTCCGCTTTCGCAACCGCGTCCTGCTTGGCGGGAAACACGACGCGCGCACCTTCGTGGTAATGGACGTTGAAGTTGGTCGGCCCGTCGGTATCGAAATTCCAGGCGACCGATTCACCGCGGCTCAGCTTGCCGCACACCTCGGCGAACTTGCCCGGGGCCACCCCCAACTCCCGCGAGAATTTTTCCGACCCGTCCCACTGAAGGTCGATGATCTCAGCGCTGGCGTCAGCCGCAACGATCATCATGGCCGCCGCAAGGACGGCCATGATCCCCATGGTTTCGCAAATGGATATCTTCATCGATCTCCGCCGGTGAGCGCATGGCAAACCAATTAGAACCAAACACGCACGCCCGCAACCAACTTCGTATCGCGCACATCTTCGCCGGTCGCGCGCGCAAATGCGGCGGTGTTGCCGAACTTGCGCCGCCATGACACGCCAATGTACGGCGCGAATTGCCGCGTGATCTCGTAGCGCAAACGCAAGCCCGCTTCGATTTCGGAGAGTCCCGAACCGATGTTGCGCGCGCGATCGTTCTTGCCGTAGAGATTGATTTCGATATTCGGCTGCAACACCAATCGTTGTGTGAGCAATTGTTGGTAGTCGAATTCGGCTCGCGCGGCCGTGCGGCCTGATTCTCCGACGTAAGCGGTAGCCTGCAATTCGAACCAGTAAGGCGCGAGCCCCTGCACGCCGAACGCGGCCCAGTTGCGGCCCGGACCGTCGCCGAAGTCGTGCCGAGCGCCGAGTTGCGAACTCCAGTAGGTCGAGAACGTGCGATCCCACAACGCTTCGGTGCGCGTTCCTCTGAGCTTGGAGTCCTTGCGTTCGCCATCGACTTCGAGCCACAGCTTGTCGCGGTCGCCGCCATACCATCCCTGCGCATCGAGCCGAAAGCCGCGCGACCGCAAGTACTCGAACTTGTCGAGCAGCAGATAGGCATGCGAAGCGTCGTCGGCCATGTCCATGCCGTGCATGGGTCCGCGTGCGACCCCTTCGGCATAGACATCGGGGTCGCGCGCATCGGGCGGTGGCTTGCCGCCTTGCATGTTCTCCATCTGCATGTCGTCGTTCATCGCGTCCACCGTAAAGGTCGCGGCATACGAAGCAGCGCCTAAGATCGGCGAGAGGCCTGCAGCGAACAACACGCGCAAGCTGATCACGACCAGGCGCGCGGTCAATCGCGAGGCGTGAACGGTGCTCATGACACCACCACCTCGCGGAACATGCCCGCTTCCATGTGATACAGCAAGTGGCAGTGAAACGCCCAGCGCCCGAGCGCGTCGGCAGTCGCGAGAAACGTGATGCGCTGAGCCGGCTGCACATTGATGGTGTGCTTGCGTACGAGAAATTTTTCGTCGGGCGATTCGAGATCGCTGAACATACCGTGCAAATGGATCGGGTGATTCATCATCGTGTCGTTGACGAGCACCACGCGCAGTCGCTCGCCGTGTCGAAAGTGCACCGGCTCGGCCTCGGAAAATTTCTGGCCGTCGAAAGACCAGATGAAGCGCTCCATGTGTCCCGTGAGATGCAGCTCGATCTCTCGTTGCGCGTCGCGTTTGTCAAGTGACCCTCCAATTGTGTGAAGGTCTGCATACGTCAGCACGCGTCTGCCGTTGTCGCGCAAGTTGATGCCGGGGTCGTCGAGATTGGTGCGCGGCATATCGACGTGCATGTCCACGCTGGGCCGATATTCGGTTTTCGCGTGATGCACTTTGCGCATGCCGGCCGGTGTGAGATTCTGGCTGCCATGGTCCATGCCGCTCATGCCTTGCATTCCGTTCATTGCACCGTGATTCATGCCGGCCATGCCCTGCATCCCTTTCATTGCGCCGTGATCCATCCCGCTCATGCCCTCCATGTTCATCGCGCCCATCATGTCCATCATCGAAAGCCATTGCGGTTCATCCAAGCGCGGCACTTCAGCGCGCATGCCCGGACGCGGCACCAGCGTGCCCGCCGCGTAACCGGTGCGGCCGATCGATTGTGCGAAGAGCGTGTAGGCGCGATCGTCTTTCGGTTCGATCAGCACGTCATAGGTTTCCGCGACCGACATGCGAAATTCATCGACCGTCACCGGGTCGACGTCCTGCCCGTCGGCCGACACGACGCGCATCTTCAGCCCCGGAATGCGCACGTCGAAGATGCTGTTGGCCGATCCATTGATGAAGCGCAGCCGGATCTTTTCTCCCGGACGAAACAGTCCGGTCCAGTTGTCGCGCGGCGTCACGCCGTTGATCAAATAAGTATAGGTGTGCGCCGTGACATCGATGAAATCGGTCGGATTCATGCGCATCTGATTCCACATGCGGCGCTTGTCGAGCGCGCCCTTGAATCCCATCGTCGACGCATCGCGCGCGAAGTCGAGCGCGGTCGGCATCTGGAAGTTATAGGCGTCGCTGTGCTTCTTCAGCTTGGCGAAGAGGCTTTCCGGATTCTCGTCGGTCCAGTCGGACAGCATCACCACGTATTCGCGATCCGCTGGAAAACGCTCGCCACCACGTGGCTCGATGATGAGCGGCCCGTACAAGCCGGTCTGTTCCTGAAAGCGCGAGTGGCTGTGATACCAGTAGGTGCCTGACTGCTTCACCGGAATGCGATAGACAAATGTTTCACCGGGCGCAATGCCGTCGAAGGTAAGACCCGGAACGCCGTCCATTGCGTTGGGCAGAAGGATGCCGTGCCAGTGAATCGAGCTCGTCACCGGCAGACGATTGGTCACGGCCAAGGTGACCGTGTCGCCCTCGCGCCAACGCAGGATCGGCGCGGGCAGTTGGCCGTTCACGGTGGTAGCCGCGCGCGCGGCGCCTGTGAAGTTGACGGCCGTCGAATCGATATCGAGCTTGAACTGCGTGCCGCTGAGAACTTGCGGGGAGCCGCTATCCAAGCGGATCTGCGCCGATGCCGGGGAACCAAAGCCGAGCGCACTCAAGGCGCCGCCGGCGGCGAGACCCTGCACGAATCTGCGGCGAGCCGGATCGGATAAAGAGGAAAGACGATGGATCATTTCATTTTCTTGGTCGGGTAAGTTTTGCTGGGCGCGTGATGCGTCGGCAGCGCGCAATCGATTCAATGTTGATGGGCCGCAGTCGCGCCGTGCATGTCGCCGTGCATGTGACCCGGAGCTTCCTCGTCGTGATCGCCTGCTCGCGCCAGTTGCTCGTATTGCGCGGAAGACATCTTCGGCATCGCGCGAAGAAAGGACACGAGATCCCACAACGCGGCGTCGTCATGAGAGACGCCCCACGCCGGCATCGCGGTCATCTTGATGCCGTGCTTGACGATCCAGAACGCTTCTTTCGGATCGCTCGCGCCGTACTCCACGAGTTTGGGCGGCTGTGGATAGAGTCCTGCGCGAAGCTCCGACTCATCGATGCCCGGCGCGAGATGACAACTCACGCACATCTCCGAGTAGAGGCCAGCGCCTCTGGCCACCATCTCGGGCTCGTCGAGCTTCGGCAACGCGATGCTCGCGCTGCGCGCTTCGATCGAACGGTCGCGCGCCGTCTCCAGCAGGCTTGAAAACAGTCGGGTGTGGGGATCGTCAGCGGCGACGTTGTAGGCGCCTGACCAAATGAAAATCGCTGCAACGAGGACGATCACGGCGACGACGCCTGCGATAAGTCCGATACCTCTTGCGAAGGGCTTCATGATGATTCCTTGTCCAGTGCGAGTGATGTCTTGCGAGCGCTCGTCGCTCAGTGAGCGTGCTGGTGAGTCATTGCGCCGGCCGCTCCGTCGTAGCCGCGCAGATGGTGGTACGCGGCGATCTGCTGGCTCGTGAGCGCATGCGCCGTGCGCAAATGCGCATCGATGTGCGTGAAACGCAGACGACCCTGCAACCGAGCGATCTCTTCGATCGACCGCGCCACTTCAACGCCATCGACATCGTCGCGCGTGAAGCGCGCATCGAGCGCGCGCTCCTGATCGATGATGGTCGCGCCGATCTCTTTCGCGTCGCGATCCATGCGATCGAATGTGGTTTGAATCTGGGAACGCTGTGCGTCGCTGAGGGCGAGCCGATCGGCCAGGTCGAGTACGTGACGGGGCCCGGGCCGATGATTCAGTTCGGCCGCTTTCGAAAGACCCATCCCTCGGCCCGCTTGCAAGTCATCGATTTCCTTTTCGGACAGCGCCTTGATCGATCGCGATTGCTCGCCGGCATATGGGCCCGGTTTGGTTGCGGGGGTTTGCGCGTACGCCGCAACCACGATCGGCGCGCATGCGAAGACGATCATGGTCTTGATGGGGTTCATCGTGTTTTTCCTTTTGCATTGCCATCGACGACCGCGTGATCGTCGTGAACCAATGGTTCTCGGGGTGCGAACCGAATTCGATTCGCGTGTCGCGCACGCTCACGGCCCGACAACAGGGCCGACGAGCAGCGACCTGCCGGAGGACCGGCTCAGTCGCTTACGCGCAGATCGTCCGGGGAGGACGTTCGAGCCGATGCGGCACCGTGCTCGGTACCGTGTGGGCCATGAAAGAAGGCATCGCCGGCGTGGGGAAGGCTTGCGGCTTCCATTCGAAGCCCGCGGTGGAAATCATTCCGGCGCAGCAGCAACCCGCGCATGAGAAATGATCGTGCAACGAAGCGCTATCGGATTCGCCGTGATGAGACGAGTCGGCCGCCGAGTCTTCATCCACCGCCGACGCATGATCGGACGCGGCGTAATGAAGAGGACTCGATGCATGCGCTTCATGATGCGCATGCGCGAGGGGCTCGTCTGCTGCAACGTCGCTCGCGGGGCTGCAGAACATCATCGCTGCAGCGGCATACACGCGCAGCGGCACGGCCAGCAAGAGGATGAAGGTCGCGAGACGACGCGGGGAAAGCGACAGGGCCACGGAGATCGACGCAAGAAGCAAGGGTATGTGCAGTATGCATCACCAATGCACAGGCATTGAATCGTCAAATACGCAAAGGTTCCGTTGACGCACGGTTTGATCGACTGTGGCTAACCGACGTGCTTCCTCGCATTGCGAAAGATGCGAATCCACGGACTGCTTTCGCCCCAGCCATCGGGATGCCACGACATCTGCGCCGTGCGGAAGACGCGCTCGGGATGCGGCATCAGCGCGGTGAAGCGGCCATCGGGCGTGGTTACGCCGGCAAGGCCGCCGGCGCTGCCGTTGGGATTCAGCGGATAGCGTTGGGTCGCTTGCGCGCGATGATCGACGAAGCGTAGCGGCACCAGCACCTGCTCTGCATCGCCCTGCTTGGTGAAGTCCGCACGACCCTCGCCGTGTGCGACCGCGATCGGCGCGACCGTTCCTTCCATGTCCGCGAAGAAGAGCGAAGGCGAAGCGCCGACGGCGACGCTCGAAAGGCGCGCTTCATAGCGCGACCGGTTGTGCGTGAAGCGCGGCCAGCAGTCCGCGCCGGGAATCATCGGCGCGAGCGCGGCCATCATCTGGCAGCCGTTGCATACGCCGAGCGCGAAAGCATCGCCGCGCACGAAGAAGGCCGCGAACTGATCGGCGAGTCTAGTGTTGAAGCGAATCGCTTTCGCCCATCCTTCGCCCGCTCCGAGCACATCGCCATACGAGAATCCACCGCACGCGACGAAGCCGGCGAAACGGGCGAGCGTGTGTCGGCCTAGATCGAGATCGCTCATGTGCACGTCGACGCTCTCGAAACCCGCCTTCGAAAACGCATACGCCATTTCGCTCTGGCTGTTGACGCCCTGCTCGCGCAGGATCGCGATGCGTGGCCTCACACCCGTGGCAATGAAGGGCGCGGCGATGTCGTCCTCGAGATCGAAGCGCAATCGAATCGGCATGCCCGGATCGTCCTCGGCGATCGCCTGATATTCGGCGTCGGCCGACGCGGGTTCGTCGCGCAATCGCGAGATGCGCCAACTCGTGTCGCTCCACGCCTGCTGCAGTTCGGCGCGCGGTTTCGTGAAAATGCACTTTGCATCGCGATAGATTTCGATCACGCCCCGGTCGTTGGGCTTGGCGATGCTGTGCGAGATCGCGCCGAGGTCGTGCTTGCGCAGGATGTCCATCACGGCCGCGCGATCGCCCGTATGAATTTGTATGACCGCACCCAACTCTTCGGTGAACAAGGCCTTCAAGGTCGCGGCCTCGCGACGCGCAGCGACCTGCATCGCCCAGTTCTTCGAGTCGCCGTAATCGTCGCCCTCGTCGCCTTCGAGCGTCAGGATGTCGACGTTGATCGAGACACCCGTGCGGCCTGCGAAGGCCATCTCGCACAAGGTCGCGAAGAGGCCGCCGTCCGATCGATCGTGATACGCGAGCACGAGATGCGCGGCTCTCAACTCGACCATCGCAGCGAAGAAGGACTTGAGTCGTTCGGCGTCATCGAGGTCGGGGGCCGCGTCGCCGACTTGCTGCGTGACTTGCGCGAGAATCGATTCGCCCAAACGATTGCGGCCTGCGCCGAGGTCGATCAACAGCAACGAAGTGTCGCCCCCATCAGTTTGCAACTGCGCGACGCGCAATTGCGGCGTCCATGCGGTCCGCACGTCGCGCACGACGGCGAAGGCCGAGACGATCAGCGACACGGGTGCGATCACGTCCCGGGTTTCGCCACGGAGACCATCGCCGTCGGTCCATGTCGTTTGCATCGACAACGAATCCTTGCCGACTGGAATGCCGATGCCGAGCGCAGGACATAGCTCCATCCCGACCGCGCGCACCGTGTCATAGAGCGCCGCATCCTGGCCCTCAGCCCCGCACGCGGCCATCCAGTTGGCCGAGAGTTTGATGTCGCCTATGCGCTCCACCGGTGCGGCGACGAGGTTCGTAAGCGCTTCGCCGATCGCCATGCGACCCGATGCGGCCGCGTCGATCACGGCCAGCGGCGTGCGTTCGCCCATCGCCATCGCTTCGCCGCAATAACCCGCGTAGTCCATCAAGGTCACCGAGCAATCGGCGACCGGTACCTGCCACGGCCCGACCATCTGGTCGCGCGACGACAGGCCGCCGACCGTGCGGTCGCCGATCGTGACGAGGAAGCTCTTGTCGCCCACTGTCGGATGACGCAGCACGTCGAACGCGACGGTTTCGAGATCGAGGCCGGTCAATTCGATGGGCGCATGTCGAGTTCTCACGTGCCGAACATCGCGATGCATCTTCGGCGGCTTGCCGAACAACACGTCCATCGGTAGATCGATCGGTTGATTGGCCGAATCCGCGTAATCGTCTCGCACGTCGTCGAGCTTCAACACGCGATCTTTTGTCGCAACACCGACGACCGCATACGGACAGCGCTCGCGCTCGCAAATCACCGCGAACCTCTCCAGGCTCTCGGGCGTGATCGCAAGCACGTAACGCTCCTGCGATTCGTTGCTCCAGATCTCGCGCAGCGACATGCCGGTCGCGTCGAGCGGGATGGACGCGAGATCGAAGCGCGCGCCTCCGCTTGTGCCACCACCACCGGAGCCTTCGACTAGTTCGGGAAACGCGTTCGAGAGGCCGCCGGCGCCCACGTCGTGAATCGACAGGATCGGATTCGCATCGAGCCCGTCGGCATCGAGTCCGTCGGCTCGACCCATCTGCCAGCACCGATCGATGACCTCCTGCGCGCGCCGCTGCATCTCGGGGTTGCCGCGCTGCACCGAATCGAAGTCGAGCTCGGCCGTGTTCGCGCCGGTCGCCATCGAACTCGCCGCGCCGCCGCCGATGCCGATGCGCAGGCCCGGCCCGCCGATCTGGATCAAGAGCGCGCCATCGGGCAGGTCGCGCTTCCCGGTGTGCGGCGCGCGGATATTGCCGATACCGCCCGCGATCATGATCGGCTTGTGATAACCATAGTGGACCGCGCCATGGTCTGTCTCGACCCGCTGTTCGTACACGCGGAAATAGCCGCCCAGATGGGGCCGGCCAAATTCGTTGTTGAACGCCGCGCTGCCGAGCGGGCCTTCGATCATGATCGACAGCGGCGACGCGATCCGCGAAGGGCGGCCGATCGTGTGCTCCCACGCACGCGTCGCATCGGGCAGCATCAGATTGGAAACCGAAAAACCCGTCAGGCCCGCTTTGGGTTTCGCGCCGCGTCCGGTCGCGCCTTCATCGCGAATCTCGCCGCCCGCGCCGGTCGATGCGCCGGGAAACGGCGCGATCGCGGTCGGATGGTTGTGCGTCTCGACCTTCATCACGATGTGCACCGGCTCGAAGTGCGCGCGATACACGCCGTCGGCCTGCGGGAACCAGCGCTCGGCGAACGCGCCTTCCATGATCGCGGCATTGTCGGCGTAAGCGACGATGGTCCCGCGCGACGACTGTGCTTCGGTGTTGCGGATCATCGAGAACAGCGATCGCTCCTGCGGCTCTCCGTCGATGGTCCACGACGAGTTGAAGATCTTGTGGCGACAGTGTTCGCTGTTGGCCTGCGCGAACATCATCAGCTCGACGTCGGTGGGATTGCGGCCGAGCTTCTCGAAGGCATTCAGGAGATAGCCGATCTCATCGTCCGAAAGTGCGAGTCCCCAATCGCTGTTCGCCTTTGTCAGCGCCGCACTTCCATCCCGCATGACCTCGACGGTCTGCATGGGCTTCGCGGACGAGGCATCGAAGAGCTGCGTGAAGTCGAACGGTTCGTCGCACGCGGTCTCGGTCATGCGATCGAACAGCAGCGCGACGATCGCCTCACGACGCGCGGGCTCGATGGTCTTCTTCCCGAACAGGCCGCCCTTCGCGTCGATCGCATAGCGCACACCGCGCTCGATGCGGCGAATCATGCCGAGCCCGCAGCGATGCGCGATGTCCGTCGCCTTGCTCGACCAGGGCGAGACGGTGCCCAAGCGCGGGATGACCACCAGGCTCCGCGATCCCTCGTTCGAGGACGATGCGTAAGCCTCTCCGTAGTCGAGCAATGCGACGAGGCGTTCATGCTCTGAAAAGCTGAACACCGGCGCCAAAGAGACGACGTGAACATAGCGAGCCGAAATCGCGGCGACCGAGGGCTCGATCGCACGCGCGCGTTCGAGCAAGCCGGCCGCGCGATGGGCAGTCAGCGCATTCGGTCCGTCGAGAACTTCGGTGTAGATATCAGAGGGTGATGAAGGTGTCGCGGGATCGCGGCGCATGGAGGAGGCGGGCGGGGTGGATGCAGGGCGTGATTTTACCGCCCGCCACCACGCGTGTCCGACCACTCGACCCCCGAGCTCGTCAAAGTCCGACCATGATCCTGCGGCTGTTCGCTTCGTTCCCGGCCACGAACGCCGCGATCGACTCGACCGTCACGCAATCGATCCGCCCCGCCATGCGCCGATCGAACGGATGGTCGTCGAACGCGACGTTGGCCTTGAACATGCGCACACCCAGCCTCTCTATCGCGTCGATCCGCAGCGTGGTCGGCACGAAGCCGGCGTCGCGCAGCCAGGCCTGCGCCTCTGCGCGCGTGGCGATCTGTCCCTCTTCGGCCGATGCGACCGCGAGCAGTTCGAGCGCCCACTGGTTCGAGTTCTGATAGCGGGTCGAGAACGGATACGCGACGACGCTGTAGTGCGGCTCGTGCATCCGCATCAACGCGGGTCCGAGCAAGAGCGTTCGCAAGCGCTGTTGAACGCGCGGCTCGGGAATGACAATCACGCTCTCGTAGCGAAACATGTCGTCGAGAAAGAAGGTCCCGAGGCCTTGCGTAAAGAGCGCCGACTCGGCCGTCGCGCATTCGTTCAACTCGTGCACGACCGTCCACGCGCCATCGGGATGATCGCGCACGACCAAGCCGAGATGCGAGTAGCGCAAGCCGTACTTCGACAAGTCCTGTCCGGCGCGCCCGAGCAGCGCGACCTCCGCGCCCGATGCGGTGAGCGCGTCGCTCACGCGTTGCGCGAGCGTCAATGCCTGTACCACGGTGGTCGCGGTGGGCTTGAAGTCTTCGCAGGGCTGACCTGCTTTCGCCGGCAAAGCGAAACACAGGCTGGCGATCGCCATCGTCGCGACACCGAGGGCATGCGAATATCCTGGCCGTACGAAGTCCTTCGGTCTGCGCAACATGGTTCACCTTGGCTTCAGTTGATCGGCTTGTAGCCGACGCGACGACTGCGGATCAATGCGCGGCCTTTGTCGTTCGGGATGAACCCGATCACGCGACCTGCGGATCGCAGGACGATGCCGGTCGTCGCCGCTGAAAGCATGACCGTGCCGCCGACGATCAGACCCGCTTCCTGGATCGCTCTGCCGCTCAGACGAAGCGTCGCTTCGGTCGCGTCGCCCGATGCTCTGAGCGTGACCTCCACCGACTCGCCCACGGTCTCGATGCCGGCGACGACGGCCTGACCCGACAACACGACCGTGGAGAAAGCGCCGCTGACCAGGACACCGGTCGCCATCGACAATGTCGCGGCCGACATCGCGGACGCCTTGGCCGATGCTTCCGAGGCGTTGGCGGCGTATGCGCTGGTGATGGACCCCGCGACCAGCGCCGCGCAAGCGAGAACCAAAGCGCTTCGCTTCAATGAACCGCCTGCAACCAATGGTCCGATAATCCTATCCATCTTGATGCTCCTTGAGGCGTCTCGATCGACGCGGTGAGCACAGCATCGGCTACGCATGCACGATCGCCAAGCGCGGCGCACGTGGTGGCTCGCCCGGATGCGCGTGGTATCGTCTGGCGATACTTTCCGTGAAAGAGTCCGATGACGGCCAGCCTGCATCTCGTCGATGCGCTCAAGCGCGAACTGCGCGCGCGCGGGCTGACCTACGCCGAAGTCGCCTGGGGCATCCGCATGTCCGAGGCCAGCATCAAGCGCATGCTGTCGCGCCGCGACCTGTCATTGAAGAAGCTCGATGCGATCTGTTCGTTCGCGCAAATCGAGTTCGCCGAACTCACGCGAGGCCTCTCTGCAAGCGAGAAGTTGATCGCGCGCCTCACGGTTGCGCAGGAAGAAGCGGTGGTCTCGGACCCGAAGCTGTTTCTCGTCGCGGTGTGCGCGCTCAACTTGCTCGAGTTCGACGAGATGCTTGCGTCCTATGCGCTCACGAAAGCGGAGCTGGTCGGATTTCTCGGCAAGCTCGATCGCATGGGGTTTCTGCGACTGCATCCGAACAATCGATACAAGCTGCTGGTCGCGCGCACGTTCGCGTGGATACCCAACGGTCCGATCCAGAAGACCTTCAAGCAACACGCCGCGGACTATTTCGATTGCGCCTTCGACGGTCCATCGGAATTGATGCTGCTGCTCAACGGCCGACTCTCGGCCGCGAACGCGGCGCTGTTGATCTCGCGTCTGAAGCGGACGGCGCGCGAGTTCTCGGACCAGCACAACGAAGACGCGAAGCTGCCGGCCGATCAACGACAGGCACTGAGCCTGTTGCTCGCGGTGCGGCCCTGGCAGTTGAAGGTGATGCGGGCGTTGCAGGTCGGCGCTGCCGGGAAATAGAGTGAACGTTCAATGCGTATGCACGTTGAGCTGCATCGGTATTTCGCTGCGCTCGAGCCCACCGCTGTTTAACCACGCGCGCGTCGTCGCCGCGGAACGATCGATCAGCGACGCCGACGCCGAATAATCGTAAGGCGAAGTATCGAGCGGGCAGAGACTAGGCACCACATGCAACGCTATCGTGTGGCGATAGCGCTCGATGTCGTTGAGCAGTTGTCGCACGACGAGGAGACTGAGCGCATGCATGGCGCGCGCGATCGCGTTCGACGGCACCTGGCGCAGCGCGCAGGCGAAGCCGGTGGGCAACACCAGGACGCGGGTCGCCCCCAGCCTGATCGCCGACGAGATCGGCGTGTTGTTGGCCACGCCGCCATCGACCAGCAATCGTCCGGCGATGTTCACCGGCGGAAAAACTCCCGGGATCGCCGCGCTCGCGAGCACCGCCTCGACCGCAGGTCCGGATGACAACAGCACTTCATCGCCGCTGATGAGGTCGGACGCGACCACGTGGATCGGGATGGCTGCTTCTTCCAGCGTGCGATACGGAAGATGCTTCTGCAGCAGGTTGCGCAATCCGCCGTGGCCGCAGACGTGGTCGCGCCCGGTCAACAGGCCGAAGAGATTGGCGAAGCTGAACGGAAAGAGATCGCGACGCTTGAGCGCGCACCAGATCTCGGTCAGGCGAGCCACGCCATTCGGTGTGGGATCGGACGCGAAGAAGGCGCCGTTGATGGCGCCCGCCGAAGCGCCGACGATGAAGTCGGGCCTGACGTTCGCATCGAGCAACGCGCGCAGCATGCCGACCTCGACCGCACCGAGGCTGCCGCCGCCTGCCATGACGAATGCGGTTCTACCTGGCTTGCCTTGTTGCACGTCCCCGACTCCCTGCTCCTCGAGCGATAAAGAGCGCCACGATACGGATCGTGCAGATGGGTCGATTGCGACCCCGATGCCTTACACGATGCGCCGAATCTCGCACGAAACCGGAGGCGGTGTCACCGGTCTTGAAACGCGTCAGGACTTGGCGGGCTGACGCTTCCGAATGGCTTCGATGTCATCCATGATGCGATCCATGCGCGCTGCAATCGAACGATACGGCGCAGGCGATGCGAGATCCACGCCGGCCTTCTTGACCAGTTCGTACGGGTAGTCCGAACCGCCGGAACGCAGCAGGTCCAGATAGCGATCGCGGGCGCCCGGTTCGTTGTTGAGGACGCTGTCGGCAAACAGGGAACTCGCGGCGATCGAGGTCGCGTACTGGAACACGTAGAACGCGTTGTAGAAGTGCGGGATGTAGGCCCATTCGATCGTATCGACGTCGTCGATCTTGACCACGCCCTGCGCGTCGCCGTGATAGCGCCGCAGGATGTCGCCGTAGATCTTCGTGATGCCTTCGCCACTCAGGGCTTCGCCCTTGTCGACCTTCGCGTGAACATCGCGTTCGAACTCGGCGAACATGGCCTGGCGAAAGAACGTCCCGCGCAGATTTTCCAGCGCCGATCCCAGATACAGCAGACGCTCGTCATCGCTCTTGGCGATGTCGAGTACGTGCTTGAGCAACAGTGCTTCGTTGAACGTCGAAGCGATCTCGGCCACGAAGATCGAATAGGGGGCCGTGGAAAAAGGCTGCGCCTTGTTGGCCAAAACCGAATGCAATGCGTGGCCCCACTCGTGCGCGAGCGTCGTCACCGATTCGTAGTCGTCGTTGTAGTTCATGAGGACATACGGATGGACATCGTAGGCCACCCCGGCCATGTGCGCACCGGAGAGCTTGCGCGGTCGCGGGTAGGCGTCCATCCAGCGATTGTCGAAACCTTGCCGGGTCGCCGCGACATAGTCGGGTCCCAGCGGCGCGACTGCTTCCAATGTGAGTCGCTTGGCATCGTCGAGACTGTAGCGGCGGTCCTGCTTCACCAGCGGCGGATAGATGTCGTAGTAGTGCATGTCCGTCACACCCAGCAACTTGCCGCGCAGCTTGAAGTAACGGTGGAGCGTGGGCAGGTTGACGTTGGCCTCACGGATCAACGTGTCGTAGACGACCGTCGGAATCGCGTTTCGGTCGAGTGCCCTGGTGATCACGTCCGGATAGCGGTGCACCTTGGCGTTGACCGAATCGATCTTCATCTGGTTGTACAGCGTCGTGCCGAAGGTATGCTCGAATTGCTTGTACTGACCGAAGAATGCGTCCATCACCGCTTTGCGGTCCGCGCGGTTCTGCACGCCGCGGTACCGGGTGTATGCGGACTGGTCCAGGGTGACCGAGCTGCCGTCGGACAGCTTGACCTTGGGCCACGGCATGTCGGCGGTCGACAGGATGGTGTAGCTCGATTGCGCTGAATCGGCGGTCAGCCCGAACTGCGCAATCAGCCCTTCGCTCTTTGCATCGAGCGTATGCGGACCCGAGCGCAGGATGTCGTCCAGGTCGTGGCGATAGATCGAGAGGCCCTTGTCCTTCGCGAGGTATCCGTCGATTTTTTTCTTGCCCAGGGCAAGGACTTCCGGGGAAATGAAGGACTGCGCTTCGCCGAGTTGCGAGCCGAGCACCTGCGACCGCTGAGAGAGCTCGAGGCCAGCGTTGTCCCCGGTATCCTGGTTGTGCGATTCCGACGCGTACACGGCGAGGCGCCTGAAGCGCTTCTGCGCATCATCGATGAGAGTCATGCACGACTTGAAGCGCACGACAGACACGCCCAACTCGCCCTTGCAGGACCGCATCTCCCCTAGCTGGCCTTGCAGCTTGGCCGCATCCGCATCCCAGGCGCTCTGCATGGGATAGAGGTCGTTCAGGTTCCAGCGGTCCTGCACGGACTCCGCGTAGGCAGACAGGCAAGTGGAAGTGGTGAAGAGAGCTGCCAGAATTCGGATTCGCACGAGTATCGCTCCGTGAAGAAAGAGCAATTATGCGCGACGACCGCTTGCGGCATGATCTCGGGGGCCGTCAACGCAGCCATGCGGCGAGCGGCGAAAACGCCAACGGAACGAGAAGCAGGATCGTCGCGCTGAAGCCGAACAGCAGATCGTCGAGCTGTGCATACAAAGGTGCTACAGGTGGATGAAGCGGGGACGAGCCGACTTCGGCATCGCGAAGATGCCCGATATGGATCGGCCGCGCCACACGGCTCCACGCGGCGAGTGTCGGTTCGGGTCTTTCGAGATCGAGTGATTGCATGACGGATTCCTTCTGAAGGATGCGGACCAGGCGAAGTTGCATATCGGGATTGGTGAATTCCATTGATAGAATCAACTTGATTGTCGGCGCTTCGACAGCCCATCTGCCGTTTGCGGTGAGATAGAGCATAGGCGTGCCATGCACCGCGCTTCAAACGATATATATTCTCCATATCTGTCAATCTGATTCATCTATTCTTCGATGGCGACTCCTCTTCCTCCGCTTGCGGCGCTGCGCGCTTTCGAGGCGGCCGCACGGCTCGAAAGCTTTTCACGTGCAGCCGACGAGATCTACGTGACACACGGCGCCGTCAGCCATCAGGTGCGCGCACTCGAAGCCTTCGTCGGTGCGCCACTGTTCATGCGCGAGGGACGCGGGGTGGTCCTGACGGGCGACGGTCGCGCTCTTGCCGCAGAGATCCGCGCCGCGCTCGCGCAGATCGGCGCGGCGGCTCAGGCGATTCGCCGGCGCGCGCAAGCTAATCGATTGACGATCAGCGTGCTGCCGTCATTCGGTTCGCGTTGGTTGATGCCACGCATCGGGCGCTTCATGAGCGCGCATCCGGGATGGGAGATCAACATCGACAGCAGTTCCGCGCTGGCCGACTTCGCGCGCGACGGCATCGACGTGGCGGTGCGCTTCGGTCGCGGACCCTGGCCCGGCCTGCATTGCGAATGGCTGATGGACGACGAATACATCCTTGTCGCCAGCCCGAAGCTCAATCGCGGTCGCCTGCCGAAACGGCACGATCAGTTGGGGCAGTACCCGCTGATGCGCGCCGACGCAGGGCCATGGAAGGCCTGGTGCGCGGCGGCCGGCATCGAACTGAAGAATCCTGAGACCGGCGTCGACTACCAGGACATGGGCGTCATGCTGCAAGCGGCCATCGAAGGCCAGGGGATGATGCTCACGCGTCGCGCGATCGCGACCACCGAACTAGAAAAAGGCACGCTCGTGCAGATTTTCGATATCGCCGTTCCGAGCAAGTCCGCCTACTGGATCGTCTGGTCAGAGGCGATGCCGGCTTCCGATCGCGTGATCGCTTTTCGCGATTGGATGATGATCGAGACCGCGACGAGCCGCGAGAAACCGGGTAAGCGGCGCAAGGTTAGATCTTGAGCGGCAAGCTTGTGCGCCATGGAAGCTTGCGACGAGTCAGAGCGCTCTCCGAACGTAGATTGTCCCGTCTTCATCAGTGCGGTGAACGCCGAAGCCCGCATCGAGATACATCGACAAGGGTCCGTAGTGATTCTCGGCATCGGACGATACGTTCGTCAGTGGCGAAGCTTCCACGATCAGAAGGCCCTGCTCTTTCAACCCCGCGCAAGCCGCTTGAAGCAAGGCCTTGGCGACGCCGGAGCGTCGGTGCGCCTTGGCGACGACGAAGCAGGTGACCTGACCCATTTTCTCGGCATCGGGATCCGGTTCATCGTCGAAGGCGTCCAGCATTCGGCGCGGAGCGGCATTGCACCAGCCCACCGGTTTCCCGTCTCGGTACGCCAGATGACCTTGCATACGATGCGAGCAGATGCGCTCGCACGCCTGTGCGCGATTCTCTTCGGCTGTCCGAGCGGACCACGTGACTTTCGAATGATCGACATACAGGAATTGGCAGAAACAGGATTTCCATTTTGGATTGTCTGCGAACGCGGCGCCTTCGAAATATGAGAGGAAGTCGGGCAACAAGTCCGCGGACAGCTTGCGAACTTCGATGGGCAGGGCAGGTGCAGGCATGCCTACGGAAATTTCGCCGGAGATGAAAACGGTTTGTTGGCGTCAACCACGAACATCACCAACGCGTGCAAGTCCGTTGAGCCGCTACTCGAGACCTGCATAGGCATTTCGGAACCATGGCCGGCCTCGGGCTGACCAGCCGCGACTCGCATCACGCCGTGAGGACCACGAATGCTTTGCTCGCCAGTGAGCACGTAGAACGCTTCCGAGCCCGGATGGCTATGCACGGGCGTGACGCTCCCCGGAGGGCCACTGGCATCGTTGACGCGAAGCAGATACTCGGTCGCAACGACGCGGGGAATCGGCCCCACCTCCCCCACCATCGTGCCGCCCGCCGACGGCGTGCCGCTGCTACCCAGCCTGAAGAGCCAAACCTTTCCCGCCGACTCGACCGCCAGTCCCGTGGGACCCGCAGCCGTCTGCGCTTCAGCAAGGCTCGCGAAATTTTCGATCCGCCAATACAGCGGTCCGTCGGGCAACGCTGCCACTTTCTTTTCCGCCAGCGGTTTGATTACCAGCGCTTGTTGCGCGCTCGCTGCGATTGGCAACAGGCCCATCGCTGAAATGAGAACCGCGACTATCTTGATGAGATACCGCTTCATGATTGCTCCTCCCTGGTTCGCGTGATCGGCGCCGGAACGAAGTCGTCGCAGGCAAATCAACCTCGAATGTTAAGCCCGGCGCCGCCCATCGCTGTTCGCGGAGGGAACCGCAGTTTCTTTGCCTTCAATGTCGCGATCGTTGCCCTCAGTGCGCTTCGACCGTACGATGAGCTTCTGCCGAAAATCGCACCTCTTGAAAAGCATGTGAATGACCGGTGTCTTTAACAACGAAAAGCGCCTCGTCAGGTACGACTTGCGAACCGACAATGGGAATTCCATGTGCATTCGCGTATTTCGTGTAGAAACAAATCGAGTCCTAACAAAGCCGGCGGCGCCACAACAACTTGAGATTCGGCCCACTCGATGGACGCGCTAGCGAATGCTGTGCTCGGTTCAATTGACACCATACCCACCCCCACCCGGCGTCTCGATCACGAACACATCACCAGATTGCATCTCGGCGCTGCCCACATGTGCAATCGTTTCTTCGCGCCCGTCCCTGCGCATGACTGTGTTGCGGCCAAGCGCTCCCGGTTCTCCGCCCGCCATCCCGAACGGCGCAACGATGCGATTGTTCGACAAGATCGACGCCGTCATCGCTTCGAGAAAACGCACGCGACGCACGCCGCCGTTGCCCCCGTGCCATCGCCCTCGCCCACCCGATCCTGCGCGAATCTCATAGCTCTCGAGGCGCACGGGAAAACGAAATTCGAGCACTTCCGGATCAGTGAGCCGCGAGTTGGTCATGTGAGTCTGCACCACATCGACACCATCGAAGCCGTCCCCCGCCCCAGAGCCACCCGATATCGTTTCGTAATATTGATATCTCTCGTTGCCGAACGTGAAGTTGTTCATCGTCCCCTGCGCCGACGCCATCACGCCGAGCGCGCCGTAGAGCGCGTTGGTGATGCAGCTCGACGTCTCGACGTTGCCCGACACCACCGACGCCGGATACCGCGGATTGAGCATCGAGCCCTCGGGGATGATGACGTGTAGCGGCTTGAGACATCCCGCGTTCAACGGGATATCGTCATCGACCAGCGTGCGAAACACGTAGAGCACCGCAGCCATGCACACCGCAGACGGCGCGTTGAAGTTGTTGGTCTGCTGCGGCGACGTGCCGGTGAAGTCGATGGTCGCTTCGCGCCTGGCTTGATCGACCGTGATCGCCACCTTGATCACCGCGCCGTTGTCGAGCGGCGACTCGAACGAGCCGTCCTTCAGCGCGGTGACCACGCGTCGCACCGACTCTTCGGCGTTGTCTTGCACATGCTTCATGTAGGCCGCGACGACCTCGACGCCGAAGTGTTCGACCATCTTGCCGAGTTCTTCCACGCCTTTCTGATTGGCCGCGATCTGCGCGCGCAGGTCGGCCACGTTCTGGTCGGGATTGCGCGCGGGATACTTGGCGCCCGAGAGACGCGTACGCAAATCGTCTTCGAGGAACCGTCCGCTGCCCATGGCCCCCGCGCCTTCGACGAGCTTGACGTTGTCGAGCAGCACGCCCTCTTCGTCGACGTGCGTCGATCCTGGAGGCATCGAGCCCGGCGTGATGCCGCCTACGTCGGCGTGATGTCCGCGCGATCCGACATAGAACAGCGGCGCATCCTCCTTCGAGGCCGCATCGATATAGACCGGCGTGATCACGGTGATGTCGGGCAGATGCGTGCCGCCGTGATAGGGATCGTTGAGCACGTACACGTCGCCGGGCTTCATCGTCGCGGCGTTGCGGTCGATCACGGTCTTGATGCTCTCGCCCATCGAACCTAGATGCACCGGCATGTGCGGCGCGTTGGCGATCAGGTTGCCGTCGGCATCGAACAGCGCGCACGAGAAGTCGAGACGCTCCTTGATGTTGACCGAGTACGCGGTGTTCTGCAGCGCCACGCCCATCTGCTCGGCGATCGCCATGAAGAGATTGTTGAACACTTCGAGCATCACGGGATCGGCTACCGTGCCGATCGCACGACGCGCCACTCGGGCGACGGCGCGCGTCATCACGAGGTGATCGAGAGTGGTGACCTCGGCTTGCCATTCGGGTTCGACCACCGTGGTCGCGTTGGCTTCGGCGATGATCGCGGGACCGGCGATGCAATCACCCGGACGCAAGCTGTCGCGAACGTAGAGCGCCGCGTCGTGCCACGCCCCTCCGCTATGCATCTTCACGCAATGCGAATGAGCAAGCGGTGCAGTGCGAGGCGGAGGTTCGACCGCATGTTCTTCTGGCGTGTCGGACATGCCGATCGCTTCGACCGAGATGGCCTCGACGATCAGGTCGCGACCGGGCATCAGGAAGGAATAGCGTTTGCGATATTGCGTCTCGAAGCCTTCTCGCATCGCCGTTGCATCGCCGTAACCGACGATCAACGCCGAGTCCGTGCCCGCGTAGCGCAGATGCGCACGCCGAACCGTGCGCGTGCGCGCGGACTCGACGCCTTGCGCGCTCAACTCATCGAGCGCACTTTGCTCGAGCGACGCGACTTCCGCATCGAGACGCGAAAGTTCCGCGTCCTCGAGAGTCGCTTCGATCGCGCGCTCCCGCGACACGGTCTGGTCGGCAAGCCCCATCCCGTACGCCGACAACACCCCCGCGAGCGGATGCACGAACACGCGCGACATGCCCAGCGCATCGGCGACCAGACACGCGTGCTGGCCGCCAGCGCCGCCGAAGGTGGACAGCGTGTACGCCGTGACATCGTGCCCGCGCGCGACCGAGATCTTCTTGATCGCGTTGGCCATGTTGCCGACCGCGATGTCGACGAAACCCTCGGCGATCGCTTCGGGCGTCATGCACGTTCCGCCGCCCACCGCGATGCTCTCGGCCATCTCGGCGAAGCGCGTGCGAACCACGTCCGCGTCCAGCGCCTCGTTCGCATTCGGCCCGAACACGCGCGGAAAATAATCGGGCTGAATCTTACCGAGCATCACGTTGCAATCGGTGATCGCCAGTGGCCCGCCGCGCCGATAACTCGCAGGACCGGGATTCGCACCTGCCGAATCCGGGCCGACGCGAAGACGCGCACCATCGAAGTGAAGGATCGAGCCGCCGCCCGCAGCCACCGTGTGGATGCTCATCATCGGCGCGCGCATGCGCACGCCGGCGACTTGCGTTTCGAACTCGCGCTCGAATTCGCCTGCGAAGTGCGACACGTCGGTGGAGGTGCCGCCCATGTCGAAGCCGATCACGCGATCGAAGCCCGCGAGCGCGCTGGTGCGCGCCATGCCGACGATGCCGCCCGCGGGGCCTGACAGAATCGAGTCCTTGCCGTGAAAGCGGCGCGCGTCGGTCAGGCCGCCGCTCGACTGCATGAACTGCAGCGGCACGCCGGGCAGGTCGGCCGCGACGCGATCGACGTAGCGCGACAGGATCGGCGAGAGGTAGGCATCGACGACCGTGGTGTCGCCGCGCGGCACGAGCTTCATCAGCGGGCTGACGCGGTGAGAAACCGAGATCTGCGTGAAGCCGATCTCTTCAGCCATCGCCGCGATGCGTTCTTCGTGATCGTGATAGCGGTAGCCGTGCATCAGCACGATCGCGATCGATCGATAGCCTTCGTCGTACGCCAGCCGCAACGATGCGCGCGTGCCTGCATCGTCGAGCGGCGTGACCACATCGCCTTGCGCGCCTACGCGCTCATCGACCTCGACCACCTTGCGATACAACAGCTCGGGCAACACGATGCGCCGATCGAACAGGCGCGGGCGGTTCTGATACGCGATGCGCAACGCGTCGCGAAAGCCGCGCGTGATGAACAGCACGGTCGCCTCGCCCTTGCGCTCGAGCAGCGCATTGGTAGCGACCGTCGTTCCCATCTTGACGGCCTCGATGCGATCGGCGGGAACGAGCTGATTCGCGCCAACACCGAGCAGATGCCGGATGCCGGCGACGGCCGCGTCGGGGTACTGCTCGGGGTTCTCGGACAGGAGTTTGTGCGTGACCAGCGAACCATCGGGCCGGCGGCCGACGACATCGGTGAAGGTGCCGCCGCGATCGATCCAGAATTGCCAGCGGTCGGCGGTTTCGAGAGAGTTCATAGCGATGTCGCCGCGCGCGCGGCCTGGTCATAGAGTCCTGAAAGCCAGCGCAGCACGCGCGCCGCTTCAGCCACCGTCGCGCCGTCGCCATGCTCGGGCGACAGCGCGGCAATCAGGCAGCGCTCGCGAATCTCGCGATAGCGTTCGATGTACGCGCGCCCTTCGGCATTGGTGCGGTAAAGCACTTCCTTGCCCGCCCTGGTGGTCTCGACGACACCGGCGGCGATCAATTTCTTCAGCGAATAGTTGACGACGTGCAAGTCCTCGATGTTGAGCGTGAAGGCGATGTCGCCAAGGCGCTTGTCGCGCGCGCGGTGATGAACGTGGTGCAGGACCAGCACGTCCATCGCGCCGAGCCCGGCCAGGCCCGCGGCGGCCATGCAGCGCACGACCCAGCGATTGAACGCGTTGCCGCCCACGATCAGGCCGAACTCGAACTCGGACATCTGCGGAATTTCGGAGTTGGCAAGATGCGACGACGAGACGATGGTCGCGCCGCGACGCGCACGCGGCTCGTCGCTCGCGGCAGTCGGGCGGCGAACTTTCGAAGCGCTTGCCGCATGTTTGCGTACCGGTTTTTTCCTGGCGTCCATGGATAGGTTGCGAAATCCCGAGTCGACCCGTCGGATCAAGCCGTGTCGTCAATGTCGTCCTGCGTAGGGGCCGATCGAGGGTAACTACTGAGTGTCTATTTATCGGCAATTCGTCGATACTTTATTGATGTTCTGTCGCAGTTGCAAGCACTTCGCGATTCGGGTTAACCGGAATCGCGCGCGGCGGCAGGTTCTTGCTAGAGTCCCACTCTTCACGCATCAGGAGACGGTCATGCGTTGGTTCATCAGTCTCGCACTTCTCTTCAACTTCGGTCTCATCGCACCCGCCGCAGCGCAGACGCGCTGGGATCTTCCTGCGGCGTATGCGGCCAGCAATTTCCATTCCGAGAACCTGCAACAGTTTGCCAGCGACGTCGACAAGGCGACCGGCGGCAAGCTCAAGATCACGGTCCACGCCAACGCGTCGCTGTTCAAGGCCGACCAGATCAAGCGCGCGGTGCAGGGCAATCAGGCGCAGGCGGGCGAGATTCTGCTGGCCAACTTCGAGAACGAGAACCCGCTCTTCGGTCTCGATGGCATCCCGTTTCTCGCGACCGGCTATCCCGGTGCGATGAAGCTCTACAAGCTGTCGAAACCCGCGCTCGAAAAGCTGCTCGCATCGCAAGGCATCAAGCTGCTCTATGCGGTGGCGTGGCCGCCGCAGGGCATCTACGTGAAGAAGGAGTTGAACGGCGTCGCCGACATGCGCGGCCTCAAGTGGCGCGCCTACAGTCCGGCGACCGCGAAGATCGCCGAACTGGTCGGCGCTCAACCGGTGACGGTGCAGGCGGCCGAGCTGTCGCAGGCGCTCGCGACCGGTGTCGTCGATTCGTACATGTCGTCGGGCGCGACCGGCTTCGATACCAAGACCTACGAGAGCATCAAACTGTGGTACGACACCGAGGCGTGGCTGCCGAAGAACGCGGTGATCGTCAATCAGAAAGCCTTCGACGCGCTCGACAAACCCACGCAGGATGCGCTGGTCAAAGCGTCCGCCGATGCGGAAGTGCGCGGCTGGAAAATCTCCGAAGAGAAGAACGATTTCTACAAGAAGGAACTCGCGGCAAAGGGCATGCGCATCTTGAAACCGTCGGCGAAGTTCAAGGCCGATCTGGAGCAGGTGGGCGCGATCATGCAGGCCGACTGGCAGAAGAAAGCCGGGCCGGAGGGCGCGGCGATCGTCGAAGCGTTCAAGAAGAAGTGACGCGCAACGCTTGCCCACCTCGTCGTCTTCCCGGTGAAGGCCGGGACCCGAGTTTCGCGCACGCGCGCGAAGAAAATAAAACTTGGACCTCGGCTTTCGCCGGGGCGACGAATACCGTCGTTTGGACTCCGGCCCACCGGGGCGACGGACACTGGGGCGACGTGAATCAATGAGGACCTCACTCGATCGCCTCTACGACGCGGTCGCATGGCTCGCGGCTGCGTTTCTGATCGGCACGCTGCTGTCGGTTCTCGCCGGCATCGCCGATCGCTATCTGAATCTGAACTGGCGCGGCACCGACATGTACGCGGGTTATTGCATGGCGGCCGCGGGCTTTCTCGCGCTCGCGCATACCCTGAAGCGCGGCGAGCACATTCGCGTCACGCTGATCCTGCAAGCGTTGGGTCCGCGCACGCGGCATGCATGCGAGATTTTCGCGCTCGCGCTCGCTTCGATACTCGCAGTCGCGTTCGCGTACTACAGCATCAATCTGGTCCTGCAGTCGTACAGCTATCACGACATTTCCACCGGCAACGATGCAACCCCGCTGTGGATTCCGCAGATCGCGATGGCGGTCGGCACGATCGTGCTCGCGATCGCGTTCATCGACGAGTTCGTGCTCGAAGTGCGCGGACGACGAATCGACGTCGTGTCCGACGAAATGCTGCATAACGAATAGCGCGCCTCTCTTACAGCCATCGACCCCATGGACCTTCTGATCGCAGGTTTCCTGATTGCCGCGCTGTTCATCCTGCTCGGCTCGGGCGTGTGGATCGGCCTTGCGCTGTCTGGTGTCGCGTGGTTCGGCATGACGCTGTTCTCGTCGCGGCCCGCCGGCGACGCGATGGTCGTGACGATCTGGGGTTCGTCGTCGTCGTGGACACTGACCGCGTTGCCGCTCTTCATATGGATGGGTGAGATCCTGTTTCGCACGCGCCTGTCGGAAGACATGTTCAAGGGGCTCGCCCCGTGGCTGGAAAAACTGCCCGGGCGCCTGCTGCACACCAACGTGATCGGCTGCGCGATCTTCGCGGCGGTGTCGGGCTCGTCGGCCGCGACTTGCGCGACCATCGGCAAGATGACCTTGCCCGAACTGACCAAGCGCGGCTATCCCGAGGACATGGTGATCGGCACGCTCGCCGGCGCGGGCACGCTCGGCCTATTGATCCCGCCGTCGATCATCATGATCGTCTACGGCGTATCGGCCAACGTGTCGATCTCGCAGCTCTTCATCGCGGGCATCATCCCCGGCGTCATGCTGGCCGCGCTGTTCATGGGCTACATCGTGCTCTGGGCATTGCGACATCCCGAGCAGGTGCCGGCGATGACCGAGCGCACGACTTTTTTTCAGAAGCTGCACGCGTCGCGCCACTTGATCCCGGTGGTGCTCTTGATCATCGCGGTGCTGGGCTCGATCTACGCGGGCGTCGCCACGGCGACCGAAGCGGCTGCTATCGGCGTGGTCGGCGCGCTCGCCATCTCAGGCGCGCAAGGCTCGCTGTCGCGCGACACCTTCTTCGGCAGCCTGATGGGCGCAACGCGTCTGTATTGCATGATCGCTTTGATCCTCGCGGGCGCGTCCTTTCTCACGCTCGCGATGGGCTACATCGGACTGCCGCGACACCTCGCCGAATGGATCGGCGGCCTCGGTCTCTCGCAGTTCTGGCTGATCGTGATGCTGATGATTTTCTACGCGATCCTCGGCTGCTTTCTCGACGGCATCTCGATGGTGGTGTTGACGATGGGCGTGATCTTGCCGACGGTCGAGAAGGCCGGCATCGATCTGTTGTGGTTCGGCATCTTCATCGTGCTGGTGGTCGAGATGGCGCAGATCACGCCCCCGGTGGGCTTCAATCTTTTCGTGCTGCAAGGTATGACCGGCAAGCAACTCACGTGGATCGCGCGCGTCGCGTTGCCGATGTTCGGACTGATGGCGGCTGCGGTATTGCTGATCTATTTCGTGCCTTCGCTCGTGACGACGCTGCCGCACCTTATGATTGGCGGATGATTGATTTTCGTTGTCCGTGATCCCATGCGCGTAACCGTCATCGGCGCGGGAGTCGTCGGCGTCTCGACCGCGTGGTCGCTGGCCGAAGCGGGCTGCGAGGTCACCGTCATCGAGCGCAATCGCGGCGTCGCGCAGGAGACCAGCTACGGCAACGCCGGACTGGTCGCACCCGCCTACGTGACGCCGTGGGCCGCGCCCGGCATGCCCGGCAAGATCGTCTCGATGCTGCTCGCGCACGACACGCCGGTGCGCTTCTCGCCGACGCTCGACCCCGCGCTCTGGGGCTGGGTCGCGCGCTGGCTGCGCGAATGTCGCACCCCGCGCTACCTTCGCAACAAGGCGCGCATGCAGACGCTGGCTTTCTACAGCCGCGATTGCCTTGCGTCCCTGCGCGCCGGACATGGCCTGGCGTACGAACGCACCGAAGGCATGCTGCAATTGTTGCGCGGTGAGCGCGACGCGAAGATGGCGGCGACCACGATCGCGTTCCTGAAGGAGTCCGGCGTCACGCACCAACTGCTGACGGCTGCGCAGTGCCGCGTGCGTGAGCCGGGCCTGTCGGACATCGCGTTCGTCGGCGGCCTGTACCTGCCGGATGTGGAAAGCGGCAACTGCCCGCTGTTCACGCGGCTGATGAAAGACCTCTGCGAAGAGCGCGGCGTGCGCTTCGAGTTCGGCGCGCTGGTCTCGCGTGTGAATACCAAAGGCGACGAAGTGACGTTGCGCATCCGCAATGCGCGCGGCGACAGTGATCGCGCTGTCGACGCGGTCGTGATCGCCAGCGGGATCGACAGCGCGATCCTGTTGCCGCGCCTGGGCATTCGACTGCCGCTCTATCCGGTCAAGGGCTATTCGGCGACGGTCGCGATCCGCGAGCCCACGTACGCGCCGATCGCCTCGGTGATGGACGAGGCCTACAAGGTGGCGATCGTTCGCATGGGCAATCGCATCCGCATCGCTGGCACCGCCGAGCTCGGCGACCGCGACCTGTCGCTCACATCGAAGAATGCCGAGCGCGCGCTCGCGACGCTGATCAAGGTGGCGCGCGACTGGTTTCCCGGCGCGGCTCCCTATCAGTCCGCGAGCTGGTGGGCCGGTGCGCGGCCGATGTTGCCCGACGGGCCGCCGGTGCTCGGCGCGACCGCGCATCCGCGCGTGTTCGTCAACCTCGGTCACGGCTCGACGGGCTGGGCGATGGCCGCAGGCTCGGGCAGGATCGTCGCGGATGTGGTGATGCAAAGGACGCCCGAGATCGATCTCGAAGGGCTGACGCTGGCGCGCTATCGATGATGACGCAATCAGGAATGAACCGAAGCATGCCGCGATGAATGAAGCGATCGACATCACGATGCGTTCGGGCCTGTTGCGCGTAGACGCATTGCGCGCGATTGAGGAGTCCGCCGCAAAGCGGTTGCCGCCCGGCGCTTTGATGCAGCGCGCCGGCGAGGCCGCGGCGCGTGTCGCAATGACGATGGCGCTGGAACGTCCGGGGCCGGTGCTGGTGCTCGCGGGGCCGGGCAACAACGGCGGCGATGCGCTGGTGACCGCACGGTTAGTACGAGAGCACGGCGTCGATGTACGCGTCGCCCTGCTCGGCGATGCAAACCGCTTTCAGGGCGAAGCGGCCGATGCCTATGCGCGTTGGAGCGACGTCCACAGCGTCGACGCGGAAGTCACCGATCCGTCGACTGTGATCGACCGTGCGACGCTCGTCATCGACGGTCTCTTCGGCATCGGCATCAGCCGCGCGCCGTCGGGCAAGGCACGCGATTGGATCGCGCTCGTCAATGCCTCCCGGTGTCCGGTGCTCGCTCTCGACGTGCCCAGCGGTCTGGATGCCGACACGGGTCGCGTCGCCGGCATCGCCATCGAAGCGGATCGCACGATCACGTTCATCGCCGCCAAGCCCGGGCTGTACACGGCCGACGGCCCTGATCACGGTGGCGACATCGTGATCGACACGCTCGGCATCTCACTCGCTGACGACGGACTCCGTGATGATCGCCACGCGGCCGACCTCGAGCCCGGCCGGATCGGTTCGATCAATCGTCCCGCGCTGTTCGAGGCCGCATTGAAGCCGCGTCGACAGAACAGTCACAAGGGCAGCTTCGGCAGCGTCGCCGTCATCGGCGGCAACCACGGCATGGTCGGCGCTGCGCTGCTTGCTGCGCGGATGGCGTTGCTCAGCGGAGCGGGTCGGGTCTATGTGAAATTGCTCGCCTCGTCGGCGCCGGCATTCGACGTCGTGCATCCTGAGTTGATGCTGCGCGAGACGCTCGAGGGCATCGATGCGAGTGCGGTTGCGATCGGTCCGGGCCTCGGTCACGACGACGCGGCGATGGCAATGCTCGATCGATGGATCGCAACCAAAAGCCCGATCGTGATCGATGCCGACGCGCTCAATGCGATTGCTACGCATCGAACGCTGTTCGATCGCTTGTCGAAGCGAGCGAGCCAAGGGCTTCCTCGCGCGGTGCTGACGCCGCATCCGCTCGAGGCCGCGCGCTTGCTCGGCGTCGATGCGGCGACTGTGCAAGCCGATCGCATCGAAGCAGCGACCGATCTTGCACGGCGAACGCAAAGCGTCGTCGTCCTCAAGGGCGCGGGCAGCGTGATCGCGGACGCGGGCGGTGCGTGGGTGATCAACACCACCGGCAATCCCGGCCTTGCGACGGGAGGTACCGGCGATGTTCTCTGTGGACTCGTTGCGGGCTTGCTCGCTCAACATTTTTCGCCGCTCGACGCCGCGCGCGCCGCGACTTGGTTGCACGGGATGGCGGCCGATGATCTGGTTGCGCAAGGCATCGGGCCGATCGGCTTGACCGCTTCCGAATTGCTGCCTGCGATTCGAGTGGCGCTCAATCGATTGGTGAAAAATGCAGGGAACGGTGCGGCGCGTAACCGATGAGCACCGGGTAGTGGACAGTTCACCTGCACCATCGGCGCCTTGCCTTCCAGGGTCGATGTTTCCATCACTCGTTTGAAAGGATCGTGAAATGAAATTTTCGCCCATACGCGAAATCACCACAGACGAGGTCAACACCTATCGGGAAGATGGGATCGTCTGCCTGCGACAATTGTTCGATCCTGACACGGTTGCCATGCTCGCCGATGTTGCCGACCGCGACATGGCGAACCCGAGCCCAATGGGAGCCGAGGCGACACGCGACGGCACAGGGCGCTTTTTCAGCGACACCTTCATCTGGAAACACTTCGATGAATTGCACGATTTCGTGACCAACTCTCACGCGGCAGAGGTCGCGGCTGCGCTGCTGCGCTCGCATAAGATCAATCTCTTGTTCGACCAGTTCCTGATCAAGGATCCGGGAACCAGCACACCGACGCTGTGGCACCACGATGCGCCCTATTGGCCGGTCGCCGGCAAGCAGATTTGCACCCTGTGGCTCGCTCTCGATCCGGTGCGAAAAGAGAGCGGCGCCGTCGAATACGTGGTGGGATCGCATCACTGGGGACAACGCTTCAAGGCGGTCTCCTTCAAGGACGAGAACCTCTACAAGGAAGATCTGCCACCGGTCCCCGATATCAATGCAATGCGCGACCGACTGAAATTCGCGCAATACGAACTCGAACCCGGCGACTGCACGGTACACGACGGCCTTACGGTCCACGGGGCGCCCGGCAACTCCGATTCCACGCGGAAACGCCGCGCCTACGTAACCCGCTGGATGGGCGATGACGTCACCTATAACCCACGCCCGAATCTTCAGCCGATGCTCTACGATCCTGACATTCCGGCCGGCGGCCCACTCGACTGTGAATTGTTCCCGGTCGTGCGCGAGAAGATCAACTGACCTCAAAGCGACCGGCTTGCCGTGGGCAACGCTGCGGTTGCCCGCCGCGCCAGCCTCTGCCCACTGCCCACAACCCTCGCCACGCTACTGCTGTAAAACCTCTAACTAGGATTGAAGATCTCTCGACGCGCTTCGTCATGCGTCGCCGAGGCCATGCCGCTCGTGCCATTCGGCCAACGACTCCGACGGCCATTGCCCGTTGTGGCGATGACCTTTGCCTTTCGGCACGTCGACCCATGGCGCGACATCGTCGAGCGCGGCTTCGACGACTTCGGGCGGCTTCGGTAGCGGCGTATCGATCGCCGACGCATGCGGATGGATCAGCGCGGGCCAGCGCGGATCCCACAGCCACAGCGCGCTGCCGCACTTCAGACAGAAGCGGCGCTCGGCCTTCGAACGCGTCGTGCGCCTGCCCGTCTCACGCATCACGGCGTGATAGCGACCCAGATGCCGCTTGCCGCTGACCTTCAGCGTGGTCGCGTCGCCGCCGAGGTTGATCGCATAACCGCCGCTGCCGGCGGTCTTGCGGCAGATCGAGCAATGACAATGCATGAACGGATAGACGCTGCGCGACTCGAGGCTGAACCGAATCGCGCCGCAATGACAGGAACCTTCGAGCTTCATGGCTATCCTTTGCTTGGGACCGGTTCACGACACCCATCCCATTTGCAGACTCGACGACGCGGCGTTGGTTCGACGCGTCCGCGTCTCGTTTCGTTTACTCACTTCTCCTCCGACATCCCATGACAGCCCCATCCGACCTCTGGTCCGACCTCGCGACAAAGAGTCTTCGCGTCCCGCCGATGCGCGAACTTTTCGACAACGATGCATCGCGCCTCTGGAAACACACCATCGATGCCGCCGGACTGGTCCTCGATGCGTCGAAGAATCGCATCGACGATGCAGTCCTCGAAAGCCTTTTCTCGCTTGCGCGCGGCGCTGGTGTCGAAGCACGACGCGATGCGATGTTCGCGGGCGACAAGGTCAACGTGACCGAAGGGCGCGCGGCCTTGCACGTCGCCTTGCGCGCCCCGCGCGATGCCGTGTTCACGGTCGACGGCCGCAACGTGATGCCCGACGTGCACGCGGTGCTCGACCACATGGAAACATTTTCCGAACAAGTGCGAAGCGGCGCCTGGACCGGCCATGACGGCAAAGCGATCACCGACGTCGTGCACATCGGCATTGGCGGGTCGGACCTCGGGCCGCGCTTCGTGTGCGCGGCACTGCGCTCGTATCAGAATGCGCGGCCGTCGGTGCATTTCGTCGCCAACGTCGATGCGCATGCGCTCGACGGCGTGCTCGCGGATGTCGCTCGCCCGTTCGAAGCGGCGACGACGCTTTTCATCGTCGCGTCGAAGACCTTCACCACTGCCGAGACGATGATGAACGCGCACTCGGCGCGCGCATGGGCTCTCGCCGGCGGCGTGCCTGAGGCGCAACTGCATCGCCACTTCGTCGCGGTGTCGACCAACACCGAAGCGGTTCGCGCATTCGGCATCGACACGAAGAACATGTTCGCATTCTGGGACTGGGTCGGCGGGCGCTATTCGCTGTGGTCGGCGATCGGACTGCCGATCGCTCTGGCCTGCGGGATGGCGCGCTTTCGCGAGTTGCTCGCGGGTGCGCATGCGATGGACACCCATTTTGCGAACGCGCCTCTCGAAGCCAATATGCCGGTGCGCCTTGCGCTGCTGGGCATCCTCAACGCCAACGTTCTCGGCGCGCGCAGTGTCTGCATCGCGCCGTATCACCAGCATCTCGAACTGCTGCCCGCGCACCTTCAACAACTCGAGATGGAGAGCAACGGCAAGTCGGTGACGTTAGCCGGCTTACCTGTCGCGCATGCCACCGTGCCGGTGTTGTGGGGACAGCCAGGGACCAATGCACAGCACGCGTACTTCCAATGTCTGCATCAGGGCACCGAATGGGCGCCGATCGATTTCATCGCGGTGATGGCACCTGCGCACGCACACCCCGAGCATCAGCGCGCGCTGCTGGCCAACTGCTTCGCGCAAAGCGAGGCGCTGATGAACGGCAAGACGCAAGACGTAGCACGCGCAGAGTTGATCGCGGCAGGCGCGAGCGAAGTCGAGGCCGAACGCCTCGCGCCTCACAAGACGTTCCCCGGCAATCGGCCTTCGAACACGATCGTGCTGGCAAGGCTCGATCCGTCATCGCTCGGCGCGCTGATCGCGCTCTACGAGCACAAGGTGATGGTGCAGGGAACGATCTGGAACATCGACTCGTTCGATCAGTGGGGCGTCGAACTCGGCAAGATGCTCGCGAAGACGATCGTGGATGAACTGGAAAGCGGCGCGCTCGGGACGCATGACGCATCGACGCGGGCGTTGATCGAGCGGGCGCGGAACCCATCCCCATCTCCCTCCCCTCCTTGAAGGGGAGGGAGTCAGCGCGAGACGCTGCGAATCGGAATCTGTTTGAAGGTATTCGAAGGCGATGCGGTCGCGTCGCCTTCAGCCGGCGTCACGCAGGCCTTGCAGGTCTCGCAACTGCCGCATGCGCCGCCGCTGGCGAGCTTGGCCTCGACACGGCGCGCATTGACGTCCGACACGCCCCAGCGCGCGGCCAGCGATGCAGCGCGCGCCGCGAGCGCGCGCCTGTATGTCGCGGGCATGAATTTGATTGAGGCATAAACAATCGCAAATGCAACGATCAGTGCAACGAGTACGCCTTGAAGCGTCGCGCTCATTCAGCCTCCCATCCACCAGAGCGTGACGCGATAGGTCACGAACGACGCGAGATACGCGAGCCCGAACAGATAGCCCGCCATCACGAGCGGGTAGCGCCACGAGTTGGTCTCGCGCTTGACGGCTGCCAGCGTCGACAGGCATTGCGGCGCGAACACATACCAGGCGAGCAGCGAGAACGCGGTCGCGAGCGACCAGCCGGCCGCGATCATGGGCGACAACTGCTCGGCCACGTCGTTGCCGCTGGCCGACAGCGAATAGACCGTCCCCAAGGCGCCGACCGCGACTTCGCGCGCCGCGAGCCCGGGGATCAACGCGATCGAGATCTGCCAATTGAAGCCGATCGGCGAGAACACGACTTCCATCGCGCGGCCGATCATGCCGGCCAGGCTGTATTGAATCGCCGGACCGGTCGCGCCCTCGGGCGGCGAGGGAAAGCTCGACAGCGCCCACAGCACGATCATCAACGACAGGATGATGGTGCCGACACGCGACAGGAAGATGCGCGCACGCTCGACGAGGCCGATGAAGAGGTTGCGCGCGTTCGGCCAGCGATACGACGGCAGCTCCATCAACAAGGGGTGATGCACGTCGCCGCCGCGAAAACGTTTCAGGACCCACGCCACGCCCATCGCGCCGGCAATCCCCGCGACATACAGCACAAACAACACCAGCCCCTGCAGATTGAACACATGCCACACGGTCTCGCGACGAACGAAGGCGCCGATGATCAACGCATACACCGGCAGGCGCGCCGAGCACGTCATCAGCGGCGCGATCATGATCGTCACGATGCGATCGCGCCAACTCGAAATCGTACGCGTGGCCATGATGCCGGGGACCGCGCACGCGAAGCTCGACAACAGCGGAATGAACGAGCGCCCCGACAGGCCGACCGTTCCCATCACGCGATCGAGCAGGAAGGCCGCGCGCGGCAGATAGCCCGAGTCTTCGAGCGCGAGGATGAAGAGAAACAGGATCAGGATCTGCGGGATGAAGACGATCACGGCGCCGGCGCCGGCGATCACGCCATCGACCAGAAGGCTTTGCAGAACGCCATCGGGCATGAAGTGGCGCACGCCGTCGCCCAGGGCTTGCATGCCAGCCTTGATCGCGTCCATCGGCCACTGCGCCCAACTGAACACGGCCTGGAACATCAGGAACAGCGTGACCGCAAGGACCACCATGCCCCACACCGGATGCAGCACGATCGCGTCGATCGCATCGTCGGCGCGCGCGTCGACGGTGGGCTCGTGGACCGCGATCGCGAGGATGCGGCGCACTTCGGCTTGCGCGGCGAGCACGTCGTCGATCGAGGCCTCGCGCCATGGCTCGGCGACTTTCGTGCGGCCCGCATCGTCGACGCGATTCGCGCGATCGAACCGGCCGCCCGCTTCGATGCGCGCGATCAATGCGCGCGCGCCGTCGCGAGCTACGGCGACGGTCTCGACCACCGGCATGCCGAGTTCGCGCTCCAGTGCTTCGACATCGATCGCGATGCCGCGCTTCTTCGCGACATCGCTCATGTTGAGCGCGAGCAGCATCGGTACGCCCAGCCGCTTGACCTCGACCACCATGCGCAGGTTGAGCTTGAGGTTGGTCGCGTCGGTCACGCACACGACGAGGTCGGAGCGCCCTTCGTCCGACCGCGCGCCGCGGATCACGTCGCGCGTGATCGCCTCGTCGGCGCTGATCGCATTCAGGCTGTACGCGCCTGGCAGATCGAGCACGCGCACGTGGCGGCCGGCCGGCGTCGTGAAGACACCTTCCTTCCTCTCGACGGTGACGCCCGCATAGTTCGCGACCTTCTGCCGGCTGCCCGTCAACAGATTGAAGAGCGCGGTCTTGCCGCAATTGGGATTGCCGAGCAGCGCGACGCGCAGGCCTGCGTTCGCGCTTGGAACCATCTTTGCGACGGCGTCCATGCTCAGCGGCGCGCGGCCTTCCTGTTGATCGCGTCAATCGCGTTCGCGTCCTGTACGTCAGGCACGACGCGTATGAAGTCGGCCTCGTGGCGACGCATCGCGAAGGTCGAGCCGTTCATGTTCTTGCGACCGCTGTCGGCCGCCGAGAGCCGCACCGCGACCGGCTCGCGACCGGGATGTCCTTGCGCGACCACGCGCACGCGCTCGCCCGGCACGAAGCCGATCTCGATCAGACGCATGACGAGATGGCGATCGACGTCGGTGTTTGCGGGAAGCACCGCGTGGATGGTTGCGAAGCCGCCGACCGGCAGATCCGACAATGCAATCGCGACGCGCTCGTCATCGAGCCGCGAACTCGCATGCAGATCGCGCGAATCGAACGTGCGCGAGGACGCCTCTTCCGAAGCAGGCAACATCGCAGAGGACGGTAGGTCAAGCATGTTCATATTGATAACGAGAATGGTTTGCATTCGTAGTATAGCCGACTGCTGGATGAAAGATAGGGGCGCTACAGGGCGAGGAGCGAGAACGACCACGCGCGCGCTAGACTCGCCGCATGGCTTTAGGATCGATACGCATCATTCGCCTGCCACTACTCTTCGTCTCGCTCGTACTGAGCGTGCAGAGCATCGCCGCGATCACGGTTCATGACGACGCCGGCCGCAAAATCCGCCTCGAAGCGCCCGCGCGTCGCATCATCAGCCTCGCACCGCACGTCACTGAATTGCTGTTCGAGATCGGCGCTGGCGACGCGATCGTCGCAGCGACCGAATACAGCGACTACCCCGAAGCCGCGAAGCGCTTGCCGCGCGTGGGCGGGCTCGCGGGCATCGCGCTCGAACGCGTCGTGGCCGCGAAGCCCGACCTCGTCATCGCGTGGCAGAGCGGCACGGCGCAAGCGCAGATCGAAGCGCTCGGACGGCTTGGCATTCCCGTGTTTCGCAGCGAGCCGCATGCGCTCGCGGACGTGGCGACGACGCTCGAACGCTTCGGCGCATTGACCGGGCATGTACGCCAAGCCTCCGCGCGAGCCGAGGAATTTCGCCGCAAGGTCGCCGCGCTGCGCGACACGCACGCGTCGCGCGCACTCGTGCGCGTGTTCTATCAAGTGTGGAACAACCCGCTGATGACGATCGGCGGCCCGCATCTGATCACGAGCGTGATCGAGCTCTGCGGCGGTCGCAACGTCTTCGCATCCGTCGGCATGCTCGCACCGACGATCGATGCGGAAGCCGTGATCGCCGCCGATCCGCAACTGATCGTGACCGCAGCGGAGAGCGGCAATCAACGCAACGACATCGCGCAATGGAGCCGATGGACAAGCGTCTCGGCGGTGCGCAATCGACGCTATCTGTTTCTCGATCCCGTGCTGATCACGCGACACACGTCGCGCATCTTGATCGGAGCCGAAGCGTTGTGTCGCGCGATCGATGCGGTGCGAGCCGACCGCTAACTTCACTTCTGCCGCGGCACCCGTCCCATCAGATAGAACTCGTCGTTGGGCCGCATGCCGGTCACGTTGGCAACGCGGTTCGACAGGCCGAAGAACGCGGTGATGGCAGCGATGTCCCAGACGTCCTCGTCGTCGAAGCCGTGCGCGTGAAGCGCGGCGAAATCTTCGTCGTCGACGCGTACGGAATCGAGACAGACCTTGACCGCGAAGTCCAGCATCGCCTTTTGCCGCGGCGTGATGTCGGCCTTCAGGTGATTGACCGCGATCTGGTCGGCGAGCAAGGGTTGCTTCGCGTAGATGCGCACCAGTGCGCCGTGCGCGACCACGCAATACAGGCAGCCATTGCGCGCGCTGGTCGTCGTCACGATCATTTCGCGCTCGGCCTTGGTGAGGCTCCCGCCCTCTTTCTCCATCAGCGCATCGTGATACGCGAAGAAAGCGCGAAACTCGGCCGGTCGATGTGCGAGCGCGAGAAAGACGTTCGGCACGAAGCCCGCCTTTTCTTGAACCGAGACGATGCGCTCGCGAATGTCGTCGGGCAGGTCCGCGAGTTCGGGAACCGGATAGCGGCTGATCGGATGCGGCACGTCTTTGCGTTCGACGGGATGAGCAGGTGCGTTCATGACTTTGCCTCGATTGATTGGGGATCGGCGATGGCGCCGTTCGCCGCGGCCGCGCGAAACACCGACTCCATGCGATCGAGCATGCCGTCGATGCCGTGCGATGCGCGGACCAGCACCAGCGCATTGTTCACCATCAGGTCACGGCGCGCCGCGTCGGCCTTCAACGCGAGGATCGCGTCGCGCAGATCGTCTGCGTTTTCCTTGCGTGCGATCCAGGCCGTCGCTTTGCTCTCGTCGCCATCGGGACCCGACGCGAAGGCGATCTCCGCGATCGCGCCCGCGTCGGTCGTGACGACCGGCACGCCGCAGCCCATCGCCTGAAGGATCGCCTGCGGCACGCCTTCGTTCGCATACGACGGCAACACGAACAGGTCCATCGCATGCAACCACGGGATGACGTTGGGTTGATTGCCTGCGAAGCGCACGTTCGATCGGAGCTGGTGCGTTTCGACCAAGGCTTCAAGTGCTTCGCGCTGCGGGCCATCGCCTACGATCACGAGACGCATCGCATGGCCCGAGCTTTCCATTCTGCTATCGGTCTCACTTTGCAGCGCTTTTGCGAACCCCTCGATCAGATAGCGGTGACCCTTCCAGCTTCGCAGCGTCGCGACGATGCCCACCACGTAGTCGCCCTCGTTCGCGCCGACGGCAGCCCGCGCGGCGCGGCGTTCGCGCTCGGTCGGCGGACGAAAAGCGGTGGTGTCGATCCCGGTCGGTATCGACAGCACGCGCGATGGATCGAGTCGCAGCCGCGAGACCAGCGTGTCGCGCAGCGAAGCGCCGGTCGTGACGATGAAGCGGCTGGCATGCCGATAGAGCCAGCGACTCGCGATGTTCTCGGGAACCGGCGAGGAGATGTGACGGGTCCGCACGATGGACGGCGCATGTTTCAGCGACGCCCATGCAAGCGCCGCGAGCCAACTGTCGGTCGAGCTGTGCGTGTTGATCACATCGACCGGATGCGCGCGCAGCCAATCGCGCAGCGCGCCGATCGCGCCAAGGCGCTTCTTCTCGATTGGCAAGGCGATCACCGGCACGCGATAGCGGGAGGCCTCGGCGAAGATGCGCGCGGCCATCGGCGCGATCAAGGTCACGCGATGTCCGCGCGCGATCATGCCGCGCGACTCGATCAGGATGCGCAACTCCTGCCCGCCCCAGCCGCACGACGACTCGGTGTGCACGATGTGCAGCGGTCGAAACGCGGCCGGCGGCATCTTCATGCGCGGGTCAGCCCATCGGTCAGTCGATGCGTCAGGGTTTCGCCCTCGGCCTTGGCGTCGCCGCCGTCGAGCGCGTATTGAATGCGATACAGCTTCGAATAGATCCCGTCGGCCGCGAGCAGCGACGCGTGCGTACCGACTTCGACGATGTGACCCTTGTCGAACACCGCGATGCGGTCGGCGTTCTCGATCGTCGAGAGACGATGCGCGATCACGACCGTGGTTCGTCCTCGCATCAGGTCCGACAGCGCGGCCTGCACGTGGCGCTCGGACTCGGAATCGAGCGCCGACGTTGCTTCATCGAGAATCAGGATAGGCGCGTCTTTCAGCACCGCGCGCGCGATCGCAAGACGTTGACGTTGTCCGCCCGAAAGCCTGACGCCGTTCTCGCCGACCATCGTGTCGAAGCCGTCGGGCATGTCGTCGATGACCTGCGCGAGATGCGCCGCAACGGCTGCGCGTCGAACCGCATTGCGCAACGGCTCGCCCTTCAGTCGCGTCGACACGTCGCGATCGGCGCCGTAGGCGATGTTGTGCGCGATGGTTTCGTTGAACAGCACGACGTCCTGACTGACCATCGCGATCTGGGCGCGTAGGCTGGCGAGTTGGATGTCTTCGATCGGAGTGCCGTCGATCAGGATCCGTCCTGCGGTCGCGTGATAGAAGCGTGGAATCAGATTCGCGAACGAGGTCTTGCCGCCGCCCGACGAGCCGACCAACGCGATGGTCTCGCCGGCTGCGATGTCGAGATTGATTTTCTGAAGCGCGGCGCGGCGCATGCGCGTCTCATTGACCGCCGCAGCGCGCGGCCCGGTCGAGCCCGTCGGCTTGGCGTCCTTGGCAGCGCCATCGGTATATTGCAGTTCGACGTCGACGAAGCGAATCTCGCCGCGCGCACGCCCCAGATCCACCGTCCCGCGGTCGTCCTCGACATGCTCGTCGATCAGCGAGAACACGCCCTCGGCAGCGGCGAGCCCGCGCTCGAACGGGCCGCTGATTTCGGCCAACTGTTTCATCGGTGCAAGCAGGAAGGTGGTGGTCGCGATGAAGGACACGAAGTCGCCCGCGGTCATCTGGTCCGAGCGGGCGAGCTCTAGCGCGAAATAGATCATGCAGGCCACCGCCAGCGCCATCAGCAATTGCGTGATCGGCACCGTCGCCGAACTCGTCACGCTGATGCGCATCGCGTTGCCGCGCAGGCGATCGACGGTCTGGCGAAAGCTCGAACGCGCATCGCCTTCGCCGCCGTAGATCTTGACGACCTTCTGGCAATCGATGGTTTCCTGTACGACGCGCGTCAATTCGCCCGTCATGTACATGTTCTTCCTCGACAGTTCGCGCATGCGCCGCGAGAGCTTGCGGACGATGAAGGTCACGACCGGCAGGACCACGATCGTGAACAAGGTCAGCCGCCAGTTGAGCCAGAGCAGGTACGCCAGCAGAAAGAAGATCGTGAAGCTGTTGCGCACCACGCTGGTCACGACGCCGGTCGCGCTCTGCATCACGTTCTGCGCTTCGAACACCAAGCGCGACACCAGGCTGGACGACGAGTGCGCATCGAAGTAGCGCGTCGGCAACGCGACCAGGCGCTCGAACATTTCGACGCGCAAGGTGTTGAGCACGCGATTGCCGATGTAGGCCATCGCATACGAATTCAGGAACGTGAATACGCCGCGGACGATGAACAAACCGACGATCGCCGCCGGATAGATCAGGATCGGATAGTCGGTCGTGCCGGAGAAGCCGCGATCGACCAGCGGTTTCAACAGCGCACCGAAGGAGGCATCGGTGGTCGATGCGATGACCGAACACAAGGACCCGATCAGGAAGATTCCGAGATAGGGCCTGATGTATCCCAACAGCCGGCGAAACAGCAGGCCCGAGTGCGTCGATGCCACTCGGGACGATGCCGCAGCCTTCGGCGGAGCGCTCGTCGCGGTCGATGGTTCAGGCTTGGGTGGGAGGGATTCGGCCATTGAATGACGAGTGCGGACAGACACGGCAAGCCGCATAAGTCGCGGGCGAGTTTAGCATCGGGGCCTGCTGCCTATCGTTGCGCGAGCGGCGCGATGCGCTATCGCCGATCCATCAGCGATCGATAGAGCGCAAGCAGCGAAGTCGATAGCGCGGTCAGTGAATAAGGCAAGGCCGCACGTCGTGCGGCTCGCGACATCCCCTGCAGTTGCGGTGAACCGAGATCGACGGCGCTTCGCATCGCTTCGCTCAAGGGCTTGGTTCGACCCGGCGCGACGATCCATCCACTCAAGCCCGGCTCGATCACCTCGGCTGCGCCACAGGCGTTGGTGGTGATCACCGGCAAGCCGCACGCCAGGGCTTCGAGTACGGCGTTGGGGAAAGGATCGTAGATCGTCGGCAAGACGAACACGTCGGCCATGGCGTAGTACGGCAACGGGTCGGATACCGGGCCGACGAAGCGAACGCGCGACGCGACATCGAGCCGCTTCGCCTCAGCTTCATAGCGAGTGCGATGCTTGTCGCCGCCGACGATGACGAGCATCGCCTCGGCCACACCCTGCAAGGCTTCGAGCGCGTGCTTGACCCCCTTGCGCTCGAACCCCGAACCGACCAGCACGAAGACGCGCGTATCGACCGCGATGCTCAGCCGACGTCGCATCGCATCGCGATGTGCGAGATGCGCTTCGGGATGAAAGCGATCGAGGTCGACACCGTTGCGCACGAGCACCAGCTTGTCGGGTGCTATCGAGAAACGCTCGGCGATTTCGCGACGAACCATCTCGGAGTTGCAGATCACCGCGCGCAGCGACGGATGCTCGAACATCGCGCGCTCGGTGCGAAGCAGATAGCGGTGATGCGGGTTGAGCGCGATGCTGATGCGTGTCGCCGCATCCGCCACGCGTGCGCGCCGTGACAGCCATGACGCGTGTACGCCGTCGCCCGCGCGGTAGATCGGCAGGCCCACGATCCGTTCATGACTTTGAACGAGATCGAACGACTCCTCATGCAAGCGCGCATGAACCGCTTTCGCAAACGATGCATCGCGCCACACGCTGCCGAAATAGAAGGGATCGCAGCGAATCAAGCGGATCGACGGTAGATCGTCACCGGACGGCGCGGCTTCCGCGTCTTGCCATTGCCGCGCGAGCACCGCGACTTCGACCGGCTCTTCGCGGTCGGCAGCCAAGGCGCGTAGCGCACGGGCCACGAAGCGCTCGGCGCCGCCGAAGGGGTTGTAGCGGGCGCGGACGAGAGCGATTTTCACGGCTGCGATTTTCGAGTCGCACGGCAATCCGCGAGACGGATCATGTGCGCCGCATCATGCGAGGCGCAGCGCGTCCGGCGTGGATGCAGCGGCCTCGCCGACTTCCGAGACGAGCTCGTCGATCGCCGCCAGCACACGCGCGACCGGCAGCGTGACGAGGCAATCGCTGACCTTGCCGCCGCCGCATCCGTCCTGCCCGCAGGGACGACACGCGTACGCATCGCTGGTCACGACGCGGTGCGCGGCCTTCCACGGTCCCCAATTGAATTCGCCCGACGGACCGAAGAGGGCAACCACGGGTGTGCCCATCGCGGCTGCGATATGCATGGGCGCCGAGTCGATGCCGATGAACAGTTTGGCGCGCGCGATCAGCGCGGCGAGTCGATTGAGCGTGCCGTCGTCGTCGGCGAGTTTCAAACGCTCGATCGGAACGCCAGGCATGGCCTTCACCGCGGCGGCGATCGCGACCAGCATCGCACGCTCGCGCGCGTCGGGCGCGCACGACAGCACGATGGTTTCGCCGCGGCGAAGCAAGGTCGCGACCAACGCCGCGTTGCTCGCCACCGGCCAGCACTTGAACGTCCAGCGCGACGTGGGCTGCATCGCGATGAAGTCGGCTTCCACGCCCAGCCGCGCGAGCAGCGCCGTCGCGTCGCGCTCGCCCTCGCCGCCCGCGACCATTTTCAGACGCGGCGCGTCGCCGATCACAAGGCCGAGCCGCCTCAACGCATCCAGGTTCTGCTCGACCGTATGACGGCGCGCGAGCGCAGCGCCCGGATAGACCGACGACGCGTTGGCGTAGCGATGCGTGAAGCTCGCGTTCCAGAAACGTGCGGCGAGGCCCGCGTCGTCGCGCAATCGCGGCGCAACCGAAAGCCGCGACGACAGGCCACGAGCGAGCCACGCGCCGCGGCGATGGTCGGTGAGATGGATCACGAGGTCGTAGCGGCGCGCGCGAAGCGTCCGCAGTAACTTCCATTCGGCTCGTACATGGGCGACCGCACCCGACTTTTTCCATTCGCGAGCGATCGTGTGGACCTGCAAGAGATCGGGATTGAAGGCGAGTACCGGCAGCGTTTCTCGATAGACCAGCGCATCGATTTCAATTCGCGGGTTCGCGGCTTTCAGAGCCGTGTAAACGGGCGACGTGAGCAACACATCACCGTGATGACGCAGCATCACGACCAGCACGCGGGACAGGGAGGCGAAGTCGATCGCGTCGTGCGGACGCTGCAAGCACATCGCCGCTTCGACCGATCCTGCGTCGAGCTCGCTGACGGGCGCATTCATGCGCGCATCACCGCGTGTTCATGCGTACACGAAGCGCACGTTCTCGGGCGCGAGCCATTCGCCAAGTCCCAGCACCAGCGCATCGTCGGCCACGATCCGCCACGACTCGCCGAGCTCGATCTCGCACATCGCGCCCGGTGCGGCATGCGCGGAGCGATACGCGATCGTGATGCGACAGCCGACTTCCGCAACCGCGGCGTCGTCCTGGCCATCGCCATTCGTCACGCGATACGCAGACAGCAATTGCCGAAGGCGCAATGCATCGGATGCGCCGTTCATCGACAGCCTGAGGCCGCGCGCATACCGCGCGCGCGCCGTCGCGAAATCGAGAACGGCATCGGCTCCCATCCGCATGCCCCCCGAGAACTCGTCGTTCTTGACGACGCCGGTCACGATCACCAATTCGTCTTCGCGCAAATGAGAGCGATGCGCTGCGAGCAATTGATTGAAGACCGTCACTTCGAGTTGCCCGCTCGCGTCGTCGAGCGTCACGATCAGCATCTTGCCGCGTCGGGTCATCTGCGTTCGGCACGCAGCGACGATGCCTGCGACGGTCTGCGGCTCGCGCGAAGGCAAGATTGCCGCGAGCGGCGTGCGCGCGAAACGTCGCACCTCGGTTTCATAGCCGGCGAAGAGATGGCCCGAGAAGTAGAAACCCAGTGCGCTCTTTTCTTCGGCGAGCGTCTGTTTTTCGCTCCACGCGGGAACCTGGATCGGCTCGGGTCTATGCGACGCTTCGTCGAGCGCGCCGAAGAGGCTGACCTGATTGGCGAAGGTTTCCGCGTGTTCGGCCGCGTCCATCGCGCGGCCGATCGATGCGAACTGCGTCGCCCTGCCCGCGCGGCCATCGGGTGTCAGCGCATCGAGCGCGCCGGCTCGCACCAATGCTTCGATCACGCGACGATTGACCAGACGCTTGTCGACGCGGCTGCACAGATCGAAGAGATCGCGGTAGGGTCCGCGGTTGAGTCCATCGCGGCGCGCGGCGACGATCGCTTCGATTGCGGCTTGCCCGGTTCCCTTGATGGCGCACAGGCCGTAGCGCAACGCGCGCGCGCGGCGGGCATCGCCTGGGTTCGCTCGAATGTTCGCGCGATGGTTCGCCGGATCGCTCGCCCCGTTGTTCGCGTCGCCGTTCGCGCCATCCTTCCACACCGGAACGAAGCGCGCTTCGGATGTATTGAGATCGGGAGGCAACACGGTCAATCCGTGACGCCGCGCGTCTTCGACCAGGACCTTGACCTTGTCGCTATCGTCCTCGGCCGCCGACAAGTTGGCGGCCATGAACTCGGCCGCGAAGTGCACCTTCAGCCACGCGGTCTGCACCGCCAGCAACGCGTACGCCGCCGCGTGCGATTTGTTGAAGCCATAGCCCGCGAACTTGGCCATCAGATGGAAGATATCGCGCGCATGCGATTGCGCCAGACCGTTCTTCTTCGCGCCTTCGATGAAGATGGACTCCTGCACGTCCATCTCTTCTTTTTTCTTCTTGCCCATCGCGCGCCGCAGAAGATCGGCGCCGCCCAGCGAATAGCCGCCGATGATCTGCGCCATTAGCATCACCTGCTCCTGATAGACCATGATTCCGTAGGTCTCTTCGAGGATGTGTTTGACGCGCGGGTCGGGGTATTCGAACTTCTCGCCCTTCTTGCGCGCGATGAATTCTGGAATCAGATCCATCGGCCCCGGTCGATACAGCGCGTTCAACGCGACGATGTCGCCGAAGCGATCGGGCCTGGCTTCGAGCAGCATGCGTCGCATGCCGGGACTTTCGAACTGGAACACCGCGACCGTTTCGGCGCGACGAAAGATGTCGTAAGACTTCGGGTCGTCGAGCGGTATGCGCTCGAGCGCGAAATCGCGCTGGTCCTCGTAAAGCGCGCGGATGTGCGCGGTGGTCCAATCGAGGATCGTGAGCGTGGTGAGCCCAAGAAAGTCGAACTTCACGAGGCCGACGCTCTCGACGTCGTCCTTGTCGTATTGGCTGACGACGTTGGTGAGATCGTGCGAGCCTGGCTGCACGTAGAGCGGCGTGAAGTCGGTCAGCTTGCCCGGCGCGATCAGCACGCCGCCCGCATGCATGCCGACGTTGCGCGTGATCCCTTCGACTTGTTCTGCAAGCGCGAGCACTTCGCGCACTTCGTCTTCGTTGGCTTCGCGCTCGGCGAGCAGCGGCTCTTCCTTCCTCGCGTCGGCGATCGTGACGAGCCGGCCCGGCTTGAACGGAATCAGCTTCGCGATGCCGTCGACGAAG